>DUZU01000017.1 GCA_013349285.1 Deltaproteobacteria bacterium | reverse complement strand
GGATATAGGTTGACTGGTTCTCGCTGAGCATGGTTTTATGATCGCCGTTGGTTATCATGGCCGTGCCCTTTACCACCACCCAGTGCTCGGCCCGATGAAAATGGCGCTGCAGGGACAAGCTGGCATTTGGTTTGACAATGATCCGTTTCACCTGAAACCTTTCGCCGCAATCAAGGCATTCGTAAGATCCCCAGGGCCGGAACACCTTTTTGTGAAGTCTGGCCTCCTCCCGGTTATCATCCTGCAACCGCTTGACAATGGCCTTCACCTCCTGGGCCCGATCCTTGGGTGCCACCAGGATGGCATCCCTGGTTTCAACAACCACATGATCTTTAAGCCCCACCGCGGCGACCAGGCCGTGTTTGGCCTGGATATAACAACCATGCACATCCTCGGCCATGACATTGCCGGAAAAGACATTGCCGTGCTCATCCTGCTCCCCTATCTCCCAGAGCGCGCTCCAGGAACCGACATCACTCCAGCCACAGTCAAGGGGCAGAACCACTGTCTTTTTTGACCGCTCCATCACCGCGTAATCCACCGATTTGGAGGGGCTGGCGGCAAACGATTTCGCTTCCAGCCTGGTAAAATCCAAGTCATGGCTCTGATTGAGACAGGATTGCTGCACACTTGCCGCGATCTGGGGCTCAAAATTTTTAAGCTCCTCTAAAAAAACAGAGGCCTTAAACAGAAACATGCCGCTGTTCCATAAAAAACCATCCTGCACATATCCTTTGGCGGTGGCCAGGTCCGGTTTTTCAACAAATTGCTCAACCACATAAGCATCACCTGCGGCCCCGACCGAAACCATTGCCCCTTTCTTGATATAACCATAGCCGACATGGGGCTTCTCCGGGACAATGCCGAAGGTTACCAGGTAATTTTCAGCGGCATAAAGCGCACCAAGCTGTACCGCCCGGCAGAAGGTTTCGGGTTGGCCGATGACATGATCAGCGGGAAGCACCAGCAAGATAGGATCACCGCCATCGGCGGAGGCCTCATAGGCGGCAGCGGCAACAGCCGGAGCGGTATCGCGGCCCACCGATTCAATGATGATGGTCGGCTCACAGCCCGTGCTCCTGGCCTGCTCGGCCACCAGAAAGCGGTGCTCTTCGGTGCAGACGATAATCGGTTCGGCGATATCCGGAATAATCTCGACCCGATTAAGGGTATTCTGCAGCATGGTCAACTCATTGACCAGGGGCAACAGCTGTTTGGGATAGTGTTCCCGGGAGAGAGGCCACAGCCTGGTGCCGGAACCGCCGGCAAGAATCACCGGAATAATAGTTATCGCCTTGGGGGTCGCTGTTTTTTTAGACATAAGAACCAATCATAATTGATAATATATTCAAGAAAATAACTTATAATATTCAGAAGATATGAAAAAAATCAAGCCTAAAGACCCATGACGCTTTCTAAACAAAAGATATACCGACAACGCTCAACTGTATCTGCCGACAAAACAAAACCAATGCTCATATTCCGTGATTTTGTTATCATATCAATATAATATATAAAATTACAGCAATTAGCTGAAATCATTTTACATACCTTAATAATTTTTACAGGTAACCCCTGCTTCTACCCAGGATAACAAATGCCTTCCATTCTTGTAGTTGACGATGAACTCAGTATGCGCGAGTTTTTAAAAATCCTCCTCGATAAAGAAGGATTTACCACCGAGACCGCAGCCAGTGGGACTGAGGCTCTTAAAACAATCGCCACTGACAATTATGACCTTATCATCTCCGACATCCGGATGCCGGATCTTGACGGGCTGACCCTGCTTGAGCACATCAAAAACAACGACATCAACACCCCGGTCGTATTGATCACCGCCTACGCTTCCCCGGAGGACGCGGTGCTGGCCATGAAAAACGGGGCCTATGACTACATCACCAAGCCCTTCAAGGTTGAGGATTTTCTCAAGATTGTCACCTCTGCCCTGGGCAGTATTTCCGAGACCAGCATCGATGACAAGGCTTCATCGTTTGAAGGGATCATCGGCGGCAGCCGGGAAATGCTTAAAATTTACGACCTCATTGCCCGGATTGCCCCAACCCATGCCAATGTTCTGATTCATGGCGAGTCGGGCACCGGCAAGGAATTGGTGGCCAAGGCCATCCACAACCGCAGCAAGGCCGCGCACAATGCCTTTGTCCCGATCACCTGCAGCGCAATACCTGAAAGCCTTATCGAAAGTGAGTTGTTCGGCCATGCCAAGGGCGCCTTTACCGGCGCCATTGCCCCGAAAACCGGTCTTTTCGAATTAGCCGATAACGGCAGCGCCTTTCTCGATGAAATCGGCGAGCTCACCCCGCTGATTCAAACCAAACTGCTCAGGGTGTTGCAGGAGCGTGAATTTAAACGGGTTGGCGGCTCTGAAACCATCAAGGTCAATGTTCGGATCATCTCCGCGACCAATAAAAATCTTGAAGAAGAGGTGATGGCCGGAAGATTCCGCGAGGATCTTTTTTACCGGCTGGCCGTGGTCCCCATTCGGGTTCCGCCGCTAAGGGAACGCCGAAGCGACGTGCCGCTGCTGGTTGACTATTTCTTAAAAAAATACTCGGCCCTCTTTGACAAGGAGGTGCACGAGCTTTCGGCCTATGCCATGGAGGTCTTGATGAATTACGATTTCCCCGGCAATGTCAGGGAGCTGGAGAATATCATCGAACGGGGGGTGGCCCTGGAGTCTTCCAATATTATCCTGCCGGAAAGTCTCACCCTTTCCATGCACCGCAAGGGCGAAAACCTTAAAACGATTGACCGCGACAATCAAGCCCCCTCTTTTTCCGATGAAATCTTTGATGTCGGCCTGGAGCAATACGTTGCCGACATAGAGAAAAATGCGCTGAAGCAAGCCCTTAAAGAAACCAACAACTCAAAAATGAAGGCGGCCGATCTTCTCAAAATGAGCTTTCGGTCCTTTCGCTATAAGGTAAAGAAATACAACCTGGATTAACAAGGTTGGCAGCATTAACACGGGGCCGAAAAGCAAATATGAAATCAAGTAAAATATGTCCTAATACCGGCTCTCCCGCCGCGAATAACCAGCTCAAAAAACAGATCCAGTGGCTCTTGTTCCTGCGGGTCATCTTTCTCTCCTTGCTGCTGGGGGTCAGTGTCCTGCTGCAATCGGAGGAAAAGGTCATCCTCTTGCCGCCGATCCACTTTGTCGCCTATTTTATCGCCGGCCTCTATCTCTTCACCATTGCCTCCGCCCTTATCTTACGCAAAATCCTCTGCTATAGCCGCTTTGGCTTTATGCAGATCAGCTTGGACACTCTCCTGATCAGCGGCCTGATTTTTTTCACCGGCGGCAGCCAGTCGGTCTTTACCGGCGTTTACTTTTTCCCGATCGTGATGGGCGCCCTGTTGTTGCTGCGCCAAGGCGGGTTTCTTTTTGCCGCCTTATCCACCTTGTTTTACGGAGGGTTGCTGTTACTCGAATTTAGGGGCTACGGCTCAAGCTTTCTTTTGCCGTCACCGTCGCCCTCTCCCCTGGTCAATATCCAGGCGGCGATGCAGCTCTTTGCCATCCACGGCCTAACCTTTTTTCTGGTTGCCCTGCTCAGTTCCATGCTGGCCAAACGACTGCAGACCACGGAGGCGGCCCTGGTCAAAACCACCTACGAATACGACCATCTCTCATTACTCTACAAACAAATTTTCGACGACATCAACACCGGCATCATCACGGTTGACGATAATTACCTGATCACCTCGTTTAACCCGGCAGCGGAAGCAATAACCGGTTTTGAGACCGTTGAGGTCATCGGCCGATCCATCGCCAAGATCTTTCCCGGCCTGGTGCCGATTGCGCAACCAGCCGAACGGCCAATCGCCAATCTGACCCGCAAAGATGGGGCAACCATCCCGGTAGGCTATTCCTGGGCAAAACTCAACACCCCCGACGGCTCGGACAACGCCCGAATCTACACCATGCAGGATCTCAGTGAGATTAAAAAGATGGAGGCCAAGGTACAACAGGCCGAAAAAATGGCCACCATCGGCGAGATGGCGGCCGGAATTGCCCACGAACTCCGCAATCCGCTCGCCGCCATCTCCGGGGCCGCCCAGATCCTGCGAAAGGATGAACAAGAAAATCCAACCAACAGTCGGTTGTTGAATATTATTAATCGTGAATGCGAGCGGCTGGCCCTCACCATTCAGGAGTTTCTGCTCTTTTCCAAACCGGCGCCGCCGGAAATCCACTGGTTTTCCTTAAAGAAACTGGTTGTAGAAGCCGTGGAACTCACCGAGCAGAACCCCAAATGGAACAGCTCGATAAAAATTGAAATGGATATTGCCGACTCCTTGGACTGCTGGGCCGACCACCAGCTGCTCAAACAGGTGCTGCTCAACCTGATTTCAAATTCCGCCAACGCCTGCTCCGCAGCCAGCAATGCCACCATTAAAATTATGGCCCGGGAACAAAGTTCGCAAAAAAATGAAAACGACACCATCATGATCCAGGTCAGGGATAACGGCACCGGCATTGAGGAAAAAGTGAGAAGGAATATTTTTGAGCCATTTTTCACCACCCGGGAAAACGGCACCGGCCTCGGCCTGGCCATTGTCAAACAGATCGTGGAAAGCCACGGGGGGATGATTGAGGTGGAAAACGACGAAAGCCGGGGCGCCATCTTTACCATCACCCTGCCCCTGCCTTGATCAGCTGCAACACAAGATAATGAATCCAACTACCACTAACATTCAGCCGACAATTAGGTGCTGTGCAAAAGCAACTTGATGCGGGAGCGAATTCATTCGCGAAAAGAACCACCAGCGAAGACCAAGCTGTTGGGTGATGCCGGCCATTGTTCGCGGCTGAAGCCGCTCCCACTGAACTCTTGCCTCAAACAATATTAACTCAGGTAAGAATCTGAAGAGTAGCTGACTCACTGCCCGCTCAGCGCAATGCGGATATTACGCTGAGCAGGGCGTAACTCCCCAGCCAGATAACGACAAAACTGAGAAGCGCTCCCCGCCAATCCCTTTTGAGGCCTATAAAAATCAGGGCAACAATAACCGTACTGGGCAAGACCACCCCGGCCCAGAACGGATGGATATAGCGTAGGGCTTCCTGGAGGCCTAAAAAAAACCATGGCCCCTGGATATGAAATACACCAAGTTGGCCCGGCTCCATGGGCGCCATCACCAGCAGGCTGAAAACAAACATCAACCCCACCAGCAGGCCATGCTCTTTAACCTGCACTCGATAACGGCGCAGATGGTCCCAGCAGCAAATCCCCCAAAAAACACCCAAGCCGATCAGATGATTGGTATAGACCCGCTTCATCCCCTCCTCTTCAATGGCAAAGAGCAGGGAGTTGAGCCCTTTGCCGAAAACAGGAATTGCCAGGGTGATATTTTCGGCGATCATCCCGGCCGCCTCGCCGGTGGCATCGGCCCTGAGCACATAACCGGTAAAAAGCAGCAGCAGAGCGGCCGGCAGGGAAAGAACGAGCAGCAGCCATTTCCCGGGGGTCATCTCATCTTTTTTATTGAGGAAAACGGCCCAGAGATGCATCAGGGAAAAAAGAAAAAAGAGCTGGCTGGAATAAAAATGACCGGCCCGCCAGAAAGCGCCGAAGGGCGCCAACAGATCAATGGAGCCCACGGAAAAAAAAGGGGTGGCCGGGTCGTACTGTAGCGCCAGCACAATCCCGGTCAAGACCGAGACGTAAAGGCAAATCAGGCTCTTGGCCCCCCATTTTGTGGCGCTGATCAACATAGCGAATCTAAAGGCTGACGACATAACCCGGACCTTCATTGCCGCTCATCTTGGTGACCGGATAGGATGGCAGATCCTTGGGGGCCGGGCCACTGATCCGCCGGCCGCCGGTTGTGAACCTGCTCTGATGACAGGGGCAGAGCAGCACATTCTCCCGGGTCTGATAATTAAGCCGACAGCCGAGATGGGTGCATTTTCTGGATATGGCCCGGGGGCCGTCCTGGTCGACAAAAAGAATAAAATCATGCTCCACCACGAAGCCGTTGATCGCCACCTCCTTGAGCACCTTGACCAATCTCGGTTTTTTAGGGGGCGAAAAATCGATAAACTTCATCACCGGATAGAGCAGCAAAGCCCCGGCCAACCATTGCAACCAGAGATAACCCCGCGCCATAAAACCGCGCCTGGTTTGCCCGGGGCACTGATCATCCCGCTGCCCTGAATCGAAAGGATTATTCATAGGGAAATACCTTTAACCGGCCCATTGCCCAGCCCGGTTAAAGGTTGCGCATATCCAAGGGCTTGCCGTTTTTGATTAAGCGGACAAAATTAACCCGCAGGCCGCGGCTGCCGGAGAACTGATCCCGGCGGCTTCTGGTCATCAGCATCATATCCCCAACCCCCTGATCAAAGCCCTGTTGCAGCAATGGCGATCTCGCGCCAAAGCCATGGACCAGATAGACACAATCGGCCCTGATGCCCGGGGTAAGCTTCACCACAATGGGTTTCATCGAACGCACCCCATCCTGATTTTCGAGAAAAAGTCGCTCACCGGCCTTAACCAGCAGCTTTTCAGCCAGCTGCTCGTTGAGCCAAAGCTCGTTTTCAGCCATCTCATGCCGCAGCCATTTATTGTTACAGGTCAAGGTCTGGGAGTGGACCGGCGAGCGGCCGGATAGCAGCCGGGCAAAGCCTTGGGGCGGAGCCGGAACCTCATCGTAATTGGGCACCAGGGTCAGGCGGTCGGCGCTGAGCGACTTGGGGAAAAACTCGATCTTGCCGCTCGGGGTGGCAAAACGAACATTATTTTCAAGTTCAGCGACTTTCGGCAACAGTGCAAAGCCGCCCTCGGCCGCAATCTTGGCCAGACTCAGATCGTCTTTGGCCAATTCATGATCCAACCTGGCCCGCACGTCGGCAAAACGAAAACCATCGCCCCGGCCAAGCCTGGTACTGAGTTGCTTGACGATCCAATATGGATCGCGCGCTTCATAAGCAGGCGCCACGACCGGGGTGCGAACGGCAATAAAGTTCTGCGCCGTGGTTTGATAACGGTCAACCACATCATAACGCTCAAGAAAACTTGCCTCCGGCAAAATTATATCGGCAAACAAGGTGGTATCACTGGGCAACACATCACAGGCAAAAACAAAATCCGCCGCCATAAAGGCCTTGCGGGTCCGATAGGGATTCACGATCGAATGCAACGGATTCTGCCCCCAGCAGCCGACGACCCTGACTGCCCCCTTTTCCATTTTTTTGATAATAGTGGCGCCATGCCAATCCCGATTTTTAAGCAACTCGGCAATGGCTTGCTGGTTGGCGTGCACCGGAGGAAGTTCATCCCCAAACGCAGTGCGGGGAAGCAGCCCCCCCCTGCTCCCCCAGGAACCGAGCAAACCGGCGAGAATGGCCTGGGTCCGCAACCGCTGCACGTCATTGCCATACCAGGCGGAATGGTTGCCGGGATGGATGATCACCCCGGGCGCGGCGGCGGCGATCATCGTTGCGGTCTGGCGGATCACCTCCGCCGGGATGCCGGTAATCTCGGCCGCCTTTTCCAGGCTGTAGAAACTCGCATCCCGGCGCAGTTCGGCAAAACCGGTCACGTGTTGCGAGACATAGCCGACATCATAGAGGCCGGCGTCAATAATATAGTTGATCCAGCCCATGAGCAGCACCTGATCGGTGCCGGGCCTGATCATCAGATGATTATCCGCCTTGGCGGCCACCGAGGAGAAACGCGGATCGACCACGATGAGCTTGGCACCGTTGCCCCTGGCCCGGGCCAGGTTCTGCAGCTCGGCCACATCGACATTTTCGCCGAGATGACTGCCGACCAGAACAACACAAGAGGTGTTGGCGTAATCGAGCAGAGGGAACTGGGCGCCATCGTTGCCAAAGGTAAGCCGGTAGGCCAGCTCTCGATTCATGCCGCATTGTTCAGAAGAGACATCATTGACCTGGGCGATCGAGAACTCGGCAAAAAGCTCTTTGATATAGCTGCTGGACGACCCCTTGGCAAAAAGGGCCAGGGCCTTAGGCCCACTGCTGCGCAGCGCCTTTTCCAGCTGCTGGGAGATGGTGTCAATGGCCTCTCCCCAGCTGATCCGCGCCCACTTGCCTTCCCCGCGCTCCCCCACCCGTTTCATCGGGTATTTCAAGCGATCGACGTCATACAGCAGCTCGGAGGCCGCGTTGCCCCTGGCACAGACGGCCATGCCGTTATAAGGGTTGTCGGCGAGGCCGTCAATTTTAACAACCCGGCCGTTGACCACCTTGCAGGAGACCAGACAGCGCGCCTTGCACATATTGCAGACCGTAGGAATATTCTGGACTTTGTTGCTGATAAATGCTGATTGTTTTTTCAAAAAAGCAGGCGCAGCATGGCCGGTGCGGGCAAAGGAGGCCAGGGTTGCCGCACCGATGCCGGAGAGTTGAAGAAATTTTCTGCGGGTTATCTGAGAAAAAGGTTTCATAAAATATTTTTTACTCAGCTGTTACTTGCGATTAATTCATAACACAGCGACGGGAGAACATTGTGGACCAAAAGCATGCCCAAACGGCTCATCACTCCTGGGCCTGCAAAAAACGCCGGCGCAACCTTTCACATACATGATCCGGCACCAACCCGCTCAAATCACCGCCGTAACGGGCCGCATCCTTGATAATGCTGGAGCTGATGTAAATCCAGCGGAAGCCGGTCATCAAGAAGACCGTCTCCACCTCCCGCTCGATCCTGCGGTTCATCAAGGCCAGCTGGAACTCATAATCAAAATCAGACACGGCCCGCAGGCCACGGATAATGGCCTTGGCCCCCCGCCGATAAGCATAATCAACCAGCAACCCGGAAACGACATCGACCTCGATCCGGGTTTCATCGGCCGGAAAACAGGCCCTGATCATGCTGGTCCGTTCTTCAAGATCAAAAAGCGGTTTTTTGGATGAATTTTCGGCAACGGCAACAATAACCCGATCAAAAAGAGTCAGGCCGCGATGGATAATATCAAGATGGCCGTTGGTAATGGGATCAAAGGTTCCGGGATAGACGGCGACCGTTTCGGAAGTTTTTTCGGCGACAAACGGCTCATAATTACTCATTGGATTCATTTTCCCCTTGTTGGCGATAAAGCCAAAACCCGGCCTCCCCGTAGCGCCGCCGGTCATAGCAGAACCAGTCCCCGAAAAGAGCGGGGTACTCCTCGCCGGCCCGGTCTTCCACCACGATAATGCCATGGGAGGCAACAAGTTCAAGTTCGACCAAGCCGGCCATGACCTTATGGCCCAAGCCCATGCCGTAAGGCGGATCAAGAAAAACCAGATCAAATCCCGACGCGGGTTTTAGCTTGGCTAAAAAAGCCGGGCCCTTGGCGAGATCCCGCTGCAAAACCAAAGATTCATCAATAAAACCGCAGGCGGCGATATTTTGCCGAATAAGCTCAACGACCTGACGGTTGGCCTCGACAAATACCGCCTGGGCCGCCCCCCGGCTCAGTGCTTCAAGGCCCAAGGCCCCGGTGCCGGCGAAAAGATCAAGCACCAATGCCTGCTCAACCTTATCGGCCAACACATTGAAAATCGCCTCCCGGGCCCGATCCGAGGTGGGGCGGACCAGCTTGCCGAAACGCTGCCCCGGCGAGACCAGCCGCCGCCCTCGGGAAACACCTGCGATTATCCGCAATTACAGATAATCCCGGCCTACGATTTCAGCGATCTGCACCGCATTAAGCGCGGCGCCCTTCAGGATGTTATCAGCCACCACCCAGAGGTTGATGCCGTTGGCAATGGACTCATCCTCCCGGATCCGGCCGACCAGGGTCTCAAACTTGCCGGCGCACTCGGTGGCCAGGGGATATCGGCTGAGGGTCGGCTCATCAACCAGCTTTACGCCGGGGGCGGTGGCCAGCAATTCCTTGACCTCGGCCGCGGTGATTTTGCGCTCGGTCTCGATATTGACCGACTCGGAATGGCCGTAGAACACCGGAACCCGAACCGTGGTCGCGGTGACCCCGATCGAGTCATCCTCAAACATCTTGCGGGTTTCATTAACCATCTTCATCTCTTCCTTGGTGTAGCCGCTGGGCAGGAAGCTGTCGATCTGGGGGAGACAGTTAAAGGCGATCTGATGGGGATAAACCTTATGGGTAAGAGGTTTACCCGCCGCATAATCAAGGATCTGCTGCTGCAGCTCCTCAATGGCCTTGGCCCCGGTGCCGGAAACGGCCTGGTAGGTTGAAACGACAATCCGTTTGATCTTGACCTTATCATGGATCGGCTTGAGGGCTACCAGCATCTGGATGGTCGAACAGTTGGGGTTGGCGATGATTCCCCGTTTTTTGTACTGGCCAATGGCGTGGGGATTGACCTCGGGCACCACCAGGGGGATTTCCGGGTCCATGCGAAAGGCGCTGGAGTTATCGATAACCACCGCGCCGGCCGCCGCCGCTGCCGGCGCGAACTCGAGAGAGCGGTCGCCCCCAGCCGAGAACAGGGCGATGTCGATCCCCTCAAAGGCATCCTTGGTCAACTGCTGCACGGCAATTTCCTCGCCCTTAAACTTGAGCTTCTTGCCCACCGACCGCTCTGAAGCGAGCAGACGCAATTCAGCCAGCGGGAAATCTCTTCTTGCCAACACATCCAGCATCGCCCCACCGACCGCACCGGTCGCGCCGGCCACCGCCACTCTAAACTTTCTGTTCGTTGCACTCATGATCCATATTTCCTTAAAAAGTCAGAAGCCGGGCGAACTGCCCGGCAGATAATAAAGATAACGACTGAGAATCTAAAAAAACCGACGGCTCAGCCTATTATACGTTGTTTTCCTTTTTTATATACACCAGCCGGTTCAAGCCGTTGAGATAGGCTTTGGCGGCCGCGGTGATGATGTCGGGATCAGCGCCCTGGCCAACCACCACCTTCCCTCCTTTATCTTCGATGCGCACCAACACCTCACCCTGGGCATCGGTGCCGCCGGTGATGGAACTCACCGAAAAATAAAGGAGCTTGCTCTCGGTCTGCACCAATTCGGCAATCGCCCTGAAAGTTGCGTCAATCGGGCCGATACCGATGGCGGACCGTTGTACCTCCTTGCCGTTGACCAGCAACTTGACCGCCGCGGTCGGCAGGGATTTGCTGCCGCTCATCGCCGCTAAGTGCAACAGGGTATAAGTCTCGGGGATTCGCAAGACCTCATCCATCAAAATCGCTTCCAGGTCTTCGTCAAACATGTCCTTCTTGACGTCGGCCACCTCTTTGAAGCGGTCAAATACCCGGTTCAGCTCATCATCCTTTAAGGTATAGCCCATGGCGGTTACCCGGTCCTTCAAGGCATGGCGGCCGGAATGTTTGCCGAGCACGATATTGCCGGTCGAGATCCCGATATCAGCCGGGTTCATGATCTCGTAGGTGGTCCGCTCCTTAAGCACCCCGTCCTGATGGATCCCTGACTCGTGGGCAAAGGCGTTGGCGCCGACAATGGCCTTGTTGGGCTGTACCGGCATCCCGGTGATGGTGGACACCATCCGACTGGTCGGATAGATATGCTCGGTCACGATATCGGTGCTGACCTTCATCTGATCGGCCCGGGTACGGATGACCATAACCAGCTCTTCCATCGCGGTATTGCCCGCCCTTTCCCCCAAACCATTGATGGTTGATTCCACCTGGCGCGCCCCGTTGTTAACCGCGGCCAACGAATTGGCCACGGCAAGACCCAAATCATTATGGCAATGGACACTCAACACCGCTTTGTGAATATTGGGGATATGGTCGATCAGATACTTGACCTGCGCCCCAAACTCATCGGGCAGCGCATAGCCGGTGGTATCGGGAAAATTCAAGGTGGTGGCGCCGGCCTCGATTACCGCCGTAAAAACCTTGCAGACAAAATCAAGATCACTGCGGGATGCATCCTCGGCGGAAAACTCCACATTGCTGGTATACTTGGCCGCATGTTTGACCGAAGCGACGGCCAGGGCCAGAACCTGATCCCGATCCATCCGCAGCTTATGTTTGAGGTGGATATCAGAGGTGGCGAGAAAGGTATGAATCCTTGGATTCTCACCATTCTTCAAGGCCTGCCAGGCCCTATCAATATCCTTGACATTACAACGGGCAAGCCCGGCAATCTGGGCGCCTCTGATATTGTCGGCAATATTTTTCACGCATTCGAAATCGCCGGGCGAGGCAACCGGAAAACCGGCCTCGATCACGTCAACCTTGAGCTTGACCAGCTGCTGGGCCAAACGGAACTTCTCCTGCATATTCATACTGGCGCCCGGTGATTGCTCTCCATCGCGCAGGGTGGTATCAAATATAATAATTTTATCAGCCATCACTATAACTCCTTAAACCCGGCAAAGCGGAAAATAACATTCTCAAACCAAAACCGGGCGTGGTTCATACTACATCTTCCTGTTCCTTAACAGGCTTCTTGCCCTTCACAAGGTGGTATCCCGCCGCAAGCGGTCCGGATAGCACATAGGCGGCGGCTAACAGAAATAGAGTTACCTTGGGTTCGGTGGCCAGAACCATGATCAGCAGAACCATGCCGACCAGCACCTGAAACTTCTTGGCCTTGTCGGTTTCAGGTTTTTTGAAACTCTGATAAGAGATAGAGCTGACCATCAAATAAGAAAGCC
This sequence comes from Deltaproteobacteria bacterium, assembly GCA_013349285.1. GTDB lineage: Bacteria > Desulfobacterota > Desulfobulbia > Desulfobulbales > Desulfurivibrionaceae > DUZU01. The sequence goes on along the minus strand of DUZU01000017.1, from coordinate 47,541 downwards.
CGTAAACCGCGATGAGCATCACAATGTCTTTCATCAACCCGGTTATCTCAAAAAAAGTACAGAACATTACCGAGGCCGCGATCATCCCGCCGGCCGCCGGACAGGGCAGACCGGTAAAAACATTTTTCAACGAGGTCGCATCCTGGGAATTAAAGCGGGCAAGCCTTAACGCGGTGGTCGCCACATAGAGAAAGGCAGCCAACCAGCCGTAGCGGCCATAGGGCTGCAACACCCAGAGATAGGCGAGCAAACCAGGCGCCACCCCAAAGGCAACCAGATCGCAGAGCGAATCATACTCCATGCCGAATTTGCTGGTGGTGCCGGTCAACCGGGCGACCCGACCGTCAAGGCCGTCAAAAACGCCGGCAACCAGGATGGCCACCGCGGAGGTAAGAAAATCGCCGTTTATCGATGAGATAATGGAATAAAAGCCACTGAACAGGCTCACCGTAGTAAGCAGACTGGGCAACAGACATATCTTCCCCTTCGGGGAATTCTCTACCTTAACATCCTGATCGTTCGTCATGTTGTCCTCCTGCTGAATTTCATTTCAGCAAAGTAATCATTGCCGCTCTGGTTTGCCATAAAACCTTACCCGTCCGCAACGCAGGTAAAAAAAACGCCTAAATTATGACAGATAACCAAGCACGGTTTCACCGGCTACAACCTTTTGCCCGACACTCACCTCGAGCTGAATCTGCAAGGGCAGGTAAAGATCAACCCTTGACCCGAAACGGATCAGACCGAAGCGCTCCCCCCGAACCAGATTATCACCCTTGCCGGCCCAGCAGACGATCCGCCGGGCAATAAGACCGGCAACCTGGACCACCGCAAACTTGCGATCGTTCTTGGTGGTGATGGTCAGGGCGCACGATTCATTCTCAAGGGCGCCCCGCTCGGTGTTGGCGGAATAGAACAGGCCGGGGAAGTACTGAACCTTAGAAACCGTGCCGGAAAAAGGAACCCGGTTGACATGAACATTAAAAACATTCATGAAGATGCTGACCTTGTAGACATGCTCCTTAACGAACTTATCGTCAAAGATCTTCTCGACCAGAATAACCTTGCCGTCGGCGGGAGCGACAAGCACATCATTTTCATCCGGGGTGACCCGCTCGGGATCACGGAAAAAATAGAGGACGAAAGCGGTAACGAACAACGACCCCAAGGCCGCCAGGTCATAACCCAAAACGGCAATAACCAGGGTGGTCAAGGCTGTAAAACCGATAAACGGGTATCCTTCGTAAGCCACAGGTATTTGTGGTTTTTTCATATTATCACAGCCTTTTCAGGTAATAAGTAAATATTTATCAAAAACCGGACCCCATACAAAAATGAACCGACAGGCGGCCGCAAAGCCTCTAAAGGCCATAGAGCGCTCCATCAGTTCATTTTTAATCTAACAACAAACAGAAAGGAAATACTATGATTTCTTTGCCCTGGTCATGGCAATGGTGCCGCAGCGCACAATCTCCTGAATGCCAATCGGGCGGAGAATATCGATTACCGCCTGAATCTTGCTGTCCTTGCCGGTGACCTCGACGACATAGCTTTTCGGTCCGACATCAATAACCTTACCCCGGAAGATATCAATAACCCGCAAAACCTCGGCCCGGGTATGGGCTTCCGCCTTGACCCGGATCAAGGCCATCTCGCGCTCGACATAATCATGCTCACTCATGTCGGTCACTTTGATGGCGTCAATCAGCTTATGCAGCTGTTTGGTGATCTGTTCGATGATCATATCGTCACCGGAAGTCACCAAGGTCAGACAGGAAACCTCCGGATCAAGGGTCTGGGCCACGGAAAGGCTTTCAATATTGAAGCCGCGGCCACTGAACAGCCCGGTAACCCTTGATAAAACTCCCGGTTTATTTTGCAACAGTACTGAAATTGTATGTCTCATTGCGTACCCTACTTTTTTCGCCTTTATATACGAAATAATGGACCCGCAGCAATCTTCGCAGAGCTGCGATCCGTCATAATATTAAACCAACAGCATCTCCGTGGTGGCTTTACCTGCTGGAACCATGGGGTATACACCCTCTTCCCTGGCAACGACAAAATCCATGAACACCGTATTATCGGTCCTCAGGGCTTCCATAATCACGGGCTCAACCTCACTGGGCTTGGTAGCCCGCAAGCCGACAGCCCCGTAAGCCTCGGCAACCTTGACAAAGTCAGGGACAACCTCCATTACGGTCTGCGAATATTTTTTATCATAAAACAGTTCCTGCCACTGCCGAACCATTCCGAGATAACCGTTATTCAAGATGGCAACCTTGACCGGCAATTTCTCCTGCCGGGCGGTGGCCAACTCCTGAATATTCATCTGAATACTGCCGTCGCCGGCGATATCGATTACCACCTTGTCGGGGGCGGCCATCTGGGCGCCGATTGCGGCGGGGAAACCATAACCCATTACCCCCAGGCCACCCGAGGTCATGAAATGGCGAGGATGGTTGAAGTGATAAAACTGGGCGGCCCACATCTGGTTCTGGCCGACCTCGGTGGTGATAATGGCGTTGCCGCCGGTCAACTCATGCAGTTTCTGAACAACAAACTGGGGCTTGATGATATCGGTCTCCTCGACATAGCCAAGGGGATGCTTGTTCTTCCAGTCCTTGATCTGCTCATGCCAGGGCCGGTTGATCTCAACCCGTGCATTGGCATCAAAATCCTTATTCCGGTCAAACCAGGTGTTCATGGCGATAAGGGCATGCTTGCAATCGGCGACAATGGGAATGTCAACCCTGACATTCTTACTGATCGAAGCAGGATCGATATCGATATGCACAATTTTGGCCTTGGGCGCAAAAGCGTCAACTCGACCGGTAACCCGATCGTCAAAACGGGAGCCTACGGCGAGGAGATAATCACAGTTGGCAACCGCCATGTTGGCGAAATAGGTGCCGTGCATCCCAAGCATGCCCAGGGACAATGAATCGGTGCCGGGGAAACCGCCGAGCCCCATCAAGGTCATGGTTACCGGGATATTGAGTTTTTTGGCCAACTCGGTGAGATCTTCAAAGGCATTGGAATTGATAACCCCGCCACCGGCATAGATAACCGGGCGCTTCGCCTTCAACAGTTCAAGGCATGCTTTTTCGATCTGACCGGGATGCGGCTCATAGGTCGGCTTGTAGGTCCGCATCTTAACCGGCTTGGGCTCGGGATATTTAATCAGGGTGGCCAAAACATCCTTGGGCAGGTCGATCAAAACCGGACCGGGGCGACCGGTGCGGGCCAAATGAAAAGCCTCGCGGATGGTCGGCACCAGATCCTTGGCATCCTTAACCAGGTAGTTATGCTTGGTCACCGGACGGGTAATTCCCACGATATCAACTTCCTGAAAGGCATCATTACCAATCAGCATGGTCGGCACCTGGCCGGTAAATACCACCATGGGAATAGAATCGAGATAGGCCGAGGCAATACCGGTAACCGCGTTGGTCGCGCCGGGGCCGGAAGTTACCAGGGCAACACCGACCTCACCCTTAACTCGACCATAAGCATCAGCGGCATGCACCGCAGCCTGCTCGTGTCTGGTTAAGACATGTTTGACCGTATCACACTTCATCAATTCGTCGTAAATGTCGATAATAGCCCCACCGGGATATCCGAAGATGACCTCAACACCGTGTTCTTCCAGACACTTTATAAATGCCTGTGCTCCTGTAAGTTTCATCCTGTATTCCTTACCTTTAAATTCAACACATCAATTATCTGAATAAAATCACTTAATAATTAACTGTATTAGGATCCGGGTCCAAAAAAAAGAGCCGGAAATTCAAACTATAGCGAAACTTTTGAATATATTATGAAAACAGATCTTGTCAAGTAAGTTTGTGCCGAAAACAGGCCAAAATAATTCATCAACAACCGCAAAGCCCTTTATTTTATAGCTCTGCACTGGTCAGCGGCAACCCAGCCAACTCTGCGGGAAATTGCCCGGCGGCCCTGCCCCGGGCAAGAAATTCCCTGACCGAGGCAATCCCCTCGCCGCCGAGATCGACGGAATAATTATTAACATAAAGTCCGATATGTTCCTGAACCACCGCCTCATCCATCTCTTGCGCATGTTGCCGGATATAGGCCAAAGACGCTCGGGGTTCGGCAAAGGCATATTCAACACTGGCACGAATGCAGGCATCAATGCGGGAGATCAGCTCTTTGCCCAGGGAACGACGGGCAACGATCCCGCCCAGGGGAATGGAAAAACCGGTGGTCTCTTCCCACCAGGCGCCAAGATCCTGCACCAGCTGCAACCCATGCTGATGAAAGGTGAACCGGCTCTCATGAATAATTACCCCGGCATCAACCTCGCCGGCAACAATACTCGGCATAATCCGGTCAAACGGCATTATCACCGGCGTAAGGGGCACCGGCGAAAAAAAGCTAAGCAGCATGGCCGCGGTGGTAAGCTTGCCGGGAATGGCAACCCGGGCCCCGGCCAGCTGCTCGACCGCCAGTTTCTCCCTGGCGACCAGCAGCGGCCCGCAGCCACGCCCCAGCGCGCTGCCGGCCATGAGCAAGACATACTTATCAAGGACATGGCCCAAGGCGTGAAAAGACAGTTTGGTCACATCCAGCTTAGCCGCCAACGCCCAGCCGTTAAGGGTCTCGACATCGGCGAGAACCTCGGGGGCATACCCCGGGCAGTCCCTACCGGTTAAGCCGCGAATCAGGGCATGGAAAATAAAGGTGTCATTGGGGCAAGGGGAAAAACCCAGGGAAAGTTTTGCGGAGCAATCAGACATATATTTATCCCGTCGTATTACAGAGATGCATCATTAACCAACACCGAAACAGCATGGGCGCATAGCTCAACAGCCCGGTCGAGCTGCCAGCCGGCAAGGTTACGATCCTCCACCATGTTGCTGACGCAACGCAACTCGAGCAACGGGAGGGAAAACTCCTGGCAAACCCGGGCGACCGCCGCCCCTTCCATATTTTCACACAGCCCCTGATGCCGATCCCGGAGCAGATTGCCCCGCTCAGCCGTGCCGGAGACCGAGTTTACCGTGACAAATCCACCAGTGAGCGAACTTAGGCCATGACGGGCCAAAATCTGTTGGGCTTCGGCAACAAGCTGCGGATCCATGGCAAAAACCGGCGGCGGACCGAGCGGGCTCGCAAACGGCTCCAGCCGGCGGCCGAAAGAGATCCCGAAATCCCCTATCACCTCGGAGCCGGCAAGACAAAGATCAAGCAACTTGGCCCCGGCGGCAAGGTAAGCGCCGGCCACCCCGAAATCAATAACCCTCTCCACCTCGGCATTGCCCGTTGCCAGAAACCTGGTCAGGTTGACCGCGGTCTCACTAAGGCCGACACCGGCGACAAAGATCTGGTATTCCGGCGAGGCAGGCAAGATGGCCCGCAAGGGGCGCGCTTCCATTTCCGTAGCAGTAACCAGCAGATACATGAACACCCCAACTCATAACCCGATCAAACAGCGGACAAAAAAGGACACACAACAGAGGGCAAAGCAATAGAGCTTAACTTACAATCAATCGTGGTGAAGACGCTCGGTATGAACCGTTTTCTTGATGAGATTATCCTTGTCAAGAACCACGATTTTCGGCTTATAATCCTCCAGCTCCTCCGGCGAATAAAGGGCGTAACTGACGATAATGATAAGATCGCCCGGCATCCCCTTGCGCGCCGCGGCGCCGTTGAGATTAATAATGCCGGAGTCTGCGGGCCCCTCGATGACATAGGTATCAAAACGCTCACCGTTATTGATATTATAGATCTTCACCTTTTCAGACGGATAGAGATCAACCTGCTTGAGCAGGTTTTTATCAACGGTCAGGCTCCCCTCGTAGTTAAGGTTGGCGTCCGTAACCGTGGCCCGGTGAATCTTTGACTTCAACATGTAACGTAACATTGTGACTCTCTCGTTGTGTTAAAAAAAATTACCTGATATCCGATGAAAAGCCGGTTAACAGATTAAATCGTTATCAATCAGTCTGGTGCGGCCGACCTTTACCGCCATAGCCAGCAGCGTCCCTGGCCGCAACACACCCAGCGGCTCAAGGCTATCCCGGTCCACCAGGGCGATATAATCAATCTCCACCCCGCCCTGGGAGTGGATCATCTCTGTTATCTCAGCCACAAGCAGTTCGGCGTCAACCACTCCCTGCCGCACCCGCTCTCCGGCGTGCCTGATCGCCCGATAAAGACAGAGGGCGGTCCGCCGCTGGTCTGCGGAAAGATAACTGTTTCTCGAACTCATGGCCAGCCCGTCCGCCTCGCGAACTATGGGGTGGCCGACAATCTCAATATCCCAGTTCAGGTCCCGCACCATCTGCCTAATCACGGCAAGCTGCTGGAAATCCTTTTGTCCGAAGATGGCAATCCGCGGCTTGACGACATTAAAAAGCTTGGCCACCACCGTGGTTACCCCGTCGAAATGGCCGGGTCGGGAACCACCACAGAGGCCGCTGGTCAGCCCGGAGACCACCACCTTGGTTTTCGTCGCCTCCGGGTACATGCCGGCTGCCTCAGGGGCAAACAGAATATCCACCCCTTCCGCCTCGGCCAATCGGCAGTCCCGCGCAAAATCCCGGGGATAAGCGGCAAGATCTTCATTGGGCCCAAACTGAATCGGGTTGACAAAAAGGCTGACCACCACATGGTCGGCCCCTTTTCTTGCCGCCCGCATCAAGGAGAGATGCCCCTCATGGAAATAGCCCATGGTCGGCACCAAGCCAATGGCGGCGCCGGTGGCAGTAACCCGATTTGCCCACGATGTCATCGCCGCCGGATTCCGAATGATCTCCATGCTACTCTTTGACTACCTCCAAAAAATCAGAACCGGGCCAGCTTGGCCTTAACCCTGTTCTTTACCGCCAAAGAAACCTCTTCGAGCTCCAACACCTTCTGCAACATCTCCTTGACCTGAATCAACTCGCCCTGGACCTCGTAAATCCTGGCCAAGGCCAGGTAAGCCTCCCCGGTAAACCCTTTAAGCGCAATCAATTTCCGATAAGCGTCAATGGCCTCCTTAAAGGATTTCTTGTTCTCCAAGGCCTGGGCCAGATTATACTGAACCAGGGGCAAGAGCGGGCTATCAGCGGCCAACCCACCAAGCACGGCCTGATAGCGGCCGGCGGCATCGTCATAATCATCCCGATCAAAAGCAAGATGCGCAAGCTCGATCTTTGCCCACATCGCCGAACCGGTTCCACCGAACTGATCAGCAACCTGATTGAAGATCGCCGCCCGTTGCTCAACATCCTCCTGGGTGACCGCCTTGTTCAAAAGGGCCGCGGCCTGATCATTCCGGGTGGCAACATAGTGTCCGTAATAGGACCAGGCCAAAATGGCGACCATCAGCCCAGCAATGGCAACGAAAATTTTATCTCTGTTGGTGCGGATAAATTTAATGACTTTAGGGGGGAGGTTAAACTCTTCCAGCAACCCATGCTTTTCAAGGGGTTTGTGCAGAATGTCTTGTTGCAGATAGCTGTTATGATCCGGCATGAAATAATCCCTTTTTTTTCATAAAATTTATAAAAAATGAAATTTTGGTTGCCAATATACCTGTAACACTAAAAAAAATCATCCGTCATTTTCACCCATATCTTTTTCAAGTATCAGGCAGCGGCCGGGAGATCTTCTGAAAAAAGTTGTCGCCTTTACCTCGACTATGATAGGTAAGGAGCATGAACGAACAAATCCAGACAGTTACCGAGCTTACCCGCTCGATCAAAGTCCTGCTTGAAACCGGATTCTCTTTTGTAACGGTGGTCGGCGAAATCTCCAACCTCCGCCGCCCCTTTTCCGGCCATCTCTACTTCACCTTGAAAGATCAAAACGCGCAACTCAAGGCGGTGCTGTTCAAGCCCCAACAACGCTATCTTCAAGCCTTACCCCAAGATGGAATGGAGGTGATTTGCCGGGGCCGGCTCTCGGTCTATGAGCAGCGAGGCGACTACCAACTCATTGTCGATCATCTTGACCATAAGGGGGCCGGCTCCCTGCAGCTGGCCTTTGAAGAGCTCAAGAAAAAACTGGCCGATCAAGGCCTGTTTGCCGAAAAACTAAAGAAGCCCCTGCCCCTGCTGCCCAAAAACGTCATCCTGATAACCTCGCCCCAAGGCGCTGCAATTCATGACTTTTTAACCATGGCGGAAAAAAGATTTGCGGCGGTCCCGATCCGGATAATGCCGGTCAGGGTCCAGGGCGAGGGGGCCGGAGCAGAGATCGCGGAAGCCATCAGGCTCGCCAACACCAACCAGCTCGGCGATGTTATTGTCCTCTGCCGCGGCGGCGGCTCAATCGAAGATCTCTGGGCCTTTAACGAAGAGAGGGTGGCCCTGGCCATCGCTGCCTCGGAAATACCGCTGGTTTCGGCTATTGGCCATGAAGTGGACTTCACCATTGCCGACTTCGTTGCCGACCTCCGGGCGCCGACCCCTACCGCGGCCGCCGAAATGGTCTTGCCGGACCGCGCGCTGCTGGGCAAGCGGATAGAGGGGCTGCAAAAAATACTCAGGGCCGAGCTTAACAACAAAATTTCCGACCTTGACCAAAGGGTCCAAGCCAACCGCCGAATCCTGCGAGATCCAACCATCCTGCTCGACCATTTCCGCTTGGCCACGGATCACAGGTTCACCTTGTTAAGACATGCCTTTGGCAACAAAATCCAGGACGAACGAAACAAGCTCGGCCATGTCAGCAGCCAACTCGCAACCCATAATCCACAGCACCGGATCGAACAGCGTCTAAAATGGACCGGGGAACTCAACCGCCGACTTAGCGCGGCAATCAATCATCAGCTGGAAAGAAAAAAAACAAATTTTAAACTGGGAGCAAGCCTGCTCGATGCGGTGAGCCCGCTGGCCATCCTCGGCCGCGGCTATTCCATTGTCCAACGCCAAAGAGAGATCATCCGGCGCGCCGACCAGGTGCGGGCGGGAGATCGCCTTAACATCACCCTCCACCAGGGCAACATCGACTGCACCGTAACGGTATCAATCCCGGCTACCGACAAAAAGTCAGCGTAGAAGATCATCGACCTAACGCCACAACCTTTGTTATCTCAGAATAAAAAAAGGGAATAAAGAAATGAAATGGTCGGGATGAGAGGATTTGAACCTCCGACCCCATGCTCCCGAAGCATGTGCTCTACCAGGCTGAGCCACATCCCGACATTAGTAACACCAGACGCGGGCATACAAAAAAGTAGCCGCTGAATTTGTGGAGCATATGTACCCAGAGATCTTCCCTGAGTCAATAAAAAAAGAAGGTTGATGCCAGCTTAAAGGCATCAACCTTCTTTTTGCGTTAAACTATCGGCTGAAAAACAGAACTTATTTCACAGCTTCGGCAAGCTTGCTACCTGGCTTAAAGCGAGCAACTTTGCGGGCCTTAATGGTAATGGGTTTGCCGGTCTGAGGATTACGTCCCTGACGAGCAGCTCTTTTGGTTACAGAAAAAGTACCGAAACCAACCAAGGTTACCTTGTCGCCTTTTTTCAAAGCAGTGGTAACCGCATCCAACATACCACCAAGAGTCTTCTCTGCCGCGGCTTTACTAATACCGCCAGCGTTTGCCATACTTTCAACCAACTCACTCTTATTCATTCCTTCCTCCTCATGAATTTAGCTTCCGCCTTCGTCCCTTTGTTAAAGGCTATTTAGTAGCTTCTGAAGATTTAATTCAGATACAAAGTGATTGTCAAACAAAAAAAAAAGTCTGTCAAACAAAAAATACTCTGATTTAAACTTTTCAACAGCCTGGAACTCCCCGTTATACAAGCGGGGATTGACAATTACCCATTAAATTTCAACATCCGGCCGACCAACGGGATCGATCCGAACATCAGCAAAGCCGCGAACAGAAAAGTAGTCATTAATCGTTGAAACTACAGACTTTTTAGCAACAATACCCATTGAACTTTTGGGCAGAAATATCTTCACCATTGCCTGGTCAGGACAAACACGAACCGCGCCGCAGCCCAAACCCTTTAGAAAATTTTCACCTTGCTCGATAAATCTAATTTTTTTTTCATCAATATGAGCTCCGGCCGAAATCCGGGTGGCAAAACAGGAGGCCGAAGGCTTATCCCAGGTTACCAGGCCGAAATCCCGACTCAAACGACGAATCTCTTTTTTGGTGAGGCCGACCTCGGCCAAAGGGGTCTGCACCTCAAACTCCCGAATAGCCTTCAGGCCCGGGCGATCAGCGGAAAGATCATCAAAATTGGTCCCATCCAGAAGTAAAAAACCATCCTCTTTGACCCATCTGGAGTCCGTAAACGTTTGATAGATATGTCTTTTGCAAAGATAACACCTTTCCGGGGGATTGGCGGTGAATTCGGGCCAAGCCAGAGGCTCAAAATTAAAATTATGAACCTCGCAGCCAAGGGAGAGACAGAGCGGGGCAATCTGCATCTCTTCTTCCCGGCTCAACAAGGTGGAGCTTGCATGAAAGGCCTTTACCCGCTCGGGACCTAAGGTTTTACATGATACCGTCAACAGGAAATGGCTATCCGCTCCTCCGGAAAAAGCCACGGCAACCTTGCCGTAATCAGCCAATAACCTTTCAATCTTTTGATATTTTTCAGTAAGCAAATTCGTCATCTTTGCGTGTTAAGACCTACTCGGTCGGCAGGGTCTGCACCGGTTTTTCTATCAAGAAGTCCCGCTGTTCAATCCAGCCCTTCAGGGTCTCGGCAATTTCCCGGGCTCTAACCACACTGGACAGAGGGGCGGTCGGCACCTGTTTGCCGTTGATTTCAATCCGACCGCTCTTGAGCTGAGCGTAGCTCACCTCACCGTAATTGCGGGCCACACCGTGGGAGTAATCATAGGAGTAATCGACGATCTGAGTGAATATCTCATCATCGGAAACCCCGGTGTAGGCGGCCATCTCTTCGTTGAGAATGGGGATGGGCACGCCGATACCCACGGCCAGCGAGCTGCCGTAGCCCTGCATGCTGACCCCTTTGAGCCAGCGGGAAGACATCTTCTTCAGATCACCCTGGACCATAATGGTGCCCGCCGGCCGCCGGGTGGTGCCGTTATCGGAACGCAGGGCCTTGGGATTATGCTGGGTCCCGTGCCAAGTCACATAACCGATGCCGCCCCCCAAAAAGATCCTGGTGCCCAGACCGATGGTTTTATAAAGCGGGTCGTTCATCAACGGACTCAACTCACCGGCGCTGCAATAGGTGGCATTTTTACCGTGGGCCTTGAGGGTGCCCATATAACAGTAGATGGTCCGCTCGGAAAGATTAATGGCGCAGTTATAGTTCTGGTAACAATTCCGGGGATTGGTCAACAGGGCATAGGGCAGATCGCTGAGGGTGACCTCTTTCTCCAGCTGCTTCCCCGGATAACAGTCGGTGCCGTAGGCCGTGCATCTTAACACCACCTTTTTCCCGGCGACCAGATCTTCAATGACATGGCCGCCGCCATAGCGGAACTCACCGGGAAAAACCTTGTTGAGGGGATCATCCTCGGGCGGCTCGGTGGCGCCGATATAAATGTCAACCGCGGCAAGGCCGGCATAGGCGGGAACGTCGTTGAGCCAGGCTTTGAGCGCCTTGATGGTGGGATTGGCATGACCGAAATTAATAAAAGCGCCGGAAGAACACATGGGGGAGAAGGTCCCGGTGGTAACCACGTCAACCTTGCGGGCCGCACCCACAGGGCCGTGTTCTTTGACAATCGAGACCATCTCCTCCGCGGTAACCACCACCGCCTCACCGGACCTGATCTTGGCATTTATTTCTTCATATGACTTCTCGACCTTAAACGCACTCATCCAACAAAACCCTCCACCGGGGAAAAATTAATGGGGTGAAAAATCTATCAATCGACAACGGAGATAACCTTGTGGCCCGCCATCTCCAGGGCATTAATAACAGTATCAATATCGCATTTTTCCAGCCGAAAACAGTAGAGTTTGCGCCGGGATGAGTGGATTTCGGTGGAGACACTGATGATTTCACAATCATGCTCCTTGATAATCCTGGTAACGTCCTCCACCCCGCTGCTTTTCCCGGGCAGGACATCAAGCCGCATGGAAGCCTTGAGCAAGCCCATCATCTTTATAAAAGCCGACAATAAATCAATGGCCGTTATAATACCAACCAATTTCTTCTTATCAAGCACCGGCAGGCCGCCGATTTTATAATCATGAATAAGACGGGCTGCTTGCTCAATACTGGCATTGACATTGATGGTAATGGGATTAAGCACCATCACCTCATGGACAAAGATATTCTTTTCCCTGGAAGGAAAAGAATATTGCCGGAGATCGCTTTCCGAGATAAAACCGACCAACTGTTCATCTTCGACAACCGGCAAATGGCGGATGGCGTGTTTTTTCATCAAAACACCCGCCTCCTGAAGCAAGGTGTTTTTACCGATGGTGACCAGATCCTTCTGCATGCAGTTTTTTACTTTCATGGCAGACACACGGGAAATTAACGTTGATTTCGAATATTTTATATACCACTGTGGCGTACTTCACAGCTTTATCAATCAAAAAATAAATATTTTGAGAACACTACCCGATCCGTCAATAGAAAAAAACAGTTAAATATCTTCTCGGAAAGCCACTATTAAGAAGTGCTCAATCCATATTATCCTACTTTTACCTTTTATTTTTTTCAAAGATATGCTTTAGATTTTCTTTGAATGCGTTAACATAGAGCTATTTTCAGCCGCATCCCATAATTCTATTAAATAATCAGCCTCCTTGACACCAAAAAGGGGCCGAGCAGATAGCGAATCCAACTATGAATGACCCAAAAAAAATCACCCTGGCCGATGTCCGCAACCAGATAGACGAGATCGACAGCACCTTTCTTGAGCTCCTCAAAAAGCGGCTGGAATGCGCAAAAAAAATCGGCCAGCTCAAGGCCCAGAAAAACAAAGCCAAATGGGATCCCTTGCGGGAGAGGCAAATCATTGAGCGGCTGCTCAAGGAAAACGACTCTGTTTTTCCGGAACAACCGCTGTTGAGCATCTACCATGAGATCATCAACACCTGCCGCCTTTCCCAGAAAAAGGTGGTGGTTGCCTATCTCGGACCGGAGGCCACCTTTTCCCATCTGGCCGGAGTGAAATACTTTGGCCATGCCGCGGATTTCAAGCCCTGCGAAACAATCGAAGAATCCTTTATCGAGGTGGAGCGGGAACGAACCCAATATGCCATCGTGCCGGTGGAAAACTCCATCGAGGGCGCGGTCACCTCAACCCTGGACTCCTTCATTAAATACAAGGTGAAAATCTGCGGAGAGCTCAACCTGGGGATAAGCCACAATCTGGTAAACCAATCCGGCCGGCTGGAGGATATCAAGCTGGTGGCCTCCCATGCCCAACCCCTGGCCCAGTGCCGGGGCTGGCTCAAGAAAAACCTGCCGAATGTCCCTACCCAGAACGTATTCAGCACCGGGGTCGCCTCAAAGATGGCGGCGGATGATCCCAGCGTGGCGGCGGTTGCCAGTTCGCTGGCCATCAAAACCTACCAGCTTCAGCTGGTGGCCAAAAGCATAGAGGACTACCGGGGCAACACCACCCGCTTTCTGTTGATCGGCAAGGAGTCGCCCGGCAAGTCGGGCAAGGATAAAACCTCGCTGCTGGTGAGCCTCATGGACCGCCCCGGCGCCTTGAACGATGCCCTGTCCATTCTCGCCGAACGCTCGCTGAACCTGACCAGGATCGAATCACGGCCGGTCAAGGACGAACCCGGCCGTTATCTCTTTTTCATGGATATGCTGGGCCATATGGAGGATGAGGATGTCCGGCAGGGATGCGCCAAGCTGCAGGAGGCCTGTTCCTACTACGAATGGCTCGGCTCCTACCCCTGCGCCGACAACGATTAACCGCCGATCCGCGACATGCTGCCATGGCAGCTGCCGCCTTTTCCCTCGGACAGATTGTGGCCCTTGGGTTTGTTGATGATGGTGTCGACAATGACCTTGACCACCTCCTCATCAGAGGCCCCGCTCCGGAGGATGGTTTTGATATCGGTCTCCTTATCGGAAAGCAGGCAGGAACGAAGTTTACCTTCCGAGGTCAGCCGCAACCGATTGCAGCGCTCACAGAAATGATGACTGATGGGGCTGATGAAGCCGATGCCGCCCTTGGCCTCGGCAAAACGATAGACCCTGGCCGGGCCGTCCATTCGCCGGGCCTCCACCGGCAAAAGCTCACCCAACGTTTCAAGCCGAGCCATGATCTCCTTTGAGGAGATATAATTCTTTTTATCCCAGATCGAGGCGGCGCCGATGGGCATAAACTCGATAAAGCGAACCTGTAGCGCTTCGGTGAGGCTGAGCCTGGCAAAATCAAGAAATTCATCATCATTGACCCCGCGCAGAGCGACGACGTTGAGTTTAATCGGGGAAAAGCCCAACTCTTTCGCCCGCTGAATCCCGGCCCATACCTTGGCAAAGGCGTCAACCCCGGTAATCTCCTTGAACCGCTCCGGCCGCATGGTGTCCAGGCTGATATTAAGTTTGCGGATGCCGGCCGCATAGAGATCTTCGGCATAGTCGGCCAACAGCACGCCGTTGGTGGTAAGACGGATATCGTCAAGGCCTTCGATCTGCGCAAGCCTTCTGATAAAATCAAGAATACCGTGCCTGACCAGGGGCTCACCGCCGGTCAGACGCACCTTTTTAATCCCCAGGGAAACAGCGAGGCGAACCAGCCGCAGGATCTCTTCAAAGCTCAATAATTCACCGCTCAGCAGCTTGGCGCCATCCCCCTGCGGGGTACAGTAAAGACAGCGGAGATTACAATGGTCGGTCAACGAGATCCGCAGATAGCTGATGGAACGGGAGAACATGTCGGTCAACTGCTTCGATTCGCCGGGGCCAGCCGGTTGGCCTGCCGCATTGCCGGTTTTGCTATTTTTTTTATGCATAATGCGCTTTAATATCCGATTGAACCTTAATAAATTTATGATCCTTTGATTTTTTCGGTCAATCCTGCTAAATAAGGCATGTCGATGAACAAGATAAGATTCCGACAATTCGTAGTTTACCAGAAGAGGACGTTACTCTACGGTGTTACGTTATGTTCGTCAACAATCAACCGATAAAATTATGCAAGGACAACAGCATGCTGATTCTGGGGATAGAGAGCTCCTGTGACGAAACCGCGGCGGCAGTATTGCGGGACGGCCGGGATCTGCTCAGTAATGTCATCAACTCCCAGATCGACATCCACACCCGCTATGGCGGGGTGGTGCCGGAACTCGCCTCCCGCCAGCACCTGGAAAACATCTACCTGGTCGTTGAGGCCGCCCTGCAACAGGCCGGGGTCAGCCTGGACGAGATCGACGGCCTGGCCGTCACCCAAGGGCCCGGGCTGATCGGCTGCCTGCTGATCGGTCTTTCTTTTGCCAAGGCCCTGGCCCTGGTAAAAAATATTCCCTGTGTGGGGGTCGATCACATTGCCGGCCATCTCGCCTCGCCTTTTCTCGAAAACGAAAAACCGAACTTCCCCTATGTCGCCCTGGTCGCCTCCGGTGGCCATTCCAGTATCTTTTTGGTAAAAGATCAGCTCACCTATCAATGCCTGGGCCGCACCCGCGACGACGCGGCCGGCGAGGCCTTTGACAAGGTCGGCAAGCTTCTGGGGCTGGAATATCCCGGCGGGCCGGTGATCAGCCGCCTGGCCGCGACCGGCGACCCCGAGGCCATCAAGTTCCCCCGGGCCTGGCTCACCCCGGAAAGCCTTGATTTCAGCTTCAGCGGCCTGAAAACCGCGGTGGCCAATTATGTCCATAACCATCAGCAAAAAAACGAGCCCATCAATATCCCTGATATCTGCGCCTCATTTCAGGAGGCAGTGGTCGAGGTGCTGGCCACCAAGTCATTCAATGCCTGCCAGCAACAGCAGGTGACCGATCTGGTACTGGCCGGCGGGGTGGCGGCCAACCCGCGCTTGCGAACCTATCTGCAAAGCCGGGGAGAAAAGCTCGGCATCCGTATCTTCATGCCCTCCCTTGCCTTCTGCACCGACAATGCGGCGATGATCGCCCTGGCCGGCTCCTACCGGCTTCAGGAGAGCGGCCAGGGGGATCTTGACATGGATGCCTATTCCCGCTCACAATTTGTCCAACCCGCGCCCCAGGCTCTCAACCATGCCTCCGGCCCGGCAAACCGATCATAATTAATGATGAAGCCGCAGCGGACCGCCAAATATTATTATCTGAAATTTCTCCGCCTGCAGGGCGACCCGCATTCGCTGGCCCTTGGGGTGGCAATCGGACTTTTTATCGGGGTAACCCCGACCATTCCCCTGCATACGGCGCTGGTCGTCCTTTTCTGCTGGATATTGCGCGGCAACCTCATCGCCGCCCTCATCGCCGCCACCGCAATCAGCAATCCGATCACCTGGATCCCGCAATACCATCTCTCATGGTATATCGGCAACCAGCTCATCCCCGGCAAGCTCACCTGGGAGAAAATCAAGGAACTGCTTGATTTTCTTACCTCCGGGGCCGGGATCAAAGAAAGCATTGCCGCCATCGCCCAGATGGGCGTGGATGCCATTGGGGTCATGGTGTTAGGCGGCATTTTACTGGCAATCCCCTTTACCATCGGCGGCTACTTCTTTTCTTTTAATTTTTTTGCCACCATCCGCCGCAAACGCAGTGAAAAACATATCCTCAAATAAAGAAAGGCCATGAATCCAGAAAAATCGATCAAAAACATCCTCAAATCCCAAAAGCTCGCCCCCAGCAAGAAGCTCGGCCAAAACTTTCTGGTGCATCGGCAAACCTCGGAACGGATTGTGGAATTGGCCGAGGTAACCACGGCGGACACCATCATCGAACTGGGGGTTGGCCTGGGCTCGCTCACCCAGCCCCTGGCCGAAAAAGTCGGCCGGGTGATCGGCATCGAGCTCGACTCGGGGATCATTGAATACCATCAGCAGAAAAAGGTGCTGCCCGACAATGTCTCCCTGATTCATCAAGATCTGTTGAAATCAGACTTTCATGATCTTGCCGCCCAAAGCGGGGGGAAACTGAAAATCATGGCCAACCTGCCCTACTCCATCTCCAACCCCCTGCTGTTCAAGCTTATCGAAACCCGGGACTCCATGGCCTGGGCGGTACTCATGCTGCAAAAGGAGGTGGGCCAACGGCTCACGGCCGAGGTGGGAACCAAAAACTACGGGGTCCTCTCCGTACTGCTCGCCGCGTGCGCTTCGGTTAAAACCCTGATGCAGGTTGGGCCTGGCAATTTCCACCCCCGCCCCAAGGTGGATTCGGTGGTGGTAAAAATCATCTTTGATCCCGTCCCGGAGCGGGTAGCCAAGCTTGCACCCCACGATAGCAAGCTGCTCAGAAAACTGGTCAATGCCGCCTTTCAACAGCGGCGCAAGACCCTGATTAATGCCCTGAGCTCGGCCAACCTTGAGGGGCTGGACAAGGAGGCGTTGGCGCAACTCCTGCCCACCGTTGAGATTGATCCCAAAATCCGCGCCGAACGCCTGACCATCGAAGACTATATCCGGCTGACCAATGCCGTTGAGAACTGGCTGAAAAATCAAACTTGATCAGGACTGTTTTTTCACGGGAGCGAATTTATTCGCGGCTTAAAGCGCACTCCCCCGGGGCTTTCCTCAAGCCGGCTGCAACCCGGCGCTAACCAAAGAAAATATATGTACAACTTCGTCTTTGAAAACCCTACCAAAATCATCTTCGGCAGGGATAGCGCGCCCCGTATCGGCGCGGAAACGGCGGGTTTCGGCAAAAAAGCCCTGCTGGTTTATGGCCGCCGGAGCATCCGGCAAAACAATCTTTACCAGATCGTCCTCGACTCGCTGGCCGATGCCGGGCTCGAGATTCACCTCCATGGCGGCGTCCAACCCAACCCCGGGCTGACCCAGGTCCGAGCCGGGATCGAAACCGTGCGTAACCATAACATCGAGGTGGTGGTTGCGGTGGGCGGCGGCAGTGTCATCGACAGCGCCAAGGCCATTGCGGCCGGCGCCCTGGTCAATCATGACGTCTGGCAATTTTTCAAAGGGAAGAAGGGGATCAAAAACGCCCTGCCCATCACCTGCATCCCAACCATCGCCGGGTCGGGCTCCGAAGCCAACAGCGGCATGGTTCTCACCAACGAGACGACCAGACAGAAAATCGGCATCGGCAACAAACTGCTCTTGCCCAAGGTCGCAATCCTCGACCCCGCCTTAACCTTTTCCGTCCCCCCCGCTTATACCGCCTATGGCGCGGCTGACACCATCGCCCATCTGCTGGAATTTTATTTCAACCGGGAAGAATCCTTTGCCCCCCTGCAAGACCATTACAGTGAGGGCCTGATCCTGACCACCATGGAAAGCTGCATGGCAGCCATCACCGAGCCCGGAAACTACCAGGCCCGCGCCGCCCTGCTCTGGGCCGGGACGCTGGCCCTCAACGGCATCAGCGCCAGCGGCCTGGGCCGGGTCGGCTTCCCCCTGCACATGATTGAACATGCCATTAACGGCATATTTGCCACCGCCCATGGCGCGGGGCTTGCCGCCCTCCTGCCAGGTTGGCTCAAATGGTGCGTAATAAATAATCCGGGCCGAGTTGCCCGCCTGGGGCAAGGGCTCTTCAAGATAAAAGAGGGTGACGAGACAGCGATTGCCAGGCAGACCGCCTTGCAGTTAACCGCCTGGCTTCATGAGATAGGGGCGCCGACCAGATTGGCCGATCTAACGATCGGGCCGGAACAGATCCCGGCCATTGCAGAAAACAGCGCCATGCAGGCTAAGCTTTGGAAACTACGGGAGTATCCGCCTAAGGTTATAGAGGATCTTCTTTTTCAATGTATTTAGGCTGTTCCTCCATCACCGGACTGCCGACAGGCCCATGATAATCAACAAGAGAGGTGGTCAGTGATCCGATCACTATCTTGGCCTTGATCTTTACCGGAATCCGAAAATCATCTTCCGTGAACCAGACCAGCGGATCGCCCATCTTGTCATAGAGCCCCTTAAAATTGAGCCGGGGCCGCACCATGATGGTCTCTTTTTTCCCGAAAATCGTCCTTAACATCTCCCGCCCCTCCATGAATACGGGAACTTCATGCCGCTTGCCGTCGGCAAAGGTCGGCACCATGGTTTCATCGTTCTGGGCAAAGGGCAATGTCCGCATGAAGAAAAAAGAACTGAACTCATTGTGAACCGGACCGTTCAGGAAATATTCCTTGGGCGGGTCTTCGTTTTTACAATAGCTGACCTTAAAATTACTCTGGTCATATAAGGTAACCTTTTTATTCCGGCGAGTTCCCTCATTTTGAATCATCAAATGAGTTGCAGGCAGCCTTGATGTGCCTGCAACCTCGGTTTCAAAATAATCATTAACAGGATAAAAAACGCCGAGCAACCCGGTTGATTTTGCTGTTATCTTAATAAGATAGGCATCTAACTTATCTTCCTTTTTTTCTATTTCCATCAAGAGCTCGCCGGCCTTGACCCCCATCCAGGAAACCGTGTACCGAAAACTCTCCCCCCCGGAGTAAGCGGTCTGTAACAATGCTTGGTCCGGCAGCTTCGTTATATCCGCCGCAACCAAGCTTTTCCCGCCCAACAAAAGGAGTAAAACCAATATAAACGGGAAGATAAGCCATTTTTTTTTCATAATATTTTTCTCTGAAAATTAAAAAAAACGATGTTATTCCAAAAAGATCCAACATTAATACGGAATTACTACTTATGAAATTAGTAGTATTCTGAAAAAAAAATTTGTGCTAGAAAATATTATATTATTTTTTTCTTACATACTTAAATTGCTTACCGGCTGTCAATTGAGTTTCAATTACAGTTATAGCATACAAAGAAAAAAGTTGTTGGGGGTGGGTGAATATGAACGGACAATATATTGCAAATTTTCTTGATGAAAAATATGAGCTGTATGAAAATGCCGTAAAAAAAATTCGTGGTGAATTATCTCTGGGCAACTCCTATGACCATGCCTGCGATACCCTTACCGATCTTGATCAGGAGATGAAAGATTTTGTCAAAGAAGACTTTCTCAAAATCCTGATCGCGGAAGAGTATTTCGGCGGGGCGCTTGATATAGCCGACATGGCGCTCCTGCTTGGCTTACCCTACGACCGGATTAAATCATCCATGCACTCCCTGCTGCAAGATATGGTTAACGAAACCAATATGCAGAATCTGGCCATCACCCATACCACCCAATAAGCACTTCCATTTCCATCGCATCCATTCTATAGTTGGCAATATAAAACATATTGCCAACTATTCTTTTTTTACGCCGACAAAATGACATCTTCACAACATAACGCCAGCAGTGCGCCAACCACCATTGCCGTCTTTCAAGAATGGGGAGCCGGAAAAGAGAAAATTAAGGGCATCACTCGATACGGGCATCATATCGAGCTTATTGAAGTGGTGGATATCCGATCTCCGCTTCCCGGCTTTATCGATGATCCGGAGTATTATATCCCGGTTGCCTTTGAGGCGGATCTGGCTTTAAGTTTTCTCAAACACCCGGATCTCATCGATTACCTGGCCAGGGTTTGCAAAAAAAAAGCAATCCCGCTCATTGCCTCCGGCAAAAAAACCAAGGATGCGCTTACCCCCTTCACCTGTTGCGGGCTTGGCCACCACCAAGGGCTTGGCCGCTATGGCGAACAGTTCGGATTCCCGGAACTGAGCATCGCTGTTGATCAGGATAAACGGATTATCAAGGCAGAAGTGGTGCGGGGCGCCTCATGCGGAGCAACCTGGGAGGCCTTGGCAAAAATCATCGGCAAAACAATCGAGCAGGCCGCAATAGATTACGCCCGCGAGGTTCAATATCTGTGCAAAGCCGACCCGAGCGCCTTTGATCCCATTTCCGGGAAAAGCGCTCTCCATTACGCGGGACATGTCCACAGCGCCGCGATCACCAAGGCCGTGGAAAAGAGTAAAGGTTAAAGCTACTCCTTTTCCCGGCGGATATCAGCCCCTACCCGGGTAAGCTTACCCACCAAGTCGTCATAGCCCCGATCAAGATGATAAACCCTTGAAACATGGGTTTCTCCGGTCGCGGCCAGGGCGGCAATCACCAAGGAAGCGCTGGCTCGCAGATCAGTGGCCATAACCTGGGCGCCGGTCAGTTTACCGGTACCGGTAACGATGGCGCTGTGGCCGTCAATCTTGATCTGCGCCCCCATCCGGTGCAACTCGGCCACATGCATAAAACGATTTTCAAAGATGTTCTCGGTGATAACGCTCAGGCCGTCCCCCAAGGTCATCAGGGCCATGATCTGGGCCTGGAGATCGGTGGGAAAGCCGGGATAGGGCATGGTTTTAAAATCGATACTGCGAATGGGACCGGTGCGAGTCACCCGGATAGTATCCCTGCCCTCCTCTATTTCCAGACCGGCAAGTTTCAGTTTCTCCAATAAAGAGGGCAAGTGCTGAGGGTTACAGTTGGTAAGGGTTAAATCGCCGCCCACCGCGCCCACCGCGATCATATAAGTGCCGGTTTCGATCCGATCCGGAATTATCGCGCATTCGGCCCCATGCAATCTCTCAACACCCTCCACATACAAGGTATCAGCGCCCTTACCCTTGATCTGCGCGCCCATGCCATTGAGCAGATCGATAAGATTGCCGATCTCCGGCTCGCGGGCCGCGTTCTTGATAATGGTGGTTCCTTGGGCCAGACTGGCGGCCATCAGAATATTTTCAGTGGCGCCGACGGAAGGAATATCAAAATAGATGGTGTTCCCCTTCAGCCGCCCGTTTACCGAGGCATCGACATAACCCTGCGCCAACTCATGATCAACCCCGAGCCGGGCCAGTCCCTGCAGATGAAAATTTATAGGCCTCGCCCCGATTGCGCAGCCGCCCGGCAAAGAAACCCGCGCCTTGCCGAGCCTTGCCAGCAACGGCCCCAGCACCAGCACCGAGGCCCGCATCGTTTTAACCAGATCATAGGATGCCTCGACATTGTCAAGCTGCGAGGCATCAAGGGTCAGGGTCGTGCCCTCCTTTTGCCACTTCACCCCGAAACTCTCAAGCAGGGCCAGGGTGGTGCGGGTATCCCGCAGATCAGGAACATTGGTCAGGGTGATCGGCTCGGAGCTGAGAAGACAAGCGGCCATTAACGGTAAGGCCGCATTCTTGGCGCCGCTGATGGCAATCGTCCCATGGAGGGGATTGCCCCCATTGATAACTATTTTATCCATAAAATTTCTCTGGGTTTGCCGCCAAGTTGCTAAACGGGCATGGTTTGATGGTCGATTACTATAAACAACGGGCCTGAAATATACGGGGCCGCCCGGCCAGATCCTTATGAACTGCCAAGCTATCATAATCGGCAAAGGATGCAAAGATATTCAGCACCGCCGGCCCCTGAGATTCACCTATTTCCATAAAAAACCAGCCGCCCGGCAACAAAACATGGCGCACCTCTTGGGCCAGAATCAAGATATCATCAAGCCCCTGATCCCCGCTGAACAGGGCCAGGTGCGGCTCAAAGTCCATGACCTCGGGCTGCAAGGAGGCTTTTTCTTTATCGGCAATGTATGGCGGATTCGAAACAACCAGGGCAAACTGCCGCTTAGCGGCCAAACTGGTCAGCCAATCACCGTTAACAAGATGGGTATTGGCGGACACCCCATGCCGATGGATATTTTGCCGGGCGACGAGCAAAGCCTCCCACGACCTGTCGATCCCCCAGACAACACGGTCTGGCAGTTCCCGGGCCAACACAACGGTAATCGCGCCGCTGCCCACCCCGAGATCAAGTACCGGCCCGGCCACGAAACCACTTGATTTCTCGTGGGCCAAAACCTGTTCGATGAGCTCTTCTGTTTCCGGACGGGGGATAAGCACTGCGGGGGAGACGGCAAAAGATAACGACCAAAACTCCTGCTCACCAACGATGTAGGCAACCGGCTCCCGGGCAAGACGCCTGGAGAGCAAAGAGTTATATTGATCGATCAACTCGGAGGAAACAACCTGGCGCGCATTAAGATAAAGCCGAGCCCGGCTCATCCCCAGAAGCCGGCCAAGCAATAAGGCCGCATCGATTTCCGCATCGGGAATTTTCGCCAGCCGCAGACAGCTCACACCCTCCTGCAGCAATTCATGGACTATCATTAAGCTTTAAAAAGTTAGAAAGGTTAACCCACGGCAAGGGGGAATAAGCCCATGCTAGCGCATGGTTTTCAGGGCCTCGGTCTGGTAATGGACAATCAAGGGCTGAACAATATCATCAATCTTGCCCAGCATAATCTCATCGAGCTTATACAGGGTCAGATTAATCCGATGATCACTCACCCGCCCCTGGGGGAAATTATAGGTGCGGATGCGTTCGCTCCGGTCCCCGGAACCGATCTGGCTTTTCCGATCGGCAGACATCTTATCGTGCTGCTCACGCTCCATCTTGTCCAATAACCGGGCTCGCAAGACCTGCAAGGCCTTGGCCTTGTTCTTATGCTGGGACTTTTCATCCTGACAGATAACCACCAGCCCGGTGGGCAAATGGGTCACCCGACAGGCTGAATCAGTGGTATTCACGCTCTGGCCGCCGGGGCCGGATGAGCGGAAAACATCAAATTTCAATTCACTGGGATTGATATCAAGCTCAACCTCTTCCGCCTCGGGCATCACCGCCACGGTAACCGCGGAGGTGTGAATCCGGCCCTGGGTCTCGGTTTCCGGAACCCGCTGCACCCGGTGCACCCCGGACTCATATTTGAGCTTGCTGTATACATGATCGCCGCTGATCATAAAGATGATCTCTTTGAAGCCGCCGATCCCGATGGGATTGCTGCTCATCAACTCGACCTTCCAGCCTTGATGCTCGGCATAGCGGCTGTACATCCGGTAAAGATCGCTAACGAAAAGGGCCGCCTCGTCGCCGCCGGTTCCGGCCCGGATCTCAAGCAGGATATTTTTCTCGTCGTTGGGATCCTTGGGCAGCAAGGCAATGCGCAGATCCTGCTCAAGTTGGGCCAGGCGTTCCTTCAGATCCTCAACTTCGGCCCGCACCATCTCGAGCATCTCGTCATCCTCTTCCACTTTAAGGAGCTGACGATTGTCGGCAAGTTCATGCTCAACCTTTTTGTACTCGCTGTAAATCTTTTCGAGTTTGGCTAACTGGGCGTGTTCCTTGGCAACGCTACGAAATTTGACCGGATCCTTGGTCAACAAAGGATTGGAAAGCTGGGTCTCAAGCTCCAGTCGCCGTTCTTCGATATTTTCTAATTGCGCAAACATAACCCCTGCCTATAACCCAAAAAAACAACGCCTCTGGCACACATCCTTAAAATAGATGCAAA
This sequence comes from Deltaproteobacteria bacterium, assembly GCA_013349285.1. Lineage (GTDB taxonomy): Bacteria > Desulfobacterota > Desulfobulbia > Desulfobulbales > Desulfurivibrionaceae > DUZU01. The sequence continues at coordinate 23,267 of DUZU01000017.1, read as the reverse complement.
CCAAAGGCGTAAATTTTAATCGAAAAAAAATGTTATTTTTTATCGAGATGGTTGGCGTATTTCTTCATGAATTTTTCAACACGGCCGGCAGAGTCGATCAATTTCTGCTTACCGGTGAAAAAAGGATGACAGGCCGAACAAATCTCAACCTTCATTTCAGAATTAATCGAACCAAGCTCAACCTCGTTGCCACAGGCACAGATGGCATTAATCTTATGATATTCTGGATGGATACCGTCTTTCATGGATATGATCCTCCTATATGAATTAACAATATTTCTTAATTTTAATCGGCAAATTAGCTCCAGGGAACGCCCCTATGAGCAAGAACAGTGCATTATAGCCGCATCCTGTTTTTTTGCAACCACAGATTTTCAAGAGAATCAAAATAAAAAAAACTACCTAACCGCATTCATCGAATCAAAGAACTCGGCATTGGACCTGGTCCCCTTCATCTTGCTCAGGAAAAACTCCATGGCGTCGATTGGATTCATCGAGGAGAGGAGCTTCCTGAGAATCCAGAGCTTATTCATCTCATCGGTACCAAGGAGCAGATCTTCCTTCCGGGTGCCGGAACGGGCCACATCAATGGCCGGGAAAATTCTCCGATCGGAAAGTTTGCGATCGAGAATAAGCTCCATATTACCGGTGCCCTTGAACTCCTCGAAAATAACCTCATCCATCCGGCTGCCGGTTTCGACCAAGGCGGAGGCGAGAATGGTCAGACTGCCGCCCTCCTCGATGTTTCTGGCCGCTCCGAAAAACCGTTTGGGCCGATGCAGGGCATTGGAATCGACGCCGCCGGAGAGGATCTTGCCGCTGGGCGGCACCACCGTATTATAGGCGCGGGCCAGTCGGGTGATACTGTCGAGCAGAATAACAACGTCACGCTTGTGCTCTACCAGACGGCGGGCCTTATCCAGCACCATCTCCGCAACCTGAATATGGCGCTGGGGCGGCTCGTCAAAGGTGGAGCTGATTACCTCGGCATCGACACTGCGCGCCATATCGGTAACCTCTTCCGGCCGCTCGTCGATGAGCAGCACGATCAGGGTCACCTCTTTGTGATTCTTGATGATGCTGTTGGCGATCTTCTTGATCAGCTCGGTCTTACCGGTCCTGGGCGGCGCCACGATCAAACCGCGCTGGCCCTTGCCGATCGGAGAGACAATATCCATGATCCGCATGGAATAATTATCAGGCTCACGTTCAAGATTGAGCCGCTCTTGAGGATGAAGCGGAGTGAGGTTGGAAAAAAGTGTTTTATCTTTTGATTTTTCAGGAGGATCAAAGTTGATCGTATCAACCTTGAGCAAGGCGAAATAGCGTTCGCCCTCTTTCGGAGAGCGCACAGGGCCCTCAATGGTATCACCGGTTTTCAGATTGAGCCGCCGGATCTGAGAGGGTGAGACATATATATCGTCAGGACCCGGCAGGTAATTATAATAAGGAGCGCGTAAAAAACCGAATCCATCAGGCAATACCTCAAGGACGCCGCTACCGAAGTTGCCACCGTTTTTATCAGCTTGCTGACCGGCTACCTGCAATATAGCAAAAATAAGCTCCTGCTTGCGCATGGTGGTGTAGCCATCAATCTTATATTGCTTGGCCAGCTTGGTCAGTTCAGTAATTTTTTTAAGTTTAAGCTCTGATAAATTCATGCAAATTCTCTCTCCATCTCCAATTGATACTCCCGAAAGCCCCTTAAATAATATGCCCCGAAAAAAAATCTATAACTTAAAACCGCAAGAATAGCGGCGGCAGACTTACCCAAACACGCTGAAATCACGCAGGATAACCTTATTGCCATCTAACGGCTTCTCGTTGCCCCCATCTGATATCAGCCTGAAATAACAGAATAAAACTAAAGCAGGTTTTCAAAAACAGCCAAGATGACCACCGCCGACAAACGGCCTGATACGCTAAAAAATAATCTTTAATATATTAGGTATGATCAGAAGATTTATTCGAATATGATATTTGAATTAAATTGTTTTTCTGAAGAGGTTACGGACGGCTGTTATAACTTTTGGAATATTAGACCTTACTTTTTCAGGAAGGATATTTGACATGATCACTAATTACTACTTGATACCAATAGTATTGGCTCATCCTAGCACTGTCAAGATTTTTTTATAAATATCCCAATTAAATATCTTTAATTCTACCAAAAAACATCTTTCAAATGGTGCACCTGTAAACAGGTCGCCCACCAAAACCCGCTATTATCAATGACATGATCGGCAAGCAGGGCTTTTGCTGCCATATCCTGCTGGGCGCTGTAAGCCTGTTCGGCCTCGATCTCGGTTATCCCGTCACGCCGACCAAGACGCCGGATAATGGTCTGCTTGTCGGCATAAACAACGACCACATGAGCAAAATCATTTTGCCAGCCTGCCTCAAAAAGTAAAGGCACCTCGACAACCACTCGGCCACTGATCAAATTAGTTCCCGGCTCAGGTTGATTTTCAAGGCCGGCAAACAGAGCGGTGCGGGCAAGCGGATGAATAAGCTCGTCAATGCGGCGCCTGAAATTTTCATCGGCAAAAAGGCGCCGCCGAACCAGGGGACGATCCAAGGTCTTATCCGGCAGAAAAAACTGATCCCCAAAGGCCTCCCGCAGGGCAAGCCAGCCGGCCTCCCCAGGGACGACAAGATCCCGGCAGATCAGATCAAGATCAAGACAGCGGGCCCGAGCAACCTCACACAGATAGGCGGCAACCGAACTCTTCCCGGAGCCGATCCCCCCGGTTATCGCTATCAGCCCGCTCTTCACCATTGCCCGTCACCTGTCATTCAATCCAGCGCTAGAAACCATCCGCACCCTGCGCCGGTTCCGATCAAGAGAAGATCGATTACCCGCCCTGCCGTAGCAACTCCAGGGTTTGTACCATATCTTCCCAGAGCGGGGCAACAAATTCAAGCGGTTGACCGGTCCGCGGATGTAAAAAAGCCAGGGTATGGGCATGCAGGCATTGCCGCCCTATCCCAAGCTGAGGATACTTGCTGTTTTTCCGGCCATAAACCTCATCTCCGGCAATGGGAAAACCGGAGGCTGCCATATGCACCCTGATCTGATGGGTTCGGCCGGTCTCAAGCCTGACCTCCAGATAAGCAAACCCCAGTGCGAACTCCTCGAGAACCCGCCAATGGGTTACCGCCGTGCGGCCCTGTTCCCGGACCGCCATCTTTTTCCGGTTTACCGGGTGGCGGTCGATCGGCAAATCAATGGTGCCGCTCTGCCGCGAGGGAACACCATCGACAATGGCACGATAGATTTTGGTCACCTGGCGCGCCTTGAATTGATCAACCAGGGCATGGTGGGCAAAGTCGCTCTTGGCAACCACCATTATGCCGGAGGTATCCTTGTCGAGGCGATGGACGATGCCGGGCCGCATTTCCCCGTTAATCCCGGAAAGTTCTTCACAATGGTGCAGAAGGCCATGAACCAGGGTAGCGCTGTAATTGCCGCAAGCCGGATGAACAACGGTATCAGGTGGTTTGGAGAGAACGATCAGATCCTGATCTTCAAAAAGCGGCACAAAATGAACAGGCTCGGCCACCAGATCAACCGGAACCGGCGGCGGCACGTCAATGGTGAGCTGATCGCCATCATGCACTGCGTACTTGACCTTTGCCTCATGGCCGTTGACCAAGACGTGGCCCGACTTGATAAGCTGCTGAAGCCGCGACCGGGTAAAGCCCTCTTTCTGCAAATGACGGGTCAGAAAAAGGTCCAGGCGTTGGCCGGCACCATTTTGCACCACAACGGAAATAGAGGCCGAATTATCTGTTACGGGATCTGAAGAATAGCTCACGCTGTCGGCGAGCCCTCACTAAATTATATTGTTTCAGAAATTCCGCCCGGGGGTGTCACCACTCCCAGGCGGCTGATTTTACACATGATAAAAAACAAGGTGGACTAAACAAAGGACAACATCATTATTCACGACAAAACTAAAACAACCCCTTAGGCGAAAATTTCCTCAATATCCTTTTCGACCTGGGTTTCCTTAAGTTCATTGGCGAGCGCGATCTCCTTGACCAACAGCCCTTTAGCCGTATCCATCATCTTCCGCTCGCCAAAGGAAAGATCCTTGTCTTCCTTAAGGAGAAAAAGATCCCGCAGAACCGCGGCGATCTCATAAACAGAGCCGGTCTTAATTTTCTCCATATACTCGCGATAGCGCTGGTTCCAAGGTTGAGACTCGATCGGGACATCTTTCATGTTGAGAATATCATATACTTTTTCTACTTCCTTAGATGAAATTATGGTCCTGAGGCCAACGCTTTCGCAGCTGTCGGTGGGAATCATAATAACCATGCTGGAATCGATGATATTCATCACATAAAAAGACTGATCCTTCTCCCCTACCTGCCGATGGGCAATTGATTCGATCTGACCTACACCATGAGCAGGATATACCGCCATATCTCCAATGTTAAACACAAGTGCCTCCTTTTCCGCCTATATCAATGCTGATATGATCCAATATGAAAATTGCATTCGCCCCAGCAAAAAAACGAAAGATTGGAATAGGGGAATATCATAACATATTTTAACTAATTTATCAACCGAGGGACAAATGGGAAGGATTTCAAGATGTTGCAGTAAAGATGTTAATCTTTCTCTGAATTAACCTTATTCATGGCAACCATAACCCCCTGGCTGACCAAAAGAGCAACCCCTTGTTCGAGGTTGGCAAGGGATTCGGCCAGCACCTGCTGCTCCGGGGATGAAAATCTGGACAAAACGTAATTGCTGACCGCCTCCGCGGTCTGAGGGCGGCCGATGCCGAATCTGAACCTGACGAAATCATTGCCGCCGAGATGTTCGATCAACGACCGAATACCGTTATGCCCCCCGGCCCCGCGGTTGACCACGATTTTGGTCCGGCCCAGCTCCAGATCGAGATCATCATGGACCACGATTATATTTTCATTGGGAACCTGGTAAAAATTGGCAATCTGCCCGACGGCCAGGCCGCTTTTGTTCATATAGGTCTGCGGCTTGACCAGCAACACGGACTGGCCCCACAGCTGCCCCTTAACCGTCTCCGCCTGCCACTTGGAGCCCTTAAAGGTCAAACCATGCTCAGCGGCCAGATAGTCGACAAAAATGAAGCCGATATTATGCCTGGTCAAAGCATAATCTTTGCCGGGATTTCCCAGGCCGACAATTACATACACTTAATTTGCCCCTTAGAAAACACTCTGCACATCACCTGTGAATAAAAAAAAAGCCGAAAAGAGGTTTCCCTTTTTCGGCTTTAAATCTGCTTTTGACCAACAACGGCTAAAGAAGCAATTATGCCTCAACAGCCCCGGAAACACCGACGCATACGCGGTCAACGTCTCCAACCAGAGCAACGTTGCCGGGAACGGCAAGGTCCTTACAGGCAATTTCAGCGCCCAGTCCCAAAGAGGCCACATTAACCTCGATGAAATCAGGAATATCAAGGGCCTTACCCCGAAGGGTAACCTTGTTCAGGCTGATGAGCATATCGCCACCCATATCAACGCCCTTGGCCTTGCCCACATACTTAAGGGGCACGGAAAATACCATGTTGTCATCCAGCGAAATCTCAAAAAAGTCAGCGTGGACGAGTGAATCGTTCACGGGATCAGTTTGAATCTCCTTGGTGATTACGTGGCGGGTGGAAGATTTGCCACCCTCATCAACCACCAGGTTGATGATTGCATTCCGCCGGTGAATGGACAGCAACCCCTTGGTGAGATCTTTGGTGTTGCATGTCAAAGTCAAAGGATCATTTTTCTGGCCATAAATAACCGCCGGGGTTTGTCCCGCCCTGCGCATTGTCCGGGAAGCGCCTTTACCAAACTTAGTTCTGACCTGTGCTGTCATATCGATTTGTAACATTGAACCAACCTCCTAATTTACAACTTCTCATACAGAGCAACCAGCAACATCCCTAAGATAGCAGGAACGCCCCGGGCCTGTCATACCGATCAATTAACGGCTAAACAAAAAGAGAACTAACCGAGTCCTCATTATGAATACATTGAATAGCCTCACCCAATAACTTACTTACGGAAAGCACTTTTATTTTCTTGCTGTCACGGGCAGCGCCACGAAGTGGAATACTGTCGGTGATAACCAAACTTTTAATCATCGAATTATCAATACGCTCTATTGCCGGGCCGGAAAGCACGCCGTGGGAACAACAGGCATGGACCTCTTTGGCCCCGGCCTTCATGAGCATTTCCGCGCCGGAACAAAGGGTGCCCGCAGTATCGACCATATCATCGAGCAAGATCGCGGTTTTGCCTTTAACGTCACCGATAACATTCATGGCCTGACACTCATTGGCCCGGGCCCGACGCTTATCAATAATGGCCAGATCGGCATTCAGCCTTTTCGCAAAAGCCCGTGTTCTTTCAACACCGCCCGCATCCGGAGAAACCATGATCACATCATTGGTCAACTCTTTGGAGATATAATCAAGCAAAACCGGCGCCGCATAGAGATTATCCACCGGGATATTGAAAAAGCCCTGAATCTGACCGGCATGCAGGTCCATGGTAAGAACCCGGCGCACCCCGACCACCATCATCATCTCGGCCACCACCTTAGCAGTGATCGGCACCCGGGGCCGAACCTTCCGATCCTGGCGGGCATAACCATAATAAGGCAATACCGCGGTGATGCGGCGGGCGGAAGAACGGCGCAAGGCATCGACCATGATCACCAGTTCCATAAGATTATCATTTACCGGCGGACAGGTCGGTTGGATCACAAAGATATCACTGCCGCGGACATTCTCCCCAATCTCGACAAAAATCTCACCATCGCTAAAGGTACGAACCTCGGCCTTGGAGAGCTTGATGCCCATATGACCACAGATGGCCTCGGCTAATTCGGGATTGGCATTACCGGCAAAAACTTTCATTTCTTTCATATTCTCTATGCTATGGCTGGTTATGATTAAGAGTCATAACGACTGCAAACTATTTTCAGATTAACCTGGGGGGGCAACTTTTCCCTCAAGGCTACTTAAAAAAATGGCTGGGGCGGCAGGATTCGAACCTACGAATGCAAGAGTCAAAGTCTTGTGTCTTACCGCTTGACGACGCCCCAACGTCACAATTTTTCAGACAACTGCGCTGCGCGGCTTGGTAAGAAATACATTTTTACCGTAACGCTCTGCAAAACTTGCAAAACTCACACGGGCGTCTTTCTCTGTCTCAAAAAGACCAAACACAGTAGGTCCACTTCCAGACATCAAAGCAGCGCCGGCCCCATGGGCAATCAGCTCTTCTTTGATATGACCAAGCTCAGGATAACGACTGACAGTCACTTGTTCCAAATCATTGTAAAGGGTAAATTTACTCTTATCTACCCCCACCTGATCATCTAGCATTAATTCGCGGCCTAAGATATATGGATTACCCTTGGTTGTCAATGTAAAATTCTCATAAACCCATTGGGTTGAGACGGCAAAACCAGGGTTTACCAGAACAATCCAGCCCGGAACCTTTATTTTGTTACATGTCAGCCGCTCACCGATCCCGGTGGCCCAAGCCGAATCGCAGTCGGCCACGAAAAAAGGGACATCCGCCCCAAGTGGTGCGGCCAGGGCCAACAGCTGATCCATCGACAAAGGATGACCATGGAGTTCGTTCAACCCCCGCAAAACCGCAGCGCCGTCGCTGCTGCCCCCACCCAGACCGGCGGCGGTCGGCACCCTCTTCTCAAGCACCATGTCCACCCCGCCGGCCAGGCCGCTCGCCGCATAAAAAGCCAGGGCGGCCCGAAAGGCGATATTGCTCTTATCCACCGGCAGATCACTGCCGGGACAGGCAAGGGTGATCCCGTCATCGGTCAACCGCAGATGGAGCAGATCAGCCAGTTCAAGCTTGAGCATCTGGGTCTCCAGCTCATGGTAACCGTCCGGCCGCTTGCCGCTGATGGCAAGAAAAAGATTGATTTTGGCCGGAGCCTGCAATGTTATCCCGGGCTTAATCAACACATGGATCTCCAAGGTCTATAATTACGAGCAAATAGAAAAGTCCGCCAAAACCATAAAAAAAAGAGATCGCCTGATTTTCTTTTAAGCAAAACCAGGCGATCTATATTTTTTGATTACAACAGGTATTGAAAAATCAGCTGTCTTTATTCGCGTAGCGAATCTTCAGATCGGCCAGGATATTATCAAGAAGCTGCTGTTCCTTTTCCGTCAGATTACCCTTGGTCTTATCCCGCAACAGCTGCAAGGTGTCGATGGTATGACCGGCCAAGACCAGATCCTTGCCGTTTTGACCGGTGATCGGATCCTCAAGCTCGCCAAGGTGGAACAGGGCCGAAGTATTCAAAGACATAATCAGGGTGGTAAAGGTAACCTCGGGCATCACACACTTGCCCCCCTTGCGAATCTGGCCTTCCGGACAGGGTTTCCCACACTTTTTATCTTCATTCATCCCGGCTACACCCCTTTAATTAAGGCAAAACAATAAAGAGTACGGCACTCTCCGGCCACCCGTTGAAAACCGCGAACTACTCGGGCAATTCAAGGGACATGGCGGCATTGATATTTTCAAGACCACGCACCTTCTCAACCAGATCCTTGGAGATCGAGTTGTCGGTGTTCAACAAGATCACATTCACATTATGGCCTTCATCTCCACGCTCCTCACCGACCGTCATCCGGGAGATATTAACACCACCGGCGCCCAGGGTCGTCCCGAGCAGGCCGATTACCCCGGGGACATCGTTGTTGTTGACATAGAGCATCGATCCGGTGGGCATGGCCTCAAGCCTGAAATTATTGAGGCGGACCAGGCGCGGCTCGTTCTTGCCGAAAACGGTACCGGCCAGCACATTAGTCCCTTCCGTGGTTTTAACCCGAATGCTGAGCAGGCTCATGAAATCATCACTGGTGTTGGTCTTGGACTCAACCACCCGGATTCCACGCTCAGCGGCAATAATCGGCGCATTAACATAATTGACCGCATCCTTGAGGATCGGCGTAAACAGACCCTTGAGGAAAGCCACGGTGATGGGGCTGGTAACCATCTCGGCCAAGTCGCCGCAGAACTCAAGGGCAACCTCTTCAACCCCGCCCTTGGCAATCTGCATGTGGAACGAACCAAGCCGTTCGGCCAGGGTGATATAGGGACCGACCTGGGAAAGCACATCGGCGCTGACCGAAGGCACGTTCACCGCATTGGTCACGGTGCCGCGCAGCAGGTAATCGGCAACCTGCTCGGCAATGGCGGTGGCTACGTTAAGCTGGGCCTCGGAGGTGGACGCCCCCAAATGCGGGGTGCAGATGAAATTATCCAGCTCAAGCAAAGGGCAGTTTTCTTTATTGGTGGGCTCGACCTCGAATACGTCAAGGGCGGCGCCGCGAATCTCGCCGGTTTTTAAGGCCTGGTACAAAGCCTCCTCGTCAATCACGCCGCCACGGGCGCAGTCAACCACCATACACTCGTTCTTCATCGCCTTGAATTGCTCGGTGGACAGCAGGTGCTTGGTCTCTTTGGTGAGCGGCACATGGATGGAGATATAATCGGCGCGCTTACAAAGCTCTTCCAGGCTGACCAGCTCGATGCCGAGCTTTTCAACCATCTCTTTGGGCATGTGCGGGTCATAGGCGATAACCTTCATCTTGAGGCCCTGGGCGCGATCGGCAAAGATGCCGCCGATCCGGCCGATACCGACGATACCGACGGTCTTGCCGGTAACCTCGCGGCCCGGGAATTTCTTTTTCTCCCACTTGCCGGCCTTCATCGAAGAGGTGGCCTGGGGGATATTCCGGGTAAGCGACATCATCATGGCAATGGCATGCTCGGCCGCGGTGGTGGCATTGCCGTCCGGGGCATTCATGACGATGATCCCCTTCTGGCTGGCCGCCGGAATGTCTACGTTGTCCAGCCCGATACCGGCGCGGCCGATAACCTTGAGCTTGTCGCCCGCTTCGATGATCTCGGCGGTTGCCTTGGTAGCGCTGCGGATAACCAATCCGTCATACTGACCGATAATAGCCTTCAGCTCTTCAGGGGCAAGACCGGTTTTAACATCAACCTCAAGTCCGGCGTCCTCAAGCATTTTCACTCCCACCTGGGACAGGTTATCACTGACTAAGACTTTCATCATTTCTCCTTTTTTACCTAAAAAGCTCAAACTGAAAGGGAAGGCTTACGCCCGATTAAACCGGAGGTTTGTCGGAGTGTCATCCCTGGAACAGGGTCCCCTGCCAGCAAGAAATATTATCATTTACCTATTAATGTTAAAAGCGGGAATATTATGTTATCCGCCCAATTTGTCAAGGACAAACTCAAAGCGAACCGCAAGGATTACCAGCCTTAAACTCCTGGGTTAAGCAACCCCGCGGCCGCATAACCGGCTCACAACATCAGGCTGACAAAGAGCCACCAACCCGGGAAAAACTACCGCGATCCAGCGGCGCTCAACTAGCCTTAATCTTTAAAACACCCGGAAAAATCGGTCATGGTGTCGTCATCTTCAGCATGCTTGATCTTTTTATAGCCGAGCTCGACCACGCAAGCCTGCCTGATCTCCGCATAACGCTTATTAAAAAGGCGTTGGGGAAATTCAGGATTTTCAAGATAGGTGACCATGTTTTGGTTGACCTGCGCGACCATGCCTTGCAGCACCTCGGCCATCTCCGCCTCATCAATAAAAAAACGTTCCTTGGGGATTTCGAAATCAAGCAGATCACCGATTTTAAGGCGCACCGCCGACACCAGTTCGGCGTCGCTCTCCGAAATGGCGGCAAAGAAATCATCCCGCACCGGGATCTCGCCGCGGCAGACAACCTTTACCAACCAGCGATCTCCGGCCATTTTTTTGCTATGATTGTATACCGCAAACCGCATTCCGTTTTCGAACTGATGACTAGCTAGTATCTCCATGACTTTCCGATAGTTTCCCGACAGGATACATTTAAAATGTTAAGACAAACCCAGGCCAAACCCGCAAGATAACATGGTTGCCGTTAAAACCAGAAAAGGGTATATAACATATTTTCCTAAAATCAACGATGTCTCGAAGCGATTCTGTTTTATTTTTTTATTACCGTCATAAAAAACAGGACGACTTAACCGGGCAAAAGATATTTCACAACTTAAAACCATCAGCACGATAATTTTAAAAATGACCATATCCATCTACAACACTCTGTCCGGCACAAAGGCCCCCCTTGAAACCATTGAACAAGGGCATGTAAAACTTTACGTTTGCGGGATCACGGCTTACGACTACTGCCACATCGGCCACGCCCGCTCGGCCCTGGTTTTCGACATGATCGTCCGCTACCTGCGCCACCGCGACTTTAAGGTCACCTATATCCGCAATTTCACCGACATCGACGACAAGATCATCAAACGGGCCCAGGAGCAGAACACCACCTGCGACGAGCTCTCCAGCCGCTTTATCCGCATGTTCCACGAGGACATGGAAAATCTAGGCGTCCTCCCCCCCACCCTCGAACCCAAGGCCACCGAGCATGTTCAGGAAATTATCGACATGATCCAGGAACTGATCGCCAAGGATCTGGCCTATCAGGTGGGCAATGACGTCTATTACAAGGTCACCAAATTCGCGGGCTACGGCTCGCTTTCCGGCCGCAACCTGGAAGACATGCAGGCCGGGGCCCGGATCTCGGTGAACGAAGAGAAGCAGCACCCCATGGATTTCGCCCTCTGGAAAGGGAGCAAGCCAGGCGAGCCCACCTGGGAAAGCCCCTGGGGCCCGGGCCGACCCGGCTGGCACATCGAATGCTCGGCCATGAGCCGCAAATACCACGGCAAGTCCTTCGACATCCACGGCGGCGGCAAGGATCTGATCTTTCCCCACCATGAAAACGAGCTGGCCCAAAGCGAAGGCGCCAACGGCGAGGGCTTTGTCAAATACTGGGTCCATCACGGCTTTGTCAACATCAAGGATGAGAAGATGTCCAAATCGTTGGGCAACTTCCTCACCATCCGCGAGGTCTTGGCCGATTACCCGGCCGAGGCCCTGCGCCTGTTCATCTTCTCCACCCATTACCGCAACCCGTTGGACTATTCCTCCACGGCCTTGAACGATGCGGTAACCGGCCTCAACCGGATTTACAGCTGCCTGGCCGAGATTGGCCAGCTGCCCACGACCGGCAATGACAAGGCCAAGGGCGCGGCCTCGAAAAAGGATATGCAAAAGATCACAAGCCTGGCCGAGCGCTTCCATCAGGCGATGGACAATGATTTCAACACGGCCCAGGCCCTGGGCCACATCTTTGAGGTGGTAAAAGCCCTTAACAAGATCCGCCAGCACCTGCCCGCCGAACCGGCAACCGCCGATCTCACCCTGCTGCACCAGGGGGCGGCCACCGTACAGGAACTCGGCCAGGTGCTGGGCCTGCTCAACGACGACCCCGCCGCCCATATGGAAAAGGAGCAGGATCAAATCCTGAGCACCATGACCATCACCCCGGATGAGATCCAGGCACTCATCGACCAGAGAAACCAGGCCCGACAGGATAAAAACTGGGCCAGGGCCGATGAGATCCGCGATCAGCTGCTGGAGCAGGGCATCGAGCTTAAGGACGATGCCGCCGGCACTTCGTGGCAGGTAAAAAGCAACTGACGAAAATAATATTCCTTCCGGCCCCCTCTCTGCTATAATCTGATCTACAGGTGGAGCAAAATCCACCTTCTTTTAGTGTGATCAGGAGGCAAGCCATGCAAAGAGATCCCGCCGTAGCCAACCAGTTCTATCCGGGCGAGGCCAAAAGCCTGCGCCGGATGCTGGAAGGACTCATCCCCAACATCTCGGACAAACAAGATGCCCTGGCCGTGGTGTCACCCCATGCCGGCTATATCTATTCCGGCGCCGTGGCCGGCGAAACCCTGGCCAAGGTCAATATTCCGGCCGATATAATTATCCTGGGGCCAAACCATCACGGTTACGGCAAGGCCGTGGCCCTCATGGACCAAGGCTCCTGGATGATGCCCCTGGGCGAGGTGGATATCAATGAAACCCTGGCCGCCCTCCTGCTTAAACACTCAGCCACCATCAAGGAAGACACCCTGGCCCACCGCTTTGAGCACTCTCTTGAGGTGCAGGTCCCCTTTCTCCAATACCTGCGCCAGGATTTCACCATCACCCCGCTGGTGATCTCCTATCTCAGTTATGAAACCTGCCGGGAGGTCGGGATCAGCCTGGCCAAGGCGATCAAGGAATACGGCAAACCGGTGCTGATGGTGGCGAGCTCGGACATGAGCCATTACGAATCAAGGGCCTCGGCCACGGCCAAAGACAACCTGGCCATTGACCGGATCAAGGCCTTTGACCCGGAAGGCCTCTATAAGACGGTCAAGGACAAGGGGATCACCATGTGCGGCGTGATGCCGGCCACCATTGCCATGATCGCGGCACAAGAGCTGGGGGCAAGCAAGGCGGAGCTGGTCCGCTACACCGATTCGGGGGAAGCCAGCGGCGACATAAGCCAGGTAGTGGGCTACGCCGGGATTATAATCTCGTAAAGTTTCGGCCCAAGTCAGATTCTACTTGACATAATCGGCCTCTTCTTCTATTTTTGACCCTTCTTTTTTTGAACACAATGCTGGGAGATCGTCTAACGGTAGGACTGCAGACTCTGACTCTGCCTATCGGGGTTCGAATCCCTGTCTCCCAGCCACTTCTTTTTTTCTTTGTCTTCCCCCCGACCATACCTGTAGATTCGCGCGGCAAAGAGTGACCGGATAGCCCCTTACCCGGTTGCGGGTTCGGCCTGCCAGCCGGCAAGCAGCGGCTTCACCAGTATCCCGCGCCGCATCTACTGGGCAATCGTCACCCTGACCACGGTGGCCTACCGCGACATTTCGCCTGTCACCCCCCCGGCCAGACTATTGCCGCGACAATCATGATCCTTGGCTAGAACATCTCGCGGGGCCCGCCGGCATTGTGACCGTGGAAATGGCCAAAGTCAGCGCTAAGGAAAAAAAACCTGGGAAATCTTGCCATAACAGCAGCAGTGCGGACGCCGATGCCGTTTCCTGTAAGAAATGCGGAGATCCGCTCTCCTGAAATTTACCTGAAGATCTGCGCGGCGGCAGCCTTAAGCGCCGGGGCGGCAGCGCAAAGTCGCCGACCTTGCCGCCCCTCTCAGCACGCTACCCCTTAGACCGGCAGCGGTTTTTTGCTGCCGCGGTTCTTGATCATGAAGTAGAGCACCGGCACCGCCATCCGACTGATGAGCAACGAGGCGATCTCGCCGAACATCAACGAGATGGCCAACCCCTGGAAGATGGGATCGGCGAGGATCACCGACGCCCCGACCACCACGGCCAGGGCGGTGAGCAGCATGGGCCGGAAGCGAATCGCCCCCGCCTCCACCACCGCCTCGGCCAGCTCCAGGCCGTGGCTGACCCGCAACTCGATAAAGTCCACCAGGATGATGGAGTTGCGGACCACGATCCCGGCGCCGGCCATGAAGCCGATCATCGAGGTGGCGGTGAAAAAGGCGCCCAGCCCCCAGTGGGCCGGCAGGATGCCGATCAATGAAAAGGGGATGGCGGCCATCACCACCAGCGGCGTGATGTAATCCTTGAACCAGCCCACCATCAGCATGTAGATCAGCACCATCACCGCGCAGAAGGCCAGCCCCAGGTCGCGGAAGACCTCCAGGGTGATGTGCCATTCGCCGTCCCATTTCATGGCCGGTTCCGCTTCGCTGAAGGGCTGCTGCAGGTTGTAGATCGTCACATGATCCCGGGTGCCGCCGAACTTGCGGCCGTCGAGCTTGGCCAGCTGCTCGTTCATGGCAAAGATCGCGTAGACCGGGCTTTCCACCAGCCCGGCCACGTCGCCGGTAACATAGGTCACCGGTTTGAGATTCTTGCGGAAGATCGGCTGCTCAACCTTCTCCTCGCTGACATGGACCAGCTCCCGCAGCGGCACCAGGGGCGCCTGGGGGTTCTGCTCCGAGCGCAGGGCGATATTGAGCACTCCGGCCACCCTGGCCCGCTGGGCAAGGGGCAGCTGCAGGATAATATCGATATGCTCCTTATCCCGGGGTTGATGGAAGAGGTCGATAGCCGCCCCATGCACCGCGGTCTGCACCGCCCGGGTCACCTGTTCCTCGGAGATCCCGCTCAGGGCCGCCTTTTCCTTGTCAACGGTGAGCACGGTCTTGGTGCGCTCGGCCTCCCGGTACCAGTCCACATCCACCACCCCGGTGGTGGCCTCAAAGATCTCCTTCACCTTGGTGGCGAGCCCCAGCCGCGAGGCATCATCCGGGCCGTAGATCTCGGCGACCAGGGTCTGCAGCACCGGCGGGCCGGGCGGCACCTCGGCCACGGCCATGGCCGCGCCGTACTTGGCGGCAATGGCCGCAAGCGCCGGCCGGACACGCTTGGCGATATCATGGCTCTGCAGGCTGCGCTCTTCCTTGGCGCGCAGGTTGACCTGGATGTCGGCCACCTCGGCGCCGCTGCGCATGAAGTAATGGCGAACCAGGCCGTTGAAGTTATAGGGCGAGGCGGTCCCGGCGTAGATCTGGTAATCGACCACCTCCGGGTCCTGGGCCACCACCGCCGCCATCTCCCGGGCCACCCGGGCGGTCTGCTCCAGGGTGGAGCCTTCCGGCATGTTGAGGATCACCTGGAACTCGCTCTTGTTGTCAAAGGGCAGCATCTTGACCTTGACCAGGCCGAAGTAGAACATGGAACAGGTGCCGAGCAACATGGCGGTGATGGCGACAAAGAAGACCAGCCGCCAACCGGCGTGGTTGAGCAAGGGATCCATCACCCGGTGGTAAAGCCTGGTGAAAAAATCGTCCGGGGCGTGATCATGATCATCGTCGCCGCCGGGGGTTGATTCGGCACCGGCAGATTTGCGCTTCAGGATCCGCACCGCCCCCCAGGGGGTGATGGTGAAGGCGATCACCAGCGAAAAGATCATCGCCGCCGATGCGCCGATGGGAATCGGCCGCATGTACGGCCCCATCAGGCCACCGACAAAGGCCATGGGCAAAATGGCGGCGATCACCGCCCAGGTGGCGAGGATGGTGGGGTTGCCCACCTCGGTCACCGCCTCAATCGCCACCTTGGTCAGCGACTTGCTGCGGTTGGAGGAGAGCCGCATGTGGCGGACGATATTCTCCACCACCACGATGGCGTCATCCACCAGAATACCGATGGAGAAAATCAGGGCAAAGAGGGTGATCCGGTTAAGGGTGTAGCCGTAGAGATAGAAAAGCAACAGGGTCAGGGCCAGGGTCGAGGGGATGGCCAGCATGACGATGGTCGACTCCCGCCAGCCCAGGAAGAAGAGAATCAGCACGGCCACCCCGAACACGGCGATGGCCATGTGCAGCAGAAGCTCGTTGGACTTATCCGCCGCGGTCTTGCCATAGTCGCGGGTAACGCTCACCGTCACGTCATTGGGGATCAGCGTCCCCTTGAGAGTATCGATCTTGGCCAGCACGGTGTTGACCACCTGCACCGCGTTGGCGCCGGGCCGCTTGGCCACCGACAGGGTCACCGCCGCCTGATCGCCCCCGGCCCCGGCCTTGCCGTAGAGGACATAGGTATCGGGCTCGGCCGGGCCGTCGGTAACCGTGGCCACCTCGTCGAGATAAACCGGCCGGTTGCCGAAGACCCCCACCACCACCCGGCCGATCTCGCGGGCCGAAGTAAGGAAGGTGCCGGTCTGCAGCAGCATTTCATTGTTCATCGACAGCAGGGTGCCGGATTGCGTCCGGCGATTGGCCTGCTGCAGGTGGATGGCGAGATCGTCCGGGGTGAGATGGCGGGCGGCCAGGGCGATGGAGTCGAACCGGACCAGCACCTGGCGCCGGCTGCCGCCGATGATCTTGGTCTCGGCCACCTCGAAGATGCTCTTGACCGCATCGTCCACCTGGGCCGCCAAGCGCCGCAGGGTAAAGGAGTCGTAGCCCGGGCCATGAAAGGTCAGGGCCAGCACCGGCACATCGTCGATGGTATGGGGCTTAACCAGCGGCGGCGACACCCCTTTGGGAATACGGTCAAAATTGGTGGCCAGTTTCTGATTGAGCTGAACCACGGATTTATCCGGGTCCTCCCCCACGTAAAACCTGGCCACCAGCATGGCGCGGCCGGGCATGGAGGTGGAATAGATGTACTCGATGCCGGGCAGCTCGTAGAGCAGCTTTTCCATGGGGATGGCGACCTGCTGCTCCACCTCCTTGGCGCTGGCGCCGGGCATGGCCACCAGCACGTCGATCATCGGCACCTTGATCTGCGGCTCCTCTTCGCGGGGCAGCAGGACAATGGCCATCAACCCCAGCAGCATTGAAGCGATGAGGCCGATCACGGTCAGCTTCGAGTCGATAAAGGCCGCCGCCATGCGGCCGGCAAAGCCAAGTTGTCGGGGGGAAGTAGTATGATCGCTCATGGCATGATTTCGAGAGGTTGTCCGTCGATTAAGTGGGTGCCGTTTACAACCACCACCTGTTCGTCCGGGTTAAGGCCGGAGAGAATCTCGACCATATTGCCTTGCTGCATGCCGATGCGCACCAGCCTGAGTTCGGCCTTGTTGTCGCGGGCCACAAAAACCCGCTCCATCTGACCAAAGGGGATCACCGCCGAGGCAGGGATAAAAAGGGTTCGACCGCCCTCCCCCGCCAGCGAGATCCGGGCGAACTGGCCGGAACGCAACTTGTCGGAAGAAGCGATATCGATCTTGACCGGCGCGGTCCGGGAGGCGGGATCGGCGGCCGGGGCCACCTCGGCCACGGTGCCGGTGGCAACCAGATCGGCGGCCGGGATTCGCACCATGAGCTTGTCGCCGCGATGGATGTTCACCACCAGGGCCTCGGGCACCGCGGTGACCACCTGCAGGCGGCGGTTGTTCTCCAGCACCAAGAGCGGCACCCCGGGGGTGGCCAGGTCGCCGACATTGACCGGCTTGACCGTGATCTGCCCGGCAAAGGGGGCGGTGATGGTGGTGTAGCCGACCAGGGTCTGCGCCTCACGATGGCCGGCCTGGGCGATGCGGTGCGCCTCTTGCATGGACTTGACCGTTTCCGGGGTGGAGGCGTTTTGGGCCAGCAGCCTGGTCTCCCGATCAAGATTACGCTGGGCCTGCTCCAACTGGGCCTGGGCCTGGCGGAGCTTGGCGGCGATCTCATTGGCGCTGATCTCGACCAGCAACTGGCCGGCCTTAACCGTTGAGCCGAGCACCACCGGCATCTTAGCGATGGTCCCGGTAACCTTGGCGGCAATCACCGCCCGTTCCACCGGCTCCACGGTGCCGAGCACCTCGATCTGTCCCTTGGACGCCTCGTAGCTGACCGGGGCGACCTTGACCTGAACCGTGGCCAGGGGCGCTTGTTGGCCGGCCTCATGTTGTTCTTCCTTGCAGCCCGCCAACATCAACAACACGCAGGCCAGGACAATGACGTATCTTTTTAATCGCGGCATGGTTACTCTCCGCCTCCTTTATTTTGATTATTGGCGACCGAGGCCGGGGCGAGAGCCCCCTGCTCGGCCGATTCTTCAAATTGAGCCAAACCCACGGCCCGGCGCAGATCCGCCACCGCGATCCGGTGCCCGACCTTGGCCGCCACCTGCCGAACCCTGGCGTCGGTAAGACGATTTTCCACATCGACCAGATCCGCGGAAAGCACCACCCCCTCCTTGAAACGTTCCCGGTTGAGTCGGGCGTTTTCCCGGGCCAGTTCAACCATTTTGCCGGTGACCTGCAAGCGCTCCTCGGCCTGACGCAGGGCCAGCCGCGCCTGCTCCGCCTCAAGGCCGATGGCGAGGGTGAGCTTGCGCCGCTGCTCGCGGGCCTCGATTAAGCGAATCTTGGCTTCGGCGATAACGGCGCCGCTGCGGTTGCCTTCAAAAAGAGTGTAATTAACCTTCACCCCGGCCAGCCAGGAGTTGCCGGAGCCTTCCAGGGGATCGTAGCCCTTGTCCACCTGATAGGAGGCAAAGGCATCGGCGGTGGGGTAACGATCGGCCTCAGCCTGACGGACCCGGGCCTCGGCGGCCTGGATTACGGCATCAAGACTCTGCAACTCCGGCCGCCGGTCGCAACTCGTATCAAGCGGCACCGGCAGCACCATGTCCGGCTGGGGATCAAGGACGACCTGGCCGCCCTCCAGGCCGAGGAGGTTAAGAAAGCCGCGTTTGGCAAGCTCCAGTCCATGTTGGGCCGCAATCAGGTTCTCCCTGGCATCGGCCTCCTGCACCTCAAGGTTGAGCAGATCGGTCCGCAGCAGGGCGCCGGCTTCAAAACGCGCCCTGGCAACCGCCAAGGAGCCGCTGATCGCCTCAACCTGGGACTGCCGGGCCTGCACGGTTTCCCCGGCCTGAACAATAACAAAAAAGCTCTGCACCACTTCAAAGCCAAGCTGACCCAGCAAGGCCTGGGCGTCGCTGCTGGACGCGGTGACCGAGGCCTTAGCCGCCCCCAGCCCCGCCAGATCGCGGCCGCCGTTAAAGAGCCGATACTCAAGATGAGCGGCCAGGTTCAAGTCGTCCGTCCGGCCGGGATTATTAAAATCGATGGACTGGTTAAAGGCCCCGAGGTTGAGAATATTACCGAAGGAGTACATGGGGTTATTGGTCTGACTGTACTGGGAACTGATCCCGAGCCGGGGATAGAAGGCGGCCTTGCTCTGCCGCACCATGGCCCGGGCGGCATCGATCCGCTGACGGGTGATCCGGCTGTCGGGGCTGTTAGCCAGGGCAAAGCGCACCGCCTGCTGCACGGTCCAAACCGCGGGCAGGGCCGGTTGCGCATCGGCCATGGACAGCGTTGGCAGCGAGAGGGCAACCGCAAGAAACAAGAGCAGGGACAATAGGCTTAATTTTCTGATTCGCATGGCATGATCTATCTTTTTTATTGTTGAAATTCAGTGGCCCAGGGCCGAGGCTACCGCGAGAAACGATCAACCCCGATCGACAGGCACATATTTACTTATCCAAATAGGCTTACACCCGACTCCATCCTAACATTATCTTGCTACCCACACAAAAAAAATTTAAAGCATGAAATCAAGAAGTTGCAGGCAACGAAAATAACGAGGAGATCGGCAATTACAGCACCAACCAGTATTAAGGTATTAAGTTAAATACTTAAACATCAACTTATGATAATCCTTTTTCTTAAAAAGGCAAGGGGATAAAAATCATGATCAAGGGGAGAATTTCAAGTACGAATAGAGTGGTTTCTTTCGAAAAAAGGGCTCCCGAAATTAACCGGAAACCCTTGATATTACTGGAGCCAATAAGCGGAGTCGAACCGCTGACCTACTGATTACGGATCACCTAAATTTTATATTAATTTCAGATAGTTATCGATTATCTTTTTCGGAATGTGTGTATTGCAACTTATTGATTTTACGTTTTGGAAAATCATTTTTTCGGAACGACCTAGCTCAGAGGAAATAGACCCGAAGGGGCTGTTTTCCTTCTGTAGCGCTTGGTTGGCTGGTTTTATTTTTCTAGGATTAGAGCCTCAACAATATTCTTGGCTGGAGTCAATGCGAATGCTAAGTCCTGTCTGGATATTTTAAAATTGCAATTATCTTGAGGGCAAACAAAACTGTCTCTGATTCCTACCATTCTAGTTTTATGATGTGGGCAAAATGGATTCTCATCAAAATGAATTATGGACTTATGTTGATAAGAAACAAGCCATTTTACTCCCATTGCCGAGAATAAATCTGTCCCCCCGGAGGACTTTCTAAATGTTTTTTTATGAGATGTTATTAAGTACAACCAAAGACTGGACAAGGCCAGGAGTGATATTGTTGCCCACAGTGGGGTTTGTGATTGGAGCAATATTTTTAAGTATGTCCATATGGTTTGATAAACATGAAAGATACCGCCGAGCCAACCTATTGTCGCGACAACAGTTATTGCAAAAAGTGCTTTCAGCAAATTCACAAAGGTTAATTTTGGCAATTCTTTTAATAATGCTTTCAGGTTTCTCATTTTATGGGTGTTACCTATTAAGTAAGCCAACGATTAAGATAAGGGGAAATCGCCCCGGAGGGGCTGTTTTCCCCTTGATTGCCTGGTTATGTTTTGGTGTTATATTAGGTTATATAAAGCCTGAATGATTTTATTCCGTCGAAAACAGTGCCTTTTAATTCGGCATGTAACTGGTTTAATACTGGCAATATTTTCTGTCTTCTATACTCTCCCCATCTGTCCATTGAAAATACTTCAAGATTATTTTCAGATATCATATTGTTTAATTCAGATTGAAATTCCGAAATTTCTTCCACAATATTTGTTCCAAAATACAGCCCTGCTTTGCCTAGGTAAAGATAGCTAGCCATAGTATTCTCATGAATTTTATTATAAAGATTTTGAATATTGTTTAATACGTTTTTATCTTGGCCATCTAATTTTCCGTCTTTAATTAACTTGTCTGTGTTTGCTAAGTCCCACATTGCAACTAGCATATTTGAAATGGCAAGAATTAACTCGTTAGCGACTGAATCTTTTGCTAACAAATATTGCTTTTTTATATCTTTTTCAAAATGCCATTTGGCAATTTTGGTTGTCATAAAAATAACCATGAGAGGATATACGAATATATATCCAAAGATTTTCAAAAACTCGTAATCGATGGTCATTTTATTTCCTATTTAGTTTGAACATAACGATTAAGATAAGGGGAAATTGACCCGGAGGGGCTGTTTTCCCCTTGATTGCCTGGTTATAAGGATGCTTTTTCACTCGATAAGCAATCCAGCACCATCTCCGCAAGTTTATTTCGTATTGTATCAAGAACCCCACGAATTTCTACTGGGCTGAAACAGAACCGAATTACTTCGACGCCCATATGTTCCCGCAATAAGTTAATAAAATGTTCATCTGCAATATTTTGCATATCATGTCTAGATGCTAGGTCTTCAAGCTTGGCAACACCGTAACGAAATCGGTATTCATTGACGATAGAAATGTCTCCTGAGTAATGAGTAATGTCTAACATCTGATTGAATTGATCCACCCATCGTCCGGTCACGGCTCTATATTCAGGAACAAAGTCATTGTCAGTCATTCCGCCATCTTTGTTGTAACCATATAATTCAAGGCGAATCCATCGTTCCAGTTTCTTGTTATCAATACTTTTAGAGAACTGGAGTGCTCGCGGCAACGATTCGCTAAGTTTTGCTTCATGAATATTACTTTTGAGCCACTTTGCCTCTTGACTCAGGGTTCTAGCGTTTTGCGGGGGGATTATAACTGACGATGCTTTAGAATGCCTTTCATTGGTGACTCGACGAATTAGGTCCGCTGCTAAGGTGACGGCGCCGCATAGAACTATCCACGGTTCCCAGTTGTAATTTGGAAACTTGATCCAAAGGACACCAAGGATAATAGTTGCGATAAAAGAGACGATTTCAAGTATGAGCATAATTGTTTTGTGTTTGTAGACTTATAACGACGAGATAAGCGGCTGGCCACGGATTATCAGGAAACATGGCAGCGCTTATTCCAGTCCGCTTAATTATATTGTTATACAATTCATTGTTGTTTTAAAGTCTTACAAAGCTTTCAATTGGCAGGTCCCATTTCGAAACTGTAAGAAAGACAAAAAATATAAACATGGCCATAAAGAAGATAAAAATGGCGGACCATGAAACCCAAAATGCTTTTTGATCTTCTTTTCTGCTTACCGTTTTATAGACGAGTAGTTTTGACGGTTCTCTTGTAATAATTTTTCCTGATTTGATGCTAGCAGCTAAATAGATTAGACCACCAACAGGAACAATACTTGCCAGGCAAATTATGAACATTTTGATGGCTTGTTCCATTTAGTTCACTTTTATGCAGTGTGTTATACTTCGTTATTCTTCCCTGAGCGTTTAAAACCACTATAAGTAGAAGAGAGTTCGACGTTTTTTAATAATTCCTGAACTTTTGCTACTTCTCCCTTTTTTACAATCAGCCTCATTGGAACTGAGTGGTACACATAATGTGAAACATGTTCACCTTGGACGAAATAAGTGATTTGTTCTGCATCTAAAAGGGATTTAAGAAAAATGATATCTCCAGAGCTTTGACTTTCTAAAACAAGCTCATATTCAATAAATTCATCTTTCATTTTTTTCTCTGTATAACGACCAAGATCAGGGGAAAACTGGCCGCAGGCCAGATTTTCCCCTGAACATACTATTAGGCAGCGCACAAAAAGGCTTCTCCTTCAAGAGCTGATGTACAATATGAGGGTTGTCGCTCACAACCGGTACTATCTGCTAACAAAAAGGAGAAGCCATAATGAAGATTACGCAAAC
>DUZU01000016.1 GCA_013349285.1 Deltaproteobacteria bacterium | reverse complement strand
CAGGGTTCTGCTGGTCAAGCTCGCCGACCGGCTGCACGACATGCAGTCGCTGCAATACGTGCCCAGGGAAAAGCAGCTCGAATTCGCCCGGGAAACCATGGACCTGTTCGCCCCCTTGGCCAGCCGCCTCGGGATCGATTGGCTCAAAAGGGAGCTGGAGGATCTCGCCTTTTCCTACCTTAATCCGGAAGAGTACGAAGATCTCTCCAACAAGATCAGAACCTCGCTGGTTGACCGCGAAACCTATGTTGACGAGATAAAAGCCCTGCTCAACCAAAAACTGACCGAACACGGCCTGGCCGATTTTGTTGTGCTCGGCCGGCCCAAGCATCTGTACAGCATCTACAAAAAACTCATTGCCCAGAACATTCCCCTGGAAAAGGTCTATGACAAGGTCGCCTTCCGCATCATCGTCAACTCGGTGAAGGAATGCTACGAAACCCTGGGGGTGATCCACTCCCTGTGGTCACCGATCGACGGGCGCTTCAAGGATTTCATCAGCACCCCCAAGGGCAACATGTACCAATCCTTGCACACCTCTGTGGTCGGCCCCCGCGGCGAATTCATGGAGGTACAGATCCGCACCGCGGAAATGGATCGCATCGCCCAGGAAGGTATCGCCGCCCACTGGGCTTATAAGGAAGGGAAATCGATTACCGATAAGGACGCCCGGCTTTTCAAATGGCTGAAACAGCTGGTCAACACCCTGCAGGAACTGGAAGACCCCAGGGTATTTCTCGATGCGGTCAAGGGTGAGCTCTATGAAGCGGAGATATTTGTCCTTACCCCCAACGGCGAGGTCAAGGAACTGATGCGGGGCAGCACCCCCATCGACTTTGCCTTCAGCATCCATACCGAGGTCGGTAATCGCTGTATCGGCGCCAAGATCAACGGCCAGATCGCGCCGCTGAAAACAACGCTCAAGAACGGCGACCTGGTGGAAATTCTCACCTCGCCCAACCAGACGCCCAACCCCTCATGGATCAATATAGCCCAAACCACCAGGGCTAAAAATCGAATCAAGCAGTGGCTGAACCAGGAAGAGCGGGAAAAAGCCCTGCAGGTCGGTCGCGAGGTCTGTGAAAAAGAACTCAAAAAACATAACTTGAGCCTTAAAAAGATCATCAAGACCGGCCATCTCAAAGAAATCTTGAAAAACCTTTACTGCAATTCCCTGGAAGAATTGATCCGGAAAGTGGGCACCGGCAAGATCACCGTCACCGCCATTGTCAAGCAGATGCAGCCCGAAGAAGTTATCGAAGAGCCGCCGAAAGAGACGGTCGAAACAGCCGTTGTTAAAGAAAAGAAAAAATCAGACCAGGGCAATGTTATCCTGGTGGAGGGCTCCGACGAGATCCTCACCAAGATCAGCCACTGCTGCATGCCGGTACCAGGTGATGACATTTCCGGCTTTATCACGGCAGGCCGGGGCATCTCCGTCCACAAAGCCACCTGCCCCAACCTGCTGGCCAGCGATCCGCAACGCCGGATTGCCGTGAACTGGGCCGAAGGGATCAAATCGACCCATCGGGCGCAGATTCAGATCATTGCCCAGGACCAGAAAGGACTACTGGCCAACCTGAGCAATACCATCAGCAATGATGACGCCAATATCATTAATATGGAGGCCAGCACCTCCCCCGGCGGCTTGGCCCGATTCAACCTTATCGTCGAGATCAACAGCAGGGAGCACATGCTGCGCCTGCTGCAACATATCAGAAATATTGACGGGATTATCGAGGCCAAAAGAGGCTGATAACACCCGGCGGCAAAGACAAAAAAAAATCGGCCTGCATAAGCAGGCCGATTTTTTTTTAACAATATTTTAAAACAGATGATCAGGCAGGTTTGACAATGGCGCCGGACCGAATGCAACGGGTGCAAACCCGTACATGGGTAGCATTGCCACCAGGGGTCGCCATGCGAACACGCTGCAGATTAGGAAGCCACCGACGCCTGTTTTTATTATGGGCATGACTGACGTTATTGCCGGTTGCCGGCCCCTTACCACAAATCTCACATTTCTTTGCCATAACCTTACTCCTTTATCAAACACCCAAATCCCAAAAAGGGGGTTTTTTTTAAAATCTTAAAATTAATTACCGACAATAGCGCCGGTGATATTTGCTTGATGAAGACCAGAATTTATACATCGTCTTCCGTTGATTGGCAAGTATTTTATTTAAGCAAAAGTCCTCGGCCAAAATAACCGACAAAAAAAATGAACTAATTCGTCTTTGACATTGTCAGTGAATAAATGAATAGTTGCCGTGATGACAATTTAACGATATGAAGACGGGCAACCGCGCTTTCCGCCAATACTTATCCTGATATTTCTATTGACAGTCACCTTTGTTCAAGAGTAGAAAATAACGTTTAACATTTTGGCACTGTGCAACGCCCTTTCTTAATCCGGTGCGGGTTCTTGCCCCAGACAAAAGACCATAAAAAGGATTATATGAAGAAAAACGATAACATGCTCTGGCGTTTTTTTGCGTCGGTAAAGCTTGCCCTCATAACCCTGTTTATCCTTGCCAGCACCTCCATCATCGGCACGTTGATACCACAGAAAAACCCACCCGCTTTCTACATCAAGGAATTCGGACCTGAACTCGGGCGGCTTTTTCAGATTCTCGATCTTGCTGACATGTATAATTCATGGTGGTTCGTCGCCATCCTGGCCCTGTTCAGCATCAACCTCATTATCTGCACCATCGACAGACTGCCCAATGTTTGGCGCATGGTGGTCATGGACAATTTACGCCAGCCCATTGACACCCTGGCCAAAATGCCTTTTCGCTCCTCCTTTTTAATCACCGGGGAGATGGCGACCGCCACGGCAACCGTCAAGAAAATCATGACCGACGGCGGCTGGAAAGCCAAAGCTGACGAAAAAGAAAATTCAACTCTGCTCTTTTCCCAGAAACAGGCCTGGTGCAGGCTTGGTGTTTACGCAGTGCATTTGAGTATTCTGCTTATTTTCGCGGGCGCCATCATCGGGACGGTGGCCGGCTACAAGGGCAGCATCATGATCCCCGAAGGAGGATCAACCGATAAAATCTACCAGTACGGCACCAACAAACCGATCCCCCTTGGCTTTGAAGTGCGCTGCGACAGCTTCAAGCTAACCTTATATGATAGTGGCATGCCCAAGGAATATCGCTCCGACCTTACGGTTATGGATCGCAGCAACAACTTGAGCTTCAGCAAATCTATCATTGTCAACGACCCGCTTGACTATAGAGGAATCACCTTTTACCAGGCAAGCTACGATGCCCTTCAGGGTCTGAAAGTTGAGATCTATAATAAAAAAACAGGCAGACAACAGGGGTTTGAAATCCCATTTGGCCAAAAAACCAGCTGGCCCGGCACCAAGGTCGAGTTCGGCATCATTAATATGCAACAAACCAGAGGGATGGCCCGCCTTAAAGTCTGGTTCAGTGATGGTAGCGGTAACCCGGAAACCTTCTGGATGGACGGCGATACCACCCGGACCCTGGTCAGCCCTGACGGCGAATACGAATTTTACGCCAGCCAACTCTATGCCACCGGCCTGCAGGTCACCAAGGATCCGGGCGTTTGGACTGTCTACTTCGGCTGTATCCTGATGCTGGTCGGCCTCTATGTGGCATTCTTTCTATCCCACCGGAGAATTTGGGTTTATATTAATAAAGAAGATGGTCAATGCCGGGTATTGGTTTGCGGTACCAGCAGCAAAAACAAACTTGGTTTTGAAAAAGACTTTTCAGCTCTTTCCGAACGTTTCAGACAAAACGATACGATTCAAACCACCTAAAGGACATTTATGGACAGTTCACAGCTTTTGGGCATAACCACCTTTGCGTATCTTTTCTCATCTTTCTGCTACATTACCATTTTAGTTTTTCGCGCTAAAAAATTTGGGATGGCAGCCACCCTGGTAACAACCGTTGCCTTTCTGATCAACTCGGCGGGGATCGGCTTACGCTGGTATGAATCGCACCAGATGGGAATCGGCTATGCGCCGCTCTCCAATATGTACGAATCCCTGGTTTTCTTTGCCTGGTCCATTGCCCTCTTCTACCTGGGCCTGGAATTCAAATACAAAAACCAAACCCTTGGCGCCTTTTCCATGCCCTTTGCCTCGGCCAGTATGGCCTATGCCTCTTTTTCCGCGCAATTCGGCAAGGAAATCAAGCCGTTGATCCCGGCCCTGCAGAGCAACTGGTTGATCGCCCATGTTATCACCTGTTTCATCGGCTATGCCGCCTTCGCGGTGGCCTGCGGCATCGGCTTTATGTATCTGATCAAGGCACGGAACGAAAAACCGGCCCAGGGTTCGATCCTGGCCAGCCTGCCGAGCCTGAAAGAGATAGACGACATAATCCACCGCACCCTTGTTTTCGGCTTCTTGTGGCTGTCGGCGGGTATCATCACCGGTGCGGTCTGGGCCAACTCGGCTTGGGGCACTTACTGGAGTTGGGACCCTAAGGAAACCTGGTCGCTGATCACCTGGTTCGTCTATGCGGCAGCCCTGCACGCCCGCTTTACCAGGGGCTGGGGGGGTAAACGTATCGCATGGCTTGCCATTATCGGCTTCCTTTCCGTAATTTTCACATACTACGGCGTCAACTTCCTGCTTTCCGGCCTGCACAGTTACGGTGGCAACTAAGTAAAAGAGCCTAAGCAATAAAGTTAATACTTATCCCCTTCAGCCTTGACAAAGATCGGCAGAGGGGTATATAAAACAACATTTGTGACTGAATAATAATTCAGCAACATACTTTTCATAATTCAATTTTAATTTGGGAGAAGGGACAATGAAGAAGACAATTATCTGCTCTACTGCATTCGCTCTTGTTTTCGGTTTTGCTGTTGCCAGTAACAGCATTGCTTCCGACAAGGGTCCTGAGGTTATGGTTCTCACCACCGCTAAAGCCAAAAAACCGGCAACCTTTCCGCACAAAAAACATCAGGACATGATGGAATGTAAGGAATGTCATCACACCCAGGCGGCAGACGGCACCCAGGGTCCTTACGTAGCAGGCCAGGAGCATAAATGTGAAACCTGCCATGACGGCCAGAAAATTGCCAACAAGAAGGTTGACAGCTTCATGAAAGCCGCCCACGAAAAATGCAAAGGTTGCCACAAAGCCGGTCACAACGACAAAAAAGGACCAACCAAGTGTGCTGCATGTCATGTTAAAAAATAACATCCTTTGTTAAAGGATTGTTAATCTATAAAAAAAGAGGCTGCCTTAACAGGCAGCCTCTTTTTTGTTGCTAACAGCGGCAATCACCATCCCACCGGTTACATCCCCCGCCTCAACACCCACCAGTTAATTAATCGACTCGGGATAGACCTGGTTGGCATCCTTAGCCAGAGAGGCAAGCCCTCCCATCGCCGCTATAGCTGAAAATGGGCCAAGCATCAGAAACAGAATGAAGGTACAGGCACCCCAGCCAATCTCTGCAACATTTCGACCAGAGATTACACTTGCTTTTTTTTCTGCAATTTCCTTACTACCGAGGTGCAAAAAACTACCTTTATCAAATTTATGCAATAAGACTCCCATGGCTATCCCCCTAAGTCTCTGAGTTAAAATGCTTTTCATACCGCGATGTCGCTTGCGCCACCAATACGCTTGAGCATAATTTTCCGGGGAACAAGGCCGCTGGCCATAAAGGCTGTGCATTGTTTCCTTTTTTCCGATGAACAGTCTGAAATGTTCCAACAGGGCGTGAAGAGCAAAAGTTTTTTTATGCCGGCGATACTGATGCCGTGGCCATGAATCATATCACGCAAACACTGAACCCATTTGATATCGTCCATCGTGTAATAGCGCCATTGGCCTTTTCGATATGGTTTAACAAAATTTTCCTTTTCATATATACGCAGGGTTCGAGGGTGGACCTCCAACATTTTCGCAGCGATTCCAATCGTAAAAATTGCCTTATTACTGGATATCATTTTATTCTCCCTTGTCCTCAACCCCTGCGGAATATTTCATATGCGGCCCGCAGAGATTGAGGCTAAACCTTTACCGTACCCTAGTTATGACCTGCCTGACGAAATACCTTCCCCAAAAAATGCTCCCCGAACATATAGCCGGAAGCAACAACCCCAAAACCGCCTAAGGCAACAAGAAACTCCGTAAGTGACGGCATATAGGCCAGAGCATTCTGCATTGTGCCGTCTGCGTTGAAGACCGGAATAATCTGACCGGCCACCACCAGATCATATCTCTGAAAATAGGCGCCGATCAAAATCATAATCGCCGCCGTAGTAAGGGCCGACACACTTTTCATTCTGGAAAGGGTCATGATAACCAGAGGAAACAACATACCAACCGCTATCTCAAATACCCAAAAGTTGGTGGCCAAAGGACCGTTTAACAGAGTGAGGGCGGCAAGCCTGCCCTCTTCGGTCCCGCCGACAAAGCAGGAGATGAATTTCCAGGAAGTCGCAACCGCGATGAGGATCAGGGTGGTAAACATCACCTTGCCGGCCCCTTCTATCCCCTTTCTTATTTCCGGACTCATTTCCTCGTCCTGCAGCTTATACGACCAACTGGTGAAAACGGTGAGGGCGGCAGCGCCGGTCAATACCGCCGAGGCAAGAAAATATACCGGCAATTGCGAGCCGTACCAGAATGGACGAGCGGACAGAGTGGAAAAAACAGCACCGAGATTAGTGTTGGCGGCAAGTTCGGCAAGGGCGCCGAATACGCCAAGAACAAGGGCGAAGGAATATTTTCCGGCCATAATCAGATAAAACTCTAAGAACATGAACCCGACCGCCATCCCGTACAGGGTTCCCATCCACCAGATGTTTGAGGTGAGATTGGGTGAAATAATATTATAGAGCAGCATGCGATGCGGATTTTCAAGCTCAAGCCCGATGATGACAAAACCGCCGAAAATCACGACAATGGAAAGATAAACCATGCGATTGGCAAGCGGGGTAAGTCGATTGTTGCCGAAGATATGACTTAAGACGGAAAGCAGACACAGACCGGTGGATATTATTGCAAAATAGGCATAATTGGCAATCAGAATGCCCCACGGCATTTCACGGGTATTGGCAAAAGCATTATGATGTCCCACATATTGGGCGTAAAGACCGGCGCATACCCCGACAAGAGCCAGCATCACACTCGCTATTGTCGCTTTGGTTATCATCGGCGTGGTGGGTTTTGCAACCTCTTGCCCCATCACCTCTGCTACTGTAAAAGTGCTCGACATAATCATTCCTCCATTTCTTCTTAATAGTTATATATGGCCAACTTAATTTGCCGTTGTTGGCAGCTACTAAGAGCAATGGATGTGCCACGCTTTCATCCTTGCAGGATAAAAAATGACTCAAAATTAATTTGTCGAATAAAAACGTGAAGTTAAAACCATGATATTAATTTTTTCCATGGCGTTAGGGAAAAAATTAAAGTCAATACATTACGGACAATGGGCTTATTTCGCGCCCAATACCCAGTGTCGGTAGGCGCAAAATAAGCCCCAACGCCCAGTTAATCAGCCAACCCCTACAAGCAAAATGTAAGATGTGATCGGCAACCCCCGGAGATTTAAGGCAAATCAGGAGAGAATCCTTAATATGGACGGCAAAAAACAGAGCATAAATCGATAATTTCACCCTTTTGAAAATAGACCTTGCAATGAAGACGCTTTTTGCGCCTTATTAAAATTGCCCCGGTATTACATTAAAAAAAATTGCAAAAAAACAGAGCGAGAATGGCCTGTTAAAAATGAGGTATAAACCTCTATCTTATTGAATCCTAATGAGATTACTTGCAAATTAGGAACTTAAGCTTTAAACTAAAAACTTATCATCCATCGGGATAAACATATTATTGCGCCATGACCCTGTTCCCTGATTCCTTTTATCCCTCAAAAATAACCGGGACGAACCCGCGATGACAGCGACCCCTCAATCACCCTCTCCAGGCACCCCTTCGGTGCAGGATGCCGTGTTTACCGTCAACGAAAAATGGCAGATCACCTCGTTCAATGACGGGGCGGTAACCCTGCTGGGAATCGACCAAAAGGATACCCTTGGCAAAAATTGCAAGGAGGTATTCAGCGGGGCCGGAAGATTCGAGGCTCTTTGCAACCTTTACGGACCGCTTGCCTCCGGAAAAGCCCTGCATAATTTCAGCATCGTCATCAACAAGCCCGGCCACAAGGAAACGACCATCGCCCTGGTAACGGCTATTCCTATCCCTGATCAGAACGGCAAGCTCACCGGCGCCATAATCGGCATGCGCGATGCCAACGACCCGACCCAAAACGACTCGATGGTGCTGGACAGTATTGCCGATGGGGTGTTTACGGTTGATAAAAATTTCAGAATTACATCCTTTAATAAAAGCGCCGAGCAGATTACCGGCTGGACTGCCAAGGAGGTCGTGGGGGCCAGATGCCGCGATATATTCCACTCAAGTATTTGCGGGGATACATGCATCCTCGCCCAAAGTGTGAAAAACGGCACGCCCATCAGCAGTCAATCGATCTTTATCACTAATAAAAGCGGCCACACCATCCCCATCAACATAAGCGCGGCGCCGCTGACCGCACCGGACGGGGCGGTGATCGGCGGGGTGGAAACCTTCCGCGACCTCACCTCGGTAATGACCAAGGATCTTGTCCTCGAAAGCATTGCGGATGGGGTATTCACGGTTGATAGAAATTGGCGGATCACCTCATTCAACCGCGCCGCCGAGCAGATTACCGGCTGGAAACAAGAGGATGCCTTGGGCATGTCCTGTGCCAATGTTTTCCACTCGAGCATTTGCGGGGAAAACTGCGCCATTGCCCAGAGCCTTTACTCCGGGAAGCCGGTGCCGACCAGATCAATCTTCATCCATGATATCGACGGCCAGAAAATACCGATCAGCATAAGCGCCGCCCCTTTGCTTGACCATGAGGGCAATGTGATCGGCGGGGTCGAGACCTTTCGTGATTTAAGCGTGGTGGAAGAGCTGAGAAAACAGCTGTCCAAACGCTACACCTTTGGTGAAATTATCAGCAAAAGCTCGGCCATGCAGCGAATCTTCGACATTCTGCCGGAAATTGCCAACAGCGAAAGCAATGTTCTCGTGTTAGGAGAAAGCGGTACCGGCAAGGAACTGGTGGCCAGGGCGATCCAAAACTCAAGTCGGCGCAGCAAAAAACCATTTGTCGCAATCAATTGCGGGGCGTTACCGGAAAACTTGCTTGAATCAGAACTGTTCGGTTACAAGGCCGGCGCCTTCACCGACGCAAAAAAGGATCACCCGGGTCGGTTCGCCAAAGCAGATCAAGGCACCCTGTTTCTTGATGAAATCGGCGACATCAGCCCCGCGCTTCAAGTAAAGCTGCTACGGGTTCTCCAGGAAAAGGTCTATGAACCCCTTGGTTCAAATGAACCAATCCGGGCGGATGTCAGAATCATTGCCGCCACCAACCGGGATCTGCCGACCTTGGTCAAAAACGGCACCTTCCGAGAAGATCTTTTCTATCGGCTGAACATTGTCAAGATAATGTTGCCCCCTTTAAGGGAGAGAATGGAAGATATCCCCATCCTGGCCGACCATTTCGCCAAACAGTTCAGCGCCCAGCAGGGAAAGGATATTGTCGGGGTGTCGGACAGTGCGTTGAGCATTCTCATGCGCCACGATTTCCCCGGAAATATCCGTGAGCTGCAAAACATTATCGAATATGCGTTTATTCTTTGCCACGGCGGCTATATTCAACCGGAACATCTCCCGGAACCTTTTGCCCCGGCAAGAGAGGACAACATATCCACCTCGCTCTGCCTCAACAAAGCACAGCCCCTTGATGAAATTGAAAAAACGGCCATTTTTAACGCACTTGAAAGAAATCAGTGGAAAAAAATGACCACCTGCCGGGAATTACAGATTTCCAAGGATACCCTGCGGCGTAAGATTGAAAAATATGGCCTTAAATCCAATAATGAGCCAACCGAAGATTGAGAGTTAAGAGCAAACTAAAACTTGCCTCAAGCCGGCTGAAATTTGATGGTCATAAAAAAAAAGCGACAAACCAATAATGGCTTGTCGCTTTTTTAACAAACAAAATTTGATAACCACTAACTATTAATGATTCCCACCCTCTGCATCGTGGAGAACAACGCCGGTCAACCGATTATAGCCCTTTACGCCGACGTGACAGGTAGCACAACGGGTTTTTGAAGAAAAAGCAGTTTCACCATCATGGCAAGAACCGCAATATTTACCTTCATACAAGGAAGCCATGGTAAAATCATCATTCTCTTCCGCAGTGCCTGCTGCCATCTCAAACATTTCGCCGTTATGACAACTGTCACACTCAAGACCGGCTCCCATGGTATGGGTTTTGTGCAGGAAAACAACGCCCTTTACCGGCTTTGCCCAAACAATGGGTTTAAGTGGGCCATAAGCTTCTTCATCGTATTCTTCTTCGCCGTATACCTGCCCGGCAAATAAAACACAGGCCAGTGCCAGCAAGCCAAAAATCAAAAATATATCTTTATTGTTCCGTTTCATCATGAACCTCATTTTCCGTCAATTAATCGTTCATATAAAATACGTTTGGCATAGCACCGGTCTCAGGACGTAAGACCCAAACCACCTTCTCTGGGGTATGGATCAACTGGTAAGCCTCATCATCGTAATTGGTCAGATCTCCAAAAATCCTGACCCCTGCCGGGCAAGCGGCCGCACAGGCGGTTTTGCTCTCACCTTTTGAAATACGGGTATCAAAACAGAAATTACACTTATCAATGGCCCGATTTTCCTCTTTAAAATACCGAGCATTATAAGGACAAGCCGCCATACAGGTTTTGCAACCGATACAACGATCATAATCCATCATGACAATACCGTTTTCCTTGTTTTTAAAGGTAGCCGTGGTGGGGCAAACCCTTACGCAAGGCGGCCGGTTACAATGGTTACAGAGAACCGGCATGAACATCCGCCCTTTCTCGCCACGACCGAGATCTATTTCCTGCTCTAAAATTGTGGTGCGATAACCATATGAAGCAACATTATTGGTTTTGGTGCAGGCCTCCATGCAGCGCTCACAGTCAATACACCTGTTCTGACGGATAACCATGGTATAATGCGGTTTATACGGAAACTTGCCCGCGGGCGGCACCGGGCCCATTGCCCCTTGGGCGTTACGAGTAGAAGTGAGAGAGAGAACAGACCCTCCCAGAAAAACACCGGTAACAGCCAAGCCAAAGCGTAAAAAACGACGGCGTTCTTCCGAAGGGAGATTTTCTATCCCCTCGCTTTTAAGTTTTTCCAGATCGTTGACCTTCATCAAATGTCTCCTCAAATATGATTCTGAAAAGCGTTTCTACTCGGGCCGGATCGACCCCATACCACCTTCAGAAAATTAACCAATTAAATCTTGTTACCAATAAATTACTCGGCAAAAAAAATCGTGCTCATCTAACCGGGGCGATCTCATACAATCGATTAATCACCGACTTTATCTACAATAAGGTCTAGGCCCCAGCCTTACCGAGCCTCACTTTTCATCTTGGGCGCCGGACCTTGTTTATCAGCAGCTCGATCAGCACCTTTCTTGGTCTTATCAACCCGTGCCCCACAAGCCTTATAAACATCCTTAGGACATTCGGCTATTTCCCAACATGGGGCAAAGCCCAGCAACATCTTTAAACCGGGGATACTTATCCCCTGATCATGTATCATTGACCGCATACACGAAATCCAGGTTACATCATTTAAAGAGAAGAACCGCCGTGAGCCTTTATGGTGGGGCTGGATAAATCCTTCTTCTTCATAGATGCGTAACGTTCGCGGATGCACATCGAGCAGCTTGGCCGCGACTCCGATTGGGTAAATCGGCAAATCCGGCCGCAACGGCTGAATTGAATTTTTCCTTTTAGACTCCATCACAATCACTCCTTATCGTTTCTTCTTAGTGGTCCTCGGAAAGATGACCCCTGAAAAGACGCTCACCCATCAGGAAGCCCATGACGGTAAGACCAACAGCGCCAACGGTAATCATTATCTCGTGTAAAGATGGGGTGTAGGTAAAGAGATGCGGCAGTTCGTTTATACCCATGCCATGAAAATGCGGGACAATTTGCCCGACGACAACCAAATCATAGCGCATAAAGAAGATGCCGATAATGCCGGAAACCGAAGCGGAGAAAAGAACGGGGAGATTCTTGGCCCGCGCGGAAAGGATCAGGATAAAAGGCACAACCATCCCCAGCATCACCTCGCCAACCCAAAAGTTTACCGCATAAGGACCATTAATCAGCGACATCATGGCCTCATATTTTCCCGGCGGCTGACCACTGATCCCGGAAATCATCTTCCAGGTGGTGAAAAACATGATAACCGCGATTAAAGTCGCCCCGAGCTTGGCGGTTGAACAAAGAGAGGCCTCAAGTTTTTCGCTCATCTTCCAGCCGTTGGCTTTGTAGCCTACCCAGTGAAAGAAAATTACCGCGGCACAACCGGACATCATGGCAGAGGTAATAAAGTAAATAGGCATATAAGGACCGTGCCAAAATTCACGGCCGCCCAACAAACCGAAAACCGCGCCCAGGTTACTGTGGGCGGCAATACCGGCTACCAGGCCAAGCAGGCCGAAGATGCCGGCAACTTTGTGTTTTTCTAACTGCAACAGCGCAAACTCGACAACCATAAAAAAGAGATACGCTCCGTAAAGAGTACCCATCCACCAGATGTTTGAGGTGGGGTTAGGAGAAAGCATATTGTAGATCGGCATCCGCCATGGATTCTCGATCTCAAAGGCGATGACAAAAAAACCGGCAATAATGGTTATAATTGCCAGAAATACCGAACGCTTAGCGATGGGCTTAAACGCCTCAACGCCAAACACATGGCCGATGGCGGAAACAAGACAAAGGCCGGTAGAGGTTACAACAAAAAAAACATAGGCGGCAATCAACAACCCCCAGGGTACTTCGCGGGTTACCCCATAAGCATGCTCATGACCAATGAGCATGGCATGAAGTCCTGCCGCAAGGCCAACTGCTGCAAGAAGCCCGCCGACAGTAATAATCGCATTGTAGGAACGGGAAGGACTAGCAGCCAACCCACCCTCCTGCGGCATCACACTCGCTATAATGTTATTCATTAAAAACACTCCTTTTTAGGTAATAAAAAAACAGACACTTAAGAGGAAAAACCAAAGGCGGCAGTTACACCGGAATCCACCTGTTGTTATTCCTCAAATGCGCCACTATCAACAACATCTGTCATTAGCTGACATTTACTAATACACTTTAGATCATAGCACAGTTAAACTGTTTCCTGCCAACTTCTTGGTGTAAAACTTGCCGATCGCACAAGATTAACCAATCATCCTGCATCAATCCTTGGACGGTGATGACAACAAGACACTTCGCGTCTCCTTGCCGACGGAAGTAAAAGAAATAATCGCAACCAGAGAAACTACTGTCAATGACCAGCAAAACCAAAGCATAATATCCACCCTTTGTTTAATGTTGAAATTAACCTTAACCTTACAATAACCATTTCGTATTTTTTTTACAACTTTTTAGAAATAAACTAAACAAGAAAATCCTTTAATATCATTGTTAAATTATTTTTTCATTTAATTTCGAACCTTTACCTCAATATTTTTTTTTACCTTTTACAAACCAACCAACAACCGGAAATCGCAACATCGCAAAAAGTAGGTGCTGGAGATGACGAATTACCTGCAAAAAATTCGCAACAAAACGACCTTACAAACTGATTAATCACAATCTGAAAATCACCAAATCCAGCTGAGCCATACCCATAAATATGGATGTGTTATCAAGATCGACAAACGAGATTTTAAAAACGAGTCACAAACTTGAAGGCGGAATTACTTTCAACTAACCCAGGGTGATATAATCCGAGCAAGAAAACAGTTATGGGAGACACCGGCCATGATCGGCGCGACGAAAAACCTAATGAGGCACTAACATAATGACTGGGATGATTTTATGGCTGGAAAGCCTGATTAAGGATGTTTTTATGGGTGACAGCGAAATTATGCGTGAATAACTTCGTTTGGGACAAACAATCAATAATTGCCGGCCGATCATTATCCGCGACTACAGCGGTGTCCTGCACAAATTTTGCTCAATTCAGCTGAAACCAGGTGGTAGCTATGAAACAAAATAGCCGATCGCCTCGGTGAACCTTTGACAAAAAAATCGTGACCTCGTGGGCAGCTCCTTGTATTATTACATGAAATTTCAAGCAATTATTATTCATCCATTTTTTTATAGACCAGAACGTCACCGTGGCTATTCTTAACAAAAATAAACCAACCCGCGCCTTGCCCGCCGGAAAGACTCGACCATGGACCCACGTCCATCTCACCGTTTTTCTGCTGATTATCGTTTTCTGCCTGTCCATGATGATCGGCGCCACCCTTTACCTCTTCATCGTCTTGGATGTCCCGACCATCAACTCCCTGGCCGCCTACCAGCCGAACAACACCTCCTACATCTATGACGATCAGGGCCGGACTATTGCCAGGGCATACCGACAAAATCGAACGGTCATCCCTTTATCGGCAATGCCCGAACTTCTGCCCCAGGCGTTTGTGGCCGCGGAAGATGCCAGATTCTACGAACACAGCGGGGTCGATGCCTGGTCGATCAGCCGGGCGCTGATCCACAATCTCAAGTCAGGAGCACGGGGACAAGGGGGCAGCACCATTACCCAACAGGTTGCCCGCGCCTTACTGCTTACTCCGGAAAAAACCTATACCCGTAAAATCAAGGAAGCGATTCTCGCCTACCGGATCGACAACGCCTTAAGCAAAAAAGAGATAATTCATATTTACCTCAATCAGATCTACCTCGGCAGCGGCGCTTATGGGGTGGCGGCCGCCGCCGAGGTCTATTTCGACAAACATGTGCGGGATCTGAATCTGGCGGAAATTTCCCTGCTGGCCGGACTGCCCCAGGCGCCGAGCAGATACTCGCCTTTTCGCCATTTCAAATTGGCCAAAAAACGGCAGGCCTACGTGCTCAACCGCATGGCGGCCGAGGGCTACATCACACCCACCGCCGCCCGCAAGGCCTTTCAACAGACCTTGCTATGGGGCACGCCAACTGAATACCCAAAGGAAAATAATTACTTCATTCAACATGTAAAAAAATATGTCGAACACAAATATGGCAGCCAACAACTGCTGACCGGCGGCATCCGGGTTTACACCACCCTTGACCAGCAGTTACAAAAAGCCGCCACCATGGCCATTCGTCGTGGCGCCGCCAATTGGGTCATTCGCCAGGAGCAGGACAGCAAAAACAAATTGCCCCAAGCGGCGCTTGTTGCCATTGAGGTAAAAAACGGCTTGATCCGCGCCATGGTCGGCGGCACTAATTTCAGCAAAAGCCAGTTCAACCGGGCAACCCAGTCACGCCGCCAGCCGGGATCGGCCTTTAAACCAATTATCTATGCGGCTGCCCTTGAAAACGGCATGACCCCGGCCACCATGATTATCGATGAACCGCTGCATCTACAGGGAGCGAAGGCCGAAGAGTTTTGGGAACCACAAAATTTCAGTGAAAAATTTTACGGGCCGACCTCTCTGCGCAACGGCCTGGTCTATTCCCGAAACGTGGTCACCATTAAAATACTCCAGCAGATCGGCGTGACCAAGGCCATTGACCTGGCCAAACGGTTGGGCATCACCGCGCCCCTCTCCTCAAATCTCTCCCTGGCCCTTGGTTCTTCCGGCATCTCGCCGCTGGAACTAACCAGGGCTTACACCGCTTTTGCCAATAACGGCATCCTGACCACCTCCTCTTTTATCAAAAAAATCACGGACAGCAATGGCAACATCCTGGAAGAACATCGCCCCGAAGCCCGCCGGGTCATGGCCGCGGACACCGCCTACCAGGTTACCCGCCTGCTCGAAGGGGTTATCGACGAGGGCACCGGCAAAAGCGTGCGGAGCATAGGCATCCCCGCGGCCGGCAAAACCGGAACCACCGACCAGAATATGGATGCCTGGTTCATCGGTTACACCCCGCAAATTGCCGCCGGGGTCTGGGTGGGCCATGACCAAAAAATTCCGCTGGGCGATACGGAAACAGGGGGAAAAGCAGCAGCCCCCATCTGGCTCGACTTCATGAACCAGGCCAAGGCGCTCTACCCTTCCGGGGAATTTGAGATCCCGGCCGGGATCGTCATCCTGCCGATCAACAATGAGACGGGACAGCCGGGCAGCAAATACGACAAGGAGGTTTCCTGGGAGGCCTTTAAAAAGAATCAGCTGCCTTGGCCGGCCCAAGCCATTCCCGAAGACACCCGGGAGTTTATCAACCCGTAAGGTGTTCTACATAAAAAAAGCCCTGTCGCCGGCAGATGCCTACGACAGGGCTGAAACAACAATCCCGATTTTGCTTACCAGCCGAAGTTACTTCCGCCGGCGGGGCAAATCCTTAATTGAATCACGGCCTAAAAATATTACCGTATAATTGTTTTTAATATCGTTGATTACCGCCTCGGCCAAACTATCATCCTCAACCATAATCCGAAGAGAAACCCGCTTTGTGCCGGGAGCGGCATCCGCAAAAGAGGTCAGGATGCTGAGCACCCTGGCATTATGTTTGCGAAGGGTCTCGATCACCTTGGTAACCGAACCGGAAGCATCGGGCAGGTCCAGCATAAACTGTATCGCCCCGTCCTGAATACCGGTGCTGTGAATAAAACCGCGCAGCACGTCGGTCTCACTGAGCAAACCGACCAGGTGGCCGGTGTCATCAACCACGGGCAACCCGGAGATCTTATCATCAAGCATGATCAAGGCCGCTTTTTCCAGGGTTTCTCCAGCCTTAAGGGTCAAGGGGTTGGAGGTC
Source organism: Deltaproteobacteria bacterium (assembly GCA_013349285.1). Classification (GTDB taxonomy): domain Bacteria; phylum Desulfobacterota; class Desulfobulbia; order Desulfobulbales; family Desulfurivibrionaceae; genus DUZU01. The sequence continues at coordinate 44,710 of DUZU01000016.1, read as the reverse complement.
ATGACATCCTTAACCTTCATCTCGGAAAGAAGGTAATAAAGTTCGTGAATGTCAAGAGAGGTGGTTTTTGCCGGAGAGGCATCCTTTACATCGCGATCGGTGACGATCCCTATTAATTTACCATGGGAAACCACCGGCAAGCGACGGATGCTGTTTTCCTTCATAACCCGGGTGGCGCGCATTAGAGAGGTGTTTTCGTCCACGGTCAGGACATCTTTTGCCATCCAATCTTCAATCAACATACTAAAAATCCTCCTTAAAAATATTCACAACACTCATGACTGAGCAATTTCTGTCGAAAATTGATTTCCTTTTTTATAAAATATTCCTATTGTTCTCGCAACATCTGACTAGCTAAACAGAAAAATAACATACACTATCCACTCTTTTTCCGTTGTCATTTTTTACCTTGCGCATGTGACAACATGCCATTAAATGATTACTGGTCATATTTCCTTATATCTTTTTATCAAATCATACCGACAAAAGCCGATTAGCCATGACCCCTCCACTGCCGGAAAAGATGCTTGATCAGGTCCTTGCTCTTCTGGCCGCCAAAGAAAACAGTGTCTTTCTTGAAACGACCAGAATCACGGACCAGGAATTCCGTTCTTTTCTTTTTCTCGATCCGGTGGAGACCCTGACCTGCCTGGGGGATGACGATCCGGCGGTTTTTTTCCAAAAAGCGCAAGCCCATCTGAGGCAAGGCCATTATCTGGCCGGCTGGTTTGCCTATGAATTCGGCTACCTCCTTGAGCCAGCCCTGAAAGCGCAGGCCAAAATCGACCACAAACAATGTTTGGCCTGGCTGGGGGTTTACCAAACACCCCATATCTACAATCATAAGGATGACGCTTTCTCCGGAGCCGGCCCCTGGCCGCAGACCGAAATCCCGGCCACCCCGCAAAACTACGCCATCAGCGGCCTCAGCCCGAATCAGGAGAAAGCCGACTATCTCAACGCCATCAACCGGATCAAAGCTTATATAGAAGCAGGCGACACCTACCAGGTCAACTACACCCTCAAACTGATCTTTGATTTTGCCGGCTCGCCGGCCGCCCTTTACCGCGACCTGCGCCGCAATCAGAGTGTATCCTTCGGCTCATACATCCGCACCGCCGATCAGGATATCATGTCCTTTTCCCCGGAGCTCTTCTTCAAAAAAGAGGGGGACACCTGTACCGTTCGCCCGATGAAAGGCACGGTCAAGCGAGGCCTTTTTAACAAAGACGACCGGGAACTAGGCGATTTCTTGCAAAAAGATATCAAAAACCGCAGCGAAAACGTAATGATCGTCGATCTGCTGCGCAACGATCTCGGCCGCATCTGTGAAAGCGGCACGGTAAAAACCCTCTCCCTATTCGATCTGGAAACATATGAAACCCTGCATCAGATGACCTCCACCATTCAGGGCCGCCTCAAAAAAGAGACTGATCTCAACTCCTTATTCAGGGCCTTGTTCCCCTGCGGCTCGGTTACCGGCGCCCCGAAAATCCGAACCATGGAGATCATCCATGAACTGGAACAGGCCCCCCGCGGCATTTACACCGGCGGCATCGGCTTTATCACCCCTGGCGGTGAAGCGACCTTCAATGTCCCGATCCGCACGGTGCAACTCGCCGGACAACAAGGGGCAATGGGGATCGGCTCCGGGGTGGTTTATGATTCCGTGGCGGAACAAGAATGGCAAGAGTGCCTGCTCAAGGGAAATTTTCTGGTAAACCCGGCCCCCTGCTTCGAGCTGATTGAAACCATCCTCTGGCAACCGGGGCAGGGCTACTGGCTGCTTGATGACCATCTGGCCCGGCTGGCCGATTCCGCCGCCTACTTTCGTTACCCATACGATCAATTACAAATCAGCAAGGCCCTGACCGAAAAAGCCGCGCAATTCGACGCCCGCTCCTGCCAACGGGTCCGGCTGACCCTGGCCAAGGACGGCGCCATCACGATCCAGACAACACCCTGCCCGGCGCCGGCGGATATTGCCCTCCCCCCGCCTCCGGCAAATGCTGCCGAGCTGCCCAAGGTAACTTTTTCAAAAAGAAGGACAGATCCGCAATCGCCATACCTTTATCATAAGACCACGGTGCGGGAACTCTATAACGGTGAACGGGATCACGCCTTGGCTAACGGGTTTATCGAGGTATTGTTTACCAATCTCCGCGGCGAGGTCACCGAAGGCAGCATCACCAGCATCTTCATCAAAAAAGAAAACGCCATCCTCACCCCTCCGCTGCAGAGCGGGCTACTGGCCGGGGTGTTCCGCAAGTTCTTGCTAAACAACATCACCCTGCCGGTCCGGGAAAAAGTTCTCCTGCCGACCGACCTTGAGCAAGCCGAAGCGATCTATATCGGCAACTCGGTCCGGGGCCTGATCCAGGTGCAACTCAAATAACCCCAACTATTTTTCCTTGGCCAGGGTGCGGATGATATCGGCCTTGCCGACAACGCCGACCAGGCTGCCGTTCTTGAGCACCGGCAAGGTATGAACCTTGTGCTCCGACATAATGGTGGCTATTTCATCCAAAGGGGTGTCCAAGGCGATGGTGATCGGCTTTTTGCTGCAGATATCCCCCACCGTGGCGCCGGTCATCTTGTTGATCTCTTTTTCCACCGACTTGGCGCTGTCGAGAAAGATGACCGAATCGAGAATGGCAATGGCGGTGGGGATATGAAACTTTTTCTTCTGATCGACCAGATCGCCTTCGGTCACCACCCCGATCATTGTCCCGCTTTCATCCACGACCGGCACCCCGTTGATGCGGTGCCCCCAAAGAATGGCTGCCAACTTTTCAACCGGCAGATCCGGTTTAACGGTAATCACTTCTTTCGCCATCATGTCCTTGGCAGTCAACATAGTGTTACTCCGTCGGTTATATTTTAAATGTTGTTAAAAAAACTCTATTAAGATCAGCCATCGACCTGTAACTGCCTGAATGCTCTCGGCAGGGCGGCAGCCACCTCCCCGGCCAGGTAGCCGAACGACAGGCCATTATCCTTAGCCAGCAGATCGGCGGCAAGGCCGTGCACATAAACCCCCAGACAGGCGGCCTGCCACGGATCAACCCCTTGGGCCAGCAAGCCGCCGATCAGACCGGTGAGGACGTCCCCCATGCCGCCGGCCGCCATGCCCGGATTGCCGGTGGAATTTATAGCCAACCGCCCGTCGGGCGCGGCGACCACCGTCCCCGCCCCCTTTAGTACTAAATATACCCTATTTCGCTTCGCAAAGTCGCCGGCAATCTTTAACCGGTTTTGCTGAACCTCACTGGTGGTCAGACCACAGAGGCGGGCCATCTCCCCCGGATGGGGGGTCAGAACCCGAGGCGCCGGAGCTTTTTCAAGCACCAGAGTCTTGCCAACCAGCAGGTTCAGGCCATCGGCGTCAACCACCATGGGCAGCTCGATGTCCTGATAAATTTTTTCAACCAGCCCGGCGGTTGACTCCTCGCCTCCAAGACCAGGGCCCATGACGACAGCCTTTTTCCCGGACAGCGCCGCCATGATCGCCTCATAATCCTCAACCACAAAACAGTGCCGGGAACATGGCAAGACTATGGACATGGCCTCGATCAGGGCCGACTCGAAAATGCGGGCCAAATCTTGGGGCGCGGCCAGACTCACCAGGCCGGTTCCCGCCCGGAGCGCTCCCTGGGCGCACAGCATGGCCGCCCCGCTTTTACCGATTGAACCGGCAATGACCAAAAGATGACCAAAGGTTCCCTTGTGAGCGGCAAGGGGGCGCTCAGGCAGCCAGGATTTCACCCTGTCTCCATCGAGATATTCCAACTCAACCCCCACCTGGGCCGCCGCTTGCGCCGGAATACCGATATCCACCAACTCAAGTCGTCCGACATACTCCTTGCCCGAAGCGACCAGCTGCCCCACCTTGAGCAGACCGTAGGTGCAGGTCAGATCCGCCCGGACACAGCCCCCCAAAGGCAGGCCGGTATCACTGTTCAGGCCGGAAGGGATATCCACCGCCACCACCGCCGCGCTATGATTATTGATGCAAGCTATCGCCGCGGCAAAGCGGCCCACCACCGGTCTGGTCAGCCCGGTGCCGAAGATGGCGTCCACCACCAGGTCGCTTTCCCCGATCAGCCGCTCGACATGCTCCAGGTCTTGCTCGACAAGGCAATTATACATGGGGATATTCAACTGCAAGGCCGCATTGAGGTTGGTGGCGGCATCGCCCTGCAATCGCTCATGGGCAACCAACATCACCACCTGGGCAAAGGCCCCGAGTTTAACCAGCAGTCGGGCGATAACCAGCCCGTCCCCTCCATTATTGCCCGGCCCCACCAAAATTACCACCTTTTTGCCGGGCAAAGGCCCAAGAAATCGGTCCATGGCCGCAACCGTACCCTTGCCGGCATTTTCCATCAAAACCAGGCCTGGCACTCCCCATTCGCTGATGGTTATCTCATCGCAGGCCCGCATCTGTTCGGCCGTGGCAACCTTCATTATTTAATTCCTGAGCTGATCATTTTTTGTTATCAAGAACCCTTCTAACGCAACGGGCCAGATCGCCGATCACCACCGGCTTCAGAACATACTCTTTGATCCCGAGTTTCTTGGCCTGCTCCTCGCCGACCACCTCGCTGAAACCGGTACAGAGAATAATGGGCATGTCACTTCTGGCGGCCATGACCTTGGCGGCCAGATCCACCCCGGTCATCCCGGGCATGGTTTGATCGGTGATAACCAGATCAAACTTTTCCGGCCGTTCACAGAATAGCGCATAGGCGGCAACGCTGTCGTTGACCGCCACCACCTCATAACCGAGAAAGGAAATCAACTCCTCAAGCATCTCCAAAACCTGGGGCTCGTCATCAACCAACAAAATCGTTTCCTTGCCCCGGGGAAGCTGATCATTCAACAAACTATTCACCATATCATCATTATTACAACAAAGGGGCAGGTATACGCTGAAGGTTGATCCTTTTCCCGGCTCACTGCTAACCGCGATCTCCCCATTATGATTCTTGACGATGCCATGCACCAACGACAGCCCGATACCGGTTCCCTTGCCCTGAGCCTTGGTGGTAAAATATGGTTCGAAAATCCTTTCCAGCACCACCCGCTCCATCCCGCAACCGGTATCGCTCACCACCAATCTAAAATATTTACCGGGCCGCAAATCCGGCACACTGAGCCCATCTTCCTGATTGATATCGACCTCATCCAGCTCAACCCCCAACGTCCCGCCACCAGGCTCCATGGCATGGGCCGCATTGGTGCACAGATTGACGAGAATCTGCTGAATCTGAGTCGGATCCGCCTGCACGGAAGAGCAAGCCGCCGGAATCGTCTCGTTGATTTTTATGGTGGAAGGCAGTGAAGAACGGAGCATTTTCAACCCTTCCTTTAAGATGGGCTGCAACTTGACACATACCAGTTCGTGTTCTTTTTGCCGACTAAAGGTTAGGATCTGCTGCACCAGATTTTTGGCCCGATGAGCAGCCTTCTTGATCTCATTGAGATTATGACACAGGTTATCGTCGGGGGGCAAATGAGCCAAGGTCAGATCGGCATGGCCGAGAATGGGGGTCAGCATATTATTGAAATCATGGGCCACCCCCCCGGCCAGGGTGCCGATGGCCTCCATTTTCTGTGACTGCCTGAGGTCGGCCAGCAATTTGTCACGCTCCCGATGAGAGTGCAACACATTGAGAGCCTGGGCGAAATAATCGGCAAGACGCCGGATAACCGTCAAGTCCCGGTCGGTATAATCATGAAAGGAGTTGGCCAGGGCAATCTGGCCGACCAAATCGTCACCGGACAAAACATTAACCGCCATAAACCTCTCAACCACGACCCCATCAGGCTTTGCCGTCTGCGGCACCGGATGATCTTGCGGACTATTAGAAAAAAAATCCTGTTTGCTATTTAAGGAATATCCCCACAAAAATGGATACTTGCCGGCTGCATCCGGCAATAAGTCATACATTTCACCATGGCCGCCCCTAAAATCAGCCTTCAACATATTACCCTTGGCATAACAGACAAGATTTCGCCGACCGGGCATAATTTCAGCCACATAGCCATCCCTGCTGTCGGTAAGAAACTTTGCCTTCTCCAAAACCATATCGGCAATCAACCTGATATCGAGATTTTCACAGATCAGCTCTCTGGCCAAATCGGTAAACACCTGCTTGACCATCAGTTCATATTCCAGCTGCTCCTGTAATTTATAATCTTCAGTCACATCGCGAAAAACAAGCACAACCCCCAACACCTCGCCGTCCTCATCGCAAATAGGGGCGGCGCTGTCGGCAATCTGCATTTCCTTGCCGTTTTTGGCGATCAATAAGGTATGATTGCTCAAACCGACGATCTTCCCGGTTTGCAGCACCCGTTGCACCGGGCAATTTGCCAATTCGCCGCTGTCAAGATCGACAATCACAAAAACCTCTTTCAGCTGTTTACCCAGGGCTTGGTCCTGTCCCCAACCGGTAAGGGATTCGGCCACCGTATTCATCCGGCGGATTTCACCTTTGACATCGGTAACAATCACCGCATCACCGATTGAGCGCAGGGTGACCAGGGCATGCTCCTTTTCACGCCGCAGGGTCTCTTCGGCAACGCGCCTGGCCTCATTGGTGGCGATATGGGTTTCGGCCAGCAAGTCTAATTCATTACTGAGTTCGGCCAGCTCCAAAGGCCATTGCCAACCGAGCAGGGGCTTCTTTTGTTCTTTCAGGATACATTTGAAACCACCCATCAATTTCTGTTTGAGTTGATCGGCATGCCTGGCTAAAAAAAAGGCAATAATTCCGACCAGCAGAACAAAACCGCAGGCGATGACAAGGGTGTTCTGCTTAAGTTGGCGGGATAAAACATCAATTGCGAAATGATCTATAGGCTGCCCGACCCAAACGCTGTGTTCCTCATGGGCATCTTTGACAAGAGGCATCCAGGCATATTTGCGCCCCTGGGGATTAGTCACGATGGCCGGTTTCCCGGTTGCGAACAGCTGTTTCAATTCAGGGTAAATAGAGGCCTCGGCAGATCCGGTTTCGCCATGAACAAAACCTTGCCCATGGTCAAATTCATGATCCATGATATGCCCGGCAACGGCCAGATAGGTGCCGTCTTGCAGCACCAGGTCATATTGTTGTAATTCCGGATAAAACTCATGCAAGTCAAGGGTGAGCAGAACCAGGCCCCGGCTTTTTTGATCACGCCCCGCCACCGGCACTCCCATGGAAACGACAATATCATGATGATGGGTATCGCCGATATAATCGGTTACCAGTTGGACGCTCCAAACAAAAATCTCACCAGCCTTCAGCTCAAACGATTCTTTAAAAAAAAGCTCATCCTGACGCAAAACAAGATCATCCCCCTGAACAGACAACACTTGACCATGGGCGCTACGCTTGAGATAAAACTGTTCATTCCCGGATGCATCAATAACGACCAGGGAATTAACCCCTCGCTCATTATCAAACCAGCTCTTGGCCATCCCCTCCAGACTTTTACGGGCAAGATTGGACTCAATCGCCCGTGAGTCGTCTTCAAATACAATCAGCTCCTTTACCCCGGGCACCATGGCCAGCAACCGTAATCGCTCTTTGCCCCGCTCAATCTCATGACTGAGCAATTGAAACCGATTTTGCATTTCGGCAATCCCGGTCTCTCCCAAGGCCTGTTCGAGAGTAGCCAATACCCTGGGGAGATTATAAGAGATGGAAGAAACAAGCGGAAAAAGTCCGATAATGAAAAAACTAAGAAAGATGATGCCCCGAAGTTTCATATAAACCCACAAGTAATTGTAGTTACATAGCCAAGCACGTTAAGATTATTCTAGCATAGTTCACAAAATTTGCCTGTTCGTTTTTGCTATAGTGTTTTGCTAAAAAAGTTTAGGCAGGGTTTACGCTAAGGAAAAGAAAAAATCGAGAACCTGGGGTGGTTATCCCCCCCGAAAATTAAAGGTGTGAAAAAGTAGAATTTTCTCGTAATAAATCAGGAGGAGATTCTAGGTATGACTGAGTGACTAAAGAGACGGTGTTTAATTGTTAATCCGCTGCCAGTATTGCCGAAATGGAATCAGAAAAGAACTATACGTTAAACAATTAAACACCGTCCCCTCTAGATCTTTATTGGTTATAATTTTATTTATCCCGAAATAGAATCATGGTCCGTGCTAGTGATTATGGTATGCCATTTTTTAATTTCATTTTCAATCTTAGCAACCTTTTCTCGATAAACAGCAAGTGTGTCCTTGCCCAACATTAAGTGCACAGGTGGGGTTTCGCAATTCGCCAAAGCAATTAAGGCTTGAGCTAGTTTTGCAGCACTACCAGGTTGTTTTTTGTTGGTCAGTACCATTTGCCTTCGCATTTCTCCTGCAGTATCATCATAATCGGCAATAATTTTCCCCGTTACTGTCAATGATGAAATATCGAGAAAATCTGTTCTGAAAAAACCAGGCTCAACTGCCGTAACATGAATACCTAATGGAAGCAGTTCAAAAGCCATCGATTCAGTAATGCCTTCAACAGCAAATTTGGTCGAGCAGTAAATTCCCCAACCGGGAAAGCCGGAAATTCCGCCAACGGAAGAAAGGTTTATTATATGACCGGATCGCTGTAAACGCATCTGTGGCAAAACTTCACGGGTAACATTTAACAGGCCAAAAACATTGGTCTCGTAGTTTTGCCGCACATCTTCGTCTCGTGCTTCCTCAACACCACTTAACAATCCATAGCCAGCATTGTTTACCAGTATGTCAATACCGCCAAATTTGTCTACTGCGGCCTTAACAGATGTTGTCACTAAGCTTTTATCCGTTACATCAAGAATAGAAACTAGAAGGTTTTCATCACCGTTTAATTGGTTAAGCAGCTGATCTGGATTACTGCGTACTGTTGCCACAACTTTATGCCCAGCTTTCAATGCGGCTTTAGCTATTTCAAAACCAAGTCCCCGCGATGCGCCGGTAACAAACCACACCTTTATCTTTTTCATGCTATTTTCTCCTTTCATTTAATGAAAACTAGTACTGAGAAAATAGTCGCTCCGGCAAAAAAATACTTTTCTGGGCAGGTCAAAATTATTGTTCATTTAGGCCAATTGTCTTCTTTGTAATGATGGTGGGTGGCCATAGAACGATTTATACACCTTTGAAAAATGTGACACACTCTCAAACCCAGTAATGTAGCAAACGTCTGTAACAGACATATCAGTATTGGATAGTAATTCCTTGGCCTTACGTAGGCGCCGTTGACGAAGCCAACGAGAAGGGGGGATATTGTAGGTAGACTTAAAATCTCTTTTAAAACTTGATAGACTACGCCCGGATAAATATGCTAGGTCACTAATGGAAACAGGGCTTAAGTAATTCTCCTCAACAACTTGACTGATGTCACAGGTCGCTTGCTTATCTAGCTGCAAAAGTTGTTGCAGTAGTTTTCGATCTGTGTGAGTGATACCGTAAAGAAGTTCAAGCATCTTTAGTTCGATCAGTCCGGAGTCAATTTTGTCAGGTTCATTGAAATAGGGGAGTAATGATTGAATAAATCCAATTAGCCTCTGGGTCATGTTATTTACTAAAATTGGAGATAATTGTTCCAGATTTTTTGCTGGTAGATCAATTTTTCTTACAAATTCCCTCACAAAGTCATCTTTCAAAAAAAACATCATGCACTCAGAGGTGTTACCATGCACTGGGTCACCGGATTTTTCGTACTCAACCACTATGGATTTGCTTAACAGCACCATTTGATTTTTCTTAAGAGTATATTCCTGTTTGCCAAAACGAATAACATACGTGCCTTTCAACACAACCAACAATAAATGTTCTTCTAGAAACATGATGCCTGTTTTCACTGCCACATAACTGCAAGACTGAACAACAGTTAAACCTTCCGACCTTAACGCGCTTAAAAGGTAGGGTGGCTTCTCAAGGCCTCCGGGAACTTTGAGTGTTTTGCACTCCATATTGGTGGGCATTATTTGCATTTAAATTTCAATTATGTGGCTAAGGGGACGTTAAACAATTAAACAATGAGCTACCTCTAGATCCTCAAATTTCCGGGGCCACATCTTTTTACACCTTCTTTTTAACTTTCTTTTTAGGTGCAGGATTGACTTCAGCAGCATTTACAGTGTGTATATTTTTTTTCCCTTCTTCAGTCTTTGACAGACCAATGCGTGAAATCCCCATCATAGCACCTGGGCATGTCGATTCTGGGGACGGACCCACTGCACCAAAAGCTACTTGAAACTGAACTGCCAAATTGTAAAGCCCCTCATGTAACCCTTTATTTTTAATCAGTATTTCCGTCAATTCGCCAAGCGAAAAATCAGCTATTAAATCCGTATCTTTTTCAGTTGATTGCATTTAGAGTCTCCCAAGCAATCGGTTGGTCCATAGTTGCAACAACAGTAGTTGGTGTCTGGTTATCAGTTATAGTGATATTGTGATGGTGAGTATGTTCAAGTTTTATAATACCCTGTTGTTCTATAGCTGCCTTAATTGACTGCGCGACAAATTCATTTAGCGTAATGTCACGATAATATGCCACCTCAACAGCTTTTCGGTGAAGCTCTTGCCCAACTCTTACGTTAAAGGTGCCACTGTAAGGTTTGTTTGCTGGTTTTCCTGTTTCTTCGCAATAGTTAAGGTAATGGTCAACTGCCTCCTTAAAAGAATTGTTGATATCTTCGACGGTATTACCTTCGTAAGTGATTAAATCTTCAATAAAAAGAATTTTACCATGCAGGCAACCATCTTCGATGCTTGCTTCAATTATGCCTGTATAACCTTTATAGGTAAGCTTGTTCATGAGATAACCCCTATATGTCTAAGTGCTTTTTTTGCGTCGCGAACCTGGTAAGCTTTTAATATTCCTGTCGGGTGGGTTTTTGACATTCTAAAGCGAAAACCGCTCGTATGTTCAAACATATAGTGTGAACCGCCACCGCATGTATTGCAAAACCCATAGTAGCCCATTAGCGTGACAAGGTCGTCCCATGGAAAATCTTTCGGTGCCGGGTTGGCACAAAGTTTTGCCAATAGTTTTTCTTTTTTGGACATTAAATCCTACCACGGCGAAAGCAAATCTTGCAACTAGTATATAGTTGCAAGATTGTCAATGTTTTTTGGGGCTCGACAGTGTACTAGACAGAATAGACCAATAGTTTATAGACAGCAGGCAACAGAAGGGCAGATCTGCCTTTGACTTTTGCTCAACTCATATCAGGTCAAGCTCCCCCCCTGCAACCAATTCGTTAAATCACAGGATTTGATAGGACATAAATCGACAACCAGAGTTTTGCCAACAAAAAAAATCAAAAAACGGTCAGGTTTTTATTGGGTGCATCGGTCAAGATCTTTGCAACGTAGCAAAAAACCAGACGGCCCTGCCAAGCGGGTGGCATCGCTGCCGTTAGGAGCTTTTCGGTGACTTGCGCCTCGACCGGCGGGGAGGGACAAGAAACCACCCGACAAGGACTGCGCCCCCAAACAGCGTATAACAAACCGTAAAAACCCAAGGGGATGCCTCAAAGAAAAAAAGCTCGTGAAGCCAGTGGGCGATGAATGTGTCATGGTAGGTTGGGCCGCCCTCTTTTATTCGTAATTGCATTTCCCAAGTAGTCAACGGACAAAAATGACCCAACCATGACTGCAGGACAACGACAAGGATGGCGACGACATGCGCCAGCCTGAATCTAAAATTCTTGACCCATTGCCAGTGAAAGCAACCTCCGAGGACGACCGCGAGAAAGCCTCCGACCACAAAGAGGACGAAGGTCACATGCACAACAAGCACGAGGTCGGCGAGAATAGGATAGCTCATTTTTTCCATGTCCCAACGGTTGGTTCTCAACTTAACCTGCAGAGGTTATTCTGATTATCGGCATCAAGAGTTCCGCCTATTGTGCACATTATCGTTGATAGACAGACACAGCGCAAAGGCCAAACCCGGCCGGTGTCGCCGCAAGCTTTTCCTGCCTTTCCCCGATATCTATTATATTGATTGAACTGTTTTGTAATCATCCAACTCAAAACATTTTTAACAAGGCGAGCCCCGTTAGTTATGATGGTCAACATATCTCCAACCAATTCAACCACCGCTAAAAAACCATACCATACTGAATCAACTTAACAGATATAACAATCAGCACCCCCCGCCCTGAAAAAGCTAGGAGTTCTGATGCCGAGGAGGATAGAATTGCCGGTCACAGAAGCAAAGACATGCGGCAGGGTTGCCAGGTCTAACTTTAAAAATTTGCGGCCAGAAAATAGTTTTTTGTTCTAAAACACCCCTTTTAGGATCAAAAATGGGTGTTGACCTTTTTTTGCCAATCGACTATAACCCTTGCTACATAAGGCTTTACAGAGATTTGCCCCCGTAGCTCAGTGGATAGAGCACAGGATTCCTAATCCTGGTGTCGCATGTTCGATTCATGCCGGGGGCACCATAGAAGAATAGAGGGTCGCATGGTTTATACCATGCGACCCTTTTCTGTTTCCGGTCCAGCGCCCCGGAAAACCCGCCGCTAAACTTCAAGGCTTGTAACTTTAGCTGATAAGCCACTGCCGGCGCCTGACATTTTGTCAAAATGACAAAATAACGTGTCAGTTTGGCATGCCGGCCAACCCCTCAAACAGCCAACTAACTGATTTAACAATAAAATAAAATGTTGGCACGCTTCTGGCAATATAGAAAAAACAAACAACGAAACAAGATTTCAACCCGGGGGTGTCAAGATGAAACAAAACTACTCAGCAAGCAAAACGAAAAACAGAGAAGTGAGCAGAGAGCATGCCCGTGCAACCGCTACCGGCATCGACAGCCTGTCCAAGGGCGTCGTCATTTCGATGGGCGTTGTTTCGGCGATTATCGGACTCTGGGCCGTTGCCTGTTTAGTCGGCGCCATGCTCAGTAGCAACAGCACCCCCCTGGCCATGGTCAGCAACTGGGTCCACGCAATAACCGGTATGTAACCAAGATATCAACATTATCCACCATGATCCTTAAGAGGGAGATAACAATGAATAGCTCAACAACCAAGACTACCACCAAAGCAACCGCAACCACCCAGACCGGCGTTAACGTAATCGCCAAAGGCAGCGTTGCCGTAATCGGCGGCGTATCCGCCATCATCGGGATCTGGGCCGTTTCCTGCCTGATTTCCGCCGCCTATGTCGCCGGCCCGATAGGCTTGATTAAAGGCTGGTTCACCGCCGTTGCCGGATTATAAAATTCCCCTCCCAATAACCATTTGCCAGGAGAGCCGACCATGAAAAATACCACCAGAACCAGACAACACAGCAACGTAATCGTAACCGATGGCGTCGGCACTGATATTCTCCAGGGGACCGCGGTCGGGGTCGGCGCAATGGCGATCGGCCTGGTTGGCGCTTGGGCCTTAAGCTGTCTCGTTGCCGGGGTTATCGTGGCCGGTGGTCCCTTAAATCTGGCGGCAAGTTGGTTTAACGCCATCAGCGGCATGTAAGATCGACTTTCAGAAGTCGGCCGCCCCACATGCCGGCGATAAGTTTCTCGCTTATATCTGATTGATAAGTACTGCACCTAGCCCCAACCGACTCCCTCTTAAAAACGGCAACTGAAACTTCTTCAGTTGCCGTTTTTTTCCTGGTTGATCCCCTCTAACAAAAGCAACAAGCGCAGGCGCAAGTTGCGGGGCCGGACTGCGATCAGCCATCAGCCGATGATCGCAACTGTTTTTTATCATCATCTTTCTTGCCGAAAACAGGAAAATGTTTTGACCTGCCGTGGGACCAAGGTACAATAACCGATTAACAAGTTGAGAATTAAATCCATCTCCATGTGAGCAGCGTATGAAACCGGCCAGAAAAAAACTTGGCAACTATATCATCATTGCTTTTTTCCTGAATGTTTTCGCCATCTTGAGCCTGGGTGGAGTCTGCATCCTGATGGTAAAGGATATTGTTCACAATATCAACGACTTGAAGAAAGAAAGCACCAATGTCACCAAATCAGACGAGATCAATAACAAGATCTACGCCATGATCTTTGCCGTCCACCAGTCAATCATTAACATTGACGAACATTACTTAGGTTATGCCCTCGATATTATTGAAGATGTATACTCCGAGGCCAACCTTTACCAAAAGGGCGGTAACAACTTTAGCAAACCACGCAGCAACGAGGAAATAGCCATCCTCGACAACATGATGTCGAACCTCAAGGATCTGCCGAACGAGATCAACCTTATCTATGAGGCCTTTGCCCAAAGCGGCAAACTCGACCAACATGCCTTGATTCGGCTTGAACAATCGGCAAGCAATATCCAGAGTCAAGCCGCGAAACTGAAGAAGTTGCACCTCGAGTTCATTAATTCTCTGGTTCAGGAATCCCACGACAAGATGTACTTCATCCTCTTTCTTTACCTGAGCTCCGCCCTGGTCGGCATCCTTGCCTCCATTGTCGGCTATGTAATTCTCGCCCGCAACACGGTCTTCCCCATCAAGAATCTGGCCTTTGCCACCCAGAAGGTTGCCGAGGGCGACCTTTCCATTCGGGTTGCCACCGAATCGGCCACGGAAATCTGCACCCTGTACGACTCCTTCAACACCATGACCGAAAAACTTGAGGAGCAGGAAAAACGCCGGGAAGAATTCAACCGGGAACTGGAACGCCAGGTAAGGGAGCGAACCTCCGAGTTGCGGGATGCCAATGCCTCGCTGAGAAAGGTCCAGGCCGATCTGATCCGAATGGAAAAAATCGCCACCCTCGGCCAAATCGCAACCACGGTCAACCACGAAATCAAGACCCCGCTCAATTCTCTTTATCTCAACCTGCAGTTGCTCACCAAAAAAATCAACAAAAGCGAGATGGAGAATGACAAAACCAAGAATGATATGCTTCGGGTCACAGCGGTCATCGATAATGAAATTGTAAGGATCAATGAAATCCTGGACGAATTCGTTAAATATGCCCGTTTCGCCCCGCCCGACCTCAAGGAAAAAAATCTGAACGATATTATCCGCAACATCGCCCAGATGATTGATCAGACCGCGGAAAAGGCCCGGGTCGAAACCATTCTTTCCCTTGACGACAAGCTCGGCCTTTCAATGCTTGATGAGAAAAAAATGACCCAGGCCCTGCTCAACCTCTGCGTCAATGCAATCCACGCCATGCCCGATGGCGGCAAATTATTTATTGAGACCCATCGCACAAAACAATACTTTATCGTCACCATTGCGGACACCGGCACCGGCATCGCCCCGGATGAGCTGGAAAAAATATTCGACCCGTTCTTCACCAAAAAAGAAAAAGGGCTCGGCTTCGGCCTGGCCATCGTCCAAAGAATTATTGAAGATCATCAGGGTTGGATCAGCTGTTTCAGCGAACTCGGCGAGTCAACTATTTTCGAAATCGCCCTGCCGGTGCAAATCAATCAGCCGGCGCCGGCCACTAAAAATTAATTGTATGCAACGAAGCTGATACCCCCAACCATGGGGATTAATTGCGACAAATATTCAGAAAAAAGAGCTCATGGAAAATAATATTTCAATCTTAGTCGTTGACGATGACCAGATCACCAGACAGACCCTGTCCATGTCCCTGGAGGATGACTACAACACCTTCACCGCCGAAAACGGCCGGGAAGCCCTCGAGATCCTGGGCCGGGAAGAAATCGACCTCGTGTTGTCGGACCTTGACATGCCCACCATGTCCGGCCTTGAACTGCTTGCGGAAATAAACAACCTCGAGAATTCCCTGCCGGTAATCTTCATCACCGGTCAGGGCACCATTGAAACCGCGGTGCAGGCCATGAAGATGGGGGCCTACGATTACATCACCAAGCCGGTCAATGTTGACCGCCTCATGCTGGTCATTGAAAAAACCCTTGAGAACAAACGCCTTAAAGAGGAAAACATCTTCCTCAAAAAACGGATCAAAGAGAGCCAGCCCGACCTCAACCTGGTCGGCAACTCCCCGGAGATGCGGCGGATCACCGAACTCGCCACCCAGATCGGGGCGACCAAGGCGACCGTGCTGATCGAGGGCGAATCCGGTACCGGCAAGGAGTTGATCACCAATGTGATCCATTACAGCAGCCCGGTGGCCCATGGTCCTTTCATCAAGGTCAACTGTTCCGCCTTTGCCGAGGGGGTCCTGGAATCCGAGCTGTTCGGCCACGAGAAAGGGGCCTTCACCGGTGCGGTTTCCACCAAAAAGGGGCGCTTCGAGCTGGCCGACGGCGGCACCTTGTTTCTCGATGAAATCGGCGACATGCCGATGTCGATCCAGGTCAAGATGCTTCGCTTTCTCCAGGAAAAAACCTTTGAGCGGGTGGGCGGCAGCAAAACCTTCAAGGTTGATATCCGGATCATTTCCGCCACCAACAAAAACCTGGAACAGCTGGTTAAAGAAGAAAAATTCCGGGAGGATCTATATTACCGGCTCCGGGTGGTTAAGCTGGAAATGCCGCCTTTACGGCGGCGAAGGGAAGATATCAGGCCCCTGGTCGAAAACTATATCCGGAAATTTTCAGACTTACACGGCAAACCCATCAGCGGCATCACCGATGAAGTCCTCCAATTGATGAAGGATTACAACTGGCCCGGCAATATCCGGGAGCTGATCAACTGCATTGAAAGTGCGGTGGTCATGAGCCGGAGCGGGGTGATCGACATTGAAAGCATTCCCGAATACCTGACCTACAAAACCGTTGATATCGACACCGACATGGAGGGCGGCCTGCTTCAACAGCTGGAGCGAAACGCCATTACCGAGGTGCTCAATGAAACCGGCGGCGATAAGACCAAGACCGCTAAACGCCTGGGCATCGGCCTTAGAACCCTGTATCGGAAAATCGAAAAGTACGGCCTGGAGGATTAAGATCAAAAGCCAGGGCCAACATTCCCGCTCCCGGCCCCGGCTTCAACTCCTTGAGCTTCCCCCCCCGGCCCACCGCTCCTCCGCTGTCAACCGGCCGGCATAACGCAGAACTTTGCGCCCTGCCCCCCCCTGCGCGGCCGGCAACCATCTCAGCTGATTGACCAATTATCCTTTTATTTCATGGAGTAACCCGAGAGAACCTTGGCTCTTTCCGCAGTTGCATGATAAACTTAACGACAAAGGTTATAGTTTAAGGCCAGTTTCTGTCCACAGCAACAGAGGAGGAACAGGTTTGCCGGAAAAAATATCAGACAACAACCATCTCGGCAGATATGAAAAACTCCGGATCAGCCTGAAAGAGCTGGTCTATGATCAGAATGACGCCATTGACGAAGTAGTCGATGCCTTGATCCACATGACCTTCAAGCCGCCGGTCGCCGCCCAGCCCAAGGCCATTTTCACCTTTCTCGGCCCGCCGTCCGTGGGCAAGATCTACATGGCCCGCCAGCTCACCGGGCTCCTCGAAGAAGTACCTGCCTTCAAACATCTGGACATGGAGCAGTACAACGATGCCGAAAGCGCGGCCCAGCTCTTGATGCCCCAGGTTTTTCAGGACCAGATCCAGGACGGCGAGCTGATCCGCTTCATCAAGGAAAACCCCCGGGCGATTATCCTGTTTGAAAACATCGAACAGGCCGACAACCAGTTTCAACTTACCCTCATCGACCTGATCACCAAAGACGAGGCGGACAGCGGCATCAACTGCCGGGAAATCATCTTCATCTTCACCTCCACCCTGGGCAGCATCCTCTATCAAAGCAAGGAATTCCTGGAAAGTTTTCAAAAGAACAAGTCCCGGGCCAAGGGGCTGATCATGGAGGCCATTGCCCGGGAAAGAAAGGCGGTCTTCGATGTGGTGCAAGAGGCTATTGCCCCGAAACTATTGATCGCCCTTTCCCGGAATTACATCATCCTCTTCAGCAAACTGAGCTTCGGCGCCCTGGAACGCATCGGCACCGAGTCCCTCGCGTATCTGGCCGGCCATTTCCAGGCCAAAAGCAAGATCACCATTAATTACCAAAACATCTCCAGTCTGATAAAACTGCTGATCCTGACCCAGGCCCCTATCGTTACCGTCAACAAGGTCCGCCAGAAGCTGCCCGATGAAATACTTTTTAAAATCACCGAATTTATGCGGCAGGATAAAACCATGCCGACCACCATCTCCTTCAAGGTGACCAAGGGCGCGGAAGAGGTTCTGACCAGATTGCTCAAAGAAGGCGACACCCTGCTCGCCCGCCTTTTCAAGAAAAACGAAACCCTGGAACTGGGCTGGCACCAGTACCGGCGCGGCACCACCTTGTTTTTCAGCATCAACCGGGCCGAGATCTGCCACCTGCCGCCCAGCCGGGAACTGATGAGGGCGGAACGGCCGACGGTTACTTTTTCCGAGGTCGGCTTTAAGAATATTGCCGGCAACAAACACACAAAAAACATCCTCAAACAGATTATTCACACCCTCAACAGCCCGGAACTGATGAAAAAGTTCCAGATCAACACGCCCAAGGGCATGCTGATCCATGGCCAGCCCGGGGTCGGCAAAACCATGCTGAGCAAGGCGTTTGCCAAGGAGGCGGGCCGCCCCTATATCTATGTGTCGAGAAGCGACCTTTTCGACCCGGACTACCTCAGACTGGTCTACCTCAAGGCCCGCGAATTTGCGCCCAGCATTGTTTTACTCGACGGCATTGACGTCAAGGGGCTGATCGAAGGGGTTTTCACCGGGATGCCGGTTGATCAGTTGGTGATGGAGATCGACGCCCTGCCCCTGGATCCCGAGGAATCGGTCTTTACTGTGGCCACCGCCGCCAACATCGACGAGGTCCCGGCCCTGCTCACCGAGCCCGACCGGATCGACATCTTTGTCGAAGCGCCGGAACTGGACCGCGAGGCCCGACGCTTTTTTATCGAAAAGATCCTGACCAAGCCCAACGACGGCAAAATCGATGTGGACCGGGTGGTGCGTTACATCTCCGGCATGAGCGGTTACGAGTTGCAGCGGATCGGCAAGGAGGCCGCCCTTTACGCCATCCGCCACAACCTGCCCTGCATCACCGAAGAAATCCTGATTGAACAGATCAACATCATCAAATACGGCTCAAAACTTGAGAAAAAACATATCCATAACCTGGAAGAAGACCTCAAGATGACCGCCTACCACGAGGCCGGCCATGCGGTGCTCTCCTACCTGCTCCTGCCGGAGATCAAAATCGAACAGGTCACCATCGCGCCGCGCCTGAACACCCTGGGCTTCATCTCTTACAGTCTCGACGACTTCCCGGGCAATCTTTCCAAGGCGGAAATTTTTAACAATATTTGCGTGCTGATGGCCGGAAGAGCGGCAGGGATCAAAAAATTCGGGGCAAAAGGGATGGACACCGGGGCTGCCAGCGATTTGCAGCAGGCCACCCATCAGGTCTATACCGCCATTGCCAACCTGGGCATGGACGAAGAGCTGGGCAATGTCCACAGTGACACCTTAAGCCGCAACATCAACCACCAGCTCTACAGCCAAATCGTGGAAAAAAGGGTCAGCCACTGGATCAAAGAGGCCACCAGTCACGCGGAGAAGCTGGTGGCCGCCCATTGGCAACAGATCGATCTTTTGGCCACCATTCTGATTCGCCAGGAAATCGTAGACGGCAACGAACTTGAAAGTATCATGAAAAAGGGCTCCGGCAACCGGGGTGAGCTAAAATTATCCCCCTAGGATTTATCCGGGCAAAAAGCCGGTAAATTTAAACTCACGGGATGGCGGCATGAAAAAAATCCTTGTTACCGGGGCCACCGGCCAGATCGGCTCGGAACTGGTCCCCGCCCTGCGCAGCCGCTACGGCTTTGCCAACGTTATTGCCTGCGGCCACCAACGAACTCCGCCGCCCGAACTGGAGCAGGCCGGCCCCTATCTTAAGTTGGATATCCGTGACCCGGCCGCCCTGAACCAGATCGTGGCCGAACAGCGGATCGACACCATCTATCATCTGGCGGCCCTGCTCTCCGCCGTGGCCGAACAAAAGCCGCAGCTGGCCTGGGAGATCAACATGGGCGGCCTGCTCAATGTGCTGGAGGCGGCCCGGCTCCACCACTGCGCGGTTTTCCATCCCAGCTCCATCGGCGCCTTCGGCCCGACCACCCCGGCCGAGCTCACCCCGCAAGTGACCATCCAACGGCCCAACACCATGTACGGGGTGACCAAGGTGGCGGGCGAGCTGCTCTGCGATTACTACTTCAGCCGCTTTCAGGTGGACGCCAGGGGCGTCCGCTATCCAGGGCTTATCTCCTACCAGACCCCGCCCGGCGGCGGCACCACCGATTATGCGGTGGAGATATTTCATGCCGCGGTGCAAGATAAACCCTATCGCTGCTTTTTAAAAAAGGGGACCCGGCTCGACATGATGTACATGGCGGATGCGATCGAGGCGGCCATCGCCATAATGGAGGCGGAGCCGGGCAGCTTATCCGTCCGCAACGCCTTCAATATCACGGCGATGAGCGTGGCGCCGGAGGATATTTATCACGAGATCAAAAAGCATCGGCCGGGCTTTACCATGACTTACGAAATCGACCCCATCCGCCAGGCGATCGCCGAATCCTGGCCCAACCGGCTTGACGATTCTGAAGCCCGCCGGCAATGGGGCTTTTCACCCCGTTATGATCTGGCCGCCATGACCAAGGAGATGATTGCCGGACTCACGGGACAAGACCAGGAGAAAAACTGATGGCCTTATCAAAAATAAATCCACTCCTTGAGAGAAAACTTGCGGAACTGCGCACCTTGGGCACCAGTAAAAGGGAAGAACGGGTAGTGGTCGGGCTAACCCCGCCGGCCCATGGCTTTGGCCCGCGCTATCTGCTGGCCGGCCAGGGGCAAAAAGAATTTTTGCGGATGAACGCCAACTCCTACCTCGGCCTCAGCCTGCACCCGGCGGTAATCGAAGCCGAAGAGCGGGCCTGCCGCGCCTTCGGCACCGGCCCCGGGGCGGTCCGGTTCATCAGCGGCACCTTTGCCCCCCATCTGGAACTTGAAAAAAAACTGGCCGCCTTTCATGGCCGCGAGGCCGCGCTGACCATGAGCGCGGCCTATGCCACGGTGATGGGGGTTCTCCCCCAGCTGATCACCGACAACACCCTGGTCATCAGCGATGCCCTCAACCACAACTGCATCATCAACGGGGTGCGGCTGGCCCGGCCCAAAGCCAAGGCGATCTACCCCCATCTCGACATCAAGGAGCTTGAGGCCATCCTGCTCGATTTCAAGGGAAAGGTAGATCGGGTGCTGGTCGTCACCGACGGCATCTTCAGCATGCGCGGCGACCATGCCCCCCTTGCCGAACTGGTCGCGGTTTGCGCCGCTTATGAAGATGAGTACCCGGAAGGGATCATCACCGTGGTCGACGATTCCCACGGCATCGGCGCCCTTGGCGCCACCGGCCGGGGCACGGAAGAAAAAACCGGGGCCAGGGCCGACATTCTCATCGCCACCCTGGGCAAAGCGCTCGGGGTCAACGGCGGCTATGTGGCGGCCGACCGAACCGTTATCAGCTATCTGCGGGAAAGCGCGCCCTTTTACATCTACTCCAACCCCATCACCCCGGGGGAAGCCGCGGCGGCCGCCAAGGCCCTCGACATCCTCGACAGCGACCAGGGCCTGAAGCTGCTCGCCAAGCTCAGAGAACTGACCAACCTCTTTGCCCGGGGTCTGGTGGAGCTGGGCTATGAGATTATCGAAGGCGACCACCCCATTGTCCCGGTTCTGATCCGCGACACCGGCCAGACCGCCAGGCTGGTCTCCTTTCTCTTTGAGCAATTGATCCTGGCCACCGGCATCAATTACCCGGTGGTGCCCAAGGGCGAGGAAGAGGTGCGCTTCCAGATTTCCGCCGCCCATACCGAACAGGATATCAACCTCGCCCTGCAAAAGATGGCCCTGTTCAAAAAAATCGGTTAACCGCTTTCCCCCCTTGGCCAAACACACTTCAACCCTCTTGACAACAACACCATATTGCCATATGGTAATATGCAAATAAGAAAAAAGGAGCCCAGGTGAAATCATTTATCAAGGTCATGAAGGCATTATCCGACCCCAGCCGGGTCAAGATCTTAAAAATGCTGCAGAAGAAACATATGTGCGTCTGCGAGTTGCGGGCCGTTCTCAAGCTGGCCCAACCCACCGTGTCCAAACATCTCAAGATCCTTGAGGAAGCCGGCTTGGTGGAAAGCGAAAAAGACAAACTGTGGGTCAACTATCTCCTCGCCAAACAACCGGAATCGCCCTATGCGGCAACCATGCTCGTGCAACTGAAAAAATGGCTGAACGACGAAAAATCCATCGAAGAAATCTATCGCATCCTGCCCACCATCGACCGCATAGAAGTCTGCAAGCTATAAAAAAGGGGAACCATGCAACCGCTACAACCCATCAACCTCAATCCCCCGCAACCGCCGCCGAAAATGGCGCCGCCCCTTACCCTTGCCGAAAAATGCGAGTATCTCGCCATCACTGCGGCCGGCCTTGTTATCTGGCTGACCATTTATTCCCAGCTCCTGCCTCTGGCCCAACTTATCAGCCACGAGCTGTTCGGCCTTAAACCCGGCAGCCATCTGGGCGAGGCCGTCGTTTTTTTCATCTACGACACCCCCAAGGTTTTCATGCTCCTCCTCCTGGTAATCTTCGGGGTGGGCATCCTCCGTTCTTTCTTCACCCCGACCAGCACCAGAAAAATCCTGGCCGGCAGGCGCGAATCAATCGGCAACGTCCTGGCCGCCCTGCTCGGCATTGTGACCCCGTTCTGCTCCTGCTCGGCGGTCCCGCTCTTTGTCGGCTTTGTCACCGCCGGCATCCCATTAGGAGTAACCTTTTCCTTTCTGATCGCGGCGCCGATGGTCAATGAAATCGCCCTGGTGCTGCTTTTCGGACTGCTGGGCTGGAAAATCGCCGCCCTTTACCTGGCAACAGGCCTGATCATTGCCATCGGCGCGGGCTGGATCATCGGCCGGCTCAAGATGGAAAGATTCGTCGAGGATTGGGTCCGCCAGGTCCTGGCCGCAACCGGCGAGGCCACCGAGCAGTTGGACTGGCCGGGCCGGATCCAATACGGCTGGCAGGCGGTTAAAGATATCATCGGCAAGGTCTGGCTCTACATAATTTTCGGGATCGGGATGGGCGCCGCCATCCACGGCTATGTGCCGGAAGGCTTGATGGCCTCGATCATGGGCAAGGACGCCTGGTGGTCGGTGCCGGCCGCCGTCCTGATCGGCATCCCCATGTACGCCAACGCCGCCGGCATCGTGCCGGTCATTGAGGCCCTGCTCGGCAAAGGCGCCGCCCTGGGCACGGTGCTCGCCTTCATGATGAGCGTCATCGCCCTGTCCCTGCCGGAAACCGTTATTCTACGCAAGGTGCTCAAACCCGGGCTGATCGCCACTTTCCTGGGGGTGGTCGGCAGCGGCATCCTGCTGGTGGGCTATCTTTTTAATCTGATCATCTGACAAGCAAGGACTTCCCCATGGCAACCGAAAACAAGAAACTCTCTTTCCTGGACCGATTTCTCACCCTGTGGATATTTCTGGCCATGTTCATCGGGGTAATGACCGGCTATCTCTATCCGGCGGTCCGCGATATCATCGAGAGCTTCCAGGTCGGCACCACCAACATTCCCATTGCCATCGGCCTGATCCTGATGATGTATCCGCCGCTGGCCAAGGTCCGCTACGAAAAGCTGCATCACATCTTAAGAAACCCCAAGGTGCTCAGCCTCTCCCTGGCCCAGAACTGGCTGATCGGCCCGGTACTGATGTTCGGCCTGGCCGCCTTATTTTTATCAGGCTACCAGGAATACATGATCGGCCT
Source organism: Deltaproteobacteria bacterium (assembly GCA_013349285.1). Classification (GTDB taxonomy): domain Bacteria; phylum Desulfobacterota; class Desulfobulbia; order Desulfobulbales; family Desulfurivibrionaceae; genus DUZU01. The sequence goes on along the minus strand of DUZU01000016.1, from coordinate 20,947 downwards.
GATCCTGATCGGCCTGGCCCGCTGTATCGCCATGGTCATTGTCTGGAACGATCTGGCCGAAGGCGACCGGGAATATTGCGCCGGCCTGGTGGCCTTCAACTCGATTTTTCAGGTACTGTTCTTTTCGATCTATGCCTGGTTGTTCATCACCATTCTCCCCCAATGGCTGGGCCTGGCGGGAATGGCGGTGGATATCGCCATGGCCGACATCGCCTGGTCGGTGTTCATCTACCTGGGCATCCCCTTTCTGGCCGGGATGTTCACCAGATTCGCGGGTATAAAAATAAAAGGCGAACAATGGTATCAGGAAAAACTTATCCCCAGGATCAGCCCCTTCACCCTGATCTTTCTGCTCTTCACCATCCTGATCATGTTTTCCCTCAAGGGCGAGTACATTGTCCAGCTCCCCATTGACGTCATTCGCATTGCCGTGCCCCTTACCATTTATTTCCTGACCATGTTTTTGCTCTCCTTCTTCCTGTCGGCCAAAGCCGGGGCCACCTATGAACAAGCCACCACCTTGAGCTTCACCGCCGCCTCCAACAACTTTGAGCTGGCGATTGCCGTGGCCATCGGCGTGTTCGGCATCAACTCCGGCCAGGCCTTTGCCGCGGTCATCGGCCCTTTGGTCGAGGTGCCGGTGCTGATCGGCCTGGTGAAAGTGGCATTACTGTTCAGAACAAGATATTTTCCACGGGTAAGCGAAGGCCCCTTCGGCAGATGCCATCTGCCCTGCAAGGATTAAAAAACCATGACGGCCAAACCAAAAATCCTCTTTCTCTGCACCGGCAACTCCTGCCGCAGCCAGATGGCCGAAGGCTGGGCCAACCACCTGCTGGGCGACCGCATCACCGCCTGTTCCGCCGGCATCGAGGTCCACGGCCTCAATCCGCTGGCGGTCAAGGTCATGGCCGAGGCCGGGGTGGACATCAGCGGTCACCAGTCAAAACTTATCAGCGACCTGCCCGACCTTGATTTCGACTTGATCGTCACGGTCTGCGATCACGCCGCGGAACAATGTCCTCTCTTTTGCGGCAAAGGCGCCATCATCCATCACAGCTTCCCCGATCCGCCGCGCCTGGCCGCAAAGGCAACCACCGAGGCGGAAGCGCTTACCGCTTACCGGCTGGTCCGCGATGAGATCAAAACCTTTGTCGCCGACAAACTCCCCACCATCCTCCGCACCAAAAAAAACACCCAAAATCCAGCAGTCAGCATAAAAACCATTGCCTAATAAACAATAATATGCTAAAGAGAAAGATGGTTGCGTAGTCTAAGTTTGTTTTTTAATTATTCATGACTGAACCGCACACTTTATGTTAGCGATGTGCGGTTTTTGTTTTTGAGGATTCACAAACAGGCTGCAGATCTTTTCAGCGTGAACAAGATCAAAGTAGTATATTAAAGAGGTCCTTAGGGACCAAGCACAAAGGAGTAGTTGTCGTGGCAGAAGGAACAGTAAAGTGGTTTAATGATGCTAAGGGTTTTGGATTTATCGAGCAGGATAACGGTGGTGACCTTTTCGTTCACTATTCAGCAATTAAAAAAGAGGGATTCAAGTCTCTCGAAGAGGGTTCTCGCGTATCTTTCGATATTGTCGACGGTCCCAAAGGCCCTGCCGCCGATAATGTACAACCGCTGTAAACCACACTAAAATGATGGAATACTCATGCCCCGCACCACGCGGGGCTTTTTTTTTCTGCAGCGCTCGACGAATCCAGCCCTGCCGCCTCTAACTCCAAAGTAAACTAAAATGACGACATTCGCAGAGCTTGGCATAGACGAAGACATTATCAAAGGGCTTCTTGAATTGGGCTTTAAATCCCCAACCCCGGTTCAAGAACAACTTATTCCCATCGCCCTGAACCAACACATCGACATAGTCGGCCTGGCCCAGACCGGCACCGGCAAAACGGCCGCCTTCGGCATTCCGCTGATCCAGTTAAGTGACGCGGCCAACAAAAAAGTGCAGGCCCTGGTCCTGTGCCCGACCCGGGAACTCTGCATGCAGGTGGCCAAGGACATGACCGCCTTTGCCAAATATGTGCCCGGCTTCAACATTGTTCCCGTTTACGGCGGCGCCAGTATCGACACCCAGATCAGGGCCCTGCGCAAAGGCGCCCAGATTGTTATTGCCACCCCGGGCCGCCTCCATGACATGATCCGGAGAAAGGCCGTGGATATCTCGGCAATCACCTCGGTGGTTCTCGATGAAGCCGATGAAATGCTGCAGATGGGCTTCAAGGATGAACTCAACGCCATCCTCGCCACTACCCCGGACACCAAGAACACCCTGCTGCTGTCGGCCACCATGCCCAAGGGCGTGGCCAACATCACCAAAAATTACATGAATAAACCCCTGGAGATCACGGTGGGCCAGCGTAACATGGGCACGGAAAACGTCCGGCACATCTACTACATGGTCAGAGCCAAGGACCGTTACCAGGCCCTGCGCCGGATCGCCGACAACAATCCCGACATCTACTCGATCATCTTCTGCCGCACCCGCCAGGAAACCAATGACGTGGCGGACAAGCTGATGCAGGACGGCTACAACGCGGATGCCCTGCACGGCGATTTGTCCCAGGCCCAGCGCGACGAGGTAATGAAAAAATTCCATCGCCGCTCCCTGCAGATGCTGGTGGCAACCGATGTGGCGGCACGGGGCCTCGATGTCACCGACCTGACCCATGTCATCAACTACAACCTCCCCGATGAAACGGCCAACTACACCCACCGCAGCGGCCGCACCGGCCGCGCCGGCAAAAGCGGCGTATCGATAGCCATCATCCATATGCGGGAAAAATATCGGATCCGCGAGATTGAAAATATCATCAAACGCAAATTCGAACAGGGCCAGATCCCTTCCGCCAAGGAGGTCTGCGAAAAGCAACTGCTTCGCCTGCTCGACAACATTACCCGCGAAAGCATCGACGTTGACAGCATTGAACCCTTTATGCCGGCGATCAGGAAGAGCTTGGCCGATCTCGACCGGGAAGAGTTGATCAAGCGCTTTGTCTCCCTGGAGTTCAAGCGATTTATCGACCACTACAAAAACGCGCCCGACCTCAATGTGACCGAAGAAGAACATCGCCTGGAACAGCGCGGAGCCAGGGGCGACAAATTCGCGCCCCGCGCCGGCGGCCCGGGTGATAAATTCGGCCCACGGGCAGGCGGCCAGAAGTTTACCCGCTTCGAGATCAACATCGGCAAGGAAGACGGCATCTATCCGGCCAGACTTATCGGCCAGATCAACGAATCCACCGGCATCCGCAATATCAAAATCGGCCGGATTGACATCCAGGACCATTCATCGTTAATGGAAGCGGACAGCAAATTCGCCGATCTGATCATGACCAGTTTCGGCCACCTGATGATCAACGGCAAAAATATTGCCATTAAAATCACCGGAGAAAGGGTGGAAAACCCCGGACAAGGTTTCGGCCGCAAGCCCCACAAAACACCGTTCCGGGGCAAAAGCGCCGGCCCGCAAAAGGGCATTAAGAAAAATTTCCCAAAAAAGAAATTCGCTAAGCCTAAAAAAGATTAACCATCTTTTGTCAGTCGCCAAAAGCCGGGCCGATTCCATCGGAACCCGGCTTTTTTTTATCCGCGTTCCCGCAAAGTGCAATCGGCTGAAAACGGCGGCAACAGCGGCATGACCGGAACTTTTTTCAGGTGGGCTCAAGATATTCACCAAAAATAGCTCAGCCCCCCCTGCCTCTTGGCCGGCCATTATTGGCCGAGAAAGCCGATCCCGGCAGATTTTCACAATCCGGCCCAAAAAAAAATTTTGCCTGCCGGGCAAAATAGTTAAATTTCTAACGATATCCTAACAAATCACTATTAAAATGGGGCTGGTCAAACAAGATTAATATTAGATTGCAGGACTCCCATGCGCAACCAACGACTTTTGTGGCAGATCTACCCGACCCAACTGATTATTACCATTACCGCCCTGCTGGCCCTCACCTGGTTCGGCTCCCAAGCCTTTCGCGCCTTTAATCTCGAACAGGCCGCCGATGGCCTTGCCGCTCGGGCGCACCTGGCCGAGAACTCCGTCCTGGCCCTGTTGACGGCGGGCAACATCGCGGAGCTTAACGCCTTTTGCCGAACCGTGGGCGCCACCGCCAATACCAGATTAACGGTGATCACCCCCAACGGGCTGGTCCTGGCCGACTCTCTGGAAGAGCCGACCCGCATGGAAAACCACGAAGACCGCCCGGAAGTACAGGCCGCCCTTGCCGGCAAAAGCTCTCCCTCAACCCGCTTCAGCTATACCCTGCAAAAAAACATGATGTATATGGCCATTCCCCTTAGTTCCCAAGGAAAAATCATCGGTGTCCTGCGGACATCCATTCCAATAACCGCCATAGACAATGCCTTGGCCGAGATTTATCGGAAGATATTATTTTTTCTGATTGGTGTCGCCATAACCGTGGCCCTGATCTCCTGGATTATTTCCAGACGGATTACCACGCCCCTTGAAAAAATCCGGCAGGTGGCCGTGCGTTTCGCTGATGGCGATTTTTCCCGCCGGTTACCGGAAGAAGGTTCGGCAGAAGTGGCAAGCCTTGCCTCGGCCATGAATAAGATGGCAAATCAGCTTGATGAAAGGATCGGCACCATTGTTCGCCAACACCATGAACTGGCCGCGGTGTTCTCCAGCATGGTCGAGGGTGTTATCACGGTGGATAACAATGAACGCATCCTGTCAATCAATCTCGCCGGCGCCCGCCTGCTCGGCGTCAACCCGGACGCGATCAAGGGAAAAAACACCCTTGAAGCGGTGCGCAACATCGAGCTCCAACGCTTTGTAAGCCGGGCGATCACCTCGCCGGCGACCATCGAAAGCGAGATAACCATCACTGATAACAATGGCCGCGAATGTTATTTTTACGCCCACGGCACCCGCCTGCTCGACGCCTCGCAAAAAGGGCAAGGCGCCCTGATCGTCATCAATGACCTCACCAACCTGCGCCGCCTGGAAAAGGTGCGGCGCGATTTTGTCGCCAATGTCTCCCATGAACTAAAAACCCCGATTACCTCCATCGAGGGCTTTGCCGAAACCCTGCTCGACGGCGCCCTGGATGATCCGGACAATGCCCGTCGATTTCTCGAGATCATCAGCAAGCAGGCAAAACGGCTGCATGCGATTATCGAGGACTTGCTCGCCCTTTCCCGGATCGAACAGGAAGCGGAAAACAACGAAATTCTACTGCAGGATCTCACCATTAAAGAAACATTGGAAACAGCGGTGCATGCCTGCCGGCCCAAGGCCATGCAAAAAAATATTACTCTTAACCTCAACTGTCCGAACCAGATCACGGCTCGCATCAATCCGGCCCTGCTCGAACAGGCCATCATCAACCTCATTGACAACGGCGTGAAGTACAGCCCCCAGGACAGCAAGATCGAGGTAATCGCCGAACAATCCGCCGCAGAAACAGTGATCATGATCAAGGACAACGGGGTCGGCATCAACAAAGATGATCTGCCCCGCATTTTTGAAAGATTTTACCGGGTTGATAAGGCCCGGAGCAACAAACTGGGCAGCACCGGCCTGGGCCTGGCCATCGTCAAACATATCACCCAGGCCCACCACGGCACAATCGAGGTCGACAGCAATACGGGCCAAGGCAGCACCTTTACCATCCATCTGCCCGGTGGTGACAAAAAATAATTAAAAAAAAATAAGCGGAAACACTTCAACTGGTTAGGAGCTTTTTTGCCGGTCATTGCTAATGACTCCGTATTTTCCCAGTATTGCTTTTTTATTATTTTACACGGAAAATAAAATAGATAGACGCCTTCCATCAACAGAACTCTTAAGCAACGGCTACCCACCCCAAGGGAATCCAGACCGGATTAAGGTGAAGATGATGACTGAAAACACCCGACCTCAACCATTCGTTCAAGCAGCTGACCGGCCAACCATCCCGATCCGCCACCTGTTGCCCGGCGACCTGCAGGTGGCCGAGGAGCCGACCCTGTTCAAAACAACCCTGGGTTCCTGCGTGGCCGTCTGCCTCTTCAGCCCCAAAGGCCACAAAAGCGCAATGTGCCACAGCATGCTGCCGACCTGCGCCAATGACCGTGCCCCCTGTTTTCGGTTTGTGGACTGCTCCATCCATTACATGGTCCAATCCCTTGTGAAAAACCAGGCGATTACCCTGAAGGATATCTCCGCCCAGCTGTTTGGCGGGGCCGAGATATTCAAAGGCTCCATGCCTGATTTTGCCGACTTCAAAATCGGTCATCAAAACATCATGATTGCCATTGAAATTCTCGAAAGTTACGGGATCCCGATCATCAAAAAAAGAGTCGGCGGCCAAAAAGCCTACAAGGTATTCTTCAACTCGGAAACCGGCCAGTCGATGCTTGATATGGTGTAACCCCTCTACCAAGCCTCAACTCTGCTTACAACAAACCGTTCAACATCAACTAACGCCACTAAAAAATCCCACTTACCGACCACCCGGCGGGCGGCTTCCATAATCAGACAGGGATATGCACGGCCCGGATTTATCCTCGCTTTGATAATTAACCGTCCAGCAAAATACCCCTGCTCCTTATCGACAAGAATATCCGCTAAATTTTAAGATCAAGTTATTTATCGATTAGAAATCCATCAAAAAGACAGCCGCTAAAATCCCCCCGAGATGCAAGCACAATTTTTTTCCATACCCTAATCAAACCCTAATTAAATCTTAACAATCAGGGGGCATATATAGGGCACCACTTACTGACCGGCCCCCGAAGCGGGCACAAGCCAATTTTAACCATGTATCGGTTGCCCAAAAAAAAGAGACGGAGCAGCCAGACAAGGAGAACAAGCATGCAGACCAACAAAGGCTTTATCGGTAAAACCATTAAAAAAACATTGCTGGCAGGATTGCTGGTGGCGGCCTCGACCTCCGCCTGGGCCGGGGTCGATATCGACCCTGCCACCCCGACCTATGAGAAGGTCGGCGGGGTGGCCGGCAACCTGGACAGCATCGGCTCGGACACCCTGAACAACCTGATGACCTACTGGGCCGAATCCTTCCGGAAAAAATACCCCAACGTCCGCATCCAGATCGAGGGCAAAGGCTCCAGCACCGCGCCCCCTGCCCTGATCAGCGGCACCGCCCAACTGGGGCCCATGTCCCGCAAGATGAAGAAACAGGAAGAGGATGCCTTTGAGAAGAAATACGGCTTCAAACCGACCAGAATCGGGGTCGCCCTCGACTCCCTGGCTGTTTTCGTCAACAAGGACAACCCGATCAACCAAATGAGCCTGCAGCAGGTGGACGCCATCTTTTCCAAGACCCGCAAAGGCGGGATCGGTGAAGATTACGCAACCTGGGATCAACTCGGTCTTACCGGCTCATTGAGCAACAAACCGATCAGCCTCTACGGCCGGAATTCCGCCTCCGGCACTTACGGTTATTTCAAAAAGAAAGCCCTTTTTAAAGGCGACTATAAGGATTCGGTAAAAGAGCAGCCCGGCTCCGCTTCGGTGGTGATGGGGATCACCGAGGACGTGGCAGGGATCGGCTACTCGGGCATCGGCTACCGGACCTCGGGGGTCAAGGCCATCGCCCTGAGCAAGCTGAACGGGGAGCAGGCCTATGAGCCCAACTATGACAATGTATTGAGCGGCAAGTATCCGCTGGCCCGGACCCTCTACGTTTATGTGACCAAGGAGCCCAACAAGCCGCTGGACAAACTGACCGCCGAGTTTCTCAAATTCGTGCTCTCGAAAGAGGGTCAACAAATTGTGGTTAAGGACGGCTATCTGCCCCTGCCCGCCAAAGCCATAGAAGCTGAGCTGGGCAAGCTGTAGTCAAACCCGCCCTGGGGGCCTGACCTGGTTTCGGGTCAGGCCCATAAGCGCCAACCATTAAGACGGCCAGGTATTTCCCCCATGCAAAAGATGGACAAAAGGTTCATAAAAAAAGTCAGGCTTTATGACCGGATCGCCACCCGGGTGATTTCCATCGGCGGCCTGATGATCATTGCCAGCGTCATTGCCATTCTGCTCTTGATTATCAAGGTAACCCTGCCCCTGTTTCAACCGGCTTCCGCCGAAATCATCCACCGGGTTGTATTGCCTGCCTCCCAACCCCTGCCCCTTGCCGTCGGGGTTGGCGATTATCAGGAGATCGGGTTCACCTTGGATTCGCAGGGCCTCTTCACCTTTTACACCTTGGCCGATGGTAAAACCCTAAGCAAAATTTTCGCCGTCCCCGATAAAAAGCAGCCGCTGATAAGCGTTTCCATCAACAAGAACAATATCTATACCCTGCTTTGGAACGACCACTCCATTACCAGCCACAGCGTGGACTACCGCCTCGAATTCGACCGGAACGGCAAGCGAACCGTGGTGCCCAAGCTGACCTTGACCCACGAATTTCCGGCCCTTGCCTATCCGGCCGTGCCGCGCCGGGTCCTGGTCCGCCAGGGCGAGGAACAACGGCTGACCGTCGTCGCCCTGCTGGCCGACAACAGCCTGTGGGTGAGCCACCGAACAATCACCACCGATCTCTTTGACAACGAAACCACCGAATCCTTTGCCTTCAAGATCGATGAAAACCTCCCCGGCCTGATTACCGCCATGACCATCAACGAACAGGGCACCGCCCTGTTTGCCGGCACCGATGCCGGCAGCCTGATCCGCTGGGATCTCAGTAAAAACGAGAGCTACGTCCGGACCGACAACGTGATTGCCGTGGCCGGCAACCAGGCGGTTACCGCGCTGACCATGGTCTTCGGCGACATCTCCATTGCGGTAGGTGACGAGAGCGGGGGGCTGGCCACCTGGTCCCGAGTCTGGGTGGGGGAGGAAAACCGGGTCCAAAAACTGCGCAAGATCCACAGCCTCAAAAGCCATCAGGCCGCAATTTCCGCCATTGCCCCTTCACGGCGGAGCAAATCCCTGGTCAGCCTCGCGGCCAACGGCGATCTGCACCTGGACCACATGACCAGTGAAAACCACCTGCTGGCCTTGCGCCACAACCTCAAAATCTTCGGCATCGCCGGCCGCGACAACAGCCTGATCGGCCTTGATCCAACCAACAAATTGCTGGTCTGGAACATCGACAACCCCCATCCGGAAATCAGCCTCAAAACCCTGTTCGGCAAGGTCTGGTACGAGAGCTACGACCAGCCGGAATATGCCTGGCAATCCTCCTCGGGCAGCGATGATTTCGAGGCCAAATTCAGCATTATCCCCCTGTTGTTCGGCACGATCAAGGGCACCCTCTATGCCATGATCTTTGCCATTCCCCTGGCCATCTTCGGCGCGGTCTACACCAGTCAGTTCACCACCGCCGCCTTTAAACGGGGGATCAAACCGGCGATCGAAATCATGGCCTCGGTGCCCTCGGTGGTTATCGGTTTTCTCATCGCCCTCTGGCTGGCCCCCATTATCGAAAGGACCATCCTCGGCGTGCTGCTGAGCATGATCATCACCCCGCTCTCTTTTCTGCTGGCCATGCTGGCCATCAAACCCTTTTACAAAACCCCGAATCTCAAAAACCGCTGCGCCGGTTATGAGTTCCTGCTGCTGATTCCCTTTATTGTAGCCGGGGTGAGCCTGGCCATGGCCGTGGCGCCGATTGTGGAGCACTACCTTTTTGCCGGGGATTTCAAGCAGTGGCTTTATGACGATCTGGGCATGCGCTATGACCAGCGCAACTGTATCATCATCGCCTTCGGCCTGGGCATTGCCGTGATCCCCATCATCTTTTCCATTACCGAAGACGCCATCACCAATATTCCGCCCAGCCTGACCGCCGCCTCCCTGGCCCTTGGCGCCAGCCGCTGGCAGACGATCTGGCGGGTGGTGCTGCCTTCCGCCAGCCCCGGCATCTTTGCCGCGGTGATGATCGCCTTCGGCCGGGCCGTGGGCGAGACCATGATCGTGCTCATGGCCACCGGCAACACGCCGATCCTCGACTGGTCGATCTTTAACGGCATGCGGACCCTGTCGGCCAATATTGCCGTGGAAATCCCGGAAGCCCCCTTTGGCGGCACCCTGTACCGGGTTCTTTTTCTCTGCGCCACCATGCTCTTTGCGCTGACCTTTATCCTCAACACCGGCGCTGAAATTGTCCGGGAGAGATTACGTAAAAAATATGGCCGCTATTAATCAAGCGAGGTATCTGTCGTGACAAAAAAATTCTGGCGCCAGGGTGAACCCTATGTCTGGGCCACCGGCCTTTCCCTATCCCTGATCCTGATGCTCACCTTTTTGTTGGTATATGTGGTTATGGCCAACGGCATCGGCGTGTTCTGGCCCAACCGGATCGCCCTGGCCACCCTTAAGGACAACTCCTTTGTGCTGGGCGAGATAATCCAGGAAAACATCAAGCCGGCCACCGGCCAAAAAAGGCTGCAGTTCAAGATCGGCAACCGCGATCTTTATGACCTGGATTTCAAATGGTTCAACGCTGAAGATATCGCCGCCATCACCTATCCGCCCCGGGCCTATCTCCTGGAGCGGCAGGAATACGGCAATTTTTACGGGTTTTTAAACCAATTGGAGCTCAACGGGCTTGCCCGGCCCGACCTTAATGACAAGCTGGAGCCCCTGGAAGCCGCCCTTAAGAGTATCGAACCGCTCCAAGACGAAATCACCGCCCTCAACAGCCGGATCGCCGAGATCAACCAGCGGATCGAAACCATCCAGCGCAAACAGGCCCGCCTCCGCCACCAGGGCAAGGCCGAGGACCGGCAAACCGGACCGCTGGCCGCCCGGGATCAGGAGTTACAGGCCGACTTCACCAAGGTTGTCGCCGAGCTGAACCGGAAAAAACAGGAGCTGCTTCAATTCGAGGCGGTTTTTGCCGATGCGAACGGCCTGATAAAGAGAATCCCCCTGGTGGAAATCGTCCGGGCCATCCAACCCAACACCATGAATATCTTTGCCAAGACCGGTTATTATATTGAGCGGCTCCGGGAGCTGTTTTTTGCCGAGCCCCGGGAATCCAACACCGAAGGCGGCCTCTTCCCCGCCATTTTCGGAACCATTATGCTGATCTTCCTGATGAGCGTCCTCTCCTTCCCCCTCGGGGTGATCGGCGGCATCTACCTCCGGGAATATGCCAAGGACGGCATTCTGGTCAGAATGGTCCGGATCGCGGTCAACAACCTGGCCGGCATCCCTTCCATCGTCTACGGAATCTTCGGCCTCGGCTTTTTTGTTTACGGCATCGGCGGCCAGATCGACCAGCTTTTCTTTGCCGAGCGGCTGCCCGCCCCCACCTTCGGCACCGGCGGCATCCTCTGGGCCAGCCTCACCCTGGGCCTCTTGACCGTGCCGGTGGTGATCGTGGCCACCGAAGAGGCCCTGGGCGCGATCCCGCCCGGCATCCGGGAAGGCTCCCAGGCCCTGGCCGCCACCCGCTTCCAGACCCTGACCCGGCTGCTGCTGCCCATGGCCTCCCCCGGCATTCTCACCGGTTTTATTCTGGCCATGGCCAGGGCCGCCGGCGAGGTGGCGCCGCTGATGATCACCGGCGTGGTCAAGCTGGCCCCGGCCCTGCCGATTGACTCCAGTTTTCCCTTTCTCCACCTCAACCGCAAGTTCATGCACCTGGGTTTTCATATCTACGACATCGGCTTCCAGTCCCCCAACGTGGAGGCGGCCAAGCCCATGGTCTATGTGACCACCCTGCTGCTGATCCTTATCGTTTTAATCATGACCAGCACCGCCATTTACCTGCGCAACAAGATGCGCGCCCGTTACTCGGTAATCGATGTTTAAGTTTTTTTAATAAAGGAACTATCCATGTCAGCCATAAACCCAGCCATTGTCACCATTGACAACCCCCAGGTCGAGATCGACAACCTGAACCTTTTTTACGGAGAAAGCCAGGCCCTGAAAAATGTCAGCTTCGGCATTCCCCAATTCAATGTCACCGCCCTGATCGGCCCGTCCGGCTGCGGCAAGTCCACCCTGATCCGCTGCATCAACCGGATGAACGATCTGGTCGACAACCTCCGGGTCGAGGGGCTGATCAAGATCGACGGGGAGGATATCAACCACCCCTCCCTGGATGTGATCGAGCTGCGGCGCAAGGTGGGCATGGTGTTCCAGAAATGGAACCCCTTCCCGAAATCGATTTATGAAAACGTGATCTACGGCCTGCGGATCGCCGGCATCTCCAACAAAGAGGTGCTGGACGCGACCGTGGAAAAAAGCCTGCAGAAAGCCGCCCTCTGGAACGAGGTCAAGGACCGCCTGCACGGCTCGGCCATGGGCCTTTCCGGCGGCCAGATGCAACGGCTCTGCATCGCCCGCACCATTGCGGTCAGCCCGGAGATCATCCTGATGGATGAGCCCTGCTCCGCCCTCGACCCCCGCTCCACCGCCCATATCGAGGATCTTATCCGCGAACTGCAGGGCGAATACACCATTATCATTGTCACCCACAACATGCAGCAGGCGGCGAGGATCTCGGATTACACCGCCTACATGTACCTGGGCGAGTTGATCGAATATGGGCCGACCAATAAACTCTTTACCATGCCGGAAAGAAAGGAAACCGAGGATTATATCACCGGCCGGTTCGGTTAAGGGAACAGGTTTTGATAATCCGGATCATTTATGGTTAGCTGGTTACTAGTGGGAATATAGGGAGCATCTTAATATGGCAAAGAATATTCAGGCGGAAATAGCTAAAGTCAAAAACAACATTCTCTACCTCGGCGCCACGGTGGAGGAAAACATCCATAAAGCGGTAAAGTCGCTGCTCACCAGGGATGTCAAAATGGCCCGCGAGGTGATCCGCCGCGACAAGGAAGAAATAGATTGCATTGAAATCAATGTGGAAGAAGAATGCATGCGGATCCTCGCCCTGCATCAGCCGGTGGCCAGCGATCTGCGCTTTCTGGTGACCGTGCTCAAGATCAACACCGACCTGGAGCGGATCGGCGATTTGGCCGCCAAGATCGCCGACAAGGTGGTGCTGCTCTCCGAGATGGATCCGGCCCGCTTTGTCGCCCAAGGTATCCAGATGCCCGAGGTTTTTTCGGCAATGTTTGACAAAACCATCTGGATGTATAAAAAAACCCTGGACGCCTTTGTCAACGAAGACACCGATCTGGCCTACAAGGTCTGCCTGGCCGACGATGAGGTGGACCGGGCCAAAAGGACCATCCGCGACCAGCTTGAGGAAATCATCATGCAGGATTCGAGGCAGCATGTCTATCTGGGCAAGCAGCTCAGCGTGGCCCGCAGCCTGGAGCGAATTGCCGACCACTGCACCAGCATCTGCGAGGATATCATCTACATGATGCAGGGCAGGATTGTCCGACACCACAATGTCAGGTAAAATAAAGGCTAACGAGCTTTAACAACAGAGAGGGGAATCTCGGTGGGCAAGGAACACATTATTATTATCGAGGATGACGAAAACATCCAGCAACTGGTGGGCTACAACCTGGCCAAAGCCGGCTTTACGGTAAGCTATGCCGATAACGGCGAACAGGGGCTGGCCCTGATCCGCTCGGAAAAGCCCAATCTGGTGGTCCTCGATATCATGTTGCCGGGCCTCAACGGCCTTGAGCTTTGCAAGGCGGTCCGCCAAGATCCGGCGATCAAAAGCACCCCGATCCTGATGCTCACCGCCAAAAGTGAAGAAAGCGACGTGGCGGCCGGCCTCGATATCGGGGCCGATGACTACATAACCAAACCCTTCAGCCCCAAAATCCTGCTCTCCAGGGTCAAGGCGGCCCTGCGCCGCCAGAGCGCCGGCGCTGGCGACGCAAAAGGCCAGGCAGACGCCTCGATCAAGGTGCATGATATTTTGATCAACGCCAAACGCCATGAGGTTACGGTGGCCGGGGCTCCGATCACCCTGACCATCACCGAATACTCGATCTTGGAATTGCTGGCCAAACATCCGGGCTGGGTCTTCAGCCGCCAGCAGATAATCGATTCCATCCGAGGCTATGCCTATGTCATCACGCCCCGGGCCGTAGATGTGCAGGTGTTCGGGCTTAGAAAAAAACTGGGAGAGTCAGGCCAATTCATCGACACGGTGCGCGGCATAGGCTACCGGCTCAGGGATTGAAGGATTCCGGCCCTAGAGAGCCGCGGCCGCCAACCACCGGCGCTACTCGGCAGGGCGATCGACAAAACCGTTGCTAATCGCGTATTTGATCAAATCGGCCACCCTTTTGATATTAAGCTTCTTCATCATGTTCGCCCGATGGTGCTCCACGGTGCGCTTGCTGATGTTAAGCCTTTCCGCAATATTCTTGCTGGTGATGCCGTCCACCACCATCTGCAGAATCTGTTTCTCCCGGGGGGTCAGGATCTCATCACTCCTTTTGCCATGATCACGGCAGGTGGCAACCACATCGTCGGAAAGATCCTTGGCAAAATCCTGGGATAGATAAAAATCACCCTTGAGCACCTGCTCGATGGCCGGCAGCAGTTCGGTGTCGGAATCTTCCTTGAGCAGATAGCCATCCGCCCCGGAAACTATGGAGGAGCAGAGATACTGCTCACTCTTGTGCATGGTTAACATCAAGATCTTGACATTGGGACAAATCTTTCGCGCCTCGACGATGGCCTCGATCCCCCGGAGATTGGGCATGGAGATATCAAGAATAATCAAATCGGCGGGGGTAATGCGCAGCAGTTCAATCAGTTCCAGCCCGTCAGCGGCCTCCCCGACCACGGCCAGGGACGAATCCTCTTCGATCATCTTCTTAATGCCGTGACGGATCAGGGCATGATCATCAGCCAGGACAATACGACAAGATTTCATATAAAATATTTCCGTCTCAAGATATTGATGCTCTCAACAACTGGGTATAAATACTCACTAGCTATATAGCGTAGATCCGGGCTTCGCGCATCATTTTTTAAGTCGCCGGCCCCAATAAAAAGATAAATATCCATAAAAATCAAACCATTAAACAGGACTAGCCATAACCTGGCCCAGTTAGTTGGATCACCAACGACATAAAAATTACGCCCGGGTAAAGATCTGCATAAGCAAAGCCATCCAGCAAGCAAGATGGTCATCCGCTAGCGCGGCGCCGGTTACCGACGGCGGAATCGTGCACCAAAAACAACCGGCTGCGAACCTGGCTAGCCGGATTATTTCTTTGACTCAACCTCGACCTTTAAGCGATTATAATGTGAGGCAAAACCCCAGAGGCCGAAAAGCGGGGCCGGAGATTTTTTTCAGGGCAAATCATGCAAAAAATAAACATTCAAATGCAGGGAATGCTTAAAACCATCGAAAACGAATGCCGCTACACCGGAGGGCTGACCGGGGTGTACAGCCTGCATCAACCCGTGCTCACGGCGATGGCCACCGTCGAGCGCGAACAATTTGTTCCCGATGAGATGAAGCCCTATGCCTACGACAACACCCCTTTGCCGATCGGCAACGGCCAGACCATCTCCCAGCCTTTTATCGTCGCGCTGATGACCGATCTGCTGGAATTGACCCCGAATGACGTAATCCTTGAGATAGGCGCCGGCTCCGGCTACCAGGCGGCGATTATCAGCAAGCTGGCCAAAAAGATCTACACGATTGAAATGATCGCGCCCCTGGCCGCGCAAGCGACCAAACGGCTGGCCGACCTCGGCTACGACAATGTAACGGTAGTGAACGGTGACGGCTCCGACGGCTATGCCGCCCAGGCGCCCTACGACGCCATTATCGTTACCGCGGCCGCCCCCAGAATCCCACCGGCATTAATCGACCAACTCAAGCCCCTTGGCCGGCTGGTTATCCCGGTCGGCCCCCCCAATCTCCCCCAGGAGCTTCTCCTGGTAAAAAAAAGTATGAGCGGCAAAATCATTAAACAAAAAATACTCTCCGTGGCCTTTGTCCCCTTTACCGGCAAAATAAGCGGAAAATCTCCGAGTTGAGCCTGCGGCAATCAGCTCGGCAGCTTACAGGTACCGCAGCAGATCGCTGATGATCTTCTTTGTTACCTTAATCCCGTAAAGGCGAAACAAGGTCTCCTCAATTTGCTCTTTACTCCATCCGCTCACCCTTTCTTTTTTAAGAAAGCCGGTAAGATCCTCGATTACCGCCCAGGGATAGATGATCCAACGCCAGGTTATAATTTTCCTGGCCACATAATCCGGGGTAAAACATGCCCCTTTTTTGGTCTGCACCACCGCGGTCCTTATCGCCGCCGCGCCGCAATCGGCCAAATGGGCCATGGCCACCACCAGGGTATCCCCGGTATCGACGATATCATCGACGACCAATACCTTTTTCCCACGCACATCAAGATTGAGCGGGGCAACAAGGCGAGCCTCCTTTTCCTTGGCGGCCCCGGCCCTGTAATGAACGATCCGCAAGGAGCCCAGGGAGGTCACCCCCAAAAAATCACAAAGAATGCGGGCCGGTACAAAACCGCCCCTGGCAACCGCCACGATCACATCCGGCCTAAAACCGCTGTCGGCAATCTGCAGGGCCAATCGCCGGGTGATATCATACATCGCAGCCCAACTCACGAGTTCGCCCTTGAATTTTTCGGCCATTTAAGATCTCTCCCCCTTCAATTAATTTACTTACAAAGAACTGGTAAATATTTGATTAACTTTGTTATCATAACTGAGTGAGTCGCAACCATTTCGTTAAAAAAAACGTACCGGTTACATAATCTAAAAAAAAAGCTGCCATCTTTACGCTGGGAGATCACCATGACCGACCACCAATATGACGACGGCCCCTCGGACGGCAGAATCAACGGATTGCTCAGCCTGCCCGATGGCGGTCTTTACGAAGGTGAAATCCTTAACGGCATCCCGGATGGCTTGGGCAAACTAACCCTGCCCCAGGGCGGGGAATACGCCGGCAGCTTCATCGAAGGGGTACCCCACGGCGAGGGTACCCTGACCATGGCCAATGGCGGGCGCTATGTAGGCAATTTCGTCAACGGCGGGCCCAACGGCCAAGGCACTCTCTATTTCCCGGACGGCGGCTACTACCAGGGAGCATTTTCCAATAATGTCCCCCATGGCAAAGGAACCTTGATGCTGGCCGACGGTCGACAGGTGGAAGGCTGGTTTGAAAACGGCAAACTGGTTGAAAGCCCCCAAACTACCCAGCAAACCGAGTCAACCAAAGACTCAACCACGGAAAATAAGTAATTATGGCCAAGGCCGCCAGCAGGAGCAGCAAAAAAGGCAAGGTGGCCGCATAGAGCTGAACCAGCGGCTTTTCAAAACGGTAACCGGCCAAAAACAGGTTGAGCCCCACCGGCGGGGTGCAGTAGCCGATCTGCAGATTGGTTAAAAATATTATTCCCAGATGAGTCAAATCCACCCCATACCCTTGGGCAATGGGCACGATAATCGGCACCACCAGCACCAGCGCCGAAAAGATATCCAGCATGGCCCCCACCAGCAGTAAAAACAGGTTGAGCAGCAGCAAAAAGGTATATTTGCTTGAGATATGCTCTCTGATCAGCTCAAAAAGCCTGGTCGGCACCTCCTGATCAACCAGGAAATTGGTCGAGGCCATGGAGGCGGCCAGCACCACCAGAATGCCGCCGAACAGCGCCATGCTCGTCACCATGATCTTGGGCAACCGCCGAAACTCGATATCGCGATAGATGAAAACCTCCACCACCAGCACGTAGAGGGCCGTCACCGCAGCCGCCTCGCCGGCGACAAAGATCCCGCCGTAGATGCCCCCCAGCACGATCACCGGCAGGGGCAGCTCCCAGGCCGCGTCACGCAGGGCCTTCAGCGCCTGCCCGCTGACCGGCGCCCTCTTTTCCTTGGCCGCCACCCCTTTTTTAATGCTGTAGGCGCCGAGCAGAACAAGCATGAGCAGACCGGGCAGAATACCGGCCAGAAAGAGCTGATCGATCCTGGTTTCGGCTATCACCCCATAAAGGATGAGAGGCAGGCTGGGGGGAAACAGCAGTCCGAGGCTGCCGGAGGTGGTTAGCAGGCCCAGGGAAAAACGCTCGGAATAATGGTCCTTGAGCAGGGCCGGATAAAGAATGCCGCCGAGGGCGAAAATCGTCACCCCGGAGGCCCCGGTAAATGCGGTGAACACCGCGCAGACCACCAACGAGATCACGGCCAGCCCGCCGGGCAGCCAGCCGAGCAGGGCCTGGGACATAGCCAGCATCCGCTTGGGGGCGCGGCTTTCGGAAAGCAGGGTGCCGGCAAAGATAAAAAGCGGCAGCGAGAGCAGCATCGGGGTTTCGGCCAGCCGACTCATCTCGATGATGACCACCGACAGGTCAACGCCGACCCCGTAAAAGGAGAGCAGGGCCAAGGCAGAGATGACCACGAACAGCGGGCTGCCCAGTAAGGCCAGCCCTATGGTTAAAATCTTTAAGATCTGCATCGTGGCCGAAAATCAATCATGGTTAATGGCTTGCAAGGAGCCGCCCTGCAGGATCCGGAACACCCCGGCAACCGCCGCGACCAGAAAACGTAACCCCATCAGCCCGAAGGCCATCGGAAAAATCAGATTAAGCTGCCAGGAGGCAAAGCCCAGGATGGTCTGCCCGCCGCCGTAAGCTGCTTCATCACCGACAAAAACAACAGCGGCATAGGCCAGGACCAGACAGACGGCCATGGAAAAAAGATGGGCCACCACCCGCAGCCAGCCGAGAATCCTCTCCGGCACCAGATGGCTGACCAGATCAATGGCAATGTGCTTGTCCATTCGGGTGGCAACGGCGGCGCCGAGCAAACCGGCCCACAGGACCATATAGCGGAGAAGAGGATCGGCCCAGGCCAGGCCGGTGGCGAAAAAATCACGCAGCAAGATCTGCAGGCAGGCCAACACAATCATAACAACCAGCAGCAAGCTGAGCAGCGTATCCTCAACAAAATGCAGAACCTTGGTTGTCTTGCGCCACCCCGCAACAATCATAACTTCCTCTATATCCTACCGACTCTGCACTGTTTTCCCATCACCGCCCTGCTCCAGGGCACGGATGGCGGCGTCGTAGATCTCTTTAGAAAAAACATTTCCATTCAAGCGTTCCACGGTTACGGCTCGCTGCTGGTGCAACATATCCAGGGAACCATTGTCCGGCTTAACCATCTGCGCCCCCTTGGCCAGCAGAACCGAAAAGGCCTCATCATTGCTTTTGCGGGTATCGACCAGCAGCCCGGCAAAATGTTTTTCCGCTTGCTCCCGCATCAAAACCACATAATCGGGCGGCAGCTTGTCATAGGCCTCTTTCGAAAAAACCAGCCCGCCATAGGCGTAACCAAAGGGGACGTCAATGATATATTTGGTGCTGGTAAACCATTGCATGATAATGGAACCGTAAAAGCCATTAAAGACGGTATTAATCAGGCCGGTCTGCAACGACGGCAACACATCGGGAATGGCCAGCGGCACCGGGGTGACCCCGAGGTCTTCGAGGTAGGCCCGGCTTACCAGGTCATTATCCGGAGCCCAGCATTTTCTCCGGCGCAGTTCGGCCAAGGTGGTCATCGGCTCGGTGGACATGGTATAGATAAAGCCGACCTCGGTCATCGCCAGCAACACCAGGCCGTTATCCGCAAATTCCTTTTGAAAGATGGGAAAGAGGCTCTTCGAGACCCGGTCCACCTCATCATATGTTTTCATCAGAAAAGGAATGCCCATCACCCGAAAATCAGGCACCACCTCACTGATGCCGGTCATGGTGAAGCCGCCGCCCTGCAGTTGGCCGATCCGCATTTTTCGATACATGGCCCGGTCATCCCCCATCACGCCGCCCATGTAAATCTTAAAGCCGATTTCGCCGTTGCTCTTCTCGGCAATCTCCCGGGTGAAATTCTCAAAATGTTTGACCCAGACACTGCCCTCCGGGGCCAGGGTGGCGATCTTAAAAAGATATTTGGGCCGTTTGGACCAGGCCGAGGCAGGCAGCACAAAAGCCATTATCAGCAAGATGGCGCAGATCAACTTGAGAATTCTACTCATTAGCGTTCCTAAAAATATTCATCAATAACGGCGAGCATTTCCGCCGCCTGTTTTTGGGCAACCGTATTGGCCAGGGTAAACTCCGGCGCCCGTTCCATATCAAAGTCGATAACCTCACGCAACAGTTGCTCATATAAATCACGCTCAAAAACCATCCTGGCATAAAAGCGGGCGTAGGCCACCATAATCGGCAGATAACGCCGCCGGCTCAACAGCAGGGCTCGCTCGAAATGGTTTTTACTCAACTCGGGATTGCCGCCGAACATCACCGGCCGCATGGCATTATAAACCCCGAGGAAGATATGAGCGCCGCCGTTATAAAAGCTCTCATCGAGCTCCACCACCCGCTTCATGATCAATTCGACCTTGGGCAGATCGGCCATGGCCGCCGCCGCCCCCTGCTGAAAACCGATCCAGGTGGCCCAAGCATACCCCCCCCAGAACAAGGAATCGACATGGGATCTGGATACATTTTGCAGCAACCGGGAAAAATCTTTATCCGGACAGTTAAGCCCCAAGGCCAGCAATCGCTCTTTCTTAAGCAGGGCCATCCCGTACCGCATCCCCTTGGCGCTGAGCAGGGCGGCCCGTTCGCCCCGGCCACATTCGGCGACAACCGTGGCATAGGCGCTGTAGGTCTGGGCGCCGCTTTTAAGCAACACTTTATCAGCGGGGTCGGCGGCAATCAGGCTGTCGATCATCAATAAAAAGGCGGGAGCCCCTTCACAGACAAGCTGAATATCGTCCTGCCTGTTCATATTTTCCACCACCGGCTTGATGGCCGGGGTAATCACAAAGGAAGTGCAACCCGCAAGCGGCAATAAGAGCAGCCCCGCCCCCCAAAAAAGGAAACGGGCCAAAGCCAGGAACGGGCCTTTATTGTTTATTGTTTGAATTGTCCATTTTTCAGCGGTCATACTTTATAAATAACCTAAAAACGGTAAAATTTCCTATAAATTCAGAAATAGCCTGATCTTTTCAGCGTCAATATGACGGATAGCGCAAAAAAATACCACGGCAACAAAATATTGCCG
>DUZU01000015.1 GCA_013349285.1 Deltaproteobacteria bacterium | reverse complement strand
TTGCAAAGTGGTTTGAAGATTATAATGAGAATCATCCACATAAGGGTTTAAAGATGTGCTCTCCACGTGAGTATATTAGATGTTATTCTGAAGCGAAGAGGTGTCCGATTTCATAGGGGCAACTCCAAAGAGCAGTAATAGGGTGATGATAGTATTTCGTAAGATAAGCAGGTAGGCCGGAGTTCCTTCCCCGGTGCCAAAGCAGCCGCAGTCAATCGGTAAGAGCAGATATCCTTGGGAGGCGTAAGTGATAAAGACGGTAAAAATGAGATAAAGCAAGGCCATTATTCGGGCAAGCCAACGGAAATTCCAACCGCTTAAGGCTATGCCGCCAACTAAAATTTCCAGCCAGGGCAGCCGGCGGGAAACAACGAGAATGGTGTCAAACCCGAGAATTTTTTGTTCGTACAAGGTTTGTAGTAATTCGCTTACTTCTGGGTTCAGTAATTTTAAGATTCCGGCAATAAGCAGAAGGGTGGCCGCCAGGTAATAGTTGCCGACGACCAGCAGCCGGCTCCAGGCGGCAAGTTTAGGCGGAATCATTCAAGCGCCGGAAGTTGTTCCGTGTTATTTGCCGCCATTCTCTGGGATGAATGTCCTTCCCAGAAGATCATCAGGCTATCGGCCAGGGCATTAATGTTTTCTACCTGTTTCTGGATTTCGGCCACGGTTGCCGAACCTTCTTCCGACATGGCGGCCAATGACTGAACCGAGGAGTCAATGGTGGCAAGGGAAGACTTGACCAGATTCTGTTTTTGGGCCTGGTTGGAAGAGTTTTTAATTATTTTAGCGGTTTGGGTGGCTACGATATTGGAGGAGGTGCTGACCTGGGGGAAGGTTTCTTGTAATTTGCTGACAACCGTTTCACCTTGTTTTATCTTGGTGTCCAGTTTTTCAATCAGAGTGGCAACCTGTTTCGATGCCTTGGTCGCCCGCATGGCCAGGTTTCTGACCTCGTCGGCGACCACGGCAAAGCCGGCGCCGGCCTCTCCGGCTCGGGCGGCTTCCACCGCGGCATTGAGGGCAAGCAAGTTGGTCTGGAAGGCAATATCCTCGATGACCTTGACCAGTGATGAAATTTCACGGTCGGCTTCTGCCATCTCCACCATTGCCTCAACAACCAGTTTGATGACCTTGCCTGATTCTTCGGCGGTTTCCAGGACATGCTTGGTGGAGTTGTCTGCCTCCCTGGCAATGACGACATTATCGTTGGCTTGCCCCGCCATTTCCTCAACTGTGTTGGCAATCTCCGCAAGGGATTCGGCCGAGGATGACGTTTCAATACTCAGTTGGGTAGACATCTCCGAGATATAGGCCATGGAAACCATCAAAGAGTTGGTCGCTTTTGCCGATTCCTCCGACATAGATTCAAGCTTTTTGGACATGTTTGAAACAAGATAAAAAGTTGTAATGCCGATGGCTGATAAGACTACAAAGGCAATAGTCATGATCTTAAAAAGCTGGCGACTGACCTCAAAGATGTTTTGCATACTGGTGGTGTGGGCGGTTGAACTTTCGGCAACCATATCCTCAAGGGTTTTCAGCATGAATTTGTTCTGGGCATCAAAAACCTTGGTCCATTTACCCTCTTCGGCAAATTCCATATCAATGCTTGCTTTAACCATTTTGACCCCGGCTTCATGGGAGGATTTGTAAGCATTGGCCAGGTCCTTGGTGGAAGTGTCATTGGCGTCGACCTGGGTCTTGAGCCGGGCGAGCTCGTTGAGCAGGGTGTGGACCTCTTTGTTGAGAGGAGTGATTTTTTCAAGGGCCTGTTCGCTGCCAGTGGCGCGGGCGGCGTTAAAGCGTTCAACCACCTGGTTAATGATCCCTTCCATTTTGATGGCAATCTTTGTTTCCGGAAATACTTCGTTTCTGACAACGGCCACATTGGCAGAAAGATTGTTCATTGAAACAAGCGCGAAGACAATAATCGCGGAGGTGAAAAGACCTAGGGAAATAAATGCGAAATAAAGTCTAAGTTTATTGCCGATTTTGCTGATGAAGGAGATGCTCATTGGCCAACCTTAACGAAGAGAGGTAACAGTGTTTTCAGTAAAGGGGCAGACCGATATTAGTCTGCCCCTTATTGATTTCTTTGAAAACCGAAACGGTTTTTGTTGTATGTAAAAACTATTTGGTTACCGGCAGTCCATCCCTCAGCCACGCAGAAACACCGCCGTCCATGATCGCTATATTGGTATAGCCTTTGGAATGAAGATATTTCGCGGTGATGTTGAGCTGCTTGCCGGCATGATCGGCAACTACTATTTTTTTATCTTTAGGCAGCTGGGTGTATTTTTGGTCGAGGTCATCAAGGAGAATGTCAACGGTGCCTGCTATTTTGCCCAGTGCCATATGTTTCTTCCCGCGGATATCAAGAATGATAAGGGAGTCGCGTTCCGCATAAATCTGTTTGGGCGGTATGCGGTCGATATCTATTTTAGGATATGTTACCTCATGGTCCAAGGGTAACCCCTTTTTGGCCCAGGCGGGCAGGCCTTCATTGTAAACCATGATATTGGTGTACCCTGCCTTGACCGCTTTTTCGGCGGCAATTCTACTCTTGCCGCATTTTGGCCCCAGGCAGTAAAAAATGATTAAGGTATCTTTGTCACTCGGCAGGTTGGGGTTGCCCTCGACTCTACTGGCCGGGATGTTGACCGAGCCTTTGATCGCGATTTCACTGAACTCAATCGGGCTTAAGGCATTAGCCAGCACTAATTTTTCCCCTGCATCAATTTTCTGTTTTAATTCAGGAGTAGTGATAAATGGTATTTCTGCAATCGCGACCCCCTGAAAAAAGAAAAGACTGAGTAGAAAGCAGCTGCAAAGGGCGATGATTTTTTTGGGGACGATCATGATTTTTTCTCCTGGTAAAAATTTTATTTTCCTTTTTTAAATCAACTAACTAATAATAGTAGTAATTATTAGTTAGTATTGTTTCTATTATTAAGTTTTATTTTTTTAAAATCAAGAAATATTATGAATGCTTAGGCGCATTTTTTGTCTTATTTTGGGTGTGGAAGTATTTAATTATATGCTGAACAAATGCTGTTTAATCAAGGGCTTAACTTATGATCGATTTTAAAAGTGACGGGCATGTCCATACCAGGCTCTGTCATCATGCTAGGGGTGAGATGGAAGAGTATGTGCTGGCGGCCATTGCGCGTGGGCTTGATGAGCTGATTTTTCTGGAGCATCTGGAAAAAGGGGTTAACTATATTGAGTCCACTTGGCTCAGTGAGGACGATTTTGCCTATTATCACCGAGAGGGGCGCCGTCTTAAGGAAAAATACCAAGCCAAGATAAAGGTCGGGGTCGGCATTGAGGTTGGTTACAATCCTCGCCGCCAAGAGGAAATTCTTGATTTTCTAAACCGCTATCCCTGGGATCGTATCGGGATTTCCTACCATTTCTATGAGATAGGCGGCAAACATTATAATTTTGTAAGTCGTAAGGAATATAACACCCTAGCTTTTGGGGCAGTCGGGGTTGATAAAGTCATCAGCCATTATCTGGCCGGGCTGCTTGACGCTGTTAATCTGTTGCCCGGCACGGTGTTGTGTCATCTGGACGCGGTGTTGCGCTATCATCCCGAGGTCTGTTTTGGCAGGGAGCATGAGCTTATCATTAATGAAATTTTTCGGGCAATGCTCTCCAAAGGCATGGCCCTAGAGATTAATACTTCGGGTATCGCCTTGCGGGGCCAGCCTTTTCCCGCGGCAAACTTTATCCGGGTCGCCATGGCCATGGGGATTCCGCTGGTGGCCGGCTCGGATGCCCATCGTCCCGACGATGTTGGGCGATATTTCAGCCGGATTGCAGAGTTCTGTTGATGAGTGAGGCATAAAAAAATCGGCCCCCCTCTTCGGAGAAGGGCCGATTATCTTTTGTGCTTTGTCGGATGGTTTGCCAATTTATTTCAAGGTGATTCTCAAGGGGATGGCGTGCAGGGATTTTGAGATGGAATTGGTGGAGCCCAGTTTCCAATCGGCACAGTCGGCCTTGATGCCGAGCAGGGAAACGATTTCCCCTGCCAGCCCTTTGATATTGATGATCGGATGGCGGCTGAAAACTTCGGGTAGGCCGTAGGTTAGGTTGCAGACCAGGCATCTGCCCGGCCGCTCGTGAAGTTCCAGTTCAAAATTAAGCTGGTTGGCCGCTTTTCCCCGATAAGCAAGTTTGATATCGTAAGCGCCTTCATTGGCATCGCCGAACAGGGCATCGAAAAACTCATCAGCCCTGGTTGGCGGAAAAAGTTTGCCCAGGGCATCCTCCGTAAATATCTTGCCGTAATCATCCATTTTTTTGCCTCTTGTATATTTTAAAGTCAAAGTTTGAGTGCATTTTAAACGGATTGGTAATCTACCATTTAGATCTTAAAATTCAACTTTTTTCTCGAAACTATTACCCCTGCTGTGTTAGAGTTGCCGCCATGCAACAGACCCTGTTTTCCATGAATAAGAAGGCGGTTTCTCCCTCGTCCGCAAATCGAATCAGCCGGATGGAGTTGAACGAAGCCCAGTATGAGGCGGTGACCACCGTGGCCGGGGCGGTGCTGGTTATTGCCGGCGCCGGCAGCGGTAAAACCCGGACCCTGGTTTATCGATTGGCCCATCTGGTCGAGCAGGGCATTGAGCCGGAAAAGATCCTCCTGCTGACCTTTACCCGCAAGGCCGCCCAGGAGATGCTGCAGCGGGCCAGCGTGCTGCTGGACGACTCCTGCCGGCGGGTGATGGGCGGCACCTTCCATGCGGTGGCCAACCTGCTGCTCAGGCGTTATTGCCGCCATCTCGGTTATGAGCCCAATTTCACCATTATCGACCAGTCCGATGCCGAGGGCATCGTCAATCTCCTGAAATCATCTCTGAACCTGGGGGGGGCGAACAAGCGGTTTCCCTCGAAACGGGTCATTATCAGTATTCTGAGTAAGTCGGTCAATAAGGGGCTCTCCATTGAGGCGCTGATCGAGGAAGAGTATGGCCACATCCATGATTTTTTAGATGATCTGCTTATCATCAACAAGCATTACCATAAATTCAAGCTCGAACACGGGCTGATGGATTATGACGATCTGCTGGTCAACTGGCGCAAGGTGTTGACCGAGGTGCCCGAGGTGCTGACCGAATTGGCGGGCCGCTTTAGTCATATCATGGTTGATGAATATCAGGATACCAACCCGATTCAGGCCGATATTGTCCGGTTGATGGCTTCTGCCCATAATAATGTGATGGTGGTCGGTGATGATTCCCAATCCATCTATAGCTTTCGGGGGGCGGATTTTCGCAATATCATGGATTTCCCCAAGCTTTTTCCCCAGAGCAAGATCATCCGGCTTGAGGAAAATTATCGCAGCACCCAGCGAATTCTGGACGTGACCAACGCCATTATTGAACGGGCCCAGGAAAAATTCACCAAGACCCTGTTTACCAAAATCGAAGGCGGGGATAAGCCCTGTATCCATGGTCCCCGCGACGAATCGATGCAGGCCCGCTATGTTGCCGATAAGATCGTGGCCTTACGGGATGAAGGGGTTGCCCTTGACGAGATTGCCGTTTTGTTCCGTTCCGGCTTTCATTCCTACAAGCTGGAGCTGGAACTGGCCAACCGCCAGATCGAGTTTGAAAAGCGGGGCGGGCTCAAGCTGACCGAGTCGGCCCATATCAAGGATGTGCTTTCCTATTTGCGGGTGGTGACCAACCCCAGTGATAATCTGTCCTGGAATAGGATATTGCTCCAGCTTGACAAGATCGGTCCCAAAACCGCGCAGAATATCTTGGGCTCGATCAAGAATGTTGACGATCCCCTGGCCGCCCTGGCCGAGTATCCCGCCAAAAAGAGCTGGGGTAAGGGGTTGCACGAGTTGCTGGCCTTGCAGAAGGCGCTTCGGCAACCCGGCTTACGAATGGCGGGGATGTTTGAGTTGGTGATGGATTATTATCAGCCTGTTTTCGAGCGGATCTACCACGATGATTATCCCCGGCGCCGCAAGGATCTTGACCAGCTTGGGTCGATTATTGCCGGTTATGATGATCTGCAGGCCTTTCTCGACGACACCTCCCTTGATCCGCCCCAGTCGGTTACGGAGCTGATGCCCGGCGCCGGTCGCCTGATTCTGTCCACCATCCATTCGGCCAAGGGGCTGGAGTGGGACACGGTCTTTATTATCAATCTGGCCAACGGCAAGTTTCCCTCGGCTCAGGCCATTTTGCCGCAGCAGCGTGAGGAAGAACGGCGTCTGCTCTATGTGGCTGCGACCCGGGCCCGCAAGCGTCTCTTTTTTCTCTATCCCCGCGAGGTTATGGGCTATGGCTCATACGGCTCGCAGGGGGGCGGCATTTCTCCCTTTCTCGAGGAGATCCCCCATGGGCTGATCCAGACCACCGAGGTGCGTAAGAGTTGGCAGATCTCTCCAACTGCCTACGGGATTGATGATCCCCACGAAGAAACCACCGGTTTCGGCATCCCGGCCATCCCGAAAAGCAAGGTCGGGCAAAGCCTGTCCCAGGATGAGCTTAAGCCCGGCATGCGGGTGCGCCATCCCTTCTTCGG
This sequence comes from Deltaproteobacteria bacterium, assembly GCA_013349285.1. Taxonomy (GTDB): domain Bacteria; phylum Desulfobacterota; class Desulfobulbia; order Desulfobulbales; family Desulfurivibrionaceae; genus DUZU01. Next base: position 55,596 of record DUZU01000015.1, on the reverse strand, counting down.
CGAGGGTAAGGTGGAAAGGGTGGCCGGAGCGCGCAGTTTTGATATCTATTTTCAGCGTCACGGCAGGAAAACCCTGCATCTGGATTATGCCAAACTGGAGATTATTGGATGATGAACTATCAGCAGGCTTGGACCTTTCTTGACAACCTGCAGTTTTTCAAGATCAAGCTCGGCCTGGACAGCATGAACCGTTTTCTTGAGGATGTTGGCCAGCCCCATCAAGATCTTAAGTTTATCCATGTCGCCGGGACCAATGGTAAGGGCTCGATGTCGAGCACCCTGCTCAGTATCTTGAGTAAAGCCGGCTATCGGGTCGGGCTTTATACCTCTCCCCATCTCAGTTCGGTGCGGGAGCGGTTCCGAATCAATGATCAATTCATCCCGGAAGATGATTTTGCCGAGCTGGCCACCAGGATCAGGGATGTTCTCGGGGACAGGCAGATCACTTATTTTGAATTTACCACCGCCCTGGCCCTGCTCTGGTTTGCTCGGCAAAAGGTTGATCTGGTCATCCTTGAGGTCGGGATGGGCGGCCGGCTTGACGCCACCAATGTCATTACCCCGCAGGTCGGGGTGATTACCAATGTGTCCATGGACCATGAAGCGTATCTGGGCAATACCCTGGCCGCGGTGGCCGGGGAGAAGGCGGGGATCATCAAGCCTGGTGTTCCCATCGTTTCCGGGGTTGGGGCGGATGACAGCCTTACGGTGGTTGAGCAGACCTGTCGCGACCGGGGCGCTCCCCTTTATCTGCTCGGTCGTGATTTTACGGTGGAGCCTGGCGATGCTGGCTCCTGGTCCTATCTGGGGTTGACTGAAAAATTTAAAAAAATTAATGGATTACGCCATGGCCTTATCGGCAGATACCAGCGTGATAACGGCGCCCTGGCCCTGGCCGTGCTTGAGCAAATAGCCGCTGATTTTCCGGTAGATGAGGAGCACATTCGGGCCGGGCTGGCCGAGGTTCGCTGGCCGGGCCGGCTTGAATATTTTTGCATGAATCAAGGCGGTCGGGTGGTTGGTCCGGAGGCGGCTGCGGACAATGGGGTGCGGAGGTATCTGCTGGATGGCGCCCATAATCCCGCCGGAGTTGATACGTTAAAGGAGGCCCTGGCCCATGATTTTACCTATGGCCGGCTGATTCTGGTCTGGGCCAGCATGGCGGACAAGGATATGAAGAAAACCCTCTCAACCATGGCGCCGTTGGCCGATATTATCGTGCTGACCATGCCCGAATCAGAGCGCTCGGCTACTCCTGTGCAGTTGCGGGAAATCCTGGCCCCGGCAGAGCAGGGCAAGGCAAGAATTGGTGCATCTATTGAGGCCGCCTTGGCTACCGCCGCCGCGGAGGCGCAGGCGGATGATTTGATCTGTGTCGCCGGTTCGCTTTATCTGGTCGGCAAAGCCAGGAAAATTCTGCTTGGCGAGGTGGTGGCCTGATGTCCATGCCTGAGAATATGGATTTTGACGGGGTTGACGAGGCCGCGATCAAAAGGGAAAAGGCAACGGCTAGAACCATAAGGAAAAGCCGGTGGTGGCAGAATAGAATTTCCCGGGGTGAATGTTATTATTGCCGCGCCAAATGCGCCCCCCAGGAGTTGACCATGGATCATCTGGTGCCCATTGCCCGCGGCGGTAAAAGCGTTAAGGGCAATCTGGTGCCCTGTTGCAAGGAGTGCAACAATAAAAAGAAAATACTCCTGCCGTTGGAATGGCAGGAGTATATGGATAATCTCGATAAGAATAAAGTGTAACAGGCGGGGCCGGGTGGTTAATCCCCCAGGCAGATGCCGATATCCCTGGCCGTCATGACCTTGTCGCTGTCCAAGGGCACTTTTTTCCGGGACTTGATCGCCTCGGCCAGGGGCACCGGCTTCATGTTTGGCGTGGCCAGCGCCACCATGTGATCGAAAATACCATCTTCGACCATGCGCACGGCCGCGCCGCCGAAGCGAAGGGCGAGCTGGCGGTCAAAGTTGGTGGGGGAGCCCCCCCGCTGCAGGTGCCCCAAGACCAGGGATCTGGTATCCTTGCCGGTCTTCTTTTTGATCTGTTTGGCCACCCAATCGCCAATCCCGCCCAGGAGCACTTCCTGGCGTCCGACCTCCGACTCTTCCTGGGATTTGCAGATCACCTTTTCGTTTTTGCCGCAGGCTCCTTCGGCGACCACCACAATGGCGTAATGCTTGTGGTGCAATTCATTGTCATTGATCTTGGCACAGACCTTGTCTATATCAAAAGGGATTTCCGGAATAAGGATAACATCGGCGCAGCCTGAGATACCGGCGTTGATGGCGATCCAGCCCGAGTCCCGGCCCATGACCTCAACCACCATGACCCGATCATGGGATTTGGCCGTGGAGTGCAGTTTGTCGATGGCCTCGGTGGCGGTGGCCACCGCCGTGTCGCAGCCAAAGGTGCGTTGGGTTGCCAGCAGGTCGTTGTCAATGGTTTTGGGCACTCCGATCACCGGCATGCCTTTTTCCACGGCAAACCTATGGGCAATTTCCAGACTGCCGTCGCCGCCGACCGCGATATGGCAGGAAAAGCCCATGGCGGTAAAATTTTGCATGATCCGATCGGAAACATCCACGATCTGAGTCTCACCGGCCATATTCTCCACCGGCATGGCAAAGGGATTGCCTTTATTGGTCGAGCCGAGGATGGTGCCGCCGGTTGGCGTGATATCTTCCACCATTTCCGGGGTGAGGTGGATGAGCTCTTCCGGGTTGAGCAGTCCTTTGTAGCCGTTTCTGCTGCCGTATACTTCCCAACCACGGTAATGGGCGGATTTGACAACGGCATAAATAACGGCGTTTAAACCAGGGGCGTCGCCGCCACCGGTGGAAATGACGATTTTTTTCATTGCTTTTCCTCGTTATGTCTAAAGGCGTAACTGTTTAAATAACTAGGAAATTATAGACCTTATTTTAGTTATAGGCAGTAAAATAAGTCAGGTCAAAACAAAAAAAGCAAACCTTGACTTCTTGTGGCACATTACTTAATTTTTTGATATAATACGTATTAAGTATCAATTTTTTGTATGGGTATGTTGAGTAATATTCCGTCCGGATATTAGTGGGCGGTTAATTTTTCAATCATTTTATGAGGAGATCATAAAGATGCTGGAAGTTACAGAATTGGCGGAAGCCAAGCTGAAAGCGTATATGGAGGACAATAATATTGATTCTCCGGTGCGTGTTGCATTAATGCAAGGCGGTTGAGCCGGCCCCTCGCTGGGATTGGCTCTGGATGAGCCAAAAGAAAATGATGCAACATTTGAGCACGGAGGCATTAAGTTCCTCCTGGACAACGATTTAAGCAATCAATGCGGTGTTATTAAGGTAGATTTTATTGATGCGGGCCCCCGGTCCGGATTTGCCATATCACCTGCCAAACCGCTTAACGCCGGTGGTAGTTGCGGAAGTTCATGCGGCAGCGGCGGCTCCTGCGGTTGTTGATCAGCTTTGCTCTAGATGTTTATAAAAAAACCCGGCTTTTGCCGGGTTTTTTTATGGGTTTTCCTCTTTGTTGTTTTGTTCAATAAATATTTTGAGATAGGCGATCAAGTTCCGCATCTGTTCTCCGTCGGGAGCAAGTTCCTGCCCGCGCAGGGCAACCTCGATGCAGAAATTAATTACTGCCGGCAACCCAGCAATCTCATTTCCCATCACCGTGAAGTGTTGTTTGGTGAGAGTTTCCTTCGAAAAATCACGGCCTTTTTCATGGCAGGTGAGGCAGGTTTTACCGGTTGTTCCTCCTCCCAGCGTAGTGCTGGTAAAAAGTTTTCTGCCATAATCATTCGTCATGGCAATTGCCTGAACCGAGAAGAGACAGCTTGCTGCGCAAATGACGGCAATTTTAAAAAACATTATGTTTTCTTCCTTTTATGTATAATTATATTGTTGAAAAACTGCTGTTCAAACCCAAAAAGATGCTGGTCAGGGGCTAACCGTCTTTTGCTTTTAATTGTTATAAGTGACTGCTGCTTAAAGGATCATAGTAATTATGGCTGATTCTGAAAATAAAAATGGTGAACTTACCCAGGAACTGGGCCGCGAACTCCTTGCCCTGGCCCGCCATGTTATTACCGAGCGGGTAGGCGGTAAAGGGCTACTTACGCCGGAGCAGATAACCAGCCTCTCTTCTGAGCAGGCTTTACAACAGAAGAGGGGAACCTTTGTAACCCTTAAAAAAAATGGGCAGTTAAGAGGTTGTATCGGCAGCCTTGCCGATTTTGAAGCCATATTTGACGGGGTCAGGCGCAATGCGGAGAATGCCGCTTTTCATGATCACCGCTTTTCCCCGGTGCAACTGGATGAAATGGCCGAGATTATAGTTGAGATCAGTATTCTCACTAACCCGCAGGTTCTGGCCTATGAAGATGCCGCCGATCTCATCGCCAAGTTGCGGCCCGGCATTGACGGGGTAATTATCAGAAAGGGTCAACTGGGTGCTACTTTTTTGCCACAGGTCTGGGAGCAGGTGCCGCGCCCCGAGGATTTTCTGGGGCATCTTTGCCTTAAAGCCATGCTGTCGTCCGATGCCTGGCGCCTGGGCGAACTCGAGGTGTCGGTCTATCAGGTTCAATATTTTGAAGAAGAATAGGGTGGCTTTTTTCCGCTGATGGGAGAGCTATTTAATTGTTACTTTTTTTAGTATGTTCGCCAAGTCATTTCTTTTTAACGGTTTAAGGATAAATTCCTTGATTCCAGCCGCCTTGGCTTTTTCTGCGGTAACCATATGGCTGAAACCGGTACAGAGAATTATCGGGATGTTGTTTCGTTGCGCCAATATCTTTTTTGCCAGCTCCAAGCCGGTCATGCCCGGCATGGTCATATCCGTAACCACAATATCAAACAAATCAGGTTGGTTTTCAAATAAATTCAGGGCATTGTTGCCGTTGTTTGCCGTTGTGACCGTGTAACCAAGCTTTTCCATCATGATGGCGCCCATTTCCAGCAACATAAGATCATCATCGACAAACAGGATTTGGCCCTGCCCTACAGTTGGCAATTCTTTGTTATCGGTGGGGATGTTCAGATCGTTTTTTGTTGCCGGTAAATACACCTTAAATTCAGATCCCTTGCCCGGTTCGCTTTTAACACTGATCATGCCACCATGTTCTTCGACAATTGCGTGGACAATGGCCAGCCCCAGGCCTGTCCCCGTGTCTATTTCCTTGGTGGTGAAATAGGGGTCGAAAATTTTTTCTTGGATGGCCTTATCGATTCCCCCGCCGGTGTCACGCACCGACAACATGATGTGGGGTCCGGTGTTGGTTACGGTTCCTTTTTTAAAGGTATCTTTGTTAAGAATTACTTTTGATATTGAAATGGATAGAATCCCTTTGCTGTCATCCATTGCCTGATAAGCGTTGGTACAGAGGTTCATGACGATTTGATGAAATTGGGTGGGGTCGGCGAATATGGTGCCGCAATTCGGATCGATTTGGTCGTGTATTTCTATGGTCGCCGGGATGGAAGCCCTGATCAGTTTTATGGTTTCTTTGATAATTGCGGCCGGGGAAAAAATAATTTTTTTTATCTCCGTCTGCCTGCTGAAGGCAAGGATATGTCTAACCAGATCTTTTGCCTTGTCACCTGCAATCAGGATGTTTTGGCAAAAGTGATAAGCCGGTGCTTGGGGATCGTTGATTTCATCAAGAATCATTTCACCGTAGCCCGAGATCGAGGCTAGGATATTGTTGAAATCGTGGGCTATGCCACCGGCCAGGGTGCCCAGGGCCTCCATTTTTTGACCATGGCGTAATTTCCCTTCAAGCATGATTTTTTCTTTTTCGTTGATTTTGCGCTGGGTCAGGTCAACGATGGAAACCAGGATGTTGGCGTAATCGCAATCTTTGTTTGTGGTGGTGGCCGACCAGATAATGGAAACATCAAGGGGAGAGTTGTCCAGGCTTTGCAGGATAGTGTCACCCTCCATACTGGTTTTTTTTGCATAAATTGTTTTCAGTATTTTTTGCAGGAATTGATGGTATTGCTTGGTGGTCGTTTTTTGGTGATTTTGCAGGAATTCCTCTTTTTTCCGGGCATTAAACAGCAGCAAGGTCGCCTTGTTGATATCTTTTATCTTAATCAGGGCCGCTGCTCTTTCGGTAATTTCAGGGTGATGGTCAAGATAGAGGCTGAACCCTTCTCCGTGTGGGATTGTTAATGTCTGCAGATAGTTTTTCACCTCGGAAAAATCTTCAACCCGGAGGCAGACCGGAGAGTTTTCAAACAGGCGGCGGTAGCGTTGTTCGCTGTTTTTTAATGCAAGTTGGGCCTGTTCCTTATCCTCCATTTCTTGGCGTAACATTCTGTTGGTTAATAAAAGATCCTTGGTCCGTTCATTAACCCGGGATTCCAATTCCAGGCAGATTCTTTCCAGGTTTTTTTCATTTTGTTTCAGGTTTCTGAACAGCAGATCGTAAGGCCTGGTCAGGCCGGTGGCTACAATGGCCCGGTAGATAAGATAAAAAGAAATAATTTTGAAATAGTGACCTATCTGGTTGGAGATCCCGTATAGAGAGATGTAGAAGGTGAAAAATAATTCCGAAAATATGGTCAGGATGATGGAGGAGGCAAGCAGCCTGAATATTCCGGTGGTTACCATGTTTTTATGTTTATAAAGAACGGCCACCGCGACTGACAGAATTAGGCAAATCAGATACTCGCTGATTTTTTTAAAAGGGGTAAGGCCAATGCCCATGACAAAGCAGGTAGGGAAAAGATTTGTTGCAAAGATTATGAAGATTAAGGTTGCCGTGATAAGAGAAAATACGAAAAAACAATAGTTTGTGTGTAGTTTGTTCTTAAAGAAATAAGGGGCGATCAATAACGAAATGCTTTCGATGTATCTGGTGCCGACCCAAAGCTGGGTTGCCGTGTCGATTCTTAGGTCCGGGATTACGTTCATCCCTGAGTAGCTTACGGTATGGGCCAGATCCAGGGTGCCGATAAACAAATAGGCAATTCCCAGGAACAGCGGATAGTCATTATCCTGGAGGCGCCTGGTGTTCCAAGCGAACAGGAACATGGCCGCGGTGATGGTGATGCTGAAAAACTCGGTTATGAGATGAAAGAGCAGATAGCTGTATTGGCTGGCCAGGTAAAGCCCTGGCAGAGCCAGCAGGCCGATGACCACCGGCGCTTGAATATTAATAATGTTTACCGGGAAATTTTTCACGGCTGAGGGATAGATGTTGGCGCGCCTGCGCATTTGGTCGTCATCATGGCTGTGGTTCCGATGTTTTTGAGTTGTCTTCTCGGCGCCTACATGAAGCTATTGATGGCTTCATGCAGATTTTTTTGATCGTTCATAATGGTCTCGCCGGTTTCCGCCTGGAGTAATCTGGTGATGATGTCTTTGCCGGTAAGGGCCGTGTCGATGACATTGGGTGTGGCCAACAGGTCACCGCTTCTTATCTTTGAAAAAACATCCTCCAAGCGGTGGGTGAGCCCTTCGACGATCGTAAAACCCATCATCCCGCAGTTGCCCTTGATGGTGTGGAAATCTCTGAACACAGCTCCGATCAGGTTTTGATCCTGGGGGTGTTGTTCAAGGTCGAGCAGCTTGATTTCGACTGACTCCGAAATGTCTTTAAGCTCTTCCCAAAAAGCTTCAAAAGCTTCTTCGCCGAAAACCTCTTTTGCCTTGGCAATGCTTTTTTGCATTTCCAGAGAATTGTTATCAGCTGTCGAGCCGGCTTGTCCGGGCATGATAGAAGATGTTTCTGTTTTTGCTGATTCCGGCAAGCTTTGCAACGGCATATCATTTTGGTGATCGCCACCCATTTCTTCAGGTAAGAGTGGGGTGTCCTTGCGCCAAGGATCACTTGAAACGATTTGCCATATGCGATCCTCGTCCGGTTCGAATTTACATATCTCGTCCCGGAGCATATTTATCCATACCGACTCAGCATAGATGTTATAGGCGTTCATCGCCGCCAGCCTAAGGTAGATCTCATCCACCGGTTTCGGAAGATAAGAGATATTGCGGTAGGTTGAGAAGATGGCGACAGAACTTTTGGTCAGCGTTGAAATAATGATAATCTGGGTGGCCTTGTTTTCACTGCGTATTTGATTTATGAGCCAGATGCCGTCTTTGTTCGGCATCTGGATATCGGTGATGACCACGGGAATAACCTTGTTTGCTTTAAAGTGTTGCCATGCCTCTTCGCCGTTTGTTGCGGTGATGACCTTGCCGAAGTATTTGCTTAAAATTGTTTTGTGGCGGATGAGAATGGGCTTTTCATCATCGACAACCAAAATCGGTAATACTTTTTTATCCATCTCTCGTCCTCCTGACAATGATTTTTTGCCTGCCAATTTATATGTGTTTCCTTGGCTTATGATCTAATATTTACGGTTAAATATCAAGTTGTGATTACAAGGTGTTGTCTCTTTTGACTTTCAAGTTATAGTCAAGGGTATGATTGTTAGGGTGTTGGCCTGGTGCGTAGATACTTTTTTTATGGAAGTAACCAAGCATTGCGTTCACACAAACAAAAAATAAATTTCCTGATGGTATATTCGCGGCTGAAGCTGCTCCCACCTGACTTTTCTTAAGCAGGCTGAAAATCCGTCAGTGATTATTCGGGCTGATATTCTTCTCATCATTCAGGTTCAAAGCTTACCCGATCGAGATAATCGGTGAGTTGATTCAATAAGTAGATGATTTGTTCATGGTCTTGTTTGCCGGCGGCGGTTTCAATTCCGGCTCCGATCTCGCTTATTTCTAAAAAGCCGTAACCTGCGCCGGAGCCTTTCATGTTATGGCCGGTCACCCTTACCGTTTCGTAGTCTCCTAAGGGCAAAGCCGTTTTTATTTTGTTGATATCATTTTTTTTGTTTTTTAAAAAACCGGGAATAAGATCGAGCAGGTCTTGGTCAACTTTAACGATTAGCCGTTCCATGATAAATCTCCTCTTTTTTATCTTGCCGTAACAAAACTTGGTAAATGGCCGTTTATCATACCTTGGTCGACCTTTAGTCTTTATGGGTGGGGGATGCCGTTGGTAAGCGGATCGAAAAAACCGCGCCGCCGTCCTGGCGGTTTGTCGCCGAGATCTCCCCCTCATGCAGTTCAACAATTTGGTTGGCGCAGGCCAGGGAGATATGGGCGCATGGCTGTGAGTAAATATCATCATCCGGCATGGTGAACGGTTCAAATAGGTGATCGATCAGTTGAGGAGCTATGCCTGGTCCATAATCCATAATATCAATAACTACAAAGTGGTCATCGGTTGCCGTTTTGATAACCACCTTTTGGTCGGCAGGGGTATATCTGAGGGCGTTATTGGTGATAATTTCAATTGCTTTTTCTAGGGCAGGCCAGTCGTATGCAACGAATTGTTCCCCATAGTCGGCAAGCCGGCAGTCAACCCTGTCAAATTTCTCGACAAACGACATAATTTTTTTGAAGAGATTAGCGGTCGAGTCGGTTATCAGGTCAAGGGACTGTCCTTTTTTTATTCGGCAAAGCATGGTCACTTTATCTGAAAAATTAATAAGATGGTTAGCGGAATGAAGGATCATCTCGGCCTGTTGCCGAGTTTTTTCATCGTCGGTCTGGCTGCTGATTATTTTGGCAAAGCCCATGATCCCGTTCAGCGGGGTTCTGCTCTCATGGCTGAAAAGTTTGACAAAATCCATTAGGATTTTGTCTATTTCTTCGGTGTACTTAAGGCGGAGCATGATTTGAATTTTGGCGAGCAGTTCGTTTTCGTCAAAGGGTTTGGTCAAATAATCATCGGCGCCGACTTTATAGCCGAGGAGGCGGTCTTCCAGTGATATTTCGCCGGAAACCATGATGATCTTGGTTGATTTCAGCGATGGTGATTCACGTATTTTTTTGCAGGCCTCAAGGCCGGTCATGATCGGCATGTCGATATCGAGCAGAACGATGTCCGCCTTGAACTTTTTAAGCTTTTCAACTGCCTCTTGGCCGTTTTCCGCTTGTTCTACCAGATAGTTGTTGGCCAGTATCAGTTTAAGCCTCGCCCGAATTGCCGGTTCATCATCGGCAAAAAGAATCTTTTTCTTTTTCATATCGTTGCATCCCCGGATTAACTCCATCCTGCATTAAGAGGTTATGAGATTTGCGCCGGCAGGGACACGGTAAATGTCGTGCCGATGTTAACAACGCTTTCTACTTTCACGGTGCCTCCGTATGATTCCAGGATCTGTTTAACCATGTGCAGACCCAGCCCGGTGCCGGTTTTCTTGGTGGTAAACCTCTCTTCAAAAATTCGGTTTATGATATCTGCCGGAATACCCGAGCCGTTGTCTGAGATTGAAAAGATTACCCTGTCGCCGCTGCTCCACAGCTTAACCTTAATGACGGGATCGGTTGTTTCTTCTAAAGCCTGGCGGGCATTGGTGAAGAGGTTGACCACCACCCGCTTGATTTGATGCCCTTTGCAGACGACCATCGGCAGATTATCTTCATAATCTTTGATGAGTTTTCCCTTGAAACTGCGGGAATACATATCGATTGGCGCCAGCAGGTTTTGGGGAAACTGTGGGCTGGGTTCCTCGCCTATATCACGCAGATAACTGGTATAACCCTTGGTCATTTCGCGGCCTAACTTTACGGCTTCCAGGGCAAGGCCGAGGTATTCCATGATTTGCTCATGCTCCTGTTGCGCCATCAGGTCAGGGATAACTTCAATGATCTGGGCCGCAGCCAGAATATTGTTGATGTCGTGGGCCAGGCCGCCGGCCTGAATGCCGAGTTCGGCCTTATGGGCCAGGATCTCTTTGTCATGTTCCGCTCTGGTAATAGTTTCTTCAAGCCCTTGCTTTTCTTTTTTTCTATGCCAGAGATTGGTGACCCTGGAGACGAGCTCGTCCATCTCAAAGGGCTTGGTCAGGTAGTCGTCGGCGCCGGACTCTTTCAGCCCCTGTACCCGATCATCCGCAAATGCTCGGGCGGTAAGCATGATCACCCTGGTATCGTTCAGGTGGCGATCCTGTTTTATCCGGCGGCAAAGCTCGAAACCATCGATGCCCCCCGGCATCATAACATCGAGAATTGCAACGTCCGGGTGATGTTGATGGGCCAATGTCCAGCCTGCTGTTCCGTCACCGGCGACAATGGTTTCAAATTTTTCGTCTTCCATTGCACCTTCAATCAATAATTGGGTCGATTCATTATCTTCGACAATCAGCACTATCCCTTTAGATTTCATAGAGCACCTCGTTATTTTTCATTGTAGGAATAGTAAAATAAAAAATTGAACCTTTGTTCAGTTCACTCTCCACCCAGATCTTGCCGCCATGGATCTCTACCAGTTTTTGGGTAATGGCCAGCCCCAATCCGGTTCCTTGCTGCTCTTGTTGCTTACGGCCTACTTGGTAAAAATAATCAAATATTTTTGTCAGGCACTCCTTGGGAATACCTTCGCCGGTGTCTTTAACGGCAATAATAATTTCGTTTTTGGTGGACTCGGCTGAAACAGTGATCTTCCCTTGGGGAGGGGTAAATTTGACGGCATTGGATATCAGGTTGAAAAAGATCTGTTTAATCCTGAGGCTATCCAGCAATACCGGTGGCAGATCAGGAGCAATATTGATTTCGAAGGCGAGTTTTTTTGCTTCAAGCAGGTGGTGAATGCTTGATCTCAACTCGTCAAGCACTGTTTCCATCTCGGTTTGTTTTAACTGCAGGTCGATCTTCCCCGCCTCGATCTTGCTGAAATCCAGCAGGTCGTTAATCAGTTCAAGCAGAAATTTTGCATTCTGGAGAATATGGTCGGCATATATTTTGGTTTTGCCGTCTGGATCGGTGGCTTTTTGGCTTATTCTTTCGGCAAAGCCGATTATCGGCGTAAGCGGGGTTCGCAGTTCATGGCTGACCGTGGCCAGAAAACTTGATTTCAGCGATTCAGCCTGGTGTACCGCGGCCAGTTCGGCTTTTTGGCTGATGATCTTTTGTTCGGAGCGTTTGCGTTCGGATATGTCGCGGATGACGCCGACAAAAAATCTTTGGCCGTCCTGTTTCATTTCATTAACCGAGATATCGATGGGGAAGTTTTCACCATTGCAATTGATGCCCAGGGCTTCACGGCTGCCGTAGCCGATCAGTCTGGCGCGGCCGCTTTCAAGATAATTTTTCATGTAACTGTCATGTGATTCCCGGTAGGGCTGCGGCATGAGCATGGAAACGTTTTTGCCGATAACCGTGGCGGCCTGATGGCCGAAAATGTTTTCCGCCGCCGGATTGAAGGATCTGATGAGGCCTTGCTCGGTAATGGTCACAATCGCATCCGGCACGTTTTCGACAATGGTTCTCAGGCACTCTTCGCTGGCTTGCAGGGCCTTTTCCGCGGCTTCCCGTTTGGAGATATCCTGTACCATGAGGCAGATGAAGCTATTGCCGTCAAAGGTCAGCAGGCGGGGTTGGATAATCACCGGAAAAACAGTGCCGTCTTTACGGCGGTGCACACTTTTTATTTCCTGCAGGTCGTCCGGTTTGACCTGGTTAATAAATTCCGCCCATCTGCTTTGGGGGTAGTCCTGGTTGATGTCCCAGAAGTTGAGTTCAGCGAGTTCTTTTTTGCTGTATAGCAGATTGGTGCTGGTGCGTTTGTTCGAATAGAAGATTCGGCCGGTCAACTGGACCCAGAAAAACGCCTCGGTGGCATTTTCCAGCACATACATGGCCTGTTGCAGTTTTTGTTCCGCTTTTTCTTTTTTGGCCATGGTTTTGTTGAGTTCGCGATTGAGGAGGGTGACACTTCGGTAGCGCCAGGCGCCGGATGCGGTAAGAACCACCAGGGCGACGATGCCCATTGCCCACAACACATTGGCGGTATCCCAGAATGGCGGTGGGGTGCCGTACCAATCGGCGTAAATTTTCTGATAGGCCGGTGAGTAAACCAGCTGTTGAACCGCGCCGTTGAGTTTGCGCAATAATAACGGGTTGTTTTTGTGGACGGCGAGGCCGCGTTTAATTTCCTGCAGAGGCCTGCCCACCGCCTTGATTTGATCATGGATCGCGGAAGCGCGGGCCATTTTCATCAATACCGGTTCCGGATAGATCAACGCATCGACTTCACCGGATATCAATGCCACTAAGGCATTCTCGCTGCTGTCATATATTTGCACCAAATCGGGGAGAATGTTTTTTTCAACAAAGTTGGCGCCGGCATTGTATTGAACCACGGCGATCTTGGCTCCGCCTCGTTGCAAATCTTCCAGGCCGTAGATGGAATTGGTGTCCTTGCGGATAAATATTCTCAGATTAAAGGTTTCGATGGGGGCGGTGAAGCTGAACACTTCTTCCCGTTCCGGAATGATTCCCAGGTTGGGGATAGCATCCGCCTCACGGGTTTCCAAGGCCCGGGCCACATCCTGCCAGTTTTCCTTCACCAGGTATTTAACATCGAAGTCGGCAAGCAAGCTGATTTGTTCCATGATATCTATGGCAAAGCCCTTGGGTTTCCCGTGTTCGTCAATAGTATAGTGGGGGGGGAAATTTCGGGGAATGGCTGCGATAATGGTCTGGTGGTCGGAGTTGTGCCTTGAGCTAGCAGTAGTTTGCAGCCCTAAAAAGGTGATGGTAACAGTAATAAAAAAAATAAGTGATTTACCCGTCATTCTTGTGATTCCATTTGTTGAGCGAGAAGAAAAAAGTCACCCCTTGATGTTGGTCGTTTTTTACCCAGATTTTACCGTTCATCAACTCAAGCAATCGGCGACATATGTAGAGACCAAGACCGGCGCCCGGTTTTTCACCGGTTTCATGATCCAGTTTGCTGAACGGCTCAAAGAGGTGGGGTAGTTGCGTTTCCGGGATAGCTCTTCCCGTGTTATGAACGGCGAAAACCACCTCTTTTTCAATTTCCTGGGCAGAGATGGTTATGGTGCCGTGTTCGGTGAATTTGATGGCATTGTCCAGAAGTTTAGTGAATATTTCGGTTAATTTTTGTTGATTCGCGTCAACCGGCGGGATAGTTGACGGCAGGGAAAGATCCAGGCTGAGGCCTTTTGTTTTGAGTCGGTTTTGGATGATCTGGTTTGCCTGAAGAGCGGCTTCTTGAGGGAAAACCTTTTCGGTGGCGTATTTTTCATTATTTTCCAGAACGGTTACCTCAAGAATGTCTTCAACCAGGGTGCTTAAGGTGTTGGCGCCGGCCAGGATCCTGGTCAGATAATCATTTTGCTTGTTGGATGGTTTTTCATCGGCATTCAGCAGGCGTTGGGTAAAGCCTACAATATGGGTGAGCGGGGTGCGTAGTTCATGGCTCATCGAAGCCAGAAATATATTTTTAATTTTTTGCGACTCTTCCCTTACCTTTGCCTGGCGCAATTTCTCTTCAGTTTCCAGCTCTTTTTTTAGTTCCCGTAATACCCGTTTGATCCTGAAATCAAGACTTTCAAAGTCGACCAGTGGTTTTTCGATAAAGTCTCTGCCGCCGGCCGTGAGAAAAGAGGTGATAAGATGTTTAGAGCTATGCGCGGTAACCATTAATACCGGTAATTTCGGCCATTCCTCCTTGATTGCAAGATAGGTGGCCATGCCATCGCGCCCCGGCATTTCCTGGTCAATCATGACAATGTCGATGTTATAACTCTGGAGAGCCTTAAAGGCCATGCCGCCGTCTGGGGCGGTATGGACGTCGTAGCCCAAGGTCATTAATTTTATTTTGACAAGATCTCGGATCGACTCGTCGTCGTCGACGACCAGGAGTGAAATGATTTCATTTTCCTTAAGGTTGGGGCGGTCGACGACCACCTTGTTGCGACCTTTTTCTTTGGCACGATATAAGGCATTGTCGGCTCTTTTCATCATGCCGATCTCGTCGTTTTTGCGCAGTTGGGCGACACCGAAACTGGCCGTCAGGTGTCCGGCTAGGTGAAATGATCGTTCGGCGATCTTGAGCCGGGCCTTTTCCGCAAAAATAATAGCCTCTTCGTCCCCTGTTTCCGGAAGAAGAATTGCGAATTCCTCCCCTCCCCAACGGACGACCAGGTCGCTATGGCGACAGGTTTCCCTTAAGATCAGGGCCATTTCAGCGAGGACCGAATCACCTATGTGGTGACCATAGGTGTCGTTGACCTTTTTAAAATGGTCGATATCCATAATGACCGCGGATACCGGACGGTTGTAACGCAGGGCCCGTTCTTCCTCCTGGGTCAACATAATGCTGAAGGTCCGGCGGTTGAAAACGCCGGTCAACGGGTCGATGTTGGCTCCATGTCTTTGTTCGGCAACCTCCAGCCATCGCCTGATCCGAGCAAGCAATACCTCTTTTTGGAAAGGTTTGACAATATAGTCGTCAGCCCCGTTTTCAAGGGCTTCTACTTCGTTATGGTTATTTGCCGTAAGCATGATGATCGAAAAAATGTTTTTGGGGTCACTTCTGAGTTTTCGGCAAACTTCAAGGCCGTTGATGTCCGGCATATTGATGTCGAGCAAAATGAGATCGGGTATGGACTCCTTTGCTTTGCTTATCCCGCTTGCCCCGTCAGTTGCTTCAATGACCTCGTAATCGTTCGGTAATAGGTATTTTTTTATCGCATTGCGGATATCTTGATCATCGTCAATGATCAGAATTTTTTTCGGCATATACTTTCCTCGTTATCGCGAAAGGTCAACTTGTTCTATCGTTAAGGCAAAAAATATGCCACAAAGGCGCCAATTGATTGTTATGCAGTTATATTGACTAGTTACCGGTTTAGGGTAGGTTGTGGCCGGTTATTGATGTTCATTAAAGGTGAACGAGTCGCCCTTATCTTGGGAAAATCGGTAAAGAATTGGTTGGTTGTCTGACGAATCTTATTCTGCCGTGGAGGATGGTTTGTCGATGGGTTGGATTTAGGAGAAGATTGGTCAATTTTTACCGGGCCAACCAAGGCGTGAAATTTTATGTTTTTTTAGCAGGGTGTAAAGCCTGGTGCGGCCTAACTTGGCAATGTGACAGGCCTCTTGGAGGTTGCCGCCTGTTTGTTTCATTAGGTTTTCCAGGTAACTTTTTTCTGCTTCATTTACCGACGACTCACGATATGCTTTAAAATCAGCCGATTTTGCATGATAGAGGTCCGCTCCCGGGGCGGGGGTGGTTTGGGTCGGTGTAATTGTCGGTTCTTGCTTAACCGATGCTCTTGCCACCTGAACCCGAATATTTTCCGGCAGATGTTTAGAGTAGATAACCGGTTCGGGGCCGGCATTGGTGAGGCAGACCTCAATGGCATTGATTAGTTCCCGGATGTTGCCGGGCCATTGATAGCTGGATAGTATATCAAAAAAATCCGAGGAGAATTCCTTGGCGGCCAAGCCGTATTGCCGGCAGAGTTTATTGGTGAAGTAAAAGGTTAGTTCTTTGATATCATCCAGCCGTTTGCGTAGCGGCGGCAGATTAATGGTAGCGGTTTGGATCCGGTAAAAGAGATCTTCGCGAAAGGTGCCTTGTTTTACCATTTCCATAAGATCTTTATTGGTCGCGGAAATAAGTCGGAAATTACTGGTCTCTTCCTGGTCGCCTCCTACTTTTCGGAAGCAGCGCTCTTGAATAGCCCGTAAAAATTTTTTTTGAGTTGTCAGATTCATCTCCCCGATCTCATCCAAAAAGAGAGTGCCGCCATCCGCTTGTTTGATAAGGCCTGCGCTGGTGAATTCGGCGCCGGTGAACGAACCTTTTTTATGGCCGAACAGGGTGCTCTCCACCAGGGTTTCAGGCAGGGATGCGCAGTCAACCACTACAAAAATTTTATCGGCCCGTTGGCTGTTTTCGTGAATGGCCTTGGCAAACAGTTCTTTGCCGGAGCCCGTTTCGCCGGTGAGCAATACATTGATATCAGTGCAGGCAACCTTGGCGATTTGGTCAAGAGATTTGGTTAGTTCCGGGCTGCTGCCGATGATTTCGAGATTTTTCAGGACCGCAGTTTTTTTTTCGACCTTTTTTTTCCCCTCCCGGTATTGCAGGGCGCGCTCCATGCTCAAGAGGAGATTTCCTTTGTCAAGCTGATCTTTGCCGAGATAGCCCCAGGCCCCGGTGTTTATCGCGAGTTCGGCGCCGTTCGGAGTGCCGATCCCCGTCATGATAATTATTTCCGGCGCAGAATCCATCGAAGTGAGTTGGGGGAGAATAGTTAAGCCGTTTCCATCAGGAAGGTTGACGTCAAGAAGGATTACGTCATAATTAGCTTCACGGGCCTTTTTTAGGGAAAGGGCAAGGGTTGAGGCCACGGTGCATTGATGACCCTGTTTGCTGATTTTATGAACAAGCATTTCACTCAAGAACTCGTCGTCGTCAACTATAAGAACTTTTGCCATGATATCTTCTATTGTCGCTATGATTATTCGGTTATTCGTAAATAAGAAATTGTCTCTTAATTTTTATCTTAAGGTTGTTCCGTTGATCTGATCTTGCCCGTTAGTGCAGTATGTGACTTTTGGGTAATACGGTACTAACGTGGAAGGTATTATTTTGTTAGGATTATTATAAGCTGTTTTTCTATGATAATGCAATTAATATGTCTCTGCTTTTCCCTGATCGCTTATTTTTCTAATCGGGATTGACCATAGTAAAAGCCGGCAGTTGATTTATGAATTTACCGATGAAATCGATAAAAAGGGATGTTGCTTTTTGCTAAGCAATGTGCTAAAAAATCGGGCTGATATCAATGGTCGCATAATGATATGCCTGGGTGGCGGAACTGGTAGACGCAAGGGACTTAAAATCCCTCGGGGCTTGCCCCGTGCGAGTTCGATTCTCGCCCTAGGCACCAGTAAAATCAAGGGTTTGGTCTTTCGGGGCCAGACCCTTTTTTTTGTGTTATTTACTACAGTTCACCACGGTTTCCCCGGGCCCATCACTTAGCCTGAAATGATTTGACATAATATCAGGTTGCAATTTGATAATAAATATTATTAATTACTCTCCGGCTCTGTTTTTTTATCATTCGCCGTCGATGTTCTCGGCTGGAAAATAACCGGAGTTTGAAGAGGCTGGCTGGTTTTATCTGTTGTCAGGTATCTAAAAAAACAGCCTTTTTCCCAATAATTGACGAGGTTAATGATGACCGAAAAGCTTTCAACTATTGATATTGTTGCCGAGATATTTTGTCAGGCCACCAAGAAAACTTTGGATAAAAGCACGCAAAAGTCCATCAAATATTCGAAAACCATTCAGGTTATTCCCGATGTATGTCTGCGGCCGGAATTGGGTTGTTTTGTGCAGTTTACCGGTGATTATAACGGGTTGGTGGTGATGAATTTCAGCGCCGGCGCCGCCATGGAGTTGTACCGGAGCTATATGCTGGCCATGGGGTTGCCTGAAGACAGTCTGGCCAAGGAGTGCACCTCGGCCGAAGTGGTTGACACCATGGGCGAGATGACCAATCAGTTTATGGGCAAGGCCATGCAGATGGTGGAAAGCAAGTTTGATCTGACATCCTATATCGGCCAGCCCAAGGCCCTTTCCCTCAATACCGCCATTACCCTTACTCCCAACCTTGATTATCAGGATAACCGGCGCATGGTCTTCAGTCTGGAAACGCACCGGTTTTACATGGAGATGGCTCTTGAGAAGACAGAGTTTGTTGTTATGGGATAGCCGCTTGACGGCATAGTCTTTTTTGATGGTAAAGGGTCTGCTTTTTCGGCAGGCCCTTTTTTTGTTGATGATGGTGCTTATTGTTCTCGAAACCTCGATACGGCGTCTGTTTTTCGGTTGAGGGTTTTGCCCTTTAAAAAACAACGGATTTGCATTATGTTGTTAAGTTTATTTTTGCTTAAAAGATCCCATTGATATTTTATAAAACTGGAGGTTTGGTTTATGTCTAAATGCAGTAGCAGCGGTTGTGGCAGCAAGGGCGGCAGTTGTGGTTCCGCGGATGCGAATGCGACCATCGCTCAACAGAATATGGCGATTAACGCCTCACTTGGCAGAATTAAAAATAAAATCCTGGTGATGAGCGGCAAGGGCGGGGTCGGCAAGAGCACGGTGTCGGTTAATCTTGCCATCGGTCTGGCCAAAAAAGGTCATAAGGTAGGGTTGATGGATGTTGACCTGCATGGGCCGGATATTGTCCGCATGCTGGGCATGGATGGTCCCCTGAACGGCAAACATTCCAAGGAGGGCAAGATGCCGCCCTTGCAGTACAATGACAACCTGCGGGTGATCTCCCTGGAAAGCATGATGGAAAACAGGGATGATCCCGTTATCTGGCGCGGTCCTTTGAAAAATCAGGCAATTCGTCAGTTTATCGCCGATGTGGACTGGGGCGATCTTGATTATCTTATCATTGATGCTCCTCCGGGCACCGGCGACGAGCCGATGACCGTGGCCAATACCATCAAAGATGCCAATGCCCTGGTGGTGACTACTCCTCAGAGTATCGCCCTGGCCGATGTGCGCAAATCCTTGAATTTTTGCAAGATCGTTAAGATGCGGATCATCGGGGTGGTCGAAAACATGAGCGGTTTTATCTGCCCCCATTGCGATAAGCCGGTTGATATCTTCAAGACCGGGGGCGGCGAGAAGCTGGCCAATGAGTTTTCCGTGCCGTTTTTAGGGCGGATTCCGGTTGACCCCAAGGTCGTTATTGCCGGCGATGATGGGACCCCCTATCTTTCCTCCGGCGCGAAAGGGTTGGCTGTCGAGGCCTTTGAGGCCTTTCTCGCTAAGGTGATGAAAGAGCAGCCGGTTAAGGCAGCGGCCATTCCCATGGCCGGGCTCAACTCCAGTTGCGGTTGCGGCAGCGGTCCCTGTAATCCTGATACCTGCGACTGTTAAAAGATAGTTAAGGTAAAGGCGCGGCGTGATTTTTTTTAAGAGGCGGGAGGAGTTATGATTTTAGAGCAGTTAACGGTCGGTTCCATGGCCGTGTGTTGTTATATCGTCGGGTGTGAAGAGACCCGCAAGGCGGCCGTTATTGATCCCGGCGGTGAGGAACAGCTGATTCTTGCGGTTTGCCAGAAGCATGAGCTTACGGTCGAATCCATTATCTGCACCCACGGCCATCCTGACCATGTCTGTGCCAATGCCAAGCTCAAGGAGGCGACCGGGGCTGCGATCATCATGCATGAGGCTGAGGAAGAATTTTTTGGCCGGCAGGATATCATCGGCTATTTTTCCATGCTGGGCCTGCCTTTCTCGCCGCCGGCCGATAAAACCGTCAAGGATGGCGATGTCATTGAGGTGGGCAAGGTGCAACTCAAGGTGATCCACAGCCCCGGGCATACCCCGGGCGGGATTTGCCTTTATGCCGCCCCCAACCTTTTTGCCGGCGATACCTTGTTCGTCGGCGGGGTGGGGCGCACCGATTTTCCCGGCGGCGACACCAAGCAGCTGCTGGCCACCATCAAGGAACGCGTGCTCACCCTGCCGGCCGAAACCGTGGTCTGGCCCGGCCACGGCTATGGCGGCGCCCGTTCCACCGTGGGGGAAGAGGCCCGCTCCAATCCTTTTCTGACCGGCGGTTGGTAGCAGATCATGCGGGAGATTGTGCTAGGTACCGCCGGCCATGTTGATCATGGTAAGACCAGTCTGGTCAGAGCCCTCACCGGGATAGAAACCGATCGTCTCAAGGAGGAGAAGAAGCGGGGGATTACCATTGAGCTCGGCTTTGCCTACCTCGATCTGCCCTGCGGCCATCGGCTCGGCATCATCGATGTGCCGGGCCACGAGCGGTTTGTGAAAAACATGGTTGCCGGGGTGGCGGGTATCGATCTGGTGGCCTTTGTCATTGCCGCCGATGAGGGAATCATGCCCCAGACCCGGGAGCATTTTGAGATCTGTCAGCTCCTCGGGGTGGAGCGCGGCCTTATCGTCCTCACCAAGAAGGACATGGTCGACCAGGAGTGGCTGGAGTTGGTCCAGGAGGATGTCCGGGGTTATTTTAAGGGGAGCTTCCTGGAGGATGCCCCCCTGGCCGTGGTTTCTTCCACCACCGGCGAGGGCATTGATCAGGTTCGGGAGATCCTCGATCAGATGGTAGGCAAAAGCGAGTTCAGCGAGGCTTACGGTCCGTTCCGGCTGCCGGTTGATCGTATTTTCAGCATGAAGGGGTTCGGGGCGGTGGTGACCGGCACCTCCATTTCCGGCCGGATCGGGTTGGGGGAGGATATTACCGTCTATCCACAAGGACTCACCGCCAAGGTGCGCGGGATTCAGATCCACGGCGAGGATGCCCCCCTGGTCGAGGCCGGCAACCGGACGGCGATCAATGTCCAGGGTCTGGAAAAGGATAATATTTGCCGGGGCAATGTTCTTGCCACTCCCGGTAGTCTTCACCCCTCCTACATGTTTGATGCTGATTTCCTTTATCTTTCAAGTAACAGCAAGCCCTTAAAGAATCGTGCCAGGGTGCGGGTTCATTTCGGCACCGCTGAAATCATGGGGCGGGTGGTATTGCTGGAAGACGAGGAATTGCGGCCCGGCCTTCAGGCCAACGTCCAGCTCCTCCTTGAAGAACCCGGCGTAGCCTGGCCCGGCGATCGCTATGTGGTGCGCAGTTATTCGCCGGTTTATACCATCGGCGGCGGGGCTATTCTCAATAATGCGCCCCCCAAGAGACGGCGGTTCAAAGAGGATAACAACCGGATTTTTGAGATTTATCACCAGGGCAGCCCGGAAGATCAGGCCCTCCTGCATTTGCGGGAGGCCGGGGTGGCGGGTTTGACCCTTGATGAGCTCTCGGTTAAAACCGGCCGCTTCGGCAAGCGTTTTAAAAAGGTGCTGGAGGGGCCGATTTCCTCGCGCAGGATCATTGTGGTTGAGTCGGATCGCCAGCGGATGATTGCCGAGGAAACCTTGAGCCTGCTGGTCGAGAAGATGCTTGTCATTCTTGGCGATTTTCATCAGGATAATCCCATGAAGCCGGGGTTGTCCAAGGAAGAACTCCGTTCCCGCCTTCATCGCAATCTCGACCAGAAGCTTTTTCAGCTGGTGGTTAACGATCAGGCTAAAAAACAGCAGATTGCCCTTGATGAATCAGTGGTGCGTCTGGCCTCGCACAAGGTGTCGTTGCAGGAGGATGCCCAGGCCGTTCGCCGGGAAATGGAAGACTTTTACCGGCAGGCAGGCCTTGTCGCCCCCACCCTCAAGGAGGTGCAGGCCAATTTCGGCAAATACTCCCCAACCCTGGTCCGGGAGGTGCTCGAGTTGTTGGTCCGCGAACAGGTGCTGGTCAAGATCAACGAGGATCTTTATTTTTATGGCGCGGCGCTTAGCGGCCTGCAGGAGTCGATTGTTGATTTCATCACCAGGGAAGGCGATATCGATGCCCCCCGGTTTAAGGAGTTGACCGGGTTGACCAGAAAGTTTTCCATTCCCCTTCTTGAATACTTCGACAAAATCAAGGTTACCATCCGGGTGGGTGACAAACGGATTCTCCGGGAGCGCAGCAGCCGCTGATTGCAGTTTTTAATGACGTGCAGGAGGGATGACCATAGGTAAGGTAACCGGTAATACCAGTGGCTTGAAAACCGCCCAGCTTAAGTGGCTCGAGCGTATTGCCCGGCGCCGCATTTCGCCGGACGATATCATCAGCCCGGAACTGGCCCGCGAGCTCTGCGATCTTTCCTTGGAGACCGGGCGGCAGCTTGGCGTATTGATTGCCAGGAGCGGCCAGGTCGAATTCGTCATCGTTGGTGACCACCACTCCATTTTTATTCCGGCCTTGAGCCAGGTTCGTTCTTCCGGCGGCCGGTTGAAGGGGTTGCGCTGCGTCCATACCCATCTGCGGGGGGAGGATATCACGGAAGACGATCTGATGGACCTGCTTTTTCTGCGGTTTGATCTGATGACCGTGATCAAGATGCAGAAAGACGGTCTGCCCGAGCGGCTTTATTCCGTCCATCTCGTGCCGCAGCCGGTCAATGGTGAAAATTGGCTTTTTCTGCCCCCTGAACTCCCCACCCGGCAGAGTCATCCCTTTCTGGAGATGATCTCCGCCCTGGAGGATGAGTTTGCCCGCTTTCGACCGGCCCGCGAGGTCGATCAGGGCCGGGACCGGGCCATCTTGATGAGTGTGAGCACCAGTTCCAAGGTCAGGGCTCAGGAATCCATGGATGAGCTGAAAGAGCTGGCCCGCTCGGATGATGTTGTCGTGCTTGATACCATGATCCAGCGCCGGGACAAAATCAACCCGAAGCTGATCCTGGGCAAGGGTAAACTCGGCGAGATCATGCTCGCCGCCTTAAAGCTCAATGCCAACTTGCTCATCTTTGATCAGGAGCTCAACCCCTCCCAAATCAGGTCCATTACCGACCATACCGAGCTGCGGGTTATCGACCGCACCCAGCTGATCCTTGATATCTTTGCCCGCAGGGCTCTAAGCCGGGAGGGTAAATTGCAGATAGAGATGGCCCAGCTCAAATACATGCTGCCCCGGCTGACCACCAGGGATGATGCCCTTTCCCGCTTAACCGGCGGCATCGGCGGCCGGGGGCCGGGTGAGACCAGGCTTGAGATTGATCGGCGCCGGATTAATGATCGGATCAGCAAGCTTGCCCAAAAACTTAAAGAGGTGAGCCGGGAGCGGGGCCATCGTCGCACCAGGCGGCGCAAGAAGGAGTTGCCGGTGCTTTCCCTGGTCGGCTATACCAATGCCGGCAAATCGACCTTGCTCAACACCCTTACCAACAGTGCGATTATTGCCGAGGACAAGCTTTTTGCCACCCTGGACCCAACCAGCCGCCGCCTGCGTTTTCCCGAGGATGTCGAGGTCATCATTACCGATACCGTGGGTTTTATCCGAAATCTGCCCGCGGAATTGCTCAAGGCCTTCAGCGCCACCCTGGAAGAGCTTGACGAAGCCGATGTGCTGGTGCATGTTATTGACATCAGCAATCCTAATTTTGCCGATCATATTAAAGTGGTTGAAGAGGTGCTGCGCGAACTTGAGCTAAATACCTTACCCTGTTTAAAGGTTTTCAATAAAATTGATCTGGTTGATGACAACTTTGTTGAAGAGCAGTTGCGTCATTATGATGCGGTTCCTCTCTGTGCCAATGATTCATCGACTTTCGGTCCTTTTCTCGATAAGGCCAGAAGTATGGTCTTAAAGAAGTGGCAGGCGGCCAGGGAGCTTAATCAAGGCTAATTCTGCTGAAAATATTTTGTTTTTGCGGTATAACCGTGCGTAACTTTAGATAAAATTATAACAGATCAATTTTATTGCGATATTTTATATATGAAAAATTTTCTCATCAAAAACCTAAATCTGCCCCGGATATCCCTGTTTTTGCTGCTGCTTGGCTTGTCCTTGTACGGGCAGAACGCCCTGGCCAAGGATGCGGTGATCGAAGAGCTGATTGTAACCAACTCGAAAAACGATATCCTGCTGTTCATGGACGTGACCAACGCCTTTACCAAGGAGATGGAAGAGGGGGTCAGGAACGGGATGCCTGTTTCCTTCACCTTTTTTGTCGAGCTCTATCGCAACCGAAGCGGTTGGCTGGATCAGGATCTGGTCGATCTGGAGTTTGATCATACCCTCACCTACGACATCCTCAAGGAAGAGTATTCGGTGTTTCGCTCCGAAGTTAAGGGGCAGAGTTTTAAAACCAAGTCGCTTGCCGAGGCCAAAACCTGTATGGCCACCCTTAACGGGCTGGCGGTCGCGCCTCTCTCGATTTTGATGCCCAATGAGGAATATCTGCTCAAGGTCAAGGCCAAGCTGGCCGAGAAAAAGCTGCCCCTTTATTTCCATTACGTAATTCCTTTCTTGAGTTTGTGGGATTTTGAAACAGAGTGGTACAGCGTCAAATTCAGGTATTAGCATGCACAATCACGAGGATGTCATCAGGATAGACCGGAGGCGTCGTAAAACGCGGACCCGTTTGATCATCCTCGCCTGTCTGGTCCTGATCCCCCTGTTGACCTTTCTTGAAACCAAGATTTTTCAAATGGGGCCCGTGTCCCTGCCCATCAGCGGCAATGTGTTGATCTTTGCCCTGATCAACATCAATGTGCTGCTCCTGTTGCTCATGGTTTTCCTGGTGTTGCGCAACCTCGCCCAGCTGATATTTGAGCGGCGGCAGCGTTTCTTGGGGACCAAACTGCGGACCAAGCTGGTGATCGCCTTTGTCGCCATGTCCTTTTTTCCAACCGGTCTTCTCTTCTTTATCTCCCTGCAGTTTGTCTCGACAAGTATGGATTATTGGTTCAACTCCAAGGTTGAACAATCGTTACAGGAATCAATCACCATTGCCAAGAATGTCTATCAGGAGGCCCAGGTGCAGGTGGGCCGGCAGGGCAAACTGATTGGCGAGCGCCTTCAGTCGAGGCGGTACCGGCAGATTACTTCGGAAAATCTTGATCTGTTTCTCTATGAAGTCATGGAAAGTCATGGGCTGGCCGGGATTGAGCTTCTTTCCGATCAACGCGAGTTGTTGAGCAGCGCCTATGAAGAGCAGGTCGGGGAGCAGGCGGTTCCTGAAATACCCGTTGAAATGTTCCGCCGGGCTCTGGCCAAGGAAGAGGGGATCGTCACGATCCAGAAAGTAGTGGCCGGGGAGTTGGTGCGGGGGCTCTCGCCGGTAAGGGTCGGCGGGTTGGAGGCCAGGCAGGGGGTGCTGGTTATCTCCCTGCTGGTTCCCCAGGAGCGGATCTGGCGGATGGAGACCATCTCCTCCGGCTTTGAAGGCTATAAACAGCTGATGTTGCTTAAGGCGCCGATCAAAACCAGTCTGCTGGTCATGTTGCTCATTGTCACCCTGCTGATCGTCTTCTGTGCGATCTGGTTCGCCTTTTATGTGGCCAGCGGCCTGACCGGCCCCATCGGTAAGCTTGCCGAGGCGACCCGGATGGTGGCCGAGGGCGAGTTGAATTTTGTGCTGGAAAAGACCTCCGGCGATGAAATGGGCACCCTGGTCGATTCCTTTAACCGGATGACCCGCGATCTTGCCGCCAGCAAGCAACAGGTCGAAGAGGCCAATCAGGCTCTGCGCCAGGGCAATCTGGAACTGGATACCCGGCGGCGGTACATGGAGATTATTTTGCAGAGCGTGGCCGCCGGGGTAATTTCCCTTGACGAGCATGGCCGGATCACCACCATTAACCGCTTTGCCGAAGAGTTGCTGGATATCAGCAGTGAGGCTTTGGCCGGCAAGCATTACCGGTCGATCATGGAGCAGGAGCAGCTGGTTATTTTGGAAAAGTTTTTCGAGGAGCTGGCCGCTTCGGGCAAGTCCTCCATCGAGCGGCCCCTGCACCTGACGGTCGGCGACCAGACCTTCTCGTTGCGGGTCAACTTTACCAAGCTCGAGGATGAAAACGGCCGGCCCCTCGGGGTTGTCCTTGTTTTCGATAACCTGACCGAACTGGAAAAGGCGCAGCGGATGGCGGCCTGGCGCGAGGTCGCCCGGCGGATCGCCCATGAGGTTAAAAATCCTTTAACCCCGATCCAGCTTTCCGCCCAGCGGCTGCGGAAAAAATACATGGATCGGCTCGGCGACGACAAGGAGGTTTTTGATCTTTGTACCAAGACCATTGTCAACCAGGTGGATGAGCTTAAAAAATTGGTGAGCGAGTTTTCAAGCTTTGCCCGGATGCCCGCCGTATGCAAATCAATGAATAATCTGGTTGAGGTGGCCAAGGAGGTATTTGTTTTTTACCAGGGCGCCCACAAGGATCGAACCTTTACCTTTAAGGCCGAGAGCGATCCCATCCATTTTCTTTTCGATCAAAAACAGATAAAAAGGGTTATCATCAATCTGTTGGACAATGCGGTTGCCGCCACCGATGAACAAGGGCTAATTGAGATCATTATTTTTGCGGATCCCAAGCAAAATGCCGTATATCTTGAGGTGCGTGACAATGGCGCCGGGGTGAGCGACGAGGACAAACTCAAACTTTTCGAGCCTTATTTCTCAAGAAAAAAGACCGGCACCGGCCTGGGGCTCGCCATTGCCAGCACCGTGGTCGCCGATCATAACGGTTATATCAGGGTAAAGGATAATTATCCAACCGGCGCCTGCTTTGTGGTGGAGTTGCCCCTGCTCATCGGTTAGCCGGAGTCGGCTTTGCTGCAGGGCGTTCATCTTTTATGGTATGATATTGTTAAGTTATTCATTTTTTACGAGCAAAAGGGCCGATGTCAGCTAAAATTCTCATAATTGACGATGAAGCCAGTATCCGCGATACCGTTTCCGGGGTCTTGTCCGATGAAGGCTTTAGCGCCCTCTGTGCGGAGGACGGGAGCCAGGGCCTCGCCTTGCTGGAGGAGGAATCGGTCGATCTCGTGCTGCTCGATATCTGGATGCCGGGGCTTGACGGGATGCAGGTACTGGAGAGGCTTCGCGAGCTGTACCCGGAGCTGCCGGTGATCATGATCTCCGGGCATGGCAATATCGAAACCGCGGTCCAGGCAACCCGGATGGGGGCCTACGATTTCATTGAGAAGCCGCCGTCCTACGATAAGCTTGTGTTATCGATCAACAATGCCTTGCACCTTTCCCGGTTGAAGAAAGAGAATCTTATCCTGCGGCAACAGGTTGGGCGCAAGTCGCATCTTACCGGAAATTCGCCGGCCATGGTCCTGCTGCGGCAACAGGTGGAACGGGTCGCCCCCTCCGATGCCTGGGTGTTGATCCGCGGCGAACATGGCACCGGCAAGGAACTGGTGGCGCAGTCCATTCACCGTCTGTCGCGTAATGCCGCAAAGCCCATGGTAGAAATCAACTGCGCGGCCATTCCCGAGGAGTTGATCGAGAGCGAGCTGTTCGGCCATGAAAAAGGCTCTTTCACCGGGGCCACCGTCAGTCGCCGGGGCAAGTTCGACCAGGCGGACGGCGGCCTGCTTTTTCTTGACGAAATCGGCGACATGAGCCTGAAGACCCAGGCCAAGATCTTGCGGATTTTGCAGGAGCAGAAGTTTGAGCGGGTCGGCGGCGCAAAGACCATCAGCGTCAACGTCAGGGTCTTGGCCGCAACTAACAAGGATCTGGAGCAGGAGATAGAGGCCGGCAATTTTCGGGCCGATCTTTTTTACCGACTTAATGTGGTTCCTATTTCGGTGCCGGCCTTGCGTGAAAGGGTTGAGGATATTCCGTTGCTGGTCAAGGAGTTTATCGCCGATAATGCCCATAAGGGCTTGGGCCACAAAGATTTTTCTCCCGCGGCCTTGCAGGTTATGATGCAGCATACCTGGCCCGGTAATGTCCGTGAGCTGCGTAATTTTGTCGAACGGATCATGATCATGACTCCCGAGGCCGTTGTGGATGAAAAGGTGATTTGCCAATTTCTGGGCCTGGTGGTTCCGGATCTTGCCGCGCTTGAATCGAATAATTTGGCCGGCTATCAGTCTTTGTCTTATAAAGATGCCAAAAGGGCCTTTGAGAGGGATTTTATAAAAAACTGTCTTGCTGAAAACGACGGGAATATTTCCCAGACCGCGGAACAAATCGGCTTGGAGCGGAGTCATTTACATAAGAAAATGAAGTCGTTGGCCCTGGAGCAGGATTAATTTGGTTGTTTACGCAGCATAGACCTAAAGGCGATTTAATGAGTGATCACGACACCAATCTGCCTGATCAAAAAGAGTTGGAAAAAGAAATAGGCGATTATCTTTCCAATAAATACGGGAAAAAGGTGAGGATCATTTCCAGTGGTCTCCTCCCCATGGTCAACCGGGATGAAACCGACGAGGCCGCCGGGAAGGCATCGGTGGATAAGTCGTTTCAGTTTGATCTTACCCCGGAAGAGCTTATCGGCTACCTGGATCAATATGTGGTGCAGCAGGAAGAAGCCAAGGCCATTCTCGCCACCAAGATCTGCACTCACTTCAATCGGATAAGCTATGCGATTGCCCATCCTGATCAGGCCAAACGTAATATTGGACAGATCAAGAGCAATGTGCTGCTGATCGGCCCCACCGGGGTCGGTAAAACCTTTCTGATTAAGCTCATTGCCCAGCGGTTGGGGGTTCCTTTTGTCAAGGGGGACGCCACCAAATTCAGTGAAACCGGGTATGTGGGCGGCGATGTCGAAGATCTGGTTCGTGATTTGGTGCGCCAGGCCGACGGCGATATCGAACGGGCCCAGTATGGCATAATCTATGTCGATGAAATAGATAAAATAGCCTCAAGCCAGTACCGCTATGGCGCCGATGTCTCGCGGACCGGGGTTCAGCGCGCGCTCTTGAAGCCGATGGAAGAGACCGAGGTGGAGATGAAGGTGCCCCATGACCCGATTTCCCAGATCGAGGCCATTGAGCATTTTCGGACAACCGGCAAACGCGAACGGCCGACCATCAATACTAAAAATATTCTTTTTATTATGAGCGGGGCCTTTGACGGGCTTGAGGATATCATCAAAAAAAGGGTCCAGAAGCAATCCATCGGTTTTGAAAGCGTGTTGAGCTCCGGTAAGGCGGGGGGCCGATTTTTCAAGCAGGTAAAGGCGGAGGATCTTATTCAGTTCGGCTTTGAAAGTGAATTTGTCGGGCGGCTGCCGGTGGTGGCGGTGCTCAATGAGTTGACCGAGGATGATTTTTACGAGATTTTGCTTAATCCGAACAGCTCGGTAGTTGTCTCTAAAAAACAGGATTTTCGCGCCTACAACATAGCTTTGCAGTTTGAAAAAGAGGCTTTTCGCGAGCTTGCCCGGTTGGCCATGCAGGAGCAGACCGGGGCCCGGGGCCTGCTCAGTGTTATGGAAAAGGTGTTGCTCCACTATGAGAAGAAATTGCCTTCCACCGAGATTCGCCATCTGGTGGTCGATGCCGCCATGGTCCATGACCCCGGCACCGAATTGAAGCTTTTTTTGCATGACCCCGCCATTCAGGAGAAACACCGGCTGCGTTGTGCCGAGTTGGCCCAAAATGAATATGTCCAGCTGATTGATTTTATCACCAGGAGTATGGGCGCATATCTGGCTGAGCATAAAATGTTGGCTACCCCGGAGCGGTTACGGCTGATGGCCAGGGAGAGTCAGGAAAAGGATATTGATCCCCGGGACGTTTGTGATATTTTTATCCAGCTGGTGCAGGCCATTCACGACAGTGAGGCGGCCGTCTCCCGAAAGTTGGGGATTACGGTGAGCTTCAGTGAAGAGGCCATCGACCGGCTTCTGGCGTCGGAACCCCGCCGGCAAGAGAAGATGCGCGCGGTCTGCGAGCAAATTCTGCAGATCATGGAATACGGCTTGCGGTTAATGAGCCAGAAAAAGGGGATTGATGCCGTGGTGATTCCCGCGGCAGGGGTTGATTCTCCTGAAAGATTTATTAATAAACTGGTGGAAGAGACTTTTAAGGTTGAATAGCAAAGGGGCTTGCCCTTAACTAATAAGGAGATTTAACAACATGGTTTTCCCCGAATACAGAGGTCGTCGTCTCAGAAGAAATGAAACCCTTCGCGCCCTGGTGCGTGAAACAACTATTTCTCCTGCGCAGTTGATTTATCCGCTGTTTGTGATGCCCGGCAAGAATGTGCGGGAAGAGGTGCCGTCAATGCCCGGCGTTTTCAGGATGTCGGTGGATCAATTGGCGAAAGAGGCCAAGGAGTGCATGGGGCTGGGGGTGAATAACGTTATTCTTTTCGGCCTGCCCGCCAAAAAGGATGCCCGGGGCTCGGGCGCCTATGCCAATGACGGGATCATTCAGCAGGCGATCAAGGAGTTGA
Organism: Deltaproteobacteria bacterium; assembly: GCA_013349285.1. GTDB lineage: Bacteria > Desulfobacterota > Desulfobulbia > Desulfobulbales > Desulfurivibrionaceae > DUZU01. The sequence continues at coordinate 25,014 of DUZU01000015.1, read as the reverse complement.
AGAACAAGGCGCCGGAGATGATGGTCAGCACCGATGTCTGTCTCTGCGAATATACCGACCATGGCCATTGCGGCATTTTGATCAACGAGCAGGTGGATAACGACTCGACCCTGGAGCTCCTGGCCAAAACCGCATTGTCCCATGCCCAGGCCGGCGCCGATATGGTTGCCCCTTCCGACATGATGGACGGCCGGGTCGCCGAAATCAGGGCAATTCTTGATGAGAACAATTTCGAGATGCTGCCGATCATGTCCTATGCGGTCAAGTATGCCTCCGCCTTTTACGGTCCTTTCCGGGATGCCGCCGAGTGCGCCCCCCAGCAGGGCGACCGCAAGGCCTACCAGATGGACCCGGCCAATGTCCGCGAGGCGATGCGGGAGGCGGCCATGGATGTGGACGAGGGGGCCGACATTCTGATGGTCAAACCGGCCATGGCCTACCTGGATATCATCAGCCATCTGCGGGATGAGTTTGATCTGCCCATTGCCGCCTACCATGTCAGCGGCGAGTATGCCATGATCAAGGCGGCCGCGGCCAACGGCTGGATCGACGGCGACAAGGTCATGTATGAAAGCCTGCTCAGCATTCGCCGGGCCGGGGCCGATACCATCATCACTTATTTTGCCAAGGACATGGCTCGATTGCTCCGGGGGTGATCTCTCAGGATTAACCTTGTTTAAAAGGGTGCCTGGCCTTATCGGTCGGCACCCTTTTTTTGTCTGAGCAGCACCATCCCGCCCAGTGGGATATGATGGCCGGTTTTGACTCGCAGCTGTTGGGCCACCACCCGGCACTTTACCGTGAGCAGGAAATAGATGGGGCGAGAGGACTCGGAAAGGGTTTCAAAGTTGCCCTGGCCTTTGCTGATGATCAGCTCAGCCTTGGCAAAGAGGTCGTTAAAATCCTCGCTGCAGTCGGCAAGTGAGGTGCCCGGGCAATCGCTGCCGTTGGAAATCAGGTGGCAGTAACGGTTCAACCCGTATGCCATGCCATCCGCCAAGGTCGCATCGTTGATGATCGGGCTTTCTTTTAAGGCCAAGGTTATCTTTTGCTTAAGCAGCTCGATAAGCAGGCTGTCAAAGATCATTTCCCCGCAGTTGTCGCCCAGATATAGAATATTCTCGGCCTGGGCCAAGTCCTTTTTGAACAGCTCAAAGTCATTGATCGCAAAGTCCTGATTGAGGCATTGATCGATGGTCTGCTTGATGTCAAAGCGATGCTGGGAGCCGTAGTCGATTACATTGCCGGCAATGGCGTATCTGATGGCGGTAAGCAGCGGTTGGGGGCTGTTTTTGATCTGGGCGGCCAAATCATTTCGCAGGGCGGCGGCAAAGGTGTTGCTTTGTTTTTTGAGCAGGGCAAAGGGATCCGAGCATTTGCTCTGTTGGGCGATGAGCCGGTAGATGGGGACGGCGTTTTCCGGCGGGGAGAGTTTTAGATCAATTCCGGCAAGATAGGCGTCTACTTGCGCAAGGATATCGTTTTGTCCCTTAAGGTCTTTGCCGGTGAGGCTTGCCGCGTAACGAGCTTGCCGGCGCAGGCATTCAAGGCATTCCGGACTGGTATGCATCGCCTTATGCTTTGTCGGTTTGGGTCAACAGGTAATCGGTTTTCACATTGGCCAACGAGGCAAAGATGTTGGCTTGCACTTTCGGCTCCTGCTCGTAGAGGGTGTCCAGCCAGGAACGGATTTTTACCCGGTTTGATTCGTTCGACAGTCGGCAGGGGTTGGCCACCGGGACAATATCTTGAAGTTTCCCGAGCTCAATGATTGCCTGCTTGGTGGCAAAGGCCAGGGGTCTGATTATGGCAAGCTCACCGTTGAAAAGTTCCTGTCTCGGCACCATGGTGCTGATATTGCCGCTGTAGAAAATGTTAAGGAACAAGGTTTCTATAATGTCTTCCTTGTGATGGCCGAAGGCTATTTTGTTGCAGCCATGCTCTTTCGCCAGGGCAAAAAGACGATTGCGGCGTTTGCGGGCACAGTGGAAACAGCCGCTTTTGCCGTCTTCCGCTTCAAGGGCCCGGGGGCCGAAGTCGGTTTTTTCGAGGATTATTTCCGTGGTGAGGCGGGTAAGCTGCGCCTCGACGAGCTTGATTTCATTGCCGCCGAAACCCATGTCGAGATGGACCGCCAACAGCTCGTAGTGGATGGGCGCTTTCTTGCGCCATTCATGGAGGAGCCAGGTGAGCACCAGGCTGTCGATCCCGCCGGAGACGGCAATCATCACCCGATCCCGGTCGGCCAGCATCTTGTATTGATGCATGGCTTGGCCGACCAGCCGGTTTATCTGTTTGGGGATAGCTGTCACGAACCGGTTCTTATTTGGTTAGGTAGCGGCATTTGCTAAATTTTTGTTCCAAACCTTCCTTGGCCAGATCCCGGGCGGTGATCCATTTAAAGCCGCGTTTGGTTTTTTCCATAAATCTGAAGATGTTGGTGAGCATATGCTCCTGGGTTTCATTAAAAGCGCCGCTCCATATGGTCTTGCCGGTTTTGGCCATGACCAGTTTCAGGTCGAATGCCACCGAGGCCGGCTCGATGACGGAATACTCGGTTCCTTCCCTTTCGGCATAGCGATGCAGGGTGCAGATTAAGACGGCATCGGCGTTATAGGTGTCGCAGATGGTGACGGCATCGGTTGTCCGGCAGCGGGTGGAATTGTTCTCCATGTTGTTACGCTGGCCTTCGGTGAGCACCCTTATGTTTTCCCTGCCTGCGAAATATTCGCTCAGAAGATCGTTTAACACTTCCTGGCCTGTAATCAGGGATTTGGCGACCTTGTCGGTTTGGCTGTCTTCCCCGGAGATTTTGATCTCGACCGGGAGAACGACGATACTGTTGATGGGTAAAAGCTCTTCTTCGTGGGTGATGGTTTTCTTTGCGGTACAGGCGGCAAAGGTTGTGATAAGCGAAAAGCTGATAACCAGCATGATTATATTTTTAAGATTTGCCACAATTTGTTCTCCCGGGGTACTTGGTTATAATGATCCTTTTGAGGAAAGAGGGCCGCTTGTTCGTGATGCATGGCTTGAAGCCTCATCAAGGGCGCGACCGAAAGCTTTAAAGATCGCTTCCAGAATATGATGGGTGTTTTCGCCGTGGGCCATTTCAACGTGAAGGGTGATGCCGCCGTGCAAGGCCAACGCTCTGAAAAATTCTTTGGCCAGCTGGGTGTCGAAGTCGCCCACCTTCTGGTCGACCAGGGAAACGCCATAATGGAGATAAGGTCGGTTCGAGCAGTCCAGGGTAACCCGGACCAGGGTTTCATCCATGGGAACCGCGCTGAACCCGTAGCGCTTAATTCCGCTGAAATCGGCAAGGGCTTGTTTGATGGCCTGGCCCAGGCAGATCCCCAAGTCTTCTACCGAATGATGGTCGTCTACCTCGGTATCGCCGGAGGCGGCGATGGTCAAATCAAAAAAACCGTGAACCGCAAACAGGGTCAGCATATGATCCATAAAAGGGACGCCGGTTTTGATTTCCGCCTGTCCGCTCCCGTCAAGAGAGAGGGTAAGTGAGATGTCGGTCTCCTTGGTTTTGCGGTTGATCTTGCCGAGGCGTAAGGGCTGTGCTGCCATTTTTTACTCCCTGAATAATAGAAGATTGCTATTTATGTTGAAAATTTAATGTAGTCGAGCTGATAAAGATGGAATTGTATGTGTTATTTTTGATTAAATATAGTATAGCTATACCAAGTAGCATCTTGGGGTGGCAATACAAAACACTATATTTTTTAAAAAAAAGTTTTGTAAAATCATAAAAATATATTATTACACCCGTAACAAAATTCCAGCCGGTTAAAGTTGTAAATTTATTATACTACAACCCTGATTTTTGTTGACAGCCGTTAAGGGTATTGGTATATATCTTCCGTTTTTTAGGTCATATGCAGTGAGCGGGAATAACTCAGTGGTAGAGTGTAACCTTGCCAAGGTTAAAGTCGCGAGTTCGAATCTCGTTTCCCGCTCCATTTTTGTTTATAAGGTTTCTAGTTTATAGAAACTTTTCAGGGTTGACCGGAAGCCCGTTCTGACTTCTCAGGACGGGCCATTTCGCCTTTTAGGTTGAGATGGAATCCGGATATTGTCATACATGAGAGGATTGGTAATGAAAACATATTTGACCCCGGTCAAAGAAATCGAGCGCAAATGGTATGTTGTTGATGCTCAGGACAAGGTTTTGGGGCGTATCGCCTCCGAGATCGCTACTCGCCTGCGCGGTAAGCACAAACCTAACTATTCGACCTTTATGGACGTCGGTGACTTTGTCGTTGTTGTCAATGCTGATAAGGTTCGTTTGACCGGTAAGAAGTGGGATCAGAAGAAATATTATCATCACACTAGTTACATGGGTGGTCTTAAGGAAATTACTGCCAAGGATCTTATGGTAAAAAAACCTGAGGATCTGGTGATAAAAGCTGTTCGTGGTATGCTTCCTAAAAATACTTTGGGACGTAACCAGCTGAAAAAACTTAAAGTTTACGCTGGCACCGATCATCCGCATGATGCACAGCAACCCGAAGCTTTGGAAATTTAAGTTCCAGATAACAGGAACAGGACACTTGGAGTAAGAGATGGCTGAAAAGCAATTTTACGCAACTGGAAAGAGAAAGACCGCTATTGCCAGAGTTTGGTTGAAACCGGGTTCAGGTAATATCGTTGTTAATAAATTAACTGTAGAAGAGTATTTTGGCGGTGGCGCTGATTACCGTCAAAAGGTTGAAAAACCTTTTTCTCTTACTGATACCATTACTAAATTCGATGTTATGTGCACCTGTCGTGGCGGCGGTAAGTCTGCCCAGGCCGAGGCCTTGCGTCATGGTATATCCCGTGCTCTTCTTGTGGTTGATCCTGAAATGCGGGTTACCCTCAAACGAGGCGGTTTGCTTACTCGTGACCCCCGTATGAAAGAAAGGAAAAAATATGGTCTCAAGGGAGCCCGGGCGCGCTTCCAGTTCTCCAAGCGCTAATATGTTATCCGAATTATATTCGGATATATTCATGCATTAGTTTATCTCAACAGGGGAAGGGCCTTTAGCTCTTCCCCTGTTTTTTTTTATTTTTTTCGGTTAGTTAATTATCACGCTGAATAGTTAAAAACTATAAACCTATTGAAGGTGATATTATGATACGAGTTGGCATCGTCGGCGCTTCCGGCTATACCGGTGCGGAATTGGCCAGAATTCTTTGCAATCATCCGGAGGTGGAGCTTACCGTGGCCACTTCCCGGCAGTATGCCGGCAAGAAGCTCTCTTCGGTTTTTCCTTCCCTGAAAGGGCGGGTGGATATTGTCTGTGAAGATGTTCAACTTGACGCCCTTGTTGATCGGGCCGATCTTTTTTTTACGGCGGTGCCCCATCAGACCGCCATGGCGATAGTTCCGCAACTGCTGGCTGCCGGAAAGAAGGTTATTGATCTCAGTGCGGATTATCGGATTCACGATGCCAAGGTCTATGAGCAGTGGTATCAGGCTCATTCCTCGCAGGAGTTGTTGGCCGAGGCGGTCTACGGCCTGCCGGAGATCCATCGTTCAAAGATTAAGAACGCAAGGTTGGTGGCAAATCCCGGCTGTTATCCCACCAGCGTTATCCTCGGCCTTGCGCCCTTGCTCAAAGCCGGACTCATTGATCCGGCAACCATAATTATCGATTCCAAGTCAGGTACTTCAGGGGCCGGCCGGGCAGCTCAGGTTTCCACCCTTTTTTGCGAGGTTGCGGACGGGTTTAAGGCTTACAAGGTCGGTGAGCACAGGCATACCCCGGAAATTGAGCAGGAGCTGGGGGAGTTATGCGACAGCCAGGTACTGGTAACCTTTACCCCGCATTTGGTTCCCATGTCCCGCGGGATCTTGAGCACCATTTATGCCAAAACCAATAAGGCGCTTACCGGCGCCGAGCTTGAGAAGCTATATGGCTCTTTCTATGAGAATGAACGCTTTGTCCGGGTGTTGGACAACGGTCAATTTCCGGCGACCCAGTATATCCGGGGTAGCAACTTCTGCGATATCGGCTATAAGTATGATCAGCGGACCGGTAGGGTTATCATCGTTTCTGCCATTGATAACGTGGTGAAAGGGGCGTCCGGGCAGGCGGTACAGAATATGAACATCATCAGCGAGCTGCCCGAAGAGATGGGGCTCAATGTGGTCCCGTTGTTTCCCTAGGTGTTGTGCGTAATATAAAATTGATAATCGCCTTTGACGGCACCGGGTATTTCGGCTGGCAACGTCAAAAGAGTGAGTTGACCATCCAGGGGATTATTGAAGACGCCATTGCCAAAATGACCTGTGCGCCGGTGACTCTGCACGGCGCGGGCAGGACCGATACCGGTGTACACGCCGAGGGGATGGTGGCAAATTTTACCACCGATTCATCAATTTCCATAACCGGTTTTCAGCATGGCCTGAACAGTATCCTGCCCGATTCGGTGCGGATTATGTCGGTTGTCGAAGCTGATCGTAACTTTCATGCCCGGTTCAGCGCCAAGGGTAAAGAGTATGAGTATCATTTCGCCGCAATGGAGATTCTCTCGCCCCTGGAGAGGCTTTATGTGGTCAGGGTGGCGCCTGCGATTGATCTTAAGGCCATGCGGGAATGCCTGGCGCTGCTTGCAGGTGAGCATGATTTCAGCAGTTTTGAGGCCACCGGTTCCCGTGACTTAAGTGTAACCGGCGGCAGGGGGGCGATCCGGACTATATCCCACGCGGAATTGGTAGAGTTGACTGGAAAACCCGGACGGTTTAAAGTTGTGCTTGCAGGTGACGGTTTTTTGCGTCATATGGTTCGTAATATTGTCGGCACTCTATTCGAGGTCGGCAAGGGTCGGATATCCCCAACGGATTTTCAGGAGATCATGACGGCCAAAAACCGGGCCCGGGCCGGGGCAACCGCTCCGGCTAACGGCTTGCTTTTGAAGAAGGTATTTTATTAAAATTAAGCGGATAACCAACTGGTCGGAATCTGTTTATTAATCAATAATGTCTTGATAAGGAAAAACAATGGACGCGCCAAAGATTGCCCTTGCCGAACGAGTATTGCAGATTAAACCATCGCCAACCCTGGCCGTGAATGCCAAGGCTAAGGCCTTGAAGGCTGCCGGCGCCGATATCTTGAATTTCAGCGTCGGGGAACCTGATTTTGATACACCTCCCCATGTTTGTGCGGCCGGTAAAAAGGCGATTGATGATGGTTTTACCCGTTATACCGCGGTGCCCGGCATCCCTGAGTTGCGGGAGGCTATCTGTCAACGCTTTGCCGACGACAAGGGCTGGAGTTACGAGCCTGATCAGGTTCAGGTATGCTGCGGCGGTAAACATGGTCTCTATAATATGGCCCAGGCCCTGTTCGGCCCGGGGGATGAGGTGTTGATTCCGACCCCTTATTGGGTTTCCTATCCTCCCATTGTCCAGCTTGCCGGGGCAACTCCGGTGGAGATTCCGTTGTCCGAGGATAATGATTTTGATCTGACCGAGGAGCTGATCAGTAAATATGTCACCGCCCGAACCAAGGCCATCATTCTCAATAGCCCGTCTAATCCGACCGGAGCGGTTTTTTCCGCGGCCGCCCTGGAGATTGTCGGTAAAATGGCCATTAAAAACGGTTGGGTCATTATCAGTGACGATATCTACGACACCATTGTTTATGGTGATGAAAAATTACCCCATATCCTCGATGTCGATCCCCGCTTGAAGGAACAGACCCTGATCCTCAATGGCGTTTCAAAGTCCTTTGCCATGACCGGCTGGCGGATGGGGTATACCCTGGGACCCAAGCATATCATTGCGGCGATGAACAAGATCCAGAGTCAGAGCACCTCCAACCCAACATCTATTTCCCAGAAGGCCGCCCTGGCCGCGGTTAGCGGTCCCCAGGATTTCCCGACCATGATGCGGGACGCCTTTGTGCCGCGTCTTGATTTCATTATGAAGGCTTTGCTCGAGATCCCGAATGTCACCTGTGTGCGACCTAAAGGGGCATTCTATGTATTTCCTAATCTTTCCGCTTACTTCGGCAGGGAGTTTAACGGCAAGATAATAGGTAATTCTGTTGAGCTGGCTGATTATTTGCTGGATGAAGCACTGATGGCTACTGTGCCCGGGGCGGCATTTGGTGATGATAAATTTGTCCGCTTTTCATTTGCCTCCTCAATGGCAACCATTGAGGAGGGTATGAAAAGATTGGCAGAGGCGTTAGGGCGTTTGTCCTAAGTATTAAGTTGTAGCGTTTTACGGCTCAATCAAAATCATTGGGAGCCCGTTGGCTTAATGCCCAAGTCCAACTATCCAGAGGGCGTTCTTTCGAGAGCGCCCTCTGTCCGTTTACAGAGTAACACCGATATACCCATTCCCCATCTTTTTGGCTTACCCTGATTAAGCCCTCGTTAGGATGAGTGTACCACCCTTGCTCGTACGTTCCGTCCATTTATAATTCCTCTCAGATCGTTCCTTGATACTTGCGGTAGAATTGATCCATTTTAAAGTTTTTTTTTGACTAATGTCCAGATTATTTAGAGTAATTCTAGGTTATTATACCAGAAGAGCAATAATCCTTGAAGCTCTTTATCAAATTGCCTCCCTCGTGGGGACATTCTTCCAGAAAATTTACAAATTGAGTTAGGCGGTCGATGATTTCCCGGGGGGCGGCATGTTCGATACGACAAGCGCCTCCCTCCGCGGTTTTTTCATCGACGGCCAAGACCTTAATGAAAAAAACTTTTAAGGCCTGGTGGCGGCGAATAACGTCCTCGGCCGCTTTTTTGCCTTCAGGGGTCATGGTTATCACTTCATAGGGGGCATAGTTAATCAGCCCTTTTTGGGCAAGGGAGCGGAAGGCTTCCGTGACGGAAGATCGGCTCACCTTTAGTTTGCCGGCGATTTCCTTGGCCCTGGCCACCTGTTTTTCCGAGATAATGTGATAAATCGTCTCCAGATAGTCTTCCAAACTGGCGCTGAGGTGCTTGGTTTTTTTCATTGAAGATCCTGGGTTAACTGCTAATCAAACGAATTTGTTTAGGTGCGTCTAACAATATTAAGCTACTTTGCTGCTGTCAAGCATTCTTTGATCGGCATAGTCATCCCGTCAACCGCAATATTGCTATTCGCCTAGACGGTTAAGCTGTGGTGCGTGATGTTAGGTTGATAACGGCAGGGGGGAAGCATGTACAACAAGGTGGTGGTTGGCTGCTAATAAAGATCGGCGAGCAGATTTTGCAGTTGGGTAAATGATTGGGCGTCGTAGATTTTTTTACGGATAACACTGCCGCCGTTGACCCCTTTAAAGTATTTGCCCGCCTGGTTCTTTACCTTGGCCAATATTTTGTCAGCCGGGAAAAATTGAGCGATCAGTTCCAGGTGGCGGCTGAGGGCGGCGATGCGGTAACTCAGCGAGGGGTTGGCTTGGGCCTTTTCAGAAAAGATCCACGGCGTTCCCAGGGCAGCCCGACCGATCATGACCCCGTCGCAGCCGGTTTCTCTGATCATCCGCCGGCCGTCTGCATAGGATTTGATATCGCCGTTGCCGATAACCGGCACGGCCACGCTTTTTTTAACCTCTCTGATCATGCCCCAGTCGGCGGTGCCGGAAAAGCCGTCGCTCCAGGTTCGGGCATGGATTGTGATCAACTCGGCGCCGTTGTCTTCGGCCATTTTCGCAAATTCGCAGGCATTGATGCTTTGGTGGGTCCAGCCCATTCTGATTTTTACGCTGACCGGCACCTTGGCCTTATCACGCACGGCCCTGATGATTCGGCCGGCAAGTGCGGGATCTTTCATCAGGGCGGAGCCTGCCCCTTTCTTGGTTACTTTTTTTACCGGGCAGCCCATGTTGATGTCAATGAGGTCGATGGGGCTGGTGGTAAGAATGGCGGCGGCCTCGCCCATGATTTCAGGTTCGCTGCCGAAGAGTTGCATGGCCACCGGTCGTTCCTCGGCAAGGGTGCGGATCATTTCCAGGGTATTTTGCTGTTGGTAAACCAGGCCGTGACAGCTGATCATTTCCGAAAAGCAGAGATCGGCGCCATATTCCCGGCATAAAATCCGGAAGGCGAGGTCGGTGTAACCGGCCAACGGCGCGAGGATAAAGGGGTTATCTAGGTTAAGGTTGCCCAGTTGCACAGGATGTTACCCGTTTAAAAAAATAATCTGCTTACCATCAAATTTCAGCCGGCTTGAGGAACGTTATGTGGGAGCGGCTTCAGCCGCAAACCATGGTTCGCGTTAGTTCATCAACTAATTATTTCGCGAATAAACTTCCTTCCCTCAACAAACCGTTCCAAGCAAGCCCCATAGCGCAGCCTTTTTTTGCAGGCTGAAGCTAAGCGAAAAAACAAAAAAAATATGGAGCCGGGAAATAACACTTCCCGGCTCCATAATAATTGCAGTTAATGAAATAAAAAATTACGCCATCGCTTCTTCAACGGCCTTGACGACATTTTCCACGGTAAAGCCGAAATATTTGAAAAGCTCATCGGCCGGACCAGACTCGCCAAAGCGGTCAAGTCCGATAATTCTACCGTTGGTGCCCACGTATTTGTACCAGCCGTCGGTGACCCCGGCTTCTACCGCAACCCGGGCCGTGACATTGCTCGGCAGAACTTTTTGGCGGTATGCGGCATCCTGTTGGTCAAAGACATCGGTGCTCGGCATCGACACCACCCGAATTTTCTTGCCCTTGCTGGCAAGCGCATCGGCCGCGGCTATGGCCAATTCTACCTCCGAACCGGTGGCAATGATAATGGCATCAGGAGACGGACAGCCGCAATCCTTGAGGATGTAGCCGCCTTTTTTGATATCGGCCAGCTGATCAGCGGTGCGCGGCTGATGGGCAAGGTTCTGGCGGGAAAGCAGCAGCGAGGTGGGGCCGGTTTTGAATTCAACCGCGCTTTTCCAGGCCACCGCGGTTTCCACCCCGTCACAGGGCCGCCAAACGTTCATGTTGGGAATCAAGCGTAAGGTGGCGGCCTGCTCCACCGGTTGATGGGTGGGACCGTCCTCGCCCAGACCGATTGAGTCGTGGGTGAGAACATATATTGATTGCTGTTTCATCAGGGCTGCCATGCGCAAAGCGTTTCTGGCATACTCGGAAAAGATCATAAAGGTGGCGGTATAGGTGATGAACCCGCCATAGAGGGCCATGCCGTTGGCAATGGCGGCCATCCCGAATTCCCGGACCCCGAAGTAGATGTAGTTGCCGTCGGCATGGGTATTAACATCCTTGCTGCCGGCCCAGAGGGTGAGATTCGATCCCGCCAGGTCGGCGGAGCCGCCGATCAGCTCAGGCAGCAGGGGGCCGTAGCCGTTGAGGCAGATCTGGGAAGCCTTTCTGGTGGCAACCTTTTCGCCCTTGGCGTTGATCTCCTCGATAAAGGCCTGGGCCTTTTCCTGCCAGTCGGCCGGCAGTTCGCCTTGGAGCCGCCGTTTAAGCTGGGCGGCAAGTTCGGGGTGCGCTTTCTCATAGGCGCTGAACTGCGCATGCCAGTCCGCTTCAAGCTTGGCGCCCTTTTCCTTGGCGTCCCAGCCCTGATATATCTCAGTCGGAATCTCAAAGGCGGGGTGGGGCCAGCCGATTGTCTCGCGGACCAAGGCGATCTCGGCATCACCCAATGGTGCGCCATGGCAGGTTTCTTTACCCTGCTTGTTGGGAGACCCGGCGCCGATTACGGTCTTGCAGCAGATAAGCGACGGCTTGTCGGTTACCTCTTTGGCTTGGTCGATGGCGCTTTTCACCGCGGCAGGGTCATGGCCGTCGATGTTTTCAATCACATGCCAGCCATAGGATCGAAAGCGCATGGGGGTATCATCGGTGAACCAGCCTTGAACCTCGCCGTCGATGGAGATGCCGTTGTCGTCGTAGACGGCAATGAGCTTGCCGAGCTTCATGGTGCCGGCCAGGGAACAGACCTCATGGGAGATACCCTCCATCATGCAGCCGTCGCCTAGGAAAACATAGGTGTTGTGATTGATGATCTCATGGCCGGGACGGTTGAACTGGCCGCCTAATGCCCTTTCGGCAATGGCCATGCCCACCGCGTTGGCAATCCCCTGGCCCAAGGGGCCGGTGGTGGTTTCCACTCCGGGGGCGTAACCATATTCAGGATGGCCCGGGGTTTTCGAGTGCAGTTGCCGGAAGTTTTTGATCTCTTCTATGGGCAGGTTGTAGCCGGTAAGATGAAGCAATGAGTAAAGCAGCATGGAGCCATGGCCGTTGGACAGGACAAAGCGGTCACGGTTGGCCCATTTGGGGTTGGCCGGGTTATGGTGCATAAAATCGTTCCATAAAACCTCGGCGATGTCGGCCATGCCCATCGGGGCTCCGGGATGACCTGAATTTGCTTTTTGAATCGCATCCATACTTAAGGCGCGGATGGCATTGGCTAGCTCTTTGCGAGATGGCATGTTATCCTCCATGGTCTCGATTAATTCGTGGGTTGACGAAAATATGATTGATAATAAAAACGATTTATACCTTTCCTCAACCCAGAATGCCAACCATATTTAAGTAATTTGCCGATTCGGCAAAGCTCATTACAGGAAAGCGAATAAATCCAAGGCGTTGAGAGATTTTCTTAATGATTTCGGCGCGGTCTAATCCGGTTACTGCTTGATATTCTGGGATTTTTGGTAACGGGAAAGCGCCCTGGCCAGCTTGATGTAGATGTGCTCACCAAGGTTGTTTACCAGGATTTCCAAGGCTTTTTTCTTGTTGGTGTCCGTTTCGGCGGAACTGCCGGCCAAGGCGTAGTTTTCTTCAAGGGCAAAGTTTTTAGCCTGCCAGGCAATTTTTCCGTTTTTTGAATCGGTCACCGTGTATTCAACCGACAGGATGGCCTTTAAGCCCTGGGCGGTATCATCTTGATCATATGAGCGGCCGGGGTAGCGGATGGAATTTATTTTGCCGGTCATGATGTAATCAGCGCTATCGGCCGTGGCCGCGATCTTGATGCGTTTTGATTGGAGCAGCCAGTCCTGCAGGGTATTATGGATATCGGTGGCCAGCCTTGTTTCGTTGGTGGGATTGTTCCACAGGGGGACGTAAATTGTTACGGCCGGTCCTTGTTCCTCGGCGGAGCGCATGTTGGGATTATGATAACCGCATGCGGCCATGGTGATAAAATAGAGTCCGAGACAAAGTTTGAATATGGGATTTGTTATACGCATCGAAGTGTGGTCTCTTTTTTTTGCCTTTCTTGATCAGATAACGATGTTGATCAGTTTATTTTTAACAACAATAATTTTGCGCACCGGTTTTCCGTCAATAAATTTTTGAACCTTCTCATCGGCCAGGGCCATGGCTTCAAGTTCTTTTTCCGAGGTGTCCGGCGCAACCAGCAGGCGGCTGCGGACTTTGCCCAAAACCTGAACAACGACGGTGATCTCATCTTCCTGGGCTGCTTTTTCATCATAGGCAGGCCAGGGCATGCTGTCCAATGATTCTTTATGATTGGTTACTTCCCAGAGTTCGGCGCAGAAATGGGGAACCATCGGGTTCAACAGCAAGAGAACCGCCTCGATCGCTTCCCTGATGACCGCCGGCTCAACCCTCTCTTTCGCATCTTCGCCGGTCAGGCTGTAAAGGGTGTTGGTGAGTTCCATGACCGCGCTGATCGCGGTATTGAAATGGAATTTACCCTCTATATCCTGGCCGACCTTGCGGATGGTCTGGTGGGTTTTTCGGTGTAAGGACCTGCTGCTCTGGTTCATCTCCTGCGGAATCTCGATCGGGGTGGTGTCGAACAGGCCGAGATTGTCGATCAGGTAGCGATGCACCCTGTTTAAAAAGCGGAAGGAGCCTTCAACCCCCTGGTCGTTCCATTCGAGATCGCGCTCTGGAGGGGCGGCAAAGAGGCTGAATAGGCGGACCGTGTCCGCCCCGTATTTCTCAACCAGGTCATTGGGGTCAACCACGTTGCCCTTGGATTTGGACATCTTGGTGCCGTCTTTGATGACCATGCCCTGGGTGAGCAGATTGGTAAACGGCTCATTGGTGGTGATGTAGCCCAGATCCCGCATGATTTTTGTGAAAAAACGGGCATAGAGCAGATGAAGAATGGCGTGCTCGACCCCGCCGATGTATTGATCAACCGGCAGCCAGTAATCAACCGCCTCTTTGTTTAAGGGGCCATCCACGAACTTGGTGCAGGTGTAGCGGGCGAAATACCAGGATGATTCGACAAAGGTATCCATGGTGTCGGTTTCCCGCCGCGCGTCGCCGCCGCAGGCCGGGCAACTGGTCTTGTAAAAAGATTCGAGGCTGTGAAGGGGTGACTTGCCGGATTTGTCAAACTGGACATCCGTGGGCAGGGTAACCGGCAGATCCTGTTCCGGCACCGGCTGTACGCCGCATTTGTCGCAATAAATCATGGGGATCGGTGATCCCCAGTAGCGCTGGCGCGAGATGCCCCAATCCCGCAGGCGGAAGGTGGTCTGTTTTTTTCCAAACCCTTTTGTTTCGGCCAGATCGGTAATGGCGGCCTTGGCCGCAATGGAGTCCATCCCGGAAAAATCACCGGAGTTGATCAAGGTGCCGGCCCCTTCATGGGCTTGGGCCATGGTGGCCGGCTCGAGGGCCTCCCCGTCTGGCTGCACCACAACCTTGACCGGGATCTCATATTTTTGGGCAAATTCAAAATCGCGCTGGTCATGGGCCGGTACCGCCATGACCGCGCCGGTGCCGTATTCCATTAAGACAAAGTTGGCAACATAGATGGGCAGTTGATCACCGGTAAAGGGGTTGATGCAGTAACTGCCCGTGAAAATCCCCTCTTTTGCAACGTCATCATCCGGTTTCTGCTGCTGTTTCTCGCGGACGATCCGCTCAACGAAATCGGCAACTTCCTTTTCCCGGCCGCTTGCCTTGCTGAGTTCGGCAACCAGGGGATGTTCCGGGGCGATGGACATGAAGGTCGCGCCGAAGATGGTGTCGGGGCGGGTGGTGAAGATGGTCAGCTGCTGGTCGTTGTCGGCAATCTTAAAGCTTACCTCGGCGCCGATGGACTTGCCGATCCAGTTGCGCTGCATGGTCAACACTTTTTCCGGCCAGCCGGTTAGATGATCGCATTCGGCGAGCAACTCGTCGGCATAGTCGGTGATCTTGAAGAACCAGCCGTTCATTTTGCGGGGGTTGACCGGATTGTCGCAACGCCAACACTCGCCGTCGATAACCTGTTCGTTGGCGAGCACGGTCTGGCAGGTTTCGCACCAGTTGACGGTGGTTACTTTCTGATAGACCAGCCCTTTTTTGTAGAGTTGGGTGAAAAACAGCTGTTCCCATCGATAATAGTCGGCATTGCAGGTGGCGAGCTCCCGGTCCCAATCGTAACTGAACCCCATCCGTTGGAGCTGTTTCTTCATGTAATCGATGTTTTCATAGGTCCACTTGGCCGGATGGGTATCGTTTTTGATCGCCGCGTTTTCCGCCGGCAGGCCGAAGGCGTCCCAGCCCATGGGGTGCAATACATTAAAGCCCTTCATCCTTTTGTAGCGGGCCACCACATCGCCGATGGAATAGTTGCGGACATGGCCCATGTGGATGCGGCCGGAAGGGTAGGGGAACATCTCCAGCAGATAATACTTGGCACGCTCCTTGTCTTCGGTAACCTGGTAGGTTTTATCGGTCAGCCAGCGGTTGCGCCATTTTGCTTCAATAGCGGCAAAATCGTATTTTAAATTTTCGTTGAGAGACATGTCGGATAGCTTTGTTGGGTAATTTTTATTTAATTTTACAAAGATCGCCTTTGTCGGTAGTAGCGGCGTTGCTTTAACCGGCCAGGGCAATTTTGTTCATTTGCTGATTGATACAGTATGGAATTAATAACTGACTGCAACCTAAAAAACAACCAACAACTCATTCCGCGCCGTGATAATCGTTGGGCGCAAGATTTTCAAAGCTGGTAAAGCGGTCGAGGAAGGCCAGATCCACCGAGCCGGTGGGGCCGTTTCGCTGTTTGCCGATAATTACCTCGGCAATCCCCCGTCTCGGGTTGTCTTCGGCCTTATTATATACCTCGTCACGGTAGATGAAGATGATAACGTCGGCATCCTGCTCGATGGCGCCTGACTCACGCAAATCGGAAAGCTGGGGCCGTTTGTTGGGGCGGCTTTCCAGGCTGCGGTTCAGCTGGGAAAGGGCGATGACCGGAATTTTTAGTTCCTTGGCCATTGCCTTGAGGGACCGGGATATTTCACTGATTTCCTGCTCGCGGGATTGGACGTTGCTGCGCCCGCGCATCAGCTGCAGGTAGTCAACCACGACCATGCCGATATTGTGTTCGGTTTTCATTCGTCGGGCCTTGGCCCGCATCTCAAGAACCGAGATCGCCGCGGTGTCGTCAATATAGATCGGCGCTTCCGAGAGCATGCCCACGGCGCGGGTCAGCTTGGGCCAGTCTTGTTCCTGGAGAAAGCCGGTCCGCAACCTTTGCGCGTTGATTCTGCCCATGGAGCAGATCAGACGCATGCCGAGTTGTTCCTTCGACATCTCAAGACTGAAGACCGCCACCGGGACCTTGTGGAAATGCGCGGCGTTTTGGACCATGTTCATGGCCAGGGCGGTTTTACCCATACTGGGGCGGCCCGCCAGGATAATAAGATCCGCGGGCTGCAGGCCGGCGGTCATCTTGTCGAAATCATGGAATTCGGTGGGTACGCCGGTGATATGCTCTTTCCGTTCATAGAGCTTTTCGATGTACTTGAAGGTGGTGTTCATGACCGTCTTGAGGTCATGAAAGGCCTGGCCGCTTTTGGAACGGGAGATCTCGAATACGGTCTGCTCCACCTCGTCGAGCAGGCCGTCGATGTCGCCCTGTTCTTCATAGCAGCGCCCGGCAATTTCCGTGGTGGTTTGGATCAGCTTGCGCAGGATAGCCTTTTCCCGCACTATTTTTGCGTAATAGGCAAGATTGGCTGCCACCGGAACGATATCGGTGAGGGTGGCCAGGTAGCCGGGGCCGCCGACTTTTTCAAGAACGTTATTGTCCCTGAGCAGGCTGGAAACAGTGATCAGGTCGAGGGGTTCACCCCGGTCGAACAGGGTGATCATTGCGGTGAAAATGGATTTGTGGGCGTCGCGGTAAAAATCGTCTTCGTTGAGAAGTTCCGCAGCCTTGGCCATAGCTCCTTGCTGCAGCATAATCGAGCCGAGAACGCATTGTTCGGCTTCAAGATTCTGCGGAGGTATACGGTGAGGCCCGGAAGTGTTTATTCCTGATTCCATTGAATCTTCATTTCGTTATAAGCAAGAAGGGAGCAAGATTTCCGCTTTGCTCCCTTCTTGCATTAATCGGCTATGATTATTCGCTAGCCATCGGTACAACCTCAACTTTGACTTCAGCATTAACCTGGTAGCCGATTTTAACGGGAACCATGGTCACGCCGAGAGCCTTGATCGGCTCGGTGAGAACGATTTTTTTCCTGTCGATCTCAATGCCGAGCTCGGCAAGTTTGGTAGCGATGTCCGCTCCGGTAATAGAGCCGTAAAGCTTGTTGCCTTCACCGGTACGCTGCTCGATAACAACGGTCGCGCCGGCGATTTTTTTGGCAATGGCTTCAGCCTCTTTGCGCTGGGTGGCTTTTCTGGTTTCGATCGCCGATTTTTCCTTGCCGAGAACAGCAAGGTTAGCCGGGGTTGCCAAAACAGCTTTTTTGCGGGGAATCAGGTAGTTGCGGCCATAACCGTCTTTTACCTTAACGGTATCGCCTTCTTCGCCAAGTGTATCAATGGTTTCTTTAAGGATCAGTTCCATTTTTGTGCCTCCGGTTGAATCCAAACGTTCAGGGATTCATTATTTTCGAAAAAGAAGACGCTTACGCCTTCCGATTCTTCTTGTCCAGTTATTAATTGCCGTCCATTTTAGACGGTTAATGTTTCGCCGCTGTTTTTATCCGGCAGCATCCTTTTCATGCAGCCGCTTACGAAGATCGATCCAGACATCAGTCAAACCGAGTGCGGCTAATAAGGCCATGCCATAGCTTTGCAGAAATAGCAGGCTGTATATCAATACCTTCAGGAGTGGCGGGACGGCCCAAGTTGTGAGCATACTTGATAAAATCGCCAAACCTTGTGCAAAATACAAAAAACCAAGTACCAGTCCCAGGTTCATCCCAAAGGTGCTGAAGCCGGGATCTGGTATTATTACTGCAATGCCGGCCAAGATAACGAGCCAGACCAGCATTTCCGGAAGCCGCCAGTTTTGCAGATCATGCTGGTGGCTTAAGGCCGGGTCCTTTTTGTGCAATAACCAGTGGCCAAACGTTATATTCAGCCAGACAATACTGAAAATCAAGGTTACCAGCAAGGCTGGGAAAAGCCTCTTGGTCAGATCCTGAAGCTGATCGAAAAAGATTTTTATGGTCTTTAGATCATCTGCCTGGATCTTTCCTGAATTTTCATACAACGTAAAACTTGTTTCAAAACCCTTATCCAGATTTAACAAAATATCCTGGTAAGGATTGCTCCGGCTTATTGATCCGTAAGCCAGGGCTAAGCCGAACCAGGCGACAGCGATGATCAGCGCCCCTTTTGTCCCGGCCGTGAGGATTGGTTCATTTTGTTCTTTTGCCTTGGCCAACATAAAGCCAAGCGGCACCAGGGTAAGAGTGAAAAGGATCCCATTCAACGCCCCGGTGAATACGGCCAGCAGGCCGACTATTCCCACAGCCCAGGTAACGACTGTGGTCCCGTTGTTTTTGCCGAAAACTACAAGGTAATAGTAAATCGGCAACGGGATAATGCAATTAAGCAGACCCAGGCCCGGGATGAAGGTGGGCAGGCTTAAAATAAAGGCCGTGATGCCGATGGCTTTTATTTGTTCAGTCTGTGCTTCCTTCTTAATGTTGCGGTCGTCGCCCGGGTCTTCTTTGCATGTTACCACTTTTTAATACTGCGACTGGCCGACGTAAGGCAACAGGGCAATCTGGCGCGCACGTTTAATGGCGTCATTTACCTTTCTCTGGTGGAACGCGCAGTTA
Organism: Deltaproteobacteria bacterium; assembly: GCA_013349285.1. GTDB lineage: Bacteria > Desulfobacterota > Desulfobulbia > Desulfobulbales > Desulfurivibrionaceae > DUZU01. Next base: position 6,050 of record DUZU01000015.1, on the reverse strand, counting down.
CCATAGATGCGGCGAGGGATAATTTTGCCTTGCTCGGTCACGAAGTTACGCAGGGTTTTTACATCCTTATAGTCAATAACCAGCTTTTTATCCGAACAAAAGCGACATGCTTTGCGGCGGCTGAAAACTTTCTTTTTCTTTTGATATGCCATGTTCAAGTTCCTTATATTCGATATATTTGATTTTGCCTGAGAGAGGGGAGTTACTCTTCGGTTTCATCCTCGGCTTCTTCTGCTTCCGGCTCTGCCTCAACTACAGCAATCTCAGAGAAGACATCCTGGGTTTTGACGGTCATGTATTTAATAACACGGTCGTCGATACGAAGCTGACGCTCCAGCTCTTTTACGCCATCAGGAAGGCCTGCGTATTCGATATAAAGATAATAGCCTTGGATTTCTTTGTTGATTGGGTAAGCGAGTTTCTTGAGGCCCCACGGATCGTTTTTGACGATTGAGCCGTCAAATTTTTCGATGATTCCGATGGATTTTTCAGCAACCGAAGCGGCTTCAGCCTCTCCAGCGCCTGGTTTGACGATGATGATTGTTTCATACCTGCGCATTGATTCCTCCTTGTGGTCAAGTGGCCCTTGCTATTTGCAAATCATGCGAAGAGCAAGGAGGTATATAATAGTTGTACTACATTGAAAATAAGCGGGTTTTTTACCACATTGTCGGCAAGCCTGTCAAACGTTATTTGGTTGGTTGTCAGGGGTTGCCTTTGCCTGGTTCCAATAATTTAAGAGTTCTTGCAGGTTTAAATTGTCAATCACCCGGCCTTGTACTGCAACCAGCTCTTGCAGCTTGGTGTATCTGGAGGTAAATTTTTGCAGGGCGCCGGTCAGGGCGTCTTCGCTGTTTATTCCCGCTTTGCGGCCCACCGCAACCAGGGAGAAAAGAACATCGCCGAATTCCTCCGTCATCCGCTCATGGCTGTTTTCCGCTATCGCTTGTTTTAATTCGTCATTTTCTTCTTCATATTTATGGTAAGCGGCGGCAAGGTCGGGCCAGTCAAAGCCCATGCGGGCGACTCGGTCGATTACCTGTTGGGAGCGGCGGAGGGCGGGCAGGCTTTTGGGGATGGAGTCGAATAGCCCTGTCTCTTTGTTTTTCAGGCTGTTTTCGCTGTTTTTTATATTTTGCCAATTTTGTCTGAGTTCTTTTTCGCAGGTGATTTTTTGATCGCCGAATACATGGGGGTGGCGTCTGATCATTTTCGCGGTTATGCCGTCAAGCACGTCCGTGAAGGAAAAAAGTTGTTTTTCCTGGTAAAGATTAATAAAGAAGACTACTTGGAATATTAAGTCGCCCAGTTCTTCGCAGATATGGCGGGGGTTATCATCATTGATGGCTTCAAGAAGTTCGTAGGCTTCTTCGATGAGATAATTTTTAAAAGTTTGTGGGGTTTGTTTCTGATCCCAGGGACAGCCGTCCGGGGCTCTTAGTCTGGTGATTACGTCAAGCAGGGCATTCAGTTTCTTCGATATGTCATCCATGTTGGTCAATCCGATTTGTTGTTAATTAACGTATGATTTTCAATAATCTGTTTGTTGCCGGTTGAGAAAAACAAGCTGGTGATAAAAAAAAAGTTTATTCCTAACCTTTTTTTGGGATAGAATAAAAAAAATAGAATTTAAGAAAAATCTAGTAATAGATACTATTTACAATACACGCACGGTGCTGAACTTACTTTTTCGCGGTAACTTGCAGGTTTAAAGTGTAAGGTTTTGCTTGCGCTATGATTATATTTTGTGTAATTAAAATTTAACAATCGCTTGTAGGCGAATGTTTGTTTTCAACCTGAATTCGAATAGTTATTAATTAATTAGTTAACTATAAAACATGTTTATTTTTTATCTTTTTAACATAATTAGGTTAATCAATCTTTAACATTATTAAAGGGTGTATCTCATGGCAAAAAGCATGATTGTAGAAAAACATAAGGATGTGGCACGGATCGATCAGGAGTCAAAACGGACTCATGGCTGGTATGTTCGGGTGCGTTTTAAGGGTAAAACCTTTTCCAAATTTTTCTCAGATGGTAAATGCGGCGGCCGTTACTCAAGCCTGCTTGCCGCCTTGGCCTGGCGTGATACCACCGAGAAGAAAATCGGTAAGATCCGTACCGATAAGCATATTGTTACCGTCAGTAATACCACCACCGGGGTTGTCGGAGTTCGGTTTAATGAAAAATTGAACCGCTACGAAGTAAGTTGGGTGAACGGGGTGGGTAAGCAAGGTAAGACCTCTGTTTCCATTAATAAGCACGGCAAGGATAAAGCCTTTAAGATTGCCTGTGATATCCGGAAAATTAAAGAGGCCGAGCGTCTTGGCGTCTAACCGGTAATATCTATAAAGTTGTAATAAAAAAAACCACACCATACCGGTGTGGTTTTTTTGTTTGGGTAACAGCCGTGTGTGTTTTTACTCAGCCACTCGTGGCCGTGGTAAGCATTTTGATGATTCTTTCGCCAACGCCTAAACGAGCTTTCAGCAGGGACGGCTTTGCCGGTTTCACCAGATAGTCGTCAGCGCCGCCCTCTAGTGCCAGCACCTGTTCTTCCGATGATTTTCGCGCACTGAAGATGATCGCATAGACATAGGGCTTGTCGCCTCTGGCTCGGATCCGTTGGCAAACCTGCATGCCGCTCAGGCCGGGAATGTTCCAGTCCAGAATGGCCAGCCTGATCGAGTTGTCTTGTTCCAGGATTTGCCAGGCATTATCGCCGTTGTCTGCTTCAAGCGGTTCATACCCCCACTTGATTAGAAAGTTGGTCAGTCCCTTGCGCACCACGGGATTGTCTTCGGCAACCAGAATTTTTATTTTTTTTGCAAGTTTTGGCATCTTTTCGGTCATTGATAATTCCTGGGTTGTGGGAATCTGATATTTAAATTGATGGGTAACTTCAAAAAAAATCGCTTCGTAAATAAAAAACTACAAGAAAATAACTGGTTGAGCAAGTTGAATCATGCCGGCGGCGATCTGGATCGATTAAAGTTTTTTCCTTGCGTTTGGCGAATTCATTGAGTTTGAGGTCGATTTTTTGGTTTGCGCTACTTTTTAGTCTTTCCTCTTGACGCCGACACTTAATGGAACTAAACTTGGCCAGTTTTGATAAAGGATAAAAATTTATTTTGTTTTTTCTGACTTAATGACCCTTGTTGGGTTGAGTCTTTATGCAAATTAGTTACATCTAAAATTTAAGGAGGATTACTATGTCAGTTTCTGTTGTAGGTCATTCCAACCCCGATACCGACTCGGTTGCCGCAGCAATTTCTTTTGCTTGTTACCTTAACGCTACCGGAACCGATGCTGTTGCGTGCATGCAGATTGACGCTGCAAATTTAAACCCTGAAAGCAAGACCGTTCTCGCAAAATTCGGCATGGCTGCTCCTGCAACCTTGACCGATGCAGCCGGCAAAAAACTTGCGCTGGTTGACTTCAGCGATATTGGTCAGGGTCCTGCTAACCTTGATAAGGCCGATATCATTGCGATCGTTGATCACCATAAGATCGGCGATATCACCACCAACGGTCCTATTTTGTTTAACGCTCAGCCTGTTGGTTGCTCCTGCACCGTGCTCTACGATATGTACAAAAACAACAATGTTGCTCTGCCTAAAGATGTTGCAGGCGTCATGCTCTGCGCCATCCTGAGCGATACCGTTAACTTTAAATCCCCCACCTGCACCGAAGCCGATAAGGTTGCCGTTGCCGCCCTCAAAGGTATCGCCGGTGTTGCCGATACCGATGCACTGTTCATGGACATGCTTAAAGCCAAATCTTCCATCGACGGTGTGCCGATCAAGGATCTCATCTATCGTGACTACAAAGATTTCGATATGAAGGGCAACAAAATCGGTATCGGTCAGCTTGAGCTTGCCAGCCTTGATCAGGTTGCCGCCATCCGTGACGAACTCTACGGCGCTCTTAAGTCCATCAAAGCCGATGGCCGTCACTCTGTACTGTTCATGCTCACCGATGTTGTAAAAGAGGGTACTGAGCTGGTTGTTGTTTCCGATGATGTTGCTATCATCGAGAAAGCCTTCAAGGGCAAGGTTGATGGTACTTCTATGTGGATTGACGGCATGATGAGCCGCAAAAAACAGACCGTACCGCCTCTGCAGGCTGCTTTCGGCTGTTAATTCCCGCCGTTTAAACTGCTTGATTCAAGCCCTGTCCGGATTATCCGGGCAGGGCTTTTTTTTTGTCCGCTAATAACTGGTTGGAGGATAGCTGGAGTTTGTCTATTTTACGCCTTGCATTTTTATGCTTGGTTTTTTTTGGTGAAAAGCCTATCAATAAATATGCCTTAAGAGATAAGCGGCCGGCTCGGGGTCTTATCAACCGGTAATGCCGCGTACTGAGCCGATTATGGTCCATACGGGATAACGATAGCAGGCCTTGAATGAGAATAGGGTTGAAATGTATATTATCAGTCGCACAGGAGGTTGATGTATGAATCGGTTTGCCAAAATTAATCGTGCTTTGTCGGTGATGTTGATCTCCGGATCGGTTTTTCTGGTTGGTTGCGCTGGCATGGGACCGAACGGGGAAAAACAGGCAATGGTCGCCGGTCGTCCCGGGGTTAGTGGTGGCTGTGTTGCGCCTAACCCGGCGGTGGCGAGCTATTTTGAGCTGATAGATACGGCGCCGCCCGAATTACTGGAGTTAATGACCTTGTTTCCCAAGGGCGGCGATATTCACAATCATCTCTCCGGCACTATCATGCCCGAAGATTATATCAGTCTGGGCGCCAAGGACGGCGACTGCTACGATCCGACAAGCTATAAGATCACCTCACCGCCGTGCACCTCATCAACCCCTGCTTTGGCACAGGCCGGCCCGGCCGACATCCAGAAGTTGATGGCCTCGCTGTCCATGTACCAATTCGACTATCTCGATATCCAGGCCGGCCATGATCATTTCTTTGCCACCTTCGGCAAGTTCGGCACGGTATCGGGCGCCAACCAGGGAATCATGCTCGCCAAGCTTTTGCAACAGGCCGAGGCCGATGGCGTTGATTATGTTGAAACCATGATGTCCTTTCAATCAAGGGCGGTTTCGGCCCTTGCCGCCAAGCTCCAGCAGAAGTATCCGCCCACCGGACCGTATTATACCGATAGCCGTTATTTTCCGGAAATGTATGAGTTTCTGATGAGCGCCGGCCTTGATCATGCCGTGCCCACCGCCAGGATGGATATTTTTGGTTATCAAAATATCATGAATAAAACCCTTGGCTGCGGCGCCTCCGAACCGGACCCGGCCTGCGGGGTTTTTTACCGGTTTCTGGCGGCGGCGAATCGCAACGCAGCCCTGCCGAAACTCTATACCCAGGCCGCGCTTTCCTTTCTGCTGGCCAGCGTGGATGACCGGGTGGCAGGGGTGAATCTGGTGAGCGGTGAGGACGCTTCCACCTCGATGCAGGATTTTGCCGCGCAAATGGAAATCTTCGGCTTTTTCCACAATAAGTTTCCCAGCGTGAACATTGCCCTGCATGCGGGCGAGATCACCCCCTGTTTTGTGGGGCAGGGTAATCCGGCCCTGAAGGATCATATCACCGGCTCCATCAATGCCGGCGCCAAACGTATCGGCCACGGGATTTCCTTTGCATATCTTGATGACAAGGCGAAAGCCGAGGTGGTGGCGTTGATGAAAAATCGTGACGCCCTGGTGGAAATCCTCTTTGCCAGCAATGCCCAGATCTTGGGGGTTACCGGCGATGAGCATCCCTTTACCCAATATTTCCGGGAGCACGGCTTGCCCACTGCTTTTTCCACCGATGACGAGGGGGTTTCCTACAGCAACTATACGGCTGAATGGCTCTATGCCGTGCTGCAATACAACTTAACTTATGACGAACTGGTCGAGCTGGCCCGTTTCAGCCTCCAATACAGTTTCCTGCCGGGAGATCCGCTGTGGGTGGATGTGCCGGCCGCCAAGGCTGTCGAGCAATGCAACGATATCCTGCCCGGCGGCGTAGAGCTCACCCCATTGTGCCGCGCCTTTTTGCAAAACAGCGAGAAGGCCAGCATGCAATGGTGGTACGAAGC
>DUZU01000014.1 GCA_013349285.1 Deltaproteobacteria bacterium | reverse complement strand
TCCCAGGCCCAGGCCAAGCAGGGTGAGGCGGCCGGCGGTGCAGAGGGCGGCAAAAAGGATGACGATGATGTGGTTGATGCCGATTTTGAAGAGGTGAAGTAAGATCTCGTCTTGGCCGCCGGATTTGAGTTGAGTCTGGGGCCGGTGTTTCATCGCGGTTATCTGAGGGGCAGGGAGCAATCCTTGCCCCTTTTTTACATTTTATTTTTGCTTATTGGTTGTTTGGGGTTAGACCTCGATTTTTAGCTGGTTTATAAATTTCTCTCTTGTGCTTAAAGCCCTTGCGGTCATATATATGATATAACTGATATGCGGCGCGCATGGTTCGGGTCATGACAAAAATATGTTGGCATAAGCGGTGATGAATTGTAGATAGTTTGGGCATGACGGGTGATGGCTTTTTTCGAAAGCTTGGCAATTAGGTGTCACATTGTAGTACATTGTTTCCGTGGATCTTTCTGGAGCTTGGGTGAGTTGGAGTTGCCCGGGACTTTATTGGCGGGATAGAATATCTTATAAGCTTGCTTGGTCGGTAATTTTTAGGTGGGCGGAACTGGAGGAAATATTTATGCATAATTCTGATGATTATCGTTTTGCAACCAAGGTGATCCATGCCGGTCAGAGGCCGGATGATTGGGAGGGGGCCACCCATCCGCCAATCTGTCAAAGCGCCTCCCATCGCCATCCCACCGCTGAAAATTTAAGCGATACCTTTGGCGGCAAGAATAAAGATCATATCTATATGCGCTTGACCAATCCCACCAACCGGGTGCTTGAGGAAAAATTGAATGCGCTGGAGGAAGGGCGCGGCGCGGTGTCCATGTCTTCTGGCATGGCGGCTATTACCAATGCCTGCATGGCTCTGCTGCGGGCCGGGGATGAATTTGTCTGCGGTAATTCGCTTTTCATGTCCACCTACCTGCTCTTTGCCAATGTTTTTAAAAAATATGATATCAAGGCCCGGTTTGTGGAATCCACCGATCTTGATGCAATCCGTAATGCCATTAATGATAAAACCCGTTTTATCTATCTGGAAACCATCGGCAACCCCAAGATGGATGTGCCGGATCTGGCGGCAACGGCCAAGCTGGCCCACGACCACGGGCTGCCGCTTCTGGTGGACAACACCCTGGCCACTCCCTATCTCTGCCGGCCTTTGACGCTGGGGGCCGATGTGGTTATCCATTCCACCACCAAGTATCTGAGCGGCCACGGCGCCGCCACCGGCGGGGTGGTTATCGATGGCGGTAATTTCGACTGGCAGAGCGGCCGGTTTGCCGATTTCAAGCCTTTTGTCGATCGTAAAGGCCCCCTGGCATATCTGGATAAGGTTTGGCGGGAGCATCATATCAACTTCGGCACCACCATGGCGCCCCAGCATGCCTTTTTGACCATGATCGGCCTTGACACCCTGGCCTTGCGCATGGAGCGGCATATGGCCAATACCCAGAAGGTGGCCACCTTTTTGTATGAAAGGCCCGAGGTGCAGTGGGTGAGATACCCCGGCCTTGCCGGCCATCCCAACCATGAGCTGGCCAACCGTCAGTTCGGCGGCAAGGGCTATGGCGGGGTGCTGGCCTTCGGCCTCAAGGATCAGGCCGAGTGTTTCCGGTTTATCAACAGCCTCAAGCTCGTTTATCATCTGGCCAACCTGGGGGATTGCAAGAGTCTGGTTATTCATCCGGCTTCGTCCCAGTATCTGTCTTTCCCCGCGGCTACCCGCGAGGATCTGTTGATCACCTCCGATCTGGTTCGCCTGTCGGTCGGCATCGAGGCGGTGGAGGATATCACGGCCGACCTGGCCCAGGCCCTGGATAATCTGCAAGACTAAATATGGTTAAGGATACTAAGCAGGCCCAGTGCGGTCTTTCCGTTGGCCTTGTCGAGAAAAAATATTTTACCTTTGCCGAGCCGCCCGGCCTGATGCAGCTTGAAAGCGGAGCCGTGCTCGGTCCGGTGACCATTGCCTATGAAACCTATGGGACCCTGGCGCCGGCCAAGGATAATGTGATTTTAGTGCTGCATGCCCTTTCCGGCGACAGCCATGCGGCCGGATATTACCGCGAGGGTGAGGCCAAGCCCGGTTGGTGGGATGTCATGGTGGGGCCGGGCAAGGGGATCGACACCAATAAATATTTCGTGATCTGTTCCAATATCCTCGGCAGCTGCATGGGCACCACCGGCCCGTCGGCCGCCAATCCCAAGACCGGCAAGCCCTATGGCCTGGATTTTCCCATGGTCACCATCGGCGATATGGTCGACGCCCAGAAGGCACTGCTCGATTTTATGGGCATCAGCCGTCTGGTGTCGGTGATCGGCGGCTCCATCGGCGGCATGCAGGTGCTGGAATGGAGTCTGCGCTACCCGGAGATGGTCGCCTCGGCAATTCCCCTGGCCACCACCCCCCGTCATTCCGCCCTGGCCATCTCTTTTAACGAGATCGCCAGGCAGGCGATTATGGCGGACCCCAACTGGCGGCGGGGTAATTATTATGAAGGGGATTTGCCCCGCACCGGGCTGGCGGTCGCCCGGATGATCGGCCATGTGACGTATCTTTCCGATGAGGCCCTGCGTCGCAAGTTCGGCCGTCGTCTGCAGGACAAGAGTGATTTTTCCTTTAACTTTGATGCCGATTTTCAGGTGGAGAGTTATCTGCGCTACCAGGGCAGCAAGTTTGTCGATCGGTTCGACGCCAATTCGTTTCTCTATATCACTAAGGCTGCCGACTATTTTGACCTCAGGGCGCGGTACGGCCAGGGCTCGTTGATCGAGGCCTTTGCCGGGGCCAAGGCCAGTTATCTGGTGGTCTCCTATACCTCGGACTGGTTGTACCCCACCTACCAGTCCAAAGAGATGGTCAAGGCCATGAAGAAGAACGGGCTGGATGTTAGTTTTTGCGAGATTGAGGCGGACTGCGGCCATGACGCCTTTCTTATCCCCAATGAACGGGTAACCACCTTAGTGCGAGGTTTTTTGCAGCGTGTCTCAGTTAACATCGGAAAATAATATCCGTTTTGATCTCAGGCTGATCGCTTCCTGGATCGAACCGGGGGCCAAGGTTCTCGATCTCGGCTGCGGCAAGGGGGAGTTGCTTGCCTATCTCCAGCAGACTAAGGGGGTTATCGGCATCGGCATCGAGCATAAGGAAGATAATGTTTCCCATTGTATCAGCCATGGTCTTTCGGTGCTGCAGGGCGATATCAACGAAGAGGTGGAGGATTACCCGGACAACGCCTTTGATTACGTGATCTTAAGTCAGACCCTGCAGCAGGTCTATACCCCGGCCAAGTTGATCCATGAACTGCTGCGGATCGGCAACAAGGTGGTGGTCAGCTTCCCTAACTTCAGCCACTGGCGGAGCAGGCTGCACCTGCTGTTTACCGGGTATGCCCCGCAGACCAAGGAACTGCCCTATGAGTGGCACGACACCCCCAATATCCGGGTGATCACCATGAAGGATTTCCGGAAGTTTATCCGGGAGTTCGGCTTTGTCGTCTGCAGGGAGGCGGCAATCAACAGCTCCCAGACCGATCGGCAAGGGGATGTGGTTAAGTTTTTGCCCAACCTGCGCGCCACCTACGGCATTTTTCTGATCGGGAAAAAATAACCTGCTTACCGTCTAGTTCTTGCCGGATTGAGGAAAACCCCGGGGCGCGGCTTCCGCCGCCATACAAGCGGGCAGCACTCAACTAATTTTTTTCGCGAATAAATTCGCTCCCACAAAAAACAGTGCCAATCAAGCCTTATATTTCAGTTAATTTTTTACCGGCTGAAAGCCTGAAAGTCAGTGGTAATTAGAAAAAATTAAGATAAGTCGTTGTCGCCGGTCAGGCCTTGCCGCCTGTTAAACGAGAAAAAGGTTGCCTCCATCTCTATTTTTTTTTAACATCCACACCTTTCCGGCATCCCTTCCCCTCGGTGTTTTTCAGGCCAGGGCAATGTTGCCGTAACCTCTGGTTTATTTTAAGAGTGCATTATGAGAATTCTATCCGGGATCCAGCCCTCGGGCAAACTACATATTGGTAATTATTTCGGGATGATGCGGTCAATGATCGACAACATGGATAAGAGCGATCTCTTTGCCTTTATCGTTGATCTCCATGCCCTGACCTCGGTCCATGACCGACAGCGTCTGGCCACCGGCACCCTGGAGGCGGCCACTGATTTCCTGGCCCTGGGGCTTGATCCTGAGCGGTGCACCTTCTGGGTGCAGTCCGACGTGCCCGAAGTCACTGAACTGGCCTGGATTCTTTCGACCCTGACCCCCATGGGCCTGCTGGAGCGGTGCCATTCTTACAAGGACAAGATTGCCAAGGGGGTGGCTGCCAGCCACGGGCTTTTTGCCTACCCGGTGCTGATGGCCGCCGATATTTTGATCTTTCAGGCCGACAAGGTGCCGGTGGGCAAGGATCAGAAACAGCATCTCGAGGTGGCCCGTGATATCGCGATCAAGTTCAACAACACCTTTGGCGAGACCTTTGTGGTGCCGGAACCGGTCATTGATGATAACCTGGCCACCATCCCCGGCATCGACGGGCAGAAGATGTCCAAATCCTACGACAACACCATTCCCCTCTTTTCCAGTCAGAAGGAGCTGAAAAAGAAGGTGATGACCATCGTTACCGACGCCACCCCGGTGGAGGAACCGAAGGACCCGGATAAGTGCAATCTTTATAATATCTACAAGCTCTTCGCGCCGGCGGATCGCCTGGCCGAGGTGCATGGCCTCTACGTGAACGGCGGGGCCATGTACGGCAAGATCAAGCTGGAGCTGGTCGATATCCTCTGGGAGTTTTTTAGAGAGGCCCGGGAGCGGCGGGAGGCGCTGCTGGCCGATCCCGGTCAGGTTCGTGATATTCTGCATAAAGGGGCGGTAAAGGCGCGGAGCAAGGCGACCGAGACCCTTGATCTGGTAAGGGATCGGGTTGGTCTGACCTATTGATTTCAGGTCAAGAGCTGTTTGGCGGTTTTTAAGAGGTCATAAGCCACATATGGTTTTTCCAGAAAGTGGCAGCCCCTTTTCTTTATTTCGTCAATTTTAGTTTTATCCATGGCCCTGCTTGCCGAGATCAGGATGATAAGTTCCGGTTTTGTTTTGCGCAGATTTTCCGCCAGATTAAGCCCGCTTTCATCGCCCAAATCGGCACTGCATAAAAAGAGGTGGAACTCGCCTTTCTCCTGCCAGAAAATATTCTGGGCTTCCCTGCTGTTTTTGGCGGTAAATACCTTGTAACCGCCTGCGGTAAAAGCATTGGCGGCAATTTGCCGGAGGTGATCATCGCCTTCCGCTATCAGGATCAGTTCGCCCGCCCCCTCCAGATTGCTGAACAAGGTATCCTTTATCGCTTCTTTTCCCGGATCATTGAGCAGGGCAGGGAAAAATACCTCGAATAATGTGCCTTTGTCCGGTTCACTGCTCACATTGATCCAGCCATGATGCTCTTTTACGATGCCGTAGACCACGGAAAGGCCCAAGCCCGTCCCTTTGCCTACTTCCTTGGTGGTGAAAAACGGTTCAAAAACATGGCTGACCACCATTTCGTCAATTCCCTGGCCGGTGTCTTTTACCGCCAGTTTTACGAATTCTCCAGGCCGCGCATAAGGGAACTGTCGGCAAAATTCCGCATCAATCGAGACATTGGCCATGGTGATGGTGAATTCTCCCCCCATGGGCATGGCATCCTTGGCATTGACCGCCAGGTTGATGATTATCTGTTCGATTGCCCCTGCTTCCCCAAGGACCGGGTGCAGTTTTGTCCCGTTTTCCAGCTTGGTGGTTATTGAGATTTTTTCCCCGATGATCCGGTTAAGCATGGTCGAGATGTTTTGGACGATCTGGTCCAGGTTTACCGGGGAAAATTCCATGGGTTCCCGGCGGCTGAAAAGCAGCAGTTCGCGGGTCAGACCCGCAGCCCGGCTGGCGGCATCCTGGATTTGCAGCAGATTGTTGAAGACCGGGCTGTCTTTTGCCGCCTGATGCAGGGAGATGTCGGTGAACCCTTTGATCGCCATCAGGGTGTTGTTGAAGTCATGGGCGATTCCGCCGGCCAATGTTCCGACCGCTTCCATTTTTTGGCTTTGCATGAGTCGTTTATTGATCTTTTCCTTGGCCCGCTCCATCTGTTTTCGGTCCGTGATGTCGAGGAAGACCACGACGGCGCCGATTACCGTTTCCGTCTCCACTATCGGTGAACAGACAAACTCCACCGGAAAACTGCTGCCGTCCTTGCGCCAGAAAAGTTCATCTTGCTCACGATGAACCTTGCCGTATGCCAGGGTGGAGCTGATCGGGCAGGCGGAAAAAGGATATGTATGGTTGGTTTGATCGGTGTGGTGGAGAAGGTCATGGGCCTTATAGCCCAGCAGTTCGTTTTCCGTATAACCGGTAAGCCTTAAGGCCGCTTGGTTGACAAAGGTTATTTTTCCTTCGATATCCAGGCCGTAGATGCCTTCCCCGGCCGAATTCAAGATCAAATCGTTTTGCCGGTAGAGGGTGGCCAATTCACCTTTTTGTCGGTTCAGCAGCGCGGTTTGGGCTTCCAGTCCCATATTGGCTTTCCACAGCTTGGTTTGTTGCAGTTGCAGTTGTTTGGCTTGGTTGTCCGCTTGCTGAAACGTTCTTTCCAGTATTTCCATCATGTGGTTGAAATCCAGGCACATGAGTTCAACTTCATCGGGGTGTTTCCCTGCCCGGGCAAGGTCGGAAACAGCCAAGCGGCTTCCGAGGTCTGCTTGGCCGGTCGCGACATCGTGCAGGATAGCGCGGAGGCGATTTATTTTATCAAGGATTCTTGATTTGAGCAGGGCAAACATGGCCAAAAAGATAATTATGGTGAACAGCAGCGGCAGCAGATTGCTCATCAGGAACCGGCGACGTTGTTGAAGAAAATCGGAGCTGTCAATGGCGACCGCCAGTTTGCCGATTACGGCGCCGGATATGTTGCGGAGATCCTCCAGGCAGACAAAGTAATTTTTGTCATCGATGGAAAAGCGATTGTCCATAGGTGCCGGGATTGAGGCGACGGCGAAACTGCTGGCGATGGCGCGATCTTGTTTATCGTAGATAATGACCTGGGTCTGGGTCATATTTTTCATGCGGGTGATTAATTTGTCGTTGCCGTTGATATGCTTGAGTAAAACAACATAGCCGTAGGGATTGCCCAGATGATGAATCAGTTTGACGGTGGTGGAAATACAGATAATTTTTTCATTTTTATCTATGGGCTTGTTGGCGGCGGTGCCGGATAGATTGTAATAAATTTCCGCCGGGATTTCCAACAGGCCAGATTTCATGCCTCTGCCCAAGGATAAGGAGCGGTAAAGTTCGGGATCGCCGGTTTCATCGTTAAAGCTGTTGCTGGTCAGTAAGCTGAAATTTTCATCCAAAAGAAAGATCATTTCAATATCATGCATGGATGAGATTGACTGGAGCATGATTTTAATAGGGCGGATCCGGTCGTGGTCCATGAGGTCTATAAGGTTTAGCTGTTGCCCTTTTATTATTTTCCCTGCCACGACCAGATTTTCCTGTTCGTTGAGCATGGTGAAATAGCTGATCTTTAGTTTGCCTTCAAGGTCCCGATATATTTGCTCATGAATTTTACCGCTTTCCGTCAGAGTGGAATAAATGCCGTTGGCGATGATGACGGTAACCAATAAGGCAAAAATAAAACTGATCTTGTTGATGATTGTTTTTGGGGGGGGAGTTTGTGATTGTTTTTTGTTTATGATGGTCATTATTCTTTTGAGTCAACTAAGTAGGTTGCATTGGGGGCTAAGGAAGCATCCGCGCCTCTGAGGGGAAATTTTCATGCAGCCAGCGTTCCATTCCTCCCTTTACCACCCCGAGCACGTTATATCCCTTTGATTGGAGGTAGATTGCGGCCAAGGGGGATTGTTTCATGGTCCAATCGCAGATGAGCAGCGGTCTGTTTTTGGGCAATTCATTGATCCTGTCGATGAGATCCACCAAGGGGCAGTGTATTGCTCCTTTGATGTATGACTGGTTGGTGGTGAAGTCCAAGGGGCGAACATCAAGAACAAAGGGGCGCTCGGCCGATAACAGTCGCCATGCCTCGGTCGGGGCCAGTTTAGTGACTGGGGTTTGAGTGAATTGTTCATTGACCACCATGGGGTACTGAAAACTTCGCCATTCGGGGATGCCGCCGACAAACGCGTAAACTCGGCTATATCCTTTTTCGACTGCAATCCTTGCAGCCCTCAGACTATAGGGTCATTTTCGGCCCATACAGTAAAAAATGAGCGGGGTATCCTTGGCCGGCGGCAATTGGTCGCTGGTTGCCAGTTTGTCGATCGGGATGTTGATGGAGCCGGGGATGTGCTGTGCTTCATATTCAAGTCTGCTCAGGACATGGATCAAAACACCAGGGGAACTGCCTTGGATTCGGTGCTTGACCTCCGGGGCGGTGATGGTTTGGTACTGCTCCTCGGCCCCCAAGAGAAATGAAGATTGGCTTGAAAGCAGAATCGTCATCAGGCTTATGATGATTAATTGCCGATAGAGCATATGGTTTCCTTGTCGCGGTAAAATTACCAAATCATTATCAGGGCAATAATTTTTCTCCATATTTAAATTATTATCTCAGATAGCAGAGAAGACAATCAATAAAATTGATCGACCCTGGGCCGTTGATGGTGGCGGTTTGGCAAAAGGGTCGCCTGAAGCCTTCTTATTCGGTTAAAAAGGCTGTTTGTCATGGGTGGCTTATTCCAGAACAATAAATTCGACGGTGTTGAGTAAAGCACCTTCGTCTGAATAAACTTCGACCTTCCAGTTGCCCTGCCATTGCGGCGCGATTTTTTTGGAACTGTAGGTCCGCCACCGGGCCGCGCCGACTTGCAGCGGTACCTCGGCCATGATTTTGTCCTTGTACGACCAGACATGGACAACGCCGGTCGGGGCCTGGTCCGTGGTTATTTCGGTGAAACAGGAGATTGTGCCCACATCGCTTTTGAAAATATTGTTGGCCTCGCTGGGTTCATGATCGACAATTGTTGGGGCCACGGCAATTCTGGAAACCTGGGTTTGGCCGTAAGCGGCACTGGTTGTCGCCAGCAGCACGAGAACAGTAAGAAGAATAATTTTTTTCATTGTCATCACCCTTGAGCTTTTATTGGTTGCGGTGGTTGGTGGGTAACTTGCTGAATGCGCGATGTTGTTGTTTGTTAAAATTCTACCTGAATATCTTGAGTTTATCCAGCATAACCATTGCTCGTTGTTTTTGGGCGGAACTATCCTTGCTCATCAAGCAAAAGCATGGCCGGGATAACGGTCTGGTTGCCGTAGCGGTCACTGATGGTATCAATGGCCTTGTAGAGCGCCCGCCGTTTTTGCCGGGTGGGGTCGGGGGCAAAGAGTGAGAGCTGACCTGAGGCGCCTCCGGGGTGGAGGTTGGAGACGGTGATGCCGAGCAGGCGAATCGGCCGCCGGCCGGCTTCGGTTTTGTTAAGTAAGTCGCAACCTGTTTCATAGAGCGAACGGTCGTCATCAATGGCGTAGTCAAGGGTGTTGGCCCGGCTCACCTGTTGAAAATCCCGATATTTGACCTTGATGGTCACGGTTTTGCCCTGGACGCCGTTAGCCCGGACCCGCTTTCCTACCTTGGTGCAGAGGGTCAGCAGTTCCTGTTTGATCAGTTTGCGATCGAGCAGGTCCGTGGCAAAGGTCTCTTCGTTGCCGATGGATTTTATCTCATGTTCGGCAATTACCGGCCGGGGGTCGATCCCCTGGCAGACAAGGTGCAGATGTTCACCCTGTTTGTTGCCGAATTTTGCAACCAGGGTGGTCAGGGGTAGTTTGCAGAGGTCGCCGATGGTTTTTACGCTGAACATGGCCAGGCTGTCGCGGGTGGCGGGGCCAACGCCCCAGAGGCGGGCAATGGGCAGCGGGGCGAGAAATTCTTGCTCCCGCCCCGCTGGAACCACGGTGAGGCCATCCGGCTTGTTTTGGTCCGAGGCGATCTTGGCCAGAAGTTTTGTGGCGGCTACCCCGGCCGAAACGGTCAAGCCGGTTTCCTCGCGCACCATTTTTTTTATTTCAGCGGCAATGGTCACGGCATCGCCTTTTAGGGCTTTGCTCGCAGTGACGTCTAAAAAAGCTTCGTCAAGGGAGATGGGTTCCACCAGGGGGGTGAAGCGGTGGAAAATCGCCATGATCCGGCCGGAGATTTCCTGGTAGCGGGCCATGCGGACCGGCAGAAACACAGCCTGGGGGCAAAGTTTTTTTGCGGTGATGATCGGCATTGCCGAGTGGATCCCGAATTTACGGGCCGCGTAAGAAGCGGCGGAGACCACGCCCCGGTTGCTGTTGCCGCCGACCACTACCGGCAGGCCGGTGAGTTGCGGGTTGTCCAGCACCTCGACCGAGGCGTAGAAGGCATCCATGTCGAGATGGATTATGTGGCGGCGGGTAGGTTCGGCCATCTGTTCTGCCTGCAAGGATTGCTAAAAATGATCAAGGGCTAATGATATCCTTTTTGTTGGCTGATGCAAGAAAAGGATACGCAAGAATGCTGTTATTTTTTTGACAGGTCGGCCATCCGGCTGTTTGGTTTGGAGGGGAATTTTTTTCTGTGTCAGTCATGATTCGGGGGGGGAGGTGCTGTTGTTGTGGGATGGATATTTTTTTTAATTTGCAACAATAACAATATGTTATCATGGTATTTTGTCGGGGTGGTTCGTGGTTTATCGGCTGGTTTGTTTTTGCTGGCACGGAAATAGCAATTGTGAGGGTTAGGCTAAATATTAACCCAAAGGAGCAATTGCCATGCACGCTGCAATATCTCTTATAGATAATAGAGACAAAAATCGACTTGATCTCGATCGTTTAATTGTCGAGCTCGAGCATTATCGTCGCCAATCCGAATGGCTGCAACAGGTGAATGAGCTGCATGCCCGCCTGGCCGGGGCCACCGATCTGCAGGGAATGATCGAAGCATTTTCCGTTTGGCTGATGCCCTTGGTCGCCCATGATCTGATTGCCTATCGCAGTTTTGATCATAGCCGCTCCCATGTGATTTGTTCCTGCCATGGTCCGGATCGTCGGCTGGTCATGCAGGTGGCCAATGATGTCTTTTTGGAAAATGAGTGTCATAATAATGACTCATGTTTCAGCTGCGGGCCCTTCTCGGTGCAGCAATGGCCGTTGGAGTTTGCCGGTCACCAGGGTTGCATCATGTTGCTGCGTCGGGGGGAGCTTATCAGTCATGAAGAGGCGCAGATTTTGGATAATGCGGTTAAGATCCTCGGTGAGCCCATGCTGCGGGCCTTGAACTATGAAGACCTTTTTCATCAGGCACGGCGTGATATGTTGACCGGCCTGGAAAACAGGCGGGTATTTGAAGAGCGGATCGGGCCGCTGCTGGAGTCGGCGAAAAGGTATGGTCATCCCATTTCCATACTAAGTATGGATCTTGATCACTTTAAGCAGATCAACGACACCCTGGGCCATGCGGCCGGGGATCAGGCCTTGCGCAAGGTGGCCGGAGCCATGGCCGGTATGGTCAGAAACACCGATCTGCTGGTGCGGATGGGCGGCGATGAGTTTATGCTGGTCTTGCCCGATACCTCTGCCGACTCTGCCAAGATAATGGCCGACCGCTTATGCCGGGCGGTTGATGAGCTTGCCATCGCCAGCGGTGAAGGCAAAAGGCTTGGGGTCAGTATCGGTTTGGTCCAGTGGCAGGCCGGGGTCTCCCTTGACGAGTGGCTGTTGCGGGCGGATGAGGTGCTTTATCAGGCAAAAAAAAGCGGGCGCAACAAGGTCTGTATGGAGTGAGGGGAAAATTTTTCCCGGTCTTGTTAAACCGGTAAGGCCATCTTCAATTGTCGCGGCTGAGCTGCTAGCGTTAACAATCCGATTACAATCGCGTCTCGGGCGGATTGCGGATAGTCCGGCTGGAGCGGCTTCAGCCGTGAAGAATGGCGCTCCGGGCGGTAAGGAGCTGTTATGGATGATTTCCAGGTCAGGGTGGTCAATAAGATAGCCCCGGAAGGCCTGGCGCTGTTGGGCGATAATTTTTCCGTGGGAGCTGAGCAAGCCGACCCCCATGCCATTCTGGTCAGAAGCTCGCCGGTGGACACCGATCAATATCCATCGTTGCTGGCCGTGGCCCGGGCCGGGGCCGGAGTTAATAATATTACGGTGGATAAGGCGAGTGGGCGGGGCATTTGCGTGTTTAACACGCCGGGGGCCAACGCCAATGCGGTGGCCGAGCTGGTTTTTGTCATGCTGGGTATCCAGGCCCGCAATCTGCACCAGGGTATGGATTTTTGCCAGGGGTTGAAGGGGCAGGCTGACAGCGAGATCGGCGGGCAAGTGGAGGCCCGGAAGTCGGCATTTAAAGGCTTTGAACTGGCCGGGAAAACCCTTGGCGTTCTAGGTTTGGGCAAAATCGGGGTCCGGGTGGCCAACGGCGGCGGCCTGCGGCAGATGCGGGTTATCGGGTTTGATCCTTTTCCGGCCCTGGAGAATATCCACAACCTATCCCCGGAGGTTATTCTGGCCCGCTCCCTGGGGGAGATGGTGCGGCATGCCGATATCCTGACGGTGCATACCCCCTTAAATGAAAAAACCATCGGCGTGGTTGACCGTGACCTCCTCAACCGTCTGCCCGCCGGGGCCATTCTGGTCAATTACGCGCGGGGGCCGATTGTCGACGAGGCGGCGGTGCTGGCCGCCTTGGATAGTGGGCAATTGAGCGCCTATCTAACCGATTTTCCGACAAAGGCAACCCTGGCTCATCCTAAAATTATTGTCACCCCCCACCTTGGCGCCAGCACCGAAGAGTCGGAGGAGCAGTGCGCCTGTATGGCGGTGAGTGAGCTTAAGGCGTATCTCGAGTACGGCATCATTACCCACAGCGTTAATTTCCCCACCGCCGAGTCGCTGCCCTCGGATAAGGTGCATACCCGCTTCATCATGATCAATCGCGATGTGCCCGATATGATCGGTTTTGCCTCCCATGCCATCGGGGCCTCCGGCGTCAACATTGTCAGTTATTTGAATGAATCCAACGGCAGCATCGGCTACAACATTATCGATCTGCAATCTGAGCTCGCGCCCGAGGTGGTGGCTGCGATCGAAGCCCATCCCAATGTGATCCGCACCAGAAGCATTCGTTTTGTCGACTCCTGATCGCCCGCGGCATCAAGCGGTTAGCGGGCTGAGGCCTTTTGGTCCGCCGTAAAAACTTCTCTGTTTTCAGTCAGAATAAATTTGCCAGATTGTTTGACGCCGGGTTACTATGTATTAGGTGAAAAGAGATCCGGTCTTGGTTGGGTCGGGCTGGCCGCTTGGCGGCGGATAGGGATTCGGAGCGGTATTGTCGATGGTTATGGACACCAAAAATAAAGTTATTTTTGTGGTTACCGTGCTGATGATCGCTTTGTCCGGATTTCATCTCTATGCCGGCATCAGTGGTCATAAAGCCGAAACCGCGCGCTTGCTCCAGGCGAACAGCGAGGAATTCACCTATCTTTTAGGCTCGATCCGCAAGAATCTCTTTGATATTTACAGCATGCGCCTGCGGAATATTGCCGAGGTTCGCACCGATATTGTGGCTGCTTTTGCCGCAAGGGATCGTGAAAAACTCCTCAGGCTTACCGCGCCCACCTATCAGGATTTCAGGGAAGAAACCCCCTTTCTCGATGTCATGCATTTCCATGAGCCCAACGGCAAATCTTTTTTGCGTATGCATAAGCCTGATTTTTTCGGCGACGACCTGCGCAAGATTAGGCCGGCCGCCCAGTATGTTCATCAGGTGCAGAAGCAGGTGGCCGGATTTGAGATTGGCCGTTACGGCGCATTTTTCCGGGTAATTCAGCCTGTTTTTTATGAGAAACAGTACGTGGGGCTGCTTGAGGTGGGAATTTTGGCCGAGCAGCTGGCGGCCACCATTGTCGAACGGTTTAAGGTGGAGGTCGCCCTTTATTATAACGAGAAGAATTGGCAAAAGGCCACCCTGAACAAGGATGCCAAGAGAAAACTCGGTAACCAGATTCTGGTTTATAAAGAGGCGGAGCTCTTTAGGCAATTGCCCGACGATTTTGACTTGGAAGGCGACCAGGCGTTTATTGAAATAGATGGTAAGAATTATATTATCCATCGTCAGGCCTTGTTGAAAAATTACCATGGCGAGTCCATCGGCGGGGTGATCGCCCTCCAGGATATCACGTTTTTGACAGACCGCAAAAATAGGTATATCTGGGATTCGGTTCTCTTTACCACCGCCCTGCTTGTTGCGTCCTGGCTCGTTTTGTATTTCAGTTTCGGCCGATTGATCGGCGCCCTTGATCAATCAAGGCAACAGCAGAAAGAGTTGATTGGTGAATTGACCGAGGAGGTTGCGGAGCGCAAGCGGGTGGGGGAGGCTCTGCGGGCCAGCGAAACAAAATTGAAGGCCATGCTTACCTCTCTTGGTGATCATATCACCATGGTGGATAAGAATTTCCGCCTTGTCTGGGCCAATGAAAATGCCTGGGGTCGGGACGCCAACGCCATCATCGGCCGGCCGTGTTATGAGGTGGTCGGCTGCCCCTATGGGTCAGCGGATCAGCAACATCTTTGCCCCACGGTCAAGGCCTTTGCCGATTGGCAAGTGCATGAGGCTGAAATTCTTATCGAGCTGGCGGACGGGAGCAAGGCTGTATATCATTGTACCGCCAACCCGGCCCTGCTCAATGAAGATCAACCCACCGTCATCGAGATTTTCCGGGATATCTCGTTGCGGCGTAAGGCCGAAGCGGCCCTGGAAAGTCTGCATCATCGCTATGGCCTGTTGCTCGATGCGGCCGGGGCCGGGATTTACGATGTGGATATGGACGGCAATACCACCTTTGCCAACGCCAAAACCGCGGAGCTTACCGGTTTTGCGGTGGAGGAGATTGTCGGCCATCATCAGCACGATTTGTTTCATCACACCAAAAAAGATGGGAGCATCTTTTCCCGCAAGGATTGTCCAATTCTGCAGAGTATGATTTACGGCGAGGTCTGTCAGGTTGATGACGATATCTTCTGGCGCAAGGACGGCACCAGTTTTGCCGTGGAATATGTATCGACCCCGGTGCGGGAGGGCGGCCAAATAGTCGGAGCCGTGGTTGTTTTCAAGGATATCAGTGAGCGGAAAAATCTGGAAGGCCAACTGCTGCAGGCGCAGAAGATGGAGGCGGTCGGCCGGTTGGCGGGCGGGGTGGCCCATGATTTCAACAATCAGTTGACCGCCATCCTCGGTTACGCCGGTATTATCAAGTTGAAAATGAGTGAGGATGAACCGCTGCGCAGATACGTGGAGGCGATGATTGCCGCCGCCACCAGCGCCTCCGGCCTCACCCGGCAGCTGCTCACCTTCAGTCGGAAGCAGGTGCTGGAGATGCAGGCCGTTGACCTTGGCGCCTTGGTGAGTCGGGTTTCCCGGATGATTGAAAGGGTGATCGGCGACGATATCCAGCTGCAGGTGCAGGTTGGCTCGACCGAGGCCAATATCATGGCCGATCCGATTCAGATCGAGCAGATTATCATGAATCTCGCGATTAATGCCAAGGATGCCATGCCCATGGGCGGGACCTTGCTCATTGAGGCATCGACCATGACCTTGGACAGCCGCTATGCCAGGAGCCACAGTGAAGTGGAGCCGGGGCGCTATGCGATGTTGATTGTCGCCGATAGCGGCACCGGGATTCCCGCCGGGGTGCGCGATAAAATGTTTGAACCTTTCTTTACCACCAAGGACGTGGGTAAGGGGACCGGGTTGGGGCTGGCCATGGTTCACGGGATCGTCAAGCAGCATAACGGTCATATCTATGTCTACAGTGAACTGGGTAAGGGCACGACGTTTAAGATATTTTTCCCGATAGTTGAAGGGGAGATCGAGGATGACCGTGTTCATTTCCAGGAAGGCCCCATGCCTCGGGGCCGGGAAACCGTGCTCGTGGTCGATGATGATGAGTCGATCCGCGAGATGATCGGCGAAACCTTGGAGATTCTCGGTTACCGGGTTTTGTTGGCGGCGTCCGGGGATGCGGCCTTGAATATGGTTGATGATGGCGAGATTGACTTGTTGCTGACCGATTATGTGATGCCCGGCATCAGTGGTTGGGATATTGCCAGGTCTTTTTTGGCCAAAAAAAGAGATATCAAGGTGATTTTGATGTCCGGTTACAGTGATAAGGTTATCGACCCCAGCGAACTGAAGCGCACCGGGGTGGTCTTTATCCATAAACCCTTTGCCGCTGATTTCCTTGCCGCCAAGGTGCGGGAGGTTCTCAACCACCAAGCCTGATCCATGGTTGGCGTTGCTCCTTTGTGAGCCGCCGGCGACTTTTCGGACAATTGATTGCCGCCGCCGGCGTCATGGTTGCCCGCATATAACGATAATTTTATGATAATACCCCTTACGCAAAATATGAGCTGGCGAAATCCGCCCTTGGTGACAATCGTTTTGATTGTGATCAATTGCGTGGTTTTTTTTAATTTTCAGCTGGGCGACAGCAAGAACCTGGATGCGGCGCTTACTTATTACTCCGAGTCAGCCATGGCCAAGGTGGAGGCGGATGAGTATCTTGTTTTTCTGGCCGGGGCGGAGCGCAATGATGATCTGCAGGCGATGCGGCAGTTCGACCCTGCCGAACCCCGTGGCCGGGTTGGCTTCTGGCAGGCGATCGAAGAGGATCCTGTTTTTAATAAGGCGCTGCGGGCCGGGGAAATTATCACGCCGGCTGATCCGCATTATGCCGAGTGGCGGGATTTTCGCCGCGAATTCGAGGCCAGGCTGGCCCGGGTTGTCTCCTGGAGTTGGGGCTACCGCCCAGCCTATGGTTTTGGCAAGACCTTGCTCAGCTATATGTTTCTCCACGGCGGGGCGGGTCATCTGGTCGGCAATATGGTTTTTCTCTGGCTGGTGGGCTGTATGCTGGAAATGGCCTGTAAGCGGCGGTATTACCTGGCCGGCTATCTGTTGACCGGTTTGCTCGCCGGGGTCTTTTTCGGGATGATCTATCGCGACAGCGCGACCCCGCTGGTCGGGGCCTCCGGGGCCATCGCCGGCATGATGGGGGCCTACACCGTTATCTATTTCAGGCAACGGGTCAGGATATTTTTGTTTCTCGGTTTTTATTTTGATTACTTAAAGGTTCCGGCCGTGCTGCTGCTGCCTTTGTGGTTGGGGCAGGAATTTTATCAGCTTTTTTTAGGGGGGACCAGCAATGTCGCCTATGTCGCCCATATCGGCGGCCTGGTCGGCGGCGCCCTGCTGGGCTTTGCGCAGCTTAAGTTTCTGGGGCCGCTTCCGGAGAGGTTGGCGCCGGATGCCCCCCAAAAAGAGATTGAAAAACATGTTGAGCAGGGCCTGCAGGCCATGGCCGCCCTTGATTTTACCAAGGCCCGGTTAAGCTTGGAGCAAGCTCTGGCCCTTGATCGCAACAATATCGAGGTGATTACCCATCTGTTTAACCTTGAAAAGATCGAGCCGCGGAGCGAGGGGTTTCAGCAAAGCGCCAATCGGTTGCTTGGGGTTTTGGGCGCCAACCGGGCCGGTTTTCCGCAAATGGTAAAGGTGGCCGGGGAGTACAGCGGTCTGGTCAAGGAAAATGGCCTCTCCCCTGAGATAAACTGCCGGCTGGTCCATGCTTTTTGCGAGCAGCGCTTACTGCCCGAGGCTCGGCTTATCATGGCCCATCTCCTAAAACACAACGCCACCTTTGCCCGGGTGCCGGAAAGCCTGTTGCGTCTGGCCAAGGCCTACCGAGCCCAGGGCCAGGAGGAGCAGGGCCGGCAATGTCTGAAAATCCTCTGCGCCCGTTTTCCAGAGGCAGCCGAGGCCCGTGCCGCCCAGGCCTTGCCGCAATCCTCCTGATCGCCGGCCTTAGAGCCCTTCCGTGTAAGCCTTGGCTGCTCGGCCGATGTCATGGTTGGTAAATTTCCGGATGAGAACGGTCAGGATCTCCCTGGCCTGTTCCGGTTTGCCCAGCCGTTCGTTGAGCAGTTTGGCGATGTGGAAATATGAGTCGGGCAGCAGCTCGTGTTTGGGGTGCTCCTTGGTGATCCGCAGATATGCGGCCAGGGACGACTGTGGGTCGCCTTCTTTGTTGAGGGTGGCGGCAATATGGTACAGGGCCTCCGCCGGCAAGGGCAATTTGCCATTGAGCTTTAGGCACTCCTTGTAGACCTGGCGGATTGTTTTTTTGTCGTTGGCTGCCAGCAGGATCTTCAGGTAATCCGGGGCAAAGTTGATAAGCTCCTGCTGTTTGCCGCCGGCTTTGAGTAATTTGTAATAGCGGCCGGCAAGTTCCTTATCCTGGCTGTTCTGCTGGAGCTCTCTTTGCAGCGCCGCTAAGGCCTCATCAAATTTCCCCTCTTTAATCAGGATGTCGACCTCGGTCAAGGGCTTGTCGTTATTGGCGGCGCAGCCCTTTTTAGTTACCGGCAACTGGCTGACAAAATCCTCATAATTCACCTGGTAGCCCAGCACTTCGTGGTATTGCAACAGGACATAGCCCATCAGGTTGTAGCACATGATGGTGTAGTATTGTTGGCCGGCCATGGTCAGAAATCTGGCCAGGAAATCGGGCAACAGTTTGAAAAGGTAATAAGCCAGGGCCGAGGGGGCGCCGTAGAGGAGAATCAGAAAAAAATACATGAGCAGGTAGGGCCAGCCCACCCGCCAGATCACCGGCACAAAAACCAAGGGGTTGATCGCTTTCAAAACGCTGTTGCTGCAGGCCAGGATCATGATCATCGCCGGTATGCCGAGCACGGCCAGCAGCAAAAAGATCAAGGCCGGGGCCTGGCCCAGGCTTTGGGCGATCCAGAAAAAAAGAAAAGCATTGATGGCGATCAGGCCGAGCTGCTTGAAGGCGGGGCTGATGTCGGCGTTGATCATCTCGCCGCCAAGCTCCGGCGGGCTCAGTCTGCCCTGGGCGGTGCTGGTCAGGGCCGCATATGAGTATTTAATGAGGATTACCGTGCTGAACAGCAGGAAGAGGATGGAGTTGCCTAAAAAAATGCCGACCGCGGCCATGGCGATAATCAGAAAAAGGGCATGGCCCTTGAAGGGGTAGAGGAAAAACTGGGGCAGCCTGGTCCAGAAGGGGGCGATCAGGTGGCCCACGCCCAGCGATTGAAGGGGGATGTTGCATATCGGGCAGAAATGGGCGGTCTTGATGGTATTGTAAAGTTTATGTTCGCGCAGCGAAACACACTCCGGGCAGAGGTGGGTGTCGCAGCGTTCGCAGACAAAGTGGGCCGCCTGGCTGGGATGATATTTGCAGAATGAAGCCATGGTAATAATTGCCTATGTGGGGGGTTTTATTGTTCAACCCTGGATTGGGGAAAATATTGTTAGGTAAACTATAGCAAGTTTGCTCGGACTCTTCCACGCATAAAAGATGCAGGGTTGCAGGCTGTTCTTGTCGTGAGCCTTGGGGTAAATAGAGAGGTTATGCCCTCTTGACATGATTTATGGGCGAACTTACGTTCTTGTAAAATTAAAATAAGGACCGGCGGTAATTTCTCATCTTTGTCGGGAAATACGGTACGCTGTTTAGAGATGGCCGGCGTTGTTACAAGATCTGTGTGAAGGAGAATCAGAGATGCAATTCGATAAGTTTACGGTGAAATCCCAGGAGGCGTTGCAGGCCGCCCAGAACCTGGCCCAGAGCCGGGGCCACCAGGAACTGCAGCCCGAGCATCTGGTCAAGGCCCTGCTGGAAGAAAAAGACGGGGTGATCATTCCCGCGTTACAAAAAATCGGGGTCAGCCCGGATCTGGCCGCCAAGGAGATGGACGGCCTGCTCCGCAAGCTGCCCCAGGTCAGCGGCAGCGGCTTTGAGCAGGTTTATGCCTCGCCCAGGTTTAAGCAGCTGCTGGATCAGGCCTTCAAGGAGGCTAAGCAGATGCAGGACGAGTATGTCAGCCAGGAGCATCTGCTGCTGGCCGTGCTCGGCGACAAGGATTCGCCGGCGGCCAAGGGGCTGAACCGGGTCGGCATCACCAAAGACGAGTTTCTCAAGGCCCTGGTTTCGATCCGGGGCAGCCAGCGGGTTACCGATCCCAACCCGGAGGAGAAGTATCAGGCCCTGGAGAAATATGCCCGCAACCTCACCGATATCGCCAAGCAGGGCAAGCTCGACCCGGTGATCGGCCGCGACGACGAGGTGCGGCGGGTTATCCAGGTGTTGAGCCGGCGGACCAAGAACAATCCGGTGCTGATCGGCGAGCCCGGGGTGGGCAAGACCGCCATTGTCGAAGGGCTGGCCCAGCGGATCATCAACGGCGACGTGCCGGACAGCCTGCGCAACAAGCAGGTCATGTCCCTGGATCTGGGGGCGCTGGTGGCCGGGGCCAAGTACCGGGGCGAGTTTGAAGACCGGCTCAAGGCGGTGCTCAAGGAGATCCAGAAGCGGGAAGGGGAGATCGTGCTCTTTATCGACGAGATCCATACCCTGGTCGGGGCCGGCGCGGCGGAAGGGTCGATGGACGCCTCCAATATGCTCAAGCCCGCCCTGGCCCGGGGCGAGCTCCATTGCGTGGGGGCCACCACCCTCAACGAATACCGGAAATACATTGAAAAGGATGCGGCCCTGGAGCGCAGATTCCAGCAGGTTCTGGTCCAGGAGCCTTCCCTGGACGATACCATCGCCATTCTCCGCGGGATCAAGGAGAAATATGAGGTGCACCACGGGGTGCGGATCAAGGATTCGGCAACGGTGGCCGCCGCCACCCTGTCCAACCGCTATATCACCGACCGCTTTTTGCCGGACAAGGCCATCGACCTGATCGACGAGGCGGCCTCGCGGCTGCGGATCGAGATCGACTCCATGCCCACCGAGATCGATGAGGTGGAGCGGCGGCGGATCATGCTCGAGATTGAGCGGGAGGCCCTGAAAAAGGAAAGCGACGCCGCCTCCCGGGAGCGGCTTAAAAAGCTGGAAGCCGAGCTGGCCGACTGCAACGAGACCTTGCACAGCATGAAGGGCCATTGGGGCCTGGAGCGGGATATCATTCAGCAGATCAGAAAGGTTAAGAGCGATATCGACGAGGCCAGGGTTGCCGAACAGCAGGCCGAGCGGCAGGGCGATCTGAGCCGGGTGGCGGAATTGCGCTACGGCAAGATCGTCGAGCTGGAAAAAGAGCTGGTCGCCCAGAACGAGCGGTTGGCCGAGATCCAGAAGGATCGGCAGATGCTGAAGGAAGAGGTGGATGAAGAGGATGTCGCCTCGGTGGTGGCCAAGTGGACCGGGATTCCGGTGGACCGGCTGCTGCAGGGCGAAAAGGATAAGCTGGTCCATGCCGATCGCGAGCTGGCCAGAACCGTGATCGGCCAGCAGGAGGCGATCGGCGCGGTGGCCAATGCGGTGCGCCGGGCCCGCGCCGGCCTGCAGGACCCCAATCGGCCGCTGGGCTCCTTTATCTTTTTGGGCCCCACCGGGGTCGGCAAAACCGAGCTGGCCCGCAGCCTGGCCAAGTTCCTCTTTGACACCGAAAAGGCGATGATCCGGCTGGATATGAGCGAGTTCATGGAGAAGCATTCCGTCTCCCGGCTGATCGGCGCCCCTCCGGGCTATGTCGGCTATGACGAGGGCGGCCACCTCACCGAAGCGGTACGGCGTAGGCCTTACTCGGTGATCCTCTTTGACGAGATCGAAAAGGCGCATCCGGACGTGTTCAACGTCCTGCTCCAGATCCTCGACGACGGGCGGATGACCGACGGCCACGGCCGGACCGTTGATTTCAAGAACACCATCCTGATCATGACCTCGAATCTCGGCAGCCAGCTGATCATGGATCTGGGCGAGGAGCGGCGGGAGGAGATGAAGGCCAGGGTCAACGAGATCCTCCACGCCCAGTTCAGGCCCGAGTTTCTGAACCGGGTGGACGAGATCATTATCTTCCACTCCTTAAGCAAGGAGCATCTCACCGGGATTATCGATATCCAGGTGGATTTGTTGACCAAGCGGCTTGCCGAACAGAAATTTTCGGTTAAGCTGACCGAGGCGGCCAAGCATTATCTGATCGACGTGGGTTACGACCCCAACTATGGGGCCAGGCCGTTGAAGAGAGCTATCCAGCGCTATGTGCAGGATGGCCTGGCCATGAAGATTCTTGACGGGACCTTTGAAGAGGGTGATAGTATTATAGTTGACAGGGACGCGGATGGGCTTGCCTTTAACAAGGGGTAGCAAGGCTGGTAGCGATATGGCAGATTGCCTGGGACTGTTTTGGGGTGGGAGCGAATTTATTCGCGAATAAAATCACTTGAGGGCCTTAAGCCGTATAGTAAATCGGCTGATCATTGTTCGCGGCTGAAGCCGTCCCCACAGGACTTTTCTCAACCTGGCTGAAATTTGATGGTAACTATTTAAACTTGTTAACCAAAAAAAGATAAGAGATTATGAGATTTTTCAAGATCAAGCGTAAACCACTGGTCGCTATTCCCCAGCATGAAGAGCTGGCCATCCTCGCCGGCAAACGGGCCGGTAATATCTATGATGTTCACAAGATCTGCTGTGCCGAGGCGGTGCTTCTGGTGCTCAACCAGGGATTCGGCGGCGGGTTTACCCCGGAAGTGGCCACCAATCTCGGGTCGTCCTTCTGTCACGGGATGGGCGGCGCCGAGTGTGTTTGCGGCGCTCTGGCCGGCGGCGAACTGGCCTTGTCCATCTTCCTGGGGCCCCGGCTTGAAGGGGGGATGAAGAAGAAGGAGTTTGACAAGGTGGCCCGGCAGATGCATGACCGGTTTCAGGAGCGTTACGGCTCCACCTGCTGCCGGAATCTGCTCAAACTGAAGAAAGAAAAGAAGGGGGCCACCTGCAAGCAACTCACCCAGGGTGCGGCCGAGATCTGCGTGGAGCTTATCTTGGAGCAAAGGCCGGAGCTGGTGGAAAAGGTGGATCTGGACTATCTGCGGACCGAGGAGTCCAAGGTCAAGGCCATGGCTGCGAGGCTGTTGGGGAAAGGATAAGCTGCAAATATTATGGGGAGGCAAGATCGTTGGACTACAATACACTATCCAAGTATGCGCAAGTTTAAATAGTATTTGTTGCCATCTGATATCTGAAGAATATTATTATCGGATAATTTCTTTAGATCCCGCCTTGCAGTTTGAGTAGATACTTTACTGTAGAGAATAGAGAATGGAGTCTTATCTGTTAAATCTTTTAGGGTGAATGGAATTTGATTATCTAAAAGCAACAACAGTAAGTCAAGTTGACGTTTTGTAATTCTTTTATGTTTTCTCTCAAATGTGTAAAAATCTCTTAGCGTAAATTTTCTTATGAAATAAATAATCGATTCCTTAATGCCTTGTAGGCTTTCGATAGACGATTTTAGCATAAAATCGAGAAATGGAGTAACATCTTTTTTAAGTTTAATAGTCCTTGAAAAGGAAATGTAATAATCATCAACATTTCGATAGTAATAATTTGATATCTCTTTGGGCACATATTTAATATTCGAAGTCTGGAGCAACAAAGCTTCAATTATTCTCGATGTTCTCCCATTGCCATCTCCGAAAGGATGAATAAGGCAAAAGTGGTAATGGGCCAGGGCGGCACGGATAAATGGGTTAAGTGCTTTTATGTCCGCGCTATTGATCCAACTAACAAATTCTGTCATTAGGTTTGTAATATCTGCGAGAATTTTCGGAGGGGTATATTCCCCCCCATGAGCCTTATCGCCGACATAAACCATTTCATTGCGGTATTGCCCTGGTATATTATTTTCAAGTGGGACATTGCTGGTGATAATTTTATGTAATTCTTTGATGATTTCTTCTGTTAAAGTAAATGGTTCGCCCGAAGGTTTAATGCCGGACAGCCAATTATAGGCAGTTATTAAATTTTTAATTTCTTGTTTGTCTTTTTGGGTATAACTAACAATATCCTCGCCTTCTGCAATTCTTTTAACATCTTCGCCGGTGATTGCGTTTCCTTCAATCATGGCAGTGCCAGAAATTGAGCTATACATGATATCAGGTTCTAGGTGTGAAGAGAGCTCGGGCAAAATTGGCAAATCAACGACTGTCTCATTTAGCACCATGGCTCGCACAAGCAGGTTGTTAATTTGAGCCTCATCATAAATATCACAGAAGTAAAATTTGCCAGACTTAAACGTCATAATTTCTTTCATAGTTTTGCTCACTAAAATGTAACTAAAAATGTAAAAAGAAAATAATGCAAGATCGGATAGTTATCATCGGTCAATCCTGAATAGTGTAACTAATAATGTAGCACAAAAACAAACATTGTTAAACAGGAAAATCGCTCAATAATACGTTGTTTTTAGGTCGATAAAAGTAAAGCCCTATCTTAGGGCGCGGCCGAGATCTGCGTGGAGCTTATCCTTGAGCAAAGGCCGGAGCTGGTTGAAAAGGTGGATCTAGGATATATGCGGACCGTGGAATCCAAGGTTAAGGCCATGCCTGCTAGGCTGCTGGGCAAAGGATAAGCTGCAATTTCTATAGGGAATCAAGATCGTTTGAGTTAAGGCGAATTGTTGATTGTGGGCAAAAGCTGAGGTCGGAGAAGGGCCGCTGGATAGATCCAGTGGCCTTTTCTTGTTTTTGGTAAGGAATTATCGGTATGCCTGACATAAAGTAAGTTTTTGCTTGGCAAAAAAACATTGTCGATTTAAGTTAATTTCCTAGAAATATTACGGCAACATCGAGCAAGGAAAGTTTATCTTACATTTAATAGTTAACCTTTTAGAAGAGCAAATTATGAAAATAATACTATGGGTTAGTTTTTTTGTTTTATTTTGTTTTTCGTCAAGCAGCTATGCTGGGAATTGGGAAAAATTAGATAAAATACCAGATGATGTTGAAGAGATTTGGGCAGTAATTCCAATTTTTAGTCAAAAAATAAAATTTAAAATACCTAGAGATTGGGAAAGTGCAAATGAAAAAACTTTGGCTACTAGTTATATAAATGAGTTTTTACCTAAAGGTCAAACGTTGACCAGTAACAGTGAAATGATATCAATATCAGCTTATCGCTCTATGTCAGAATTATACAAGCCTTTCTTTTTAATAAATCAATATAAAAATAATATTGTAAAGGTATGCAAAGACAACATATTGTTCAACTATTTAGGTGAAACTGAAATTGATGGACACCAAGCCGCTCACGCAATTATAGGGTGTACAAGTTTGCCTGTTGATGTTCCTTCCGTAGGCTTAAAAAAAGGACAAGGAGAAATATCTTATTATTTAGCAATAGATGGTGAAAATGATATTTATGTTTTTAATAAATCCATTCGAACAGATTCGTCTCAAAACTCAATATCATTAGTAACACCAGAAAACTATAAAAATTTCATAAAAGATATTGTGCCAATATCACTCTGCCCAAAAGAGGGTGAAGCAGCCGAATGTATAAAATAAGGTTAATCAAACTCCACGGGAAACCAGCGCCTGCGGCCCCTTTTCCCGTGAGCTCTGTTGTTGGTGCTGATAATCAAAAAGAAAGAGGTGCAGCGTGGTAAAAGCTTTTTCAGATTTTAACGGGTTGGAAATATTTTTTTTGGCTAGTGCGATCATTGGCGGATTTTTCGTTGTCGTAAAACTCATTCTTCAATTTGTGGGGAGCGATACGGATACAGATTTTGGTGTGGACAGCGATCTCGACATTGATGCTCAGCACATAGATTCTGACGTTGGTTTTCGTTTGCTCTCCATGCATGGGCTTTCCGCTTTTTTCATGATGTTTGGTCTAGTAGGTTTAGCCTCATATCGACAGAGTCAGCTGGGAGTAGTTATCTCTATTGTCGGGGCGGTAGTGGCAGGAATGGTATCGGTGTGGATCATCGGTAAGTTGTTCGAGGGGGCTGCAGGTCTGCAATCTAGTGGTACGCTCAAAACAGCCGATGCGATAGGCAGTACAGGAACCGTGTACCTATCCATTCCAAAAGGAGGAACAGGACGGGTCAGCCTAAATTTTAAAAGTCGTCTTCGCGAATTCGATGCTGTCGAGAGAAATGGAAACGAGGTTCCTACAGGTACACCAGTATCTGTGGTTAAGTTAAATGCAAATATTCTTGTAGTGGAAATTATAAAATAAAAAGGAGTTGTTATGTTTGATTTTTGGATTTTTCCAATTGCTGCCTTTCTTGTTCTTGTTGTTTCCACAATCACCTTTCTCGCATCTCGTTATAAACGTTGTCCTTCAGACAAGATCCTAGTGGTCTATGGTAAAGTTGGCGCAGGTCAATCGGCCAATTGTATTCACGGAGGTGGTGCTCTTATCTGGCCTTTGATCCAGGATTATGCTTACATCAGCTTGACACCGATGACCATCAGTATTCCCTTGCAGAAAGCACTTTCATTGCAGAATATTCGAATAAATGTTCCGTCCACTTTTACGGTTGGCATTAGTACCGAACCTGAGGTCATGACCTCCGCGGCAGAGCGTTTGCTCCATCTTTCGCAGACAGAAATTGAGGAGATGGCAAAAGAGATTATCTTTGGGCAGTTACGACTTACTGTTGCTTCATTGACCATTG
Organism: Deltaproteobacteria bacterium; assembly: GCA_013349285.1. GTDB lineage: Bacteria > Desulfobacterota > Desulfobulbia > Desulfobulbales > Desulfurivibrionaceae > DUZU01. The sequence continues at coordinate 36,625 of DUZU01000014.1, read as the reverse complement.
AGCAGATAAACCAAGACCGTGAGAGTTTTCTGGAATCAGTCCGCAAAAATGTTTCTCCGGAGCTGGGTAAAATCGGTCTTTTTTTAATTAACGTGAACATTACAGATATCACTGATGAGTCAGGATATATTGACTCTATCGGTAAAAAAGCCGCATCCGAAGCCATTAATCAAGCGAAGGTTGATGTAGCTGAACAGGAAAAATTAGGAGCCATTGGTGAGGCTGAAGCAACACGGGTAAAAGAAATTCGAGTTGCCGAAAATGTGGCTGAGTCTGAAAAGGGCAAGAAGAAGGCTGAGGCTGACCAGCGTATTTTTGTCCAGCAACAGGAGGCGGAGGCTACAATTGGTGAGGCTGTAGCCAATCGAGATAAAGAGATTAAAGTTGCAGAAAATGTTGCAGAGTCTGCAAAGGGTCAAAAAAAGGCTGAAGCAGATCGACGTATCGTTGTGCAACAACAGGAAGCACAAGCTGTTGATGGCGAGAACCGAGCCAAGGCCGATATCGCCGATGCTGACGCGGAACTTGCAGTTAAACAGGCCGCGGCCAAGCAACGTGGTGAGGTGGCGCAACGTGAGGCTGAGGTTGAAATTCAAAAGGCGCAATACAAAGCGGAGCAGGAACGGCTCAATGCTGAGGAGGTAGTTCGCCAGGAAATTGATAAGAGGAAAATTGAGATTGCTGCTGAAGCCGAAGCCGAGAAGACACGCCGCGAGGCTAAGGGACAGGCAGATGCCATCCTCCTTAAATATCAGGCCGAAGCTGAAGGTGTACGCCAAGTACTTGAAAGTAAAGCGGCTGGATATCTTAGCCTTGTAAAAGGCTGTAATGGTGACGCTAAGTCAGCAGCTACTCTCCTTATGACCGAAAAAATAGAACAGATTGTCCAGTTGCAGGTGGAAGCAATCCGTAACATCAAAATAGACAAAGTTACGGTTTGGGATTCGGCCGGGGGCGGAAAAGATGGTACAGCCACCGCAAATTTTCTTTCCGGGTTGATCAAAAGCTTGCCACCATTGCACGATGTGGCAGGTATGGCAGGGATTGAACTTCCTAAATACCTCGGAGAGATTGCCCCGGAAAAAGCAGTGCCTGGAAAAACTATAGATAAGACGGATTCTGGGGATAATCTATAACTTGCTATCATTATATGTGAATCACATACGGTTAGCATTGCAGTAAAACGTGGCGAAAAATCGCGGCAGAAAAGGATTATACATTACCAGTAGGAGTTCTGGTAGGAGTTCTGGGGGCAGGAGTTCTGGGGGCAGGTCTTGAAAAATAAGAAAAATGATATTTCAAGACCTGATAAACATCTAAAAGGCCCCTCCCATGCAAATCCACCGAAAAGACACCGCACCACCTTAATCTTTTTTTGTTAGTATAACGCCTTAAAATTAAATAGTTTTTCTGTGGTAATTAACAAATTGCAAAGAAAAGGGGGCAAGTTTGCCTTTGGCCTTTGTTGGGTTTATTCTCAACTTTTGCAGGCCTCCTTTAATCCAGCTTAAAAAGCCCTTTGATTACCTCTTGGCAATGGCCTTATGGTTAACGGCGCAAAACTCACGGATCAGGGCCTGTCTGGCCGCCAGGTCGAGTTTGAAGTAAAAGGGGCTGAGCATTAAGATTCTGATCGCTTTTCTGGTTGCTTCGCTGGTTGTCATGATCATTCCTCCTTTCACTTTTTCGTGTCCGGCTCTTTACCTGGAAATAAAAGCAACATGCGTGCCAGGGATGGGTGGTTAGAATATCCGGTGTCATGTTGGGCAAGTGAGAAGCCTTGGCAAGGGGTGGGCCAGAACCCGGGCGGCAGCAGGGATTGCTGGTGGTTGGCTATGTTTTTTTGGCGGGAAGATGGGCTTTGTTTTCGCGGGTTGGTTGAGTTGTTTATTGCTAACCACGGTGATCGCAGGAAGAACTTTTATGACAAAAAAATGACTGCACGTGATTATTTTTGGCAACAAGCTGATTTTGCAGTAAATATGTGCCTAGCTGCCGGTCGGTTTATTTTTTTCGCAGCTTGCCCTTATGCAGTTGCAGCACCCCTTCCGGGGCTTGGTAGCAGATCCTCAGATTGGCGTTGTTCAGGTCTTTTTCCAGCAGTTTCATTTCCGCCTCGCCGCAGATGATTGTCAACACCGCATTTTTGCCGCCCAGCTGCGCGTCCTTGATCAAGACGGTCAGCTCGTTGCGGATCTGATTTTCCAGATCGTCCAGGGTGGCCTTGAGGGCGGTATATTTGTCGGTGGCAAGTGCGAGTTCGGCAAAGGCCTGGTTGTAGTTGGGCAGTTGGCTGCACATTTGCTCAACTTTACGGGAGATGGAGTAATCAAGGGTTTTTTCCTTGATCTCCCCGTCAAGCTGCCGGCATTGGCAGATTGTTTTTTCATCGATTGGCCGGTTCGCGTGAAAGCTTCGGACAAAGGCCTGTTTGAGGGAAAGGCAGAGGTTGCGAACCAGGGTGGACTGTTGGGCAATGGGGTATTTCTCGATCTGGGGCAGCAGGTTGAGGATAATGGTGGCCGCCTCCTTGGCCTGGCTGCCGGCCTGGGCCCTGCTGTTTTCAAAGGCGGTGATTTTGGGCAGTAGGGCGGCAACCTGTTTGAATAGGTCCGCGCCCAGTTCGATGGTGTTATGGCCGGAAAAGGTGTTTTGGTTGCACTCGACGCTCTTGGCTTTGACGGTGACGCCCATGATCACCGCATGTTGGGCAAAGGTCGTATTGTTGCGCGAGTGCAATATGGCCTGGGCCGCGTTGATTTTGATCAGGATATCGGTGCCTTTGGCTTCGGCATTGGTGATACTGCCTGTTTCCACTTCTTCTACTGCCGATACCCGGCAGCGGTTGGTGATCAGCTCGGCGGTTACCCTTTGCGCGGCAACCTCTTTGCCCTCGATGGAGTCGCTGACATGGATATGGCCTTCCGAGTGCAGGCTGAAGTTGCCGCGGACACTGCCCACAATCTCGAGGCTGGCGGCACTTTCCAGATCCCCCATGTTGTAATCGATGTCGCCGTTGATCTTCAGCTTTTCGGTGACGCGGATGTTGCTGAGGGTGGCGGGATCGTTATTTTTGGCAAACTCACAGACGATCACCCCTGATTTTTGGGACAGCAGGTTAAAAAAAGGGGCGTTTTCATCTTCGTTATCGCGGAATATGCTGGTTGGGGGCCACTTTACTTTAAGGCGGACGCCGGGTTTTTGTTTGATGAGTTTACCTTGGCAGTCAAGGCCGGGTTTGCCTTCGGTTTTGTTGTAGATGGTGGCAATGACGGAATTTGCTTCGATACTGGGGAAACTGTTTATTTTTTTCCAGTCGATGGTGCCGTCATTCTTAATGGTGCCGGAGCGTTTTTGCCAGTCGAAGTTCACCTTGGCATAGCCGTTTTTGCCATCCTCGGCAGGGCTTCCGCTAATTTTCATCACCGGCGGCGTTTTTTCAAAATCAATATCGAGCCGGCGAGAAAGGGGCGGGTGTTCAGAGTCGAAGATAAAGTGTGACTGGTTTAAATGCTCGATTTCCATGACCTGATCCGGGCTGAGGCTCAGGTTGAAGAATTTCCCCAGAACCCAGGCGATGGCGGTGGCGAGCTCCTGGGGCTCGATCTGCTCTTTAAGGGGCAGGCGCATCGCCGCTTTGACGCCGCTGAGGGTGATTTTGCGCGAACTGTAGATGGAGTGAGCTATAGCGGAAACGTTACTTGCCATGGGTATTGTTCAGGGTAAAGTATTCTTTGTTGTTGGTTTGTTGAGTGTGTCACAAATTTAACTTTGATAATTTGAAATAATCATAACAAGAAAATCGGCATAAAAGGTAATAAAATCAAGAAAAAAGTAAATAAACGGCCAGTCGGGACAACTTGTTTTCCTTTGGGAAAAAAATCATCCTATGGTAGATATGCCCCCCGGTTCATTTAGTTAAAAGTACAGAAAAAGGTTTACCATGCTGCAACTTAAGAATCTGACAATAGAGTCGCCTCTCTTTTTGGCCCCGATGGCCGGCTTGACCCACACCGTATTGCGGCGGCTGATCATGGCTTATGGCGGGATGGGTTTGCTTTCCACCGAGATGCTGGCCGCCACCAAACTGCCCAGGGAAAATGCGGAAATTTCGCCATATCTGGTGAGGAGTGCGGTCGAGACCCCCTTGTCCTACCAGCTATTGGTCTGCCGGGTGGAAGATCTCGGCCCGGCCATTAATGCCTTGCATGGTTTGCGGGCCGATGCCGTTGATCTGAACCTGGGCTGCCCGGCGCCGTTTGTCCGCAGAATGGGGGCGGGCAGCAAGCTGATGGAATCGCCCGCAAAGGTCCGTGCGTTGGTTGCCGAAGCCCGGCGACTTACCTCTTTGCCGCTTACCGCCAAGATCAGGCTGGGCGAGGATTTGGATGAAGCCAAGCTGCGGGATTTTTGCCTGATGCTCGAGGGGGAAGGGCTTGACCTGCTCACCGTCCATGCCCGGTTGCGGGGCGAGGCCTTTTGTCGCAAACCACGCTGGCAGTGGGTGGGCAAGGTTAAAGAGTGGTTGACGATTCCGGTGGTGGCCAATGGCGGTATTTTTTCGGTGGATGACGCCCGAAAATGTCTGGCTGAATCCGGGGCGGACGGTTTGATGATCGGCCGGGCCGCCGCGATTAAGCCTTGGCTTTTTGCCGAAATCGCCAGGGAGGTTTACGGGGCGTCGATCCCCGCTCCCGAGGTAAGGCTGCCGGTTCTTTACCTTGAGTTTGTGCGGATACTTATTGAAAGTTTTTTGCCGGAAAGGCAACTCGGTCGCTTAAAAGAGTTTACCCATTATTTTGCCAAGAATTACGCCTTTGGCCATCAGTTGGCCTCGGCGGTGCAACCCAGCCATTCGGTGGCTGAGGCCCGGGAACGGGCCCTTGCTTTTTTTGTCCGCAACGATCCGGATAATGTGCCAGTGGGCGTTGATGATTAGAGGCGTTTGGCGGCGGAAAACAAAAAAAAGGGCCTGCCGAGATCGGCAGGCCCTTTGAGATTTATAAACTGGTATACTTACTGGGTCTGAACATTGGCTGCGGCCGGGCCTTTAGGGCCGTCGACGATTTCAAACTTGACCCGTTCTCCCTCCTGGAGGGTTTTGAAGCCGTCTTTCTCGATTGCCGAGTAATGAACAAAGACGTCTTTGCCGTTGTCCTGCTCGATAAAACCAAATCCTTTTGTCTCGTTAAACCATTTTACAGTGCCTTCTAACATAACTCTACTCCTTTGTCGTCCCGCTGGGGACAGTTGCGTGGAACCCGCAGGTTTTAGCCTGAATGGAATTGCAGCGCGCAAGTGGTTTGGCGCGGTGAATTTTTCTTTGGTCAGGGCTTAAAAACTGCACATTTATGTAACTACTTAATATTTGGTATCAGAAAGTAACCGGCTTTGCAATAGATTAGTTTGCTTGTTAGGTATAAAATTATCGCAGGGCAAAAAATGAAGGCGGCCGTAACCATAACGTGTGGAATTTATGTGGTTGCATGGCCTGCGACCAAGAATAACGAGCTGTGTTCGCCCGGGTCGAAGGCGGCGAAGCGGCAATCGCCATAACGCTCTTTAACCTTAAAGCCGGCGTGGTTGAATAATTGTTGCCACTGCTCCGTACTATAGCCCAAGACCTGGTATTGGTACTGCCAGTCTTCGTGCGGTTGGCCGGGGCGAAACCTGAGCCGGTATCTCTCGGTAATATCGATAAGCCCGGTGGCCGGCGCATAGCCTTTCAGGATTTCCTTGATCACCTTTGAGCCATCGGCCAGGTTGTAGATCTTGAACTGGAACTGTTTTTGGTTGCGGTTGCCAAGTTCGATCAGCTGGGCCTCCGGGATGAAGATCTGGGTAAGCAACTCGCCATCTTTTTTAAGGTGATCACGGCAAAGAGTAAGGGTTTTCCGTAATTGTTCGGGGGGCAACAGGTTGAGGGTATTAAAGGGGATGATGATCAGGTCGAATAGGCGGTTAAACGCCAGTCGGCTCATATCCATGCAAATATAGAACGGGGCGGTCGAGGTTGTCTTTTGCTGTTTTTGCGCGGCCTCATGCAGCATGGCGTAGGACAGATCGACACCGTATACCCGGTGGCCGGCTTGGGCCAGGACGCGGCTCAAGCGGCCGGTGCCGCAGCCCAGTTCCAGGATGGCGCTGTTTTGTAAGAAAAGATGTTTTTGGTAAAAGGGCAGGTCATCAAGGTAGCCATCCATCTCCAGGTCATAAAAGGAGGTGTACCTGGCGTTGCGGTAGATGAGATCCTGCTTGAGCTCAAAGGCCATCGGCTTACAGGGCCGCGGAGCCGGGGGTGCGGGGGAAGGGGATCACCTCGCGGATATTGGCCATGCCGGTTACAAACTGGATAATCCGCTCAAAGCCCAGCCCGAAGCCGGCGTGGGGTACCGAGCCGTAGCGCCGCAAATCGAGATACCACTCATAGTCGGGCTGGTTGAGGCCCAGTTCTTGAATTCGGTTGATAAGCACCTCGAGCCGCTCTTCGCGCTGGCTGCCGCCGATGATCTCCCCGATGCCCGGCACCAGAATATCCATGGCGGCCACCGTTTTGTTGTCATCGTTAACCCGCATGTAAAAGGGCTTGATGGTTTTGGGGTAATCGGTGACGATCAGGGGTCTTTTGAAAACCTCTTCCGTGAGATAGCGCTCGTGCTCGGACTGCAGGTCACTCCCCCATTCGACCGGGAAAGCGAATAATTTTTCAGCGTGCTGCAGGCGGTCAACCGCCTCGCTGTAGGTGATCCTGGCAAAATCGTTATTGACCACCATCTCCAGTTTGGCGGCCAGATCCTTATCCACAAATTTACTGAAAAGCGCCAGATCTTCCGCGCAGTTGTCCAGGGCGTATTGGACCAGGTACTTGATAAAGGCTTGGGCGACCTCGATATCCTGGTTCAAATCGCAGAAGGCCATTTCCGGCTCTATCATCCAGAATTCTGCCAAGTGACGGCTGGTGTTGGAGTTTTCCGCCCGAAAGGTCGGGCCGAAGGTGTAGACGTTGCCCATGGCCTGACAGTAGATCTCCGCTTCCAGCTGGCCGCTGACGGTGAGGCTGGCCTGGCGGCCGAAAAAATCTTTTTCAAAATCGGGCCGGCCGTTGGTTTGGGCCAGGTTGTTCAGGTCAAGGGTGGTGACGGTGAACATCTCCCCCGCCCCTTCGCAATCGCTGGTGGTGATGATCGGGGTGTGGATCTGGCAGAAGCCCCGCTCATTAAAAAAACAATGGACCGCAAAGGATAAGGCGGATCGCACCCTGGTTACCGCGCCCAGGCTGTTGCTTCTGGGGCGCAGATGGGCGATCTCCCGTAGAAATTCAAAGGAGTGCCGTTTTTTCTGTAAGGGATAGGTTTCGGGATCGGCCCAGCCGACCACCTCGACCCGCCGGGCTTGGATCTCGATGTCCTGGCCTTTGGCTGGGGACTGGGCGAGCAGGCCGCTGATCTTTACCGAGCAGCCGGTGGACAGCCGCAGGATTTCGTCGGCGTAGTTGGCCAGGGTATCGTCGGCAACAATCTGGATATTGGCCAGGCAGGAGCCGTCGTTGACTTCCAGAAAGGAAAACCCCTTGCTGTCGCGCCGGGTCCGTAACCAGCCTCTGATTTCGATGAGTTCGCCGACGGGCTTGTTTTTAATGATCTGGGCAATTCGTTGATATTGTGCCATAATAACCTGACCTGATTCGATGTTATTGCAAGCAAGGCGCTTGCTCTCTCAGTTTTGAAAAAGTATGAATAACCAGAGTGGTTCTTTGTAATATATATTACGTTGTTTCACAAAAAAAATCTTGGCAGAGCAAGAAGGAGCGAAAAATGACGGAAAATCTTTACCGTTTGCAGTCGGAAAAAAGCGCGTTGGTGGTTATCGATATTCAGGAGCGGATGATGCCGGCCATTCCGGCCCGGGATGAGGTGATCAAAAATTCGGTGCTGCTGATGAAGGCGGCCAATATCATGCAGGTGCCGGTGGTGGCTACCACCCAGTATCTGCCCCGGATCGGCCCGTTGCTGCCCGAGGTGCGGGCCGAATTGGGTGAGAGAGCCGCGCTGGACAAGGTGGAGTTCAGCTGTTTTGCCAACGGGGCGATCAACGATGCGATCAAGCAGTTGCCCAAGGCGATCAACACCCTTATTATCTGCGGGGTAGAGACCCATATTTGTGTTTATCAGACCGTGTTGGCCGGGTTGATGAACGGCTATCGGATGTGGGTGGCGGCGGATGCGGTCAACTCCCGGGCCGAATTGAATTATCGCACCGGGCTTGAGCGTATCCGTGAGATAGGCGGGGTGGTGGCCACTACCGAGATGATTGTTTATGAATGGCTGCAAAAGGCCGGGACTCCAGCCTTTAAGGAATTATTGCCTTACATTAAATAATTGCCGCCGACCCGGGATGTAAACGACAACTTCACCTCGTTGTTTCCATGTTGTAAGGGGCATCTTTTTTAGTTTTTTTTAAGAAAAAAACAAGAAATTCGCATAGTAAGTTGATTATTGTCAAAAAAAACAGGTAGAACAGTAGTAGGTGAATTTTTTGTTAACGAAATAGCGATCAGGTCGACATGGAAGAACATATGGTTGAACAGTCGAAAGCAGAGTCCATGGAGGATAGGCGGCAACACGAGCGTTGCCCCAAAAATCTCGCCATCCGTTATGTTCCCCTCGAGGATCTGATGCGCAAGGCGTCCCGGCGCAAAGATGGCGAGTTGCTCGATATTGCCGCCGGCGGACTTTGTTTTCTAACCGACGAGACGCTTGCCCTTGGCAGTCAGCTGGTGGTGGTGCTTGAGTTTCCCGGTTGGCTGGCGCAGGATGGGCAATGGATCGCCACCAAGCAGGAGGAGGATAAGGGTGTGCTGCAGGTGGTGGGCATGGTGGTTTGGGTGGCGGTAAGTCAGACCTATCCTGATAAATATGAAATAGGCCTTCAATTTTCCGGCATAATTACTACCTGAAATATTCAAGAAAATTCACAAGTTGTCGATGCGTGAGTAGATATTGTTTTTTTTATGGCTTATATAGATGATTATTCGTGGATGGAGGTTAGTGCATGCCCGCGTCAATGAAGTCTGAGATAAATCTTGAGATCAGTACCGGTTTTTTCCGAATTTCCACCGAGGATGTCGTCTATAATATAACGGTTCTTGATTCAGCCGAAACCGGCGCCGCCAAGGTTGTCAAAACTATTCTCGCGCAGGAACGCAAAGAGTCGCAAGGGGTACCCGCGCCGCAAGCCGTTGAGCAAGAGGTTGATTTTGCCGAGCTGGGGGCTGCCCCCGGCGATGATTATTATAAGCAGGTGTCCAGCGATATCTATCATGATATCGGGAGCCTGGCCAAGAGTCTCAGCGCCACGATCATGAATATTCCCGCCGAAGATCGGCGGACCAAGCGGGCCGAACTTGACGAGGCCGGTGAAAAGATAGAGGACGCTAAAAAACAGCTGCAGGATATCGTCTCCATGACGGAAAAGGCGACCATGGAGATTATGGACCAGGTGGAAAAGGTCCAGGGGCAGACCGAGGGCGTCAAAGAACTGCTTTCCATGTTGAAAAACCATGAAGCCTTTCAGGGCGCCGAGGTTGAAGTAGATGAAGCGGCAGCAGGGGAAAGCGGCGCCGGCGAAAAAGTGCAGGAATTGCAGGCAAAGATCGCCCAGGCCAATGAGCTGGTCTCCTCGTTGCAGGAAGCCTCTGCCGGGCAAGAGGCTGAGGTCGCGCCGCCGGAGGCTGCTGCCGAGGTGGTCGAGCCGGAGGTGATCACCGAAAAGAAAAAACGCTATCTCTTTGAAATCGATACTATTTTCCAGACGATGTATGAGCTGTGCACCAATGAGCCGGTTAAGGGCCATATCACCTCGGCCCGGGGCAAAGCCGGGGAAATTTTCGATAAGGATCTTTTTATAGATACCCTGGGCGACAGAATCAAGGATCTTGAGGCTGATAGCGATAATTTCTTTACCGTGCCCCTCACCGATGTGTTGCAGTCGTTAAATGCCGCCTGCTCGGATGGCAAGGTGCAGAACCTGCTGAAAAAAATGGATATCAACCAGGGCGATATTTTTCTGGATCAGAGTCTGCCCCTCGAGGTGCCGCCGGTCGAAGAGATCGAGGTGGAGGTGGCTGCCGTTGACAATCCCGCGCCGGTGGAACCGGTGGTTGCGGCAGCGCCGGTTGCGGCCAGCGCGCCATTTGCCGAGGAAAAAGTGGCGGAGCTGGCCGCGATGATGGCGGAAAGCGCTGCCCTGGCCGCGGAGCTTGAACAGGAAATCACGGCGAGCCATGCCGCTCCGCCCAACGGCGGGATGGGAACCATGACCTTGGCCGATCAGCAGGATATCTTCCAGAAAATAGAAGATGCCTTTCAGGTGACCACCAGTATTACCGACGATGTGACCAGGATAACCGAGGCCTTGAGTTTCCAGGATCTTTCCGGGCAGCAGATCCTCAAGATCATCAAGTTGCTCAGCGATTTCCAGGTTCAGTTGCTGGCCATTGTCGTTTCCTTCGGCTCCCAGCTCAAGAGCAAGGAAAAGAATGTCTCCATCTCCCACGAAGAGAGCAAGAGGCTTGCCCAGGAAGAAGTGGATAAGTATCTTAAGTCCATGGGCTTGGCTGGTGGGGATGCCGAGGCCGGCCCCCTTGATCAGGATGCGGTTAACTCCATGCTCGAGGAGTTTGGCTTTTAGCTGATCGGAGGAGATTGCTGGTGGATGTTAAAAAAGGTCAGCCGTTGCGCTGGCCTTTTTTTGTGGGCGGCATAAAAAAAAGGGTCCGGTCATTTGTGACCGGACCCTTAAAACAAGCATGGAGGCGGCGGGCGGACTCGAACCGCCGAATAATGGTTTTGCAGACCACTGCCTTAGCCACTTGGCTACGCCGCCTTTTTGAAAAGCGGACCAATCATAAACTTAGATCACCTTTTTGACAAGAGAAAATGTTGCGCTAGCGGCAGTTGACCATGAATTGTGGGGGCGGCGGCAGGGGCTGCCGGATGTAAACGCGCTGATTTTATTGATCTTTTACCCTTATTCAGTTATTGTGCGATTCTGGTAAGAGAAACCCTTTTCAGTGCGTTGCGCTGCTGATTTTATCCCATATCCGAGCTAACTGATTGTGACTATCCACTCGCTTGTCGACAAAAACCGCGATGTTCTGCTTCAGCTGGAAAAGAAGCTTGATTATCATTTCAAGGATCTTTCTTTTTTGCAGAAAGCTTTAATCCACAGTTCCTTTGCCTTTGAGCAGGGGGAATTGCTGAACGATGACAATGAAACCATGGAATTTTTGGGTGATGCGGTCCTTGATCTTGCCGTGGGCCATGGCTTGTATCAATACTACCCGGCAATGAAGGAAGGGGATTTGACCAGATTGCGGGCGGCCCTGGTCAATGAGCGGCATCTGGCCACCATGGCCAAGGAACTCGGCCTCGGCGATTATCTGCTTCTTGGCAAAGGGGAGGAGGCCAGCAACGGTCGCGGGAAACCTTCCATTCTTTCCTGCGCCTTTGAGGCGGTTATGGGGGCTATCTTTTTGGATGGCGGCTATGCGCCGGCCGCGGCCTGTGCTCAGCAACAGTTCACCCCCTGGTTTAAAAAAAGGCAAAAGACTATTTTACAGGCCGATGCCAAGAGTTCGCTGCAGGAGTTGTTGCAGGAGCGTTTCAATGAGGCCCCTAGATATGTTTTGGAGCATTCCGAAGGTCCGGACCATGCTAAGACCTTTTTCGTAACGGTGCGTTTTCGTGGTGAAATTCTTGGCGATGGCAACGCCCCCAGCAAGAAAGAGGCGGAACAACGGGCCGCGGCCATGGCTCTGCTCAAGGTCGATACCTTTGATTTTTCCAACTAAGCCTGGCAACCTGTTGTTTTCTTTGTTTTAATACGATATGGCCTCCTACTTCGTTATCCCTGTTTTCATCGCCCACCAGGGTTGCCCCCATCAGTGTCTTTTTTGTAATCAGCACCGGATAACCGGTTCGTCGTCCGCGGCCATGACCGCCGCCCTGGTAGAAGAGGAAATCCGGCGCTGGCTGGCCCGGCCCCGCCGAAATTCGGCGGCCGTGGTCCAGGTCGCCTTTTACGGCGGCAGCTTCACCGGCTTGCCGATTGAGCTGCAGCAAGAGCTGCTCGGGGCGGTGCAGCCATTTATCCGGGCCGGGTTGGTCCAGGAAATACGGCTCTCGACCCGGCCGGATTATATCGATGGGGCGATTGTAGATTTTTTAAAAAAATCTCAGGTCCGGCTCGTGGAGTTGGGCACCCAGTCCCTTGACGATGAGGTGCTTGAGGCCAGCGGCCGCGGCCACACCGCCGGCCAGAGCGAAGAGGCGGTCCGGTGCCTGCGCAGCAGGGGGCTGGAGGTGGGCATCCAACTGATGATCGGCCTGCCCGGTGATACCACGGCCAAGGCCCTTGCCACTGTTCGCCGGACCATCGCCCTGGCCCCTGATCTGGTCAGGATTTATCCGACCCTGGTGATCAAGGGCAGCCCGTTGGCCGCCCTCTACGCTCAGGGGCGCTATTTCCCCCTGACCATGAACCGGGCCGTTGCCCTGGCCGCAAGGATGAAGGGGCTTTTTGAGCAAAGCGGGATCGTGGTGGCGCGGATCGGTCTGCAGCCCGCGCCGTCTCTTGAAGAGGGCTTGCTGGCCGGCCCCTACCATCCGGCCTTCGGCGAGCTGGTTCTCTCCCGGCTTTTATTCAAGCAAGCAAGGCGGGTGCTTGCCGCCGCCCATAATGGCCAGAAAAAGAAGCTGGTGATAGCCGCCACGGATGAATCGGTTTTTCGGGGACAAGGCAACCGCAATATCACAAGGCTTGCCGGATTGGGGCTGCTGGATGAGGTGGAGATTGTTTTTGATAAAAACCAGCCGAGGCAATCCGTGGATTTGCAGGCGGTTTTATGATTTTTTGCGGGATAGGTTGAGTTTATCCTGGCAAGTGATCTGGTAGACTCTGAGCTTGCATTCCCGCGGGTCGGCTTTTGGCAAACGCCATTTTTCTGCGTTGCTAATCCATAAGTTAACAGGAAACGACAACCCCTCGGGCTTTAGATGAAGGTTGGTTAGTCCCGGCGGGATTTTGCTTTTATCAGGTTGTAGATCGTCCGGCTCAATGTTTCGTTGGAAAGGGGTTTCAAGATAAACTCTGATATCCCTGCTTTTTTTGCCTCTTTTTCGCTCACGGTTTCACTGTAGCCGGTGGTCAGAATAATCGGCAGGTCCGGTCTGATTTGCAATAAATTTTTGGCCAGGTTGAAACCGTTTATTTCCGGCATGTTCTGGTCGGTAATGACCAGATCCCAGTCATCGGGGGCCGCGGTAAATGTTTCGAGCAGGGCAACGCTTGAGGTGTATGCTTTTACGGTGCATCCCATTTTTTCGAGAATCTTTTTTTCCATGTTGGCCAAGGGCAACTCATCATCAACCAGGAGCACTCTGACATTCAGGTTGGAAAGTTCATCGCTATGTTGCGCTGCTTTAACCAAGGCTTTGGGCAGGGGGGCCTCCTTGGTTACCGGAAAAAGCACTTCAAAGGTCGAGCCGAATTCCGGGTCGCTCTGGACCGTGATTGTGCCGTGATGATCGGTGACAATGCCTTGGACCGTGGCTAGCCCGAGGCCGGTGCCTCCGGTTTTGTCCTTGGTGGTGAAGTAGGGGGTGAAAATCTGCTCCATGGTTTCCTCGTCCATGCCGCAGCCATTGTCCTGGACAATTAATTTCACATAATCGCCGGTGGCCAGTCCCGGATAATCCGCCGCATTGTTGATGCCGATAATGGTCGGTGTCAGGGAAACACTTAACAGCCCGCCTTTTTCCTGCATGGCGTGGTACGCGTTGGTGCAGAGATTGACAATCACTTGATGCAGTTGGGTGATGTCAGCCATGATCGGCCCGCATTCGGTGTTGATTGTTTCCCGGATTTCGATGGTGGTGGGAATGGAGCCGCGCAGGAGCTTGAGTGACTCTTTTAGGATATATTGCATGGCCACCGGTCTTTTTTCTTCGCCTGATTTGCGGCTGAAGGTCAGGATCTGCTGGACCAGTTCGGTAGCTCGCCTTGATTCGCTGATCACGGCCCGGAGGTTTTCGGCTTCAAAGGAGTCCTTGGGCAGTTCGGCTACGGTAAGCTGGGCATAGCCGAGAATGGCATGGAGGATGTTGTTGAAGTCGTGGGCAATGCCTCCGGCCAGGGTGCCGATGGCCTCCATTTTTTGCGATTGGCGCAGTTTGGCCACGATAAGATTTTTTTCCTGCCGGGATTGTTGCTGTTGCAGGGCCAAGGCATAAAGGTCGGCCAGTCGTTCGATCGCCTGCAGGTCCCATTCCGCGAATTCGGTTTTGCTGTTGGCCAAGGCAATCTGGCCGATAACCTCGCTGCCGAAATGAACCGGCACCGAAAGGAAATTAACAAGCTCGATATGGCCGGCCGGGGTGCCTTCGGACGCGTAATGTTTGGCCGGCGAATTTGTAAAAAATGGCTGCTGAGTGTTCAGGGCATGGCCCCAGAGGCCGCTGTAGGAACCATCCGGATTAGCGGGGAAGATGATTTGTTCTTCCGAATTTTTTCGGTCGGCGGGATCGAGCATATTGGTAAAGGTGATGGGGACCAGGTTGCGGTTTATTTGATCAAGGTAGCAGACAAAACCGTGCTCGCAGTTGGTGATTTTTTTGGCCTGGTCCAGAATGGTTTCGGCAATATCGGTGAGCGATGGGGTTGTGTCCAGGAGTTTTTCCGAGATCATGGTTAGCGCCGCCCGGATATCACGTTCACGTTGCAGCATATTTTCCGCCTGCTTGTGATTGCTGATATCGGTTGCCACTTCCAGGGAAACCATGCGGCCGTCATGCCAGCCAATAATGGTACTTGCGATCCGGTACCATTTGTTATTGTGTTGGTTGCGTACCTCTCTGGTATACGGGATGCCCATCCCGTTTGCGATTGCGCCGGAAGGGGCGGTTTTACACAGCTTGCAAGGCCCCTCCTGCTTATCCTGCAAGATCCCCCAGCAGGGCTTGTCGGTCAAATCGCCAATTTCTTTTTTTACGGTTTCGTTGGCATATAAAATCTGATGGGTTTCAAGATCCGCCACATAGACCATGGTGTCGAGGTTGCTGAGGGCTTTGATCAGCTGTAGGATCGATTCCTCAAGTTTCCGGCTGGCCCGGAGGTCGCGGGCTGAAGCCATGATCGCGTCATCGCCGTCAATCTTGACCAGGTGGGCGGTGATTTCAACGGGCAGGATTTCCCCAGATTTCTGATTGATCTCACGGTTGAAAACCATGCTTTTGGTGTCGAGCAGTTCCCGGGCGATGGTTGTTTCGTGGGGGCCAAAGAGCTTTTCGGTGAGTTGACTAAGCGGCAGGGCAGTTGGTTGGCTGCGGTCGGCCTCGAATTGGTCGGCGGCCGTCTTGTTCATCGCATAAAGGCTTTCCGGTTTGCCCGTGGCGTTGAGTTTGAAGATGAATACTCCGTCTTTGTTGTTGTCGAAAAGCAACTGAAATTGATTTTTTGCGTAGATGTCGTTTTGTTGCCACCGCTCGAAGAAAAGAATCAGGCCGCCAAGGCAGACCAGTAACCCTAACAGGGATTCCAGGGTGTAGTCCCATGGCGCAATCCAGGTCATTGATCGGATAAAAGGGATATAGAGTTTGTTGAGGGCCCAGAGCGCCATGGCAATTGTCGCGATTTTGCCGCCCAGAAATTTATGGTTACGATTATAGTGGTAGAGGCAAACGGCGGTCATGGCTTGGATCAGGGCGAAGAAAAAATAGGTGGGGAGTAGAAAGGTTTGAAAATTATCAACAATAAGATGGGCGATGACGATCAGGAGGGTGAAGAAAGCGGCGGCCCCGGCTGCGTATCGATAGTAATCGTGGCGGGAAATGGTGCTTAGCGCGGCCAGGAGAAAAAACAGGCTGGAGAGCATGGCTGTTTCCTGAGCGGCAATGGCGGTAAAAGGAGCCGGGCCGAGCCAGCTGGCCAAAATGTTGCTCAGGTAGTGCAGGCTGAGCAGGGTGGCGCCGGCCAGCCAGAGCGAGGTGAATTTGTTCTGATCTTGCCGGTAGAGGATTATCAGGACCGTCAGCAGAAAAACGGAGGTGATAAAGGTTGATATGGTTGCCGCTAACATCCAGGATTGCATAATGAGTCGATTCGGTTGAGTAATAAAATATTGTAATGGGCAAGGTCTTTAATATCTTGATGTTAATATTTTAATTTAGCCCTATAGCGCAAGCTAAATCAAGGTTCATTTGTTTGCCGCCCGTTGTTCTTTGATCCGGACCTGGATTTACGGTCTATCTTTTGGGACGATAGAGCTGGCAGTGGATGCCGGAGTTTTTATATACCACCACGGCCGGATATTGGCTGGATTTAAAACCGATTGCCCTGCAGCCGTAAGGGTGGGCTGGTTCGTGGGTGATGTAGAAATGAAAGCACTCCATGCAGTTGGGGCGGGTATCCTGGTTAGCGGCCATTGTTGTCGTCTTGGTTCGATTGGTTGATGCGTTGAGCCTCGGCGCTCAATCCTGTCAGCAAAACAAAGCGGCCCAGGGTTGTGACTTGGCAGGGGAAGCTTTTGACAAAGAGGGGATTGTCGCACAGTCCGCCGGAGAGATAGATTGCCGCCGGCGAACCGGCAAAGCGGTAGGCATTGATGGCAATGCCTTTGACAAAGCGGGCCACGGCCTCGGCCACCTCTACCCCGGAGATCACCGCATCAAAGATGTCGCTCATCCCCAAGACCCCGCAGGTCACGGAAAAGGAGTGGTCCGGCACCTGGAGGTCATCGTAGTCAAGCTCATAATATTTCTTGAGCAACTCAATGGTAAAGCCCATCGAGGCGCCGCATTCGGCGTTCCATCCCATGTCTTCGAGTTTGCCGTTTTTATATTTGATGAATTTGATGTCGCGGCTGCCGCAGTCCAGCAACACGTAATCCTTTTCCGGGATCAATATCTCGCCGCCCCGGGCCAGGGCGATCAGTTCGTTGACATAGTGGTCGGCAAAGCGCTGGCCGTTGTGGCCGGTGGCAATGTCGACCCTGGTGTCGGGCCACAGTTCCCTGGAGGGCACGATGGTGGGTAGTGCGCCGGGCTTGGCCAGATCAAGGAATTTGCAGTAGGTGGTGCCGAAGTCGCCTAGAATCATCTGCCGGCCCCCGATAATTCGAGAAAGGCCTGGATTTTTGCCTTGGCGCTGCCGGTGGTGTGTACGTCCACATCCAAATAGAGGCCATGGGGGTGCTTTTTGGCCAGATAACGGGCGGAGGCGGTTTTGGCGCAGAAGGACTGGGCAAAGAAGACGGTGGGAATCTCCGGGTTATATTCCGCTTCCAGTTCATGGTCGGCCGGGGTTTTGTTTTCCATGCATCTGGTCCAACCATAGATGTGGGTGGTATCCGGGAAAAGAGAAAGAATGGAAAAATCCCTGGGCGGCACCCCCCAGAACCCGGCGGTCGGGCGGCAGGCCGGCGGCTGAATGGCATAGGGGGCCGCTGATTTGACGCCGTTGGTGATGGCCTGCATTTTTGCCACCAGGTCCATTTTTGCTTCACAGAGAGGAAAGCCGTAACCGCTGCTGTCCAGGTTTTTGGTGGTGATAACCGGGATGGCTAGAAAGTCTTTCATGATCTGGGCGGTGTGCAGGGCGCAGTCGCATTTGCCGGGGCCGACATCAATGAAGACGGCATCAAGTTCCAGCTCCAGGGCATTGATCACGGCGGTGCGCAGGATGGCGCAGTAAACCCTTGGCAGGTAGGGGGTGGCGTTTTCGATGTTGGCCCGGATCAAAGGTTCGTCAAGGTCAAGGATCTTGACCCCCTGGCGGTTCAGCGTTTGAATCACGGCCAGGGGCGGGATGCCGACGATGCCGACCTGTTTGGCGTGGTTGATCTCTTGGGGGAAGGATTCTTGAATCATGGCTGTTAGTATCTACCGGTTATGGCTTCTGATCAGGAAAAATCCCAGCCCGCCGGCAACGAGGTGGATTGCCCAGGATGCGATGCCGGGGGAAAGATAGGCCGCCTTGGCCATGGCCTGGGTGGCGCTCCAGCCGCCCCAGGCGGCAAAGGCCATGATGCAGCTTACCGGAATGGCCAGGGCCAGGTCGCTGCCCTTGGTTTTATGTACGGTAAGCAGGACCGGCAGCCCCATGAGCAGGAGGGGGAAGCCCAGAAAGATATAGGAGAATCGGCGGTTGAACTCAAGCCAGGATAGGTGGTCGATGGTGCTGCCGGAGGTGGCGGTCAGCCACAGGTCGCTATAGGAGTTTTCCTGGATTTTGTAGGGCGGCATGAAAAAATCATCAGGCCGTTCGGCAAAGTTGATGGATGTCTGTTGAAAGTTTCTGGCCGCGTATGTTCCGTTTGGTTGCAGGGTTTTATATTGTCCCTGGGCGAAAACCCATTTCCCCTCTGTCCACCAGGCCTTTTGCGCGGTAAGCAATGTTTGCAGGGAGTATTGATCGTTAAGGGCGGTGAAGGTGAAGTTGGTGAACTCATTTATGGTCGGGTTGGCCCGTTTGAAGGAGAAAATTCCGCTTTCTCCCTGAAAATAGGTGTGGCCGTTACGGATGATTCCCTTGGGGATCTTGTTGTTGACCTCTTCGTACCACATTTTATTTGTTTTGGAGACCGTGGCCGGCAGCACCCATTGGCCCAGCGCTCCGGCCAGCAGGGTAAAGAAGGCGGCGGCCACCAACATCGGCCGGATAATGCGGGTGACGCTTATCCCGCCGGCCATCAGGGCCATGAATTCAAAGTGGTGGTTGAGAACCCCCAGGGTAATGACGCCGGCCAGCAGAATGCAGACCGGAAGCAGCTGCTCGTAGATCAGGGGGATTTTGAGCAGCAGATACTGGATTGCCATGCTGACGGTTTTTTTCGCCGCCATGAAGTTGTCGATCCGCTCAAAAAAGTCGACCAACAGGTAGATCGTTAACAGCGAACAGAAGACCAGCAGCAGGTTTTTGGTAAACTGCATCATCAGGTAGCGGTCAAGCAGTTTCATCTGTCCTCCTTCCGCCGGGTTATGCGTGGGAGTTTGTCGATGGCGGTGGCGATAAATTTGATTGCCCTGTCGACATGGACCTGGGTGGATTCCCTGGCCACCTGCCAGGTAAGGATCAGGGTAAGCCCGCCGTAGATGATGTTGGGCAGCCAGATAAAGATGGCGGCGGCCTGGAGGTTATCGCATGAGGATTTGGCGGCGGTAAGCATGATGTAGTAGAGGATGAAGAAGAACAGGCCCAGGGGCAGGCCGTATGGCCGGCGGCCAGGCCGAGCGGTGATGGCCAGGGGCAGGGCGAGGATGGTGAGGATGAAGCCGCCCACCGGCAGGGCCATGCGTAAATGGTATTCGATCAAAAAGGGCAGCGCCGTTTCCGGATTTTTGTCGTAGCGGGCCACTTCTGCGAGGAGTTCATGCTGGTGCAGGCCGTTTTTGCCGACATCGGTCAGGGATGATTTGCCGAAATGGGTCGGCGGGGTCAGGGGCAGTTTGAGATTGTAGTTTTTAAACCGGATGGTCTGGGTGACATCACCTGCGGCCCGATGCATCGCGCCGTCAGAGAGATTGAGGATGATCTGCATGTCTTCCAGCCGGGAGATAAGGCTGCCGCTTTTCGCGACAATGGTGACGGGCATGTTGCCGTGGCGCAGATCGGAAACATAAACGCCTTGCCATTGCTTGGTTTGCGGGTCTACCTTGGTTACATACAAAACAACATTGCGGATTCCGTCGCTGAACTGGCGCTCCTGGATGCCCTTGTCGATTTTTTCCTTGGCCAGGTGCAGGAAAAGTTTTTTGCTGGCAATCGTCCCTTTCGGGGCCAGGTTTACGGCACAGAAATAGCCGAACAGGGCCGTGCAGCAGGCCACCGCCACCACCGGCGGCAGCAGCTTATATAGACCGCTGCCGCTGGCTTTGAGGGCCATGATTTCGTTGTCGTTGACCATGCGGGTGACGGCGAGGATTACCGCGATCATGCTGGCCATGGGGATGGGGAACAGCATCAGTTCCGGCAGCATGTAGGCGCAAAGTCGCACAAAATCGGCGCTGCCGATCCCGAAATCGAAAATAACGTCGAGCAGCGGGATCATCTTGCCCAGGAAAAGGATGGCGTTGATGATGAGCAGGCTTGCAAAAAAGGGAGCAAGAATCTCGGTTGCCAAATATGTATAAAGCAGTAAGGGCATTAGGTTTAAAATAAAATATTATGATCTATGGTCTGCCGCGGGGGCGGTTCCCGCTGCGGCGCATGATTGCCGGATTTGATAATCACGTATTTTTACCACATAGGCCGGGGGGAGGCATCCTTTATTTAGTTGGCAAGGGCCTGTTTCGGGCTTTTAAGGAGGTCGTCTTGGCGGATCAGGGGTTGGTCGTCGATGTCAGGTGCGAGATCACGGCAAGGCGGGGCGTGCGCGTTGAGGCGGAGCGTGATTGAGATTTTGGCTGATCTGGTGTAATGTTCTTTGCCTTTTAAGCCGACTAGCGGGTAAAGAGGTGGATCTTTTTGGCCAAGAGATAGCCGATTGCCACCAGGACAATGCCGGCCGTGTTGCTTATGGTGATATAGGCCAGGGCGGTTTTCCATTCGCCGACTTTCATCAGTTGGGTGGTTTCCCGGGCAAAGGTGGAAAAGGTGGTAAAGCCGCCCAGGAAGCCGGTAAAGATAAAAAGCCGCCATTCGTTGGGGAGTCTGGTGCCCTCAAAGGCGCTCCAGAGAAAACCGATGAGGAAACAGCCGAGAAGGTTGGCGACCAGGGTGCCGAAGGGGAAATCCGGGGCGGTCGGTCGTTGGGCCAGCTGGAAAACGGCGTAGCGCAGGGTGGCGCCCAGGCCGCCGCCGGCCATTATTGCAAGGAACTTAACCATGAGATCTTCTCGTTTGAAAGTTTTGAGATTTTTACATACCATCCGGATCAATGAATCGTCAACCTGCGGGATGGCAAATATATGAATGCCATTGTTAGCGCGTTGGCGGTTGAGGTTCTGCCCCCCAGTCTCAAGGACAATACCGGCGATCTTGATCGCTTGAAAAAAGGTTTGGCGGCGCAGCTTGCCGGCCAGATGCCGCTGGTGCCGTTTTCCAGGCTGGCCAAGGTGGCGGACCGGTTTCGGGCCGCCGGATTTAAGGGGGCGGCCATTGTTAATGATCTGGCCGGCGGCTGTGAGCTGGTTGATTTTCTGGCGGAAGTCCCCCCGGTTTTACCGGCCATGGCGCTGGATCTGGGCACCACCCATCTTGAGGCGCAGCTGATCGATCTGCTCAGTGGCGAGGTGTTGGCCCGGGCTGATCTTGAAAACGGTCAGATCCGCTATGGCGCGGATATCCTGACCAGGATTCATTTTGCCGCAAAAGACGACGGCCTTGCCGTGTTGCATAATGAGATCATTGCCTGTATCAACCGGCTGGCGGGCGAACTTGCCGCGGCCGCCAACTTGCCGGTCGCGCAGGTTCGGGCTTTGAGTGTTTCCGGCAATACGACCATGGTCCATTTTTTTCTTAAACTCGATCCCCATCATCTTTGCCGGGAGCCTTATATCCCCATGGTCAACGCGCCGGACCCCTGTCGGGCCGGTGAGCTAGGTCTGGCCATCCATTCGGCCGCCCCGGTCTTTATGCTGCCGAGCGTGGGCAGTTATTTCGGCGGGGATCTGATCTCCGGGATCCTGGCCAGCCGCCTGGATCAGCAGGAGCACACCTCCATGCTGATTGATGTGGGGACCAATGCCGAGGTGATCGTCGGCAACAGCGAGTGGCTGATTGCCTGCGCCGGTGCGGCCGGGCCCGCCCTGGAAGGCGGGGTGGCGCGGATGGGCATGCGGGCCGGGCCGGGCGCCATAGAGCATATCAAAATTGATCCCGACAGCCGGGCGATCAGTTATTCGACCATTGGCGGCGGTCGGCCCAAAGGCATTTGCGGCTCCGGGATTATCGATCTGGTGGCCGGGCTCTATCTGTCGCAACAGATCGATATCCGCGGCAAGCTGCGGCGGGAGGCCTGCGGCGAGCGATTGATCGAGGGCAGGGAGGGCGTCCTCTTCGTGGTGGCGCCGGCGGCGGAGTCCCTTGACGGCGAGCCGGTGGCCTTGGGCCAGGTGGATCTTGACGCCTTGATGCGCTCCAAAGCCGCCATGTATGCCATCCTCACCACCTTGATCAATCAGGTCGGCCTCTCCTTTGAACAGCTGCACCGGATTTATGTGGCCGGGGCTTTCGGTCGTCATATTGATCCCCGCCAGGCAATCGTTCTGGGGATGCTGCCCGATTTGCCGCTGGCAACCTACGAGCCGGTCGGGAACAGCTCCTTGGCCGGCGCCCGCCAGGTTCTGCTTGATAAGGAGGCCAGGTTGCGCTGTTGTGCCTTGATAAAAAAGATTACCTATATCGAACTTAATGTGAATCAGGAATTCATGATCCGTTTTTCCGGATCCCGCTTTATTCCCCATACCGATCATACCCTTTTTCCCTCGGTGCCCTATTTTGAAGGGGAGTGAGGTATTTTGAATTTTTTACGTCTTTGTGGTATAGAGATAAACTTGTTATTTTTTGGCTAAAGAATTAAACAAGCTTACTTTTGCTGTTCGGTCATCGGCGAGGATGCGAGTTTGAGTAATAAAAACGGTAATAGCGTTATCGGGCTTCCCAAGAAACCAGTGTCTAATAAAAAGAAGACAGCCAAAGAACGCCTTAATGAGTTTCTTGGTCTTTTTGAGAAAGATGATGAGGTGCTGGTGGTAATCAACGCCGACCCCGATGCCATAGCCAGTGCAATGGCGGTAAAGAGGCTGCTTCGCTACCGGGCGAAAAGCGTTACCATCGCCTATCCCAATGAAATCAGGCGGTTGAGCAATGTGGCCATGGTCGATCTGTTAAAGATCCAGATGGAGCGGCTGCACACGGTCAAGGTGGGGGATTACTCCAAAAAGGTAATGCTCGACTCTCAACCCACCCACCTGCCTGTGTTTGAAAATATACAGTTTACCGCGGTGATCGACCATCATCCCGCTACCCGGGGCTGGGAAGCAGGATATGTCGATATCCGGAAAGATTTCGGCGCCACCGCCTCTATTCTGGTTGAATATCTGCGGGCCGCCAGTATCAAGCCATCCGTGGCTTTGGCCACCGCTCTTTTCTACGCGATCAAGGTCGATACCCAGAATTTTGAAAAAAAATCCACCTTGGCCGATGTTATCTCCTTTCGTTATCTCTTTGATATTGCCAATCCCAATCTGGTCCGTAAGATCGAGCTAACCACCTTTAGGCGCTCCGAGCTCAATTATTTTAAAACCGCCCTGGCTGAGATGAAGGTGAGCAAGCAGCGGCTTTATGCCCACATCGGCCGGGTCCCCAGTCCGGATGTGCTGGTGCTTATTGCCGACTTTCTTAATCAGGTTAATGAGGTCGCCTGGGTTCTGGTTTCCGGGGTTCATAATGATAAGCTGGTGGTTATTTTCCGTTGTGACGGTTACAAGAAAAATGCCGGCCGTTTGGCGGAAAAAATGTTTAACGATATCGGCTCGGCCGGTGGTCATCGAGTGGCGGCCCGGGCCGAGGTTCCGGCCAAGAATTTATCCACCGACATCCAGGAATTCTCCACCCGGACCCTTATGCGTCTGACTACGAAACATATCTGATCTGCCTGTATTTCCTTTCTTTTTGCTCTGTACAAAATAAAAGCACTGACAATATATTTTCCGTTAATTTTTCGTGGCGGATAATATAGCAAAATCTTTAATGAATTCTTTGTCTTAACCCTTGCATTTTGTTGTGCTGCTATTCATAATAAATATGAGTCTTGGTTGGCTGCATATAGAATAATTATCGGGGTAGGATAGTAATTATATGAAATTAAAACCTAAAGTTTTGGCCATGGTTCTGGCCGGCGGCCGGGTGGATGAGCTCAACGTCCTGACCGCGCATCGACCCAAATCCGCCGTGCCGGTGGGCGGATTTGCCCGGGTGATCGATTTTCCCCTGAGTAATCTCATGCAGTCCGGCCTGGAGCTGGTGGCCCTTTTGAGTCAATACCGGAGTTTTTCTCTGATCAATCACGTCGGCATCGGGGCGGCCTGGGATATGAGCGGCCGGCATCGAGGGGTTTTTGTGTTGCCGCCATACCAGGGGTTCGGGCAGAGCAACTGGTATCGGGGCACTGCCGACGCGGTTTATCAAAATCTCGATTTTGTGCGGTATCACAGTCCGGAAACCTTGCTGATTCTTTCCGGGGATCATATTTATAATATGGATTACCGGGAGATCATC
Organism: Deltaproteobacteria bacterium; assembly: GCA_013349285.1. Classification (GTDB taxonomy): domain Bacteria; phylum Desulfobacterota; class Desulfobulbia; order Desulfobulbales; family Desulfurivibrionaceae; genus DUZU01. The sequence continues at coordinate 12,349 of DUZU01000014.1, read as the reverse complement.
GAATATCATCGACAAAAGGATGCCGATCTTACCGTTGCCTGCATCCAGGTGCCCATGAAGTCCGCGCACCGTTTCGGGGTGGCCGAGATCGATGACGAAGACGGCGAGCGGGGCGGGCGGATTCTGCAATATATTGAAAAACCTGCCAACCCGAAGTTCAAATGGGCCTCGATGACCATTTATTGTTTCAAGCCCCAGGTTCTCTATGAAGTCTTGGATATTAATGCCCGGGAGGATGATTCCTTTGGCTTCGGCCAGGATATTATTCCCCGGTTGATGGCCGATCAGCGCCGGGTTTACGGTTACAAATTCAAAGGCTATTGGGGCTATACCCGGACCATCGAGGAGTATTGGCAGACCAATATGGACTTCTTGGGCGCCGAGCCAAAGATTAAAATCGAGGAGTGGGGGATTCGGACCAATCTTGAACACCGGGCGATTCGCGATTATCAGCCGCTCAAGGTCAGTAACGACGGCTCCATTGAAAATTCCCTGGCCTATAACGGCTGTGTGATTGAAGGCCGGGTGGAAAACTCGATCCTGTTCCCCGGGGTTCATGTGAAACCAGGGGCGGTGGTTAAGGACTCGGTTTTGTTTTTTGATAATCTGGTGGGGCGTAACGCCGTATTGAATAAGGTGGTCAGCGACGTCAATGTTATCTACGGCGCGGGCAGCAGGGTCGGTGCGGAGGGTGATGTGCAGAAGAAAAATACCACAGTGATCGGTTGGAACAATCATTTGCCCGACGGTATGGTGATAGGCTCCGGCTGCACCCTTTATCCTGATTTGCCGCCCGAGAAAATGGTGGCTGAAATTATTGACGGGGAGGTGGTCAGATGAGAAATCTCGACAATCCTCTGGTTCTGCTTCTTGCCGGCGGCGTGGGCAGCCGCCTTAATCTGCTGGTCCAGACCCGGGCCAAACCGGCCGTACCCTTTGCCGGCTTTTACCGGATTATTGATTTCAGCCTCAGCAATGTGATGAATGCGGGATTCCCCCATGTGGGGGTATTGACCCAGTACAAGCCGTTATCGCTCATGCGTCATCTCGGCACCGGCGATGCCTGGGATTTATCCGGCCGGATCAGGGGCGTGAAAATTCTGCCGCCGCGGACCGGGGCCAAGGATTCTGACTGGTATAAGGGCACAGCGGATGCGGTGCGCCAGAATATCGATTTTATCCAGGCCCATCCTTCTCGGGAGATTGTTATTCTCTCCGGCGACCATATTTATCGGATGGACCTTGAAGACATGCTTCGGCATCACCGCCGCAAGGAGGCGGATGTCACCATCGGGATGATGGTGGTGCCCAAAAGCGAGATCCATCAGTTCGGGGCCGGAATCACCAATGATGAGGGCCGGATCATCGAGTGGGAGGAAAAGCCCAAGGTGCCAAGGACCAACCTCGCTTCCATGGGTATCTATGTCTTTGATACCGAGTATCTTTTGAAGATTCTGACCGAGAACCGCGAGGAGAGCGATTTCGGTATGCATCTGCTCCCCAAGGCCATTGAGCGGGACAATGTTTTTGCCTACCCCTTTCATGGTTATTGGCGGGATGTGGGTACTATCCAGGCCTACTGGGAAGCCAATATGGATGTGATTCGGCCCGATTCTGATATTTCTCCCCAGGCCTGGGGCATCAGGCCCAACCCTTATGCCGAATCCCTGGCCGCCGACCGTTGCTCGGCTCGATTTAAAAGTGGCAGCTCCGTGCATAACTCCATGATTTCCGCCGGCTGTGTGATAGAAGGCGAGGTGGTAAATTCCGTCCTCTCCCCAGGGGTAAGGGTCGGCAAGAATGTTTTGGTCAAGGATTCGGTAATTCTCCACGATTGTGTTCTTGAGGAAGGGGCTAGGGTTGATCTTGCCATTCTCGACAAAAGGGTGCGGGTCGGCAAGGGGGCGGTGGTCGGCACCGGCAAGGACAAGAAAATTGCCAATAAAGAGCATCCCAAACATCTCTATACCGGGATTTCTCTGCTCGGTAAGGAGGTGGTGATTCCCGCCGGGGCGGTGATCGGGCGCAACTGTATTATTTCCCCTTATCGCAAACCCGAGGATTTCTCCTCTCTCAATATTGCCAGCGGGGAAACGATTTAACAACGGTCGGTGCGGCCATTGTTGGATTAGGGCCCAGCGAGAATATCATGGGTTAATTCCGGTCGCCGCAACGGTGAATGGCGGAATTGGCCAGAGCTAACTGTTGTCGGCAATGGGGGCTAGTAACCCGCCCCCCCCCTCTCTTGTAATTTCATTCCGTTATTCCTTGAGCTTGGCCAGTCCGTATAACTTAGCGCTTTTTTTAAAAGCATCATGTTGGGGCTGATATCACCTGTTCACATGCGCCGAGCTGTTATTTTTACCTTCTGGGGCAGGAATCTATTGCGGGTTGAAATTATTTGCTGAGTATAGTTTGGGATTTTTCTTTTAATTTGCTGTGGATTGCCAGTTTGGAAAGGCCGAAAAGAATAATTTTGTCGGAGATGTTTTCCGCCGCTTCAATCCCTTTTTTCATGAGAGTGATGGCCTCGTTGGTGGTAATCGGAAAAATGGGGCCGTAGTGCAGGATTAGTTCGGCCAGTTCCAGTTCCGTTCCATAGCAGATGATCCAGGTCAGTCGGTTGCAGAAGGCGGCAACATTGAGGAGATAGAGCTGCGAGTCGAGCCGACTGGTTGGTTGTGGAGGGGTATCGGTCATGCTCAATACTATTTTTTCGGAAAAATTCCAGAATCTGGCAATCTCCATGCCGACCTGGGTAAAGGTTAGATCGTTTAAAATGGTTTTGGCGGCGAATTGGTTGGAGTAGCCCCGGTCGATCAATGCCTGGCATTTCCGGTAAAGTTCCGGCATGTAGACTAAAATAATGATCTTGCCTAGTTCATGGAGAAGGGTACAGATAAAAACTTCTTCTTCGACAACCTTCAACTTTTTGGCCTTACAGAGGATTTTGGCCTGGGAAGCGCTTAGGAAACACTTGGTGAGGAGTTTGCTTATCTCTTCTTTTTCGACCCCTGCCTTAATAAAATCCTCAAACAGGGCCAAGGTCATGGCCAGTTCTTTGATGGTGTTAAATCCGACCGCGGTAATGGCGCGGCTGACACAGGTTACCGGAACCCCACGGCTGTAATAGGCTGAGTTGACCACCTGCAGGAGTTTGGTCGTGAGGGAGGCGTCTTTGAGGATGACATCGGCCAGATCCTGGGCCGTGGTCTGCTTGCTGTTGAGGAGAGTGAGCAGTTCCTGAACATGGTTGGACATGGCGGGCAACTCGCTCATGTTGACCTTGCTAAAGATCTCTGTCAGAGTTTTATGGCTGGCCGAGGGGAAGGTGCCCATAGTAGAAAATTTTTTCCATTAGCATAATCTCTACTCGCAGTTTTTACGAAAAGCCATACTTACGAGTTTAATTTGCCGAGTTAAAAGCCGGGTAAATCTATCAGTTGTTTTAGTATTATTTCAATATTTATATCTTAACTGATATTGCCGGATTACTGCATCAAAAAACAAGGGCAAAGATGGTGAGGGAAAGAAGGTTGAGGCCAAGATCGGGAGGGGTTACTCATGAAATGGATGCGAGATGGGAGCGTAGGTTTACTTTTTTCATTTTAATATTCAGTTTAACTCTCAGTTTGTCCCTGTAAAATTCAATGGTTCTGGATGATAATCCCAAAAGGGTTGACATTTCTTTGGTGGATTTGCCCTGTTTGATAAGTTCTGCCACCTGGAGTTCCCTTGGGGTGAGGCCTGAAAGTTTTGAGGAAACCTTGAGGTTGAAGGTTGAGGTTATTTTTTCAAGATTTGTCCTGATTACATTGATATAAAGCTCTGTCTCCTGGTTGATCTCTTTGGTTGCAAGTTTATCAAAATATGGAAAAACAAGGCGTTGAAGATTGTCGTATATTTTGCGTTCATGTTCGGCAATGGCTTCGGTGCTTTGTTTGAGAAGAATTTTGAGAGCATTGTTGACTTCGGTCAGCTCCATGGTCTTTAGTTCCAGCTGTAATTCGAGGTTTTTCATTTCTGTAACGTCACGGTCCAATCCCCGACATGCGATGACCTTGCCGTTTTTGAGCAGGGGGATACAGGTGGTGTCGACATAGATGATCTTCCCGCTCCGGCTGATAATTTTTCGATGCACATTGTGGAGGGATTTTTTTCTTGAGATTGTTTCCGTGAAAAGTTTTTGCTGCGCGTTGATCTCGTCGGGCGGCACCAGTCTGTTAAAAATATTTTCCCCGAGCAGTTCTTCCGGTTTGTAACCGTAAACCGCTTCACAGCTTGGCGAGCAGTAAGTGAAATTGCCGTCCGTATTGATTTCCCAAATAAGCTGACGGTTAGCCGTGGTAAGTTCGTGAAACCTCGTCTGGCTATTGTCGAGAATGGTAGTTTTTGCGGTAAGTGACCATTTGCTCGTCAAACAGTGGGCAAGTTGCAAAAACTCGTCAGGAGCGGCTGGGTTGCGTAAAAAAAGAAGTCTTTCCGGGGGGGCGACCGCCTTAACTATTTGTTCTGTGGTAAATTGCTGGTCAGGGCAGATTAAGGCTATTTCGATATTGGGATCTGTTTTTCTGATTTCCGTCGCTGTTCTTAAGCCGTCCCAGCTGGAGTTATTGTTGATGATGATAAAAACAGCGGCAAAAGGTAACTCCGTGTCCATGGATTTTTTTAGCAACAGCAGGCCCGGTTCACCCTGATCAGTAAATTGTGGTTCAAGGCCGAAGGGAGAGGTGGCATGGGCGGATGGATTTGCCTTGGGCGCCAGAATAGACCGGTAGGCCGTTGACAGATCCTGATCATCGCTGATAATGAGAAGGCGTTTGTTTTCCATGAAAAGAACTGATGTCCGCTTGTTGGCAATATCTTGCCGAATTTTGTTTCGTTATGATTGTAGCCTTATTTGCCGCCCGTGGCAATTTCAGTTAGTTTCGCCTGTTTTTTTATGTTTAATTTTATATGGTTATCCGGGTGGTTGGCTGATTGGCTCAGCGTAGGCCCGCAATAAAAGAGCCGACTGCCTCCACCCCTTTTTCTTCCACGAGTTTTATGGTCGCGGTGCCGATTACGGCAATATCGGCCTTGCCGGTGAGTATATCCACGTCATCCTTGCAGCTGATGCCGAAACCGACGGCCAGGGGCAGGTCGGTGGCCTTGCGGCAGCGGGCCAGGTAGTCGTCAAAGCTCTGATCGAAGTTGGTCCGACTGCCGGTTACCCCGCGCCGGGCCACGCAGTAAATAAATCCCCCGCCGTGGCCGGCCAGGGTCTTCATCCGCCCATCGCTGCTGGTCGGGGCAAAGATCTGAATTGGGAAAAGGCCTAACTCATGGGTCAGCCCAAGATATTCGGCCCCCTCCTCCGGGGGCAGATCCGGAACAATAAAGCCGGTGATCCCTATTTCCTTGGCTTTGGCTAAAAACTCGGCAACTCCGTATTTATAGAGAATGTTGTAGTAGGTCATGAACAGAAAGGGGATATCGTAGGTCGAGGTCATCTCGGCGGCAAAATCCAGGCATTGGCGGACCTTGATCCCCTTGGCGATGGCCTCCTGGTTAGCCTTGATGATCATGGGACCGTCGGCCATGGGTTCGGAAAAAGGGATTTGCAGCTCAATGATATCCACCCCGTTTTCCACCATCTGTTTGATGGTTTTCCGGTTGTCGTCAAGGGAGGGATAGCCGATGACCAGGTGGGTCATCAATAAAATATCTTTCTTGGCCCTGGCGGCCTTAATTTTTTCATTAAGAAGCATACTCTTCCCCTTTGCTCCTGATAAATTCTTTCCAGGAAGGATCGTTAAAGGCATGGGCAATGGTGAAAATGTCCTTGTCGCCCCGGCCTGATTGGTTGATGATGATGGCCTGATCGGCGGGTAAGCTGCCTGCTTCCTTAAAGGCCTGGACAAAGGCGTGGGTCGATTCCAGGGCGGGGATGATGCCTTCCTTTTTGATGGTAAGATCCAGCGCCGCCATTACCTCCTGGTCGGTGGCCGCTTCGAAGCGGACCCGGCCCTTTTCCCACAAGTCGGTGAGCAGCGGCGATACGCCGATATAGTCGAGCCCGGCCGCCACTGAATGGGTGTCGAGCATCTGGCCGTCGTTATCCTGGAGAAACATGGTCTTATAGCCCTGGGCCACGCCGGGGGAGGCATCTTTGCTGGCCAGGCGGGCCGCATGCTGGCCGGTATTGATCCCTTTGCCGCCGGCCTCGACCCCGATCAGTTCCACTTCCCCGTCATCAAGAAAACCCTGGAAGATCCCCATGGCGTTCGAGCCGCCGCCGACACAGGCATAAACCCGGCTCGGCATCCGGCCGAAGGCGGTCATGATCTGCTCGCGCGCCTCCAGGCCGATAATCGACTGGAACCAGGCCACCATGGCCGGAAAGGGGTGGGGGCCGCAGACGGTGCCCATCACATAATGGGTGGTGTCCATGTTGGCGACCCAGTCGCGGAAAGCTTCGTTGATCGCATCCTTCAAGGTTTTGGAGCCGGTGGTTACCGGAACCACGGTGGCGCCCAGTTTCTCCATCCAGAACACATTGGGCCGCTGGCGATGGACATCCTCTTCCCCCATATAGATGGTGCAGTCAAAGCCGAATTTAGCGGCCATGGTGGCGGTGGCCACCCCGTGCTGGCCGGCACCGGTTTCGGCGATTACCCGTTTTTTGCCCATCTTTTTAACCAGCAAGCCCTGGCCCATGACGTTATTGGCCTTATGGGCGCCGGTGTGGTTAAGATCTTCACGTTTGATATAGATCTGTGCCCCGCCGAAATGGCGGCTTAGATTTTCGGCATGGGTCAGGGGGGTGGGCCTGCAGGAGTAGGAGGACATCAGGTTGGCATATTCCTGCCAGAAGGCCGGATCCTGTTGGGCTTTTTCAAAAATCTCCCGCAATTCTTTGAAGGTCTCATAGAGAACCTCGGGAATAAAGGCGCCGCCCCATTGTCCGAAATAGCCAGGTTTGTTCATTGATACTTCCTTAATTTATGGGAAAAAGACGGTCATGCCGCCGGTATTTCGTAAAAAAAGATAAAATACCCATCTTGGGGGCTTTGCACAAGTGCAGGTTGCTTATTTTTTGTAAAAGGCGGCGGCGTTTGATTCTTTTTTCGGTGTTGGCCGTTGGTAACTTTTTGTTATTGTTTGAAAATAATGCCAATTCGCCTTAGGACCTGCGGCAGATGCCGGCGGCAGGCCGCGGCAAAATCTTCCGGGAAATGGCCGTTGATCCACCGCAGCTGGGCCTCGCTGAAAGCGCCCATGGAGTATGGCAGTTTGGGCAACAGGGCATAGATCAGGTGCTGGCCGGAATCGGGTTGCCCCAGCCGTTTGGCATACTCAATGCTGGTGACCAGCCGGGCGCCCATCTCGGCCAGAATCTGTTGGGCAATGAGCAGGGCGGTGTCGATAGAAGCGCGGGTTGCGGTGTCCGCCTCAATGATGTTGCCCACCGGCTTGGTAGGCATGATGTGGAGCTCCCACTGCGAGGTTTGGGCTTTGGGCACAACGATCATGGCCTGTTCATCTTCGTAAACGATCAGGTCGGCTTCCAGGTTTTGCTGGTTATCCATCCGGCGGTTATTGCGGATGGCCGCAAGATAAGCCGGGAAAAAATCCTTGCCGGTTTCTTTTTTGTAGTCAAGGCAGAAGTCAGCGATCAGATCTCCGCAACCATAGGCGGGGATTGCTTCCGCGGCCGCCTGTTCGCCGTCATGCCAGGCGGGCACTGTGGCCGGCAGCATGGCGAACTGCTGGTGGATCTGTTGATGGGAGGCGTGGAGGCGATAGCCGCTCGCCGCATAATCAAAGCCGAAGTTCCAGCCCCAGAGGGTGGCGTTGAAGGTCAGTTGTTGCGGATCGCTGTTTGAGATCGCCGCGGCGATCTCGAGCCGTAATTGTTCAAGCTCGGCCACGGATATTTGTTTTCGGCCTGCCGGCAGGGGCAGCTTTAGCAGCGCGGCCAGCCGGATAAAGGTGCGTTGATAATAGAGGTGGCGCAGGCCGTGGATGTCGTTGCAGGTGAGATCACGGGTTTGGTAGCGGATAGCATCATTTGCCATGTTGGCGGCGTAATGGCCCCAGGGGATATAACTGTTGCGGCGCAGATACTCGAAGATATGGCTTTGGCCGGCGTCTTGGCAATAATCGCCGACGATTTCGCTGTCGCCCTGAACCCCGGGCCGCAGCACCATGATCTCTTTATAGTTGTCCGGCAGGTGGATATTGTTGACCACGGTTTCAAATATCTGCTCATTGGTGATGATCGGCTTTATTTTGCCGCCATTGGCCCGTTGGTATTGCAAGCCCATCGGCCGGCCATTTTCGTCATAGCTGAATTGGCAGCTTAATTCGGCGAGCAGGATAAGATCGCGGGGATCGGTCGAGGTGGCGGCCAGGGTAACCAGCACTGCTTCCGGCAAGGCCTGAAAAGCTTTTTTTATCTCGGCTGGCGACTGGTCGGCGCTTAAGTGTTTAAGGCTTTGGTGCATGGAAGTAGCAGGCGGGGCGGGTATGCAGATTTTTGCAGGGTGCCCCGCCTTGGCAGCGGCCCATGATTTGCTGATAAAAGTAGTGCCCCGGAAGGGGAAGGGGTTGGGGATTTCATAGATCCAGTCGGCCTGTTCCACTTCGACGTCGGTCTGCGGAAAATTGCGGGCGTTGCCGTGGGGTTTGTTGCCGTCAAGCGTACCCAGTTCCGAGAGCTGGTCTTGTTCGCGGAGGTTGGTTACTTGATAGCCTGGTTGGTGTAGTCCGTAAACAAAGCGCCCTGACGGGTGTACGCAGGTCCGCAATGGCATGGCCGTTTCTCCTGGTAAACTTTAGTGGTGATGATAACAAGTATCTGGTGCTTATTGCTTTCTCTTGGAAATTTACAGGAAAAGAGCAAGAAAAGAAAGAGTTGGAAAAGGAGTGGGCATTTTTGATTTTAAGCCGGGACAACGCCGTAACATACTTGGCAAGTTAAGACGGCGATGGATTGGCGAAGAGATTATTCGCCTAAATTTTCATAATTATACCCCTGGATTGGCTGGGATTGAAAACATGGCTCACGATGAATTTTTTTTCAAAAAAAATAGTCCTCACTTGTGTCAGGGATGGATTGTTAGTACATAGTAGATTGTAATTTAAAAGTTAGGGACGTCTTTTTAGGGAAATAAAAAAACATAAATTTGTTTTATTTTATGACTTCAATTTTAATTGAAAATAACTGGGTTGTGTTTGTAACTGGTTGTTTTTCGGAATAGTTATGCAATGTTAATGAATTTGAGAAAAATGATGGGATTCATGGAGACAGCCGCTGATAACCATGTGGTCAATTTCTGTACGGAGCCATGTATCTTTACCGATGTTCTGCGAAATATCGATACCGGGCTTATTATTCTTGATACCATCGATAAAAAAGTTTTTTTCAAAAATAATCATGCGGTTAAAATCTTAAGCGTTTTGGATGACAACCCTGATTATGACGACCTCTGTCTCATGCTCTGCAGTGATCTGGAAAGTTTGAAAAAACCGGGCCGGACCAAGAGTCGGCAAACGATAATCCGCCACGAACATCGGGTGCTCGGCTATACGGTTTACCGCTTGCCTGATGATGATAGATATATTTCCGTATTTATTCAGGATATTACCGATCGGCATCGGCTGGCGGCCATGGATGAGGCTGCGGAGATGATGAACAATATCAGCTGCCTTTTTTCCGGCATCCGCCATGAAATCGGCAACCCCCTTAACTCGATCAAGATGGCAATCACGGTCCTGCAGAATAATATCAATAAATATTCTCCCGAGGAAACAGATGTTTATTTTACCCGTATTTCCGGGGAAATAACCAAGATGGAGACCTTGCTCAAGTCGTTCAAGAATTTCAGTATGTTTGAGGTTCCCAAGACCAGTGATGTTGACCTGAGGATCTTTTTTGAAAATCTCATGCATCTGCTCGGCGCTGATATCCGCAGCAAAAATGTTGAGGTCAATATTGAGTTGTCTCCCGAGGCCCAGTATGCCAGGATTGATTCCCGGGCCTTGCAGCATGTAGTAATGAACCTCTTTGCCAACGCCATCGATGCCATGGCGGAACAACCCCTGCCGCAACTGACGATCCGCAGTGAGCGCCGTGATGATACGATCATGCTTTCCATAATCGATAATGGATGCGGAATGGCGGAAGATTTAATTAGAGATGCTTTTAAACCATTTTTTACGACCAAGCCGCACGGTACCGGCTTGGGGTTGGTTATCTCCAAAAAGATGCTGGCCCAAATGAATTGCGGAATTGAAATGAGCAGCCGCAAGGGGCATGGGACAACCTTCATCATTTCCATGCCCCACGGGGAATTGAATTTGCAAAGAGGCAGCAGTTAACTTGTGTGTTTTTTTGGTTTGCTGTTTTGGGGCAAACTTGGTTTATTCAGTTATATTGCATTAGGCGGGCATTCCCGCCGGCTTTAAGTTTATCTTTAAAGTGTATAGTACGTTATTAACAAGATTTCCAGGAGGGGGAGATGGGGATTCGTTCACGTTTTATTGTGATTATGGCTATTATTTTCGGGTTGGCGACCTTGATGATCGGTATTGCAAGCTATAAGTTCAGTGTGCAAAATGCCATGACCGAAGCAAAGAGTAAAGGGCATCTTATCTTTAGCTATATCCTCGCCAACCGTGAGTTTTATGTTAAACATCAACGGCCTCTGATTATGGAGGTTTTTGAAAAAGATCGTTTTTATCCGGAATTGATGTCCGGTTTTGTTTTGACTCGCGGAACCTTTGATATTTTCAAGAAAAATCTGGTCGGCTATGATTTCAAGCAGGCAACGGTTGACCCCCTTTATCCACCCAACAAAGCCAATAGCCAGGAGCTGGAGTTGGTTGACATGTTTCGGGCCAATCCCGCGTTGAAGGATTACGAGGGGACCATGGAGCGCAACGGCGAAACCTTTTTCTATTTGGCCAAGCCCATCAAGGTCGAGGGTAAGGGTTGTCTGCGCTGCCATGGCGATGTCGCCGATGCGCCTAAGGATCAGATCGAGATTTACGGCACGGAAAACGGTTATAATTGGAAGGTCGGCGATACGGTTGCCGCCTATGTTGTCTATGTGTCGGTGCAGGAGGCGCTGGTCGCCGCCAAGAAGACCGCCATTGTCCTTTACATGATCGGTTCCGGCTGTCTGTTGGTGGCGCTGATCGGTTTGTGGGTATTCATGGATCGATTTGTGGTTAATCCTTTGGTCAGTTTGAGCGTCAAAGCCGAGGATATCAGCATGGGGAGAAATCTCGAAGAGCCGGTCGGGGTCAAGCAAAATGATGAAATCGGGGCCTTGGCTAACGCTATTGAGCGGTTACGGATGAGTATGGTTAGGATTCTGAAACGGTAAAAACTTATGTTGCGTAAAAAAAGAATTATCCCTCGGAGTTGTGATGGTTGCCTGCTGGCCGGTCTGCTTGTTTTTGGGATGTGTTTACCTTCCTTTTCCCAGGCGGCGGATTGCGTGGCTGTCAGGCAAACTATTAAAAGTGAGCGCAACCTCCTGAAAAGAAAAGATCTGTTGGTCGAAGCCATTAAAGTTTGCCCCAAGGATCCGGTTGTCAATTTTATGTATGGTTACAGTTTGGAGCGTTTGCGTAAGTATGAGGATGCTCTGAATCATTATCTTATTGCCGCGGAACTTGATAAAAATTATGCCGATGCGTTTAGCGGGATGGGTGATATTTATATGGTGCTCGGTAATGTCGATTCAGCTGTTGCCGCCTATGAAAAGGGACTTGCGCTTGACGGTAAAGACAAACGCACCGCCCGTTCCCTGGAATTGGCGCAGATTAAACTGAAGGCCCAGTCCGGTGGCGCGATCAAGGCCAATGATTTTGTTAATGTTATGAAGAACAGTAAGACCCCTGCCGAGAACGCCATCGGTTCGGTGGAAGGCCCCTTGCTCAGGATGTTGATTATTTTTCCCGATGAATCGGCGGAACTCAGCGATGATGCTAAAGATCAGTTGAGTTTGGTGGTGGGCAGGGCTCTGTTGAGCCCGGCTCTGGCGGACGCGCATTTTGAGATCGGCGGCCATACCGATGCCGGCGGCAATTCGAAAGCGAATATGGAGATGTCTCGCGGCCGAGCCCAGGCGGTTAAGGATTATTTGGTTGATAATTTCAATATCAATCCTGAGCGGTTACAGGTCGCCGCCTACGGGGATAGTCGTCCGGTTATGCCCAATGATTCGTCGGCCAATCGTAACATGAACAGGAGGGTTGAGTTTAAACGCCTGAAATAATGAATTGTCGAGTTGGTGATTCATGCTGATAATTTGATAAAAAAAGGCTGCCCAGCTTTTGCGGGCAGCCTTTTTTT
>DUZU01000013.1 GCA_013349285.1 Deltaproteobacteria bacterium | reverse complement strand
GTGCCGTTTTTCAGGTCATAGGTGAAATCACCGGTTTTCACGACCTCATCCCCGGTGATGAACATATGGGTATCGGCCATGAAAATGGTGGAATTATAAAAGGTCCCGGTTTTGCTGTTCAGATCGAGATCCGCGAGATCCGCCGCGATTTCATCCTGACCGGAAAGCACATAAACATTGCCCCGGGCCCGAATCACCCCCAACTCGACATCATAGCGCACCCAATCGGCCCGGACAATCATGGGGTCAGGCGACGACTCCTTGGGCCGATTCAAAATAACATTGCCCTCGGCCAGAATACTTTCCGGCTCCTTCAGGTGCACCAGGCTGTCGGCCGTAACCTCCCAGGGAAGCGGCTTAGCCCAGACGCCGCCAACGGCCAGAGAAAAAACTACCAACAGAAAAGCAAGACTGCAGACCAATCCCTTCCTCACCGCCCCACCTCACTGTTCCCCAGCCGCATCATGCGCGCCGGCAACATCACACATATTATATTCAACAAATCGTAGTTATCCTTAACAACCGGCCAGGGCTGAAATTATTCAGCCCCGGCCCCATCATCATCTCAGAAATCATCCCGCAATACGGCCCCGGTACTGCCCGAGGTCACCAGTTTGGCATAGCGGCCGACATAACCGGTGGTGATTTTGGGCGCCGGCGGCTGCCACCGGCTGCGCCGCTCTTCAAGAATATCCGCCGCCACATCCAGCTCTATCTTGTTATGGGAAATATCAATATTGATCCGATCCCCCTCCTCGACAAAAGCGATGGGCCCGCCATCGGCCGCCTCCGGAGAAACATGGCCGATGCAGGCGCCCTGGGTGCCGCCGCTGAAACGACCGTCGGTGATCAGAGCCACGCTTTTGCCAAGCCCCATGCCGATGATGGCCGAAGTCGGCGACAGCATCTCCGGCATACCCGGCCCGCCTCGTGGCCCGCAATAACGGATGATCACCACATCGCCGGCTTTGATCCTGCCCTCAAGGATAGCCGCCTGGGCCTCATCCTCGGAATCAAACACCCGAGCCGGGCCGCTGTGGGAGAGCATCTCCTCGGCCACCGCCGACTGCTTGACCACGCAACCGTCCGGCGCCAGATTGCCGTAAAGCACCGCAATGCCGCCCACCTTATGATAGGGATTATCCACCGACCGAATAATCTCGGCATCCCGAACCCTGACCTTTTCCAGGTTCTCGCCGAGGGTCTTGCCGGTCACGGTCATAACATTCAGGTTCAGCCCGAACTTGGTATTGAGCAACTCGCCCATAACCGCCTGGACGCCGCCGGCTTCATCCAGTTGCTGCAGACTGTGGGGTCCGCCGGGAATCAAGCTGCACAGATGCGGCACCCGGGCGCTTACCTCATTAAACAACTCAAGGGGCAGATCAACCCCGGCTTCCCTGGCAATGGCCGGCACATGGAGAACGGTGTTGGTGGAACAACCCAGGGCCATATCGATGGCCATCGCATTCTCAAAGGCCTCCCGGGTGGCGATATCCCGGGGCCGGATATCCTCTTCCAACAGATGCATCACCGCCATCCCGGCCTCCTTGGCCAGCCTGATCCGGGCGGCCGCCACGGCCGGAATCGTACCGTTGCCCGGCAAACCAAGCCCGATCGCCTCGGTGAGACAGTTCATGGAGTTGGCGGTAAACATCCCGGAACAGGAGCCGCAACCAGGGCAGGCCTGGTCTTCAAGCTCATCGAGCTCCTGGATATCCATGGTTTCCGCCTTGACCCGGCCCACTCCCTCAAAAACGCTGACCAGATGCACGTCCTTACCCCGGAACCGGCCGGTAAGCATGGGACCGCCACTCACCACCACACTCGGGATATTAACCCGCAAGGCCCCCATCAACATCCCCGGCGTAACCTTGTCGCAATTGGGAATCAAAACCAGGGCATCAAAGGGATGGGCCATGGCCATAACTTCCAGGGAATCGGCAATGAGCTCACGACTGGCCAGGGAATATTTCATCCCGCTGTGATTCATGGCAATACCATCGCAAACGCCGATGGCGCCAAAGGCAATGGGAGTTCCCCCCGCCATCCGCACCCCGGTTTTAACCGCCTCTAAAATCTTATCAAGATGAATATGACCCGGAATAATTTCATTATGGGCATGACAGATCCCGATCAGGGGGCGCCTGATCTCTTCATTGGTGTAGCCCATGGCTTTGAGCAAAGAACGGTGCGGAGCCCGCTCAATCCCTTTCTTGATAGCATCACTGCGCATTGTTTTCATATGTTATTTCTCATTTATTTTACTTATGTTTTCAGACTTTCATTAAATTTTGAATCTTAGCAGGCAGCCGACTTCTGTCAAGCCAAAAGTCGCGACAAATCAATTTTGGCTTGCTAAGAACAGGGGATTGTTTTAACTTGCAACTTAAGAAAAAGTTTAAAAAATATACCATAGTTTCCCACATAACCCCAAAAAGGATCCAAGCATACCTTCAGCATTCCCCGGCTGATCAATATAACCCTGATGAAATACTTGTTCGGTCCAGTCAACTCCCGGCGTCTTGGCATTTCCCAAGGCGTTGATTTGGTTCCTCCCAAAATATGCAACTATAATTGCATTTACTGCGAGGTCGGCGCCACCACTACGCTCACCTGTGAACGTAAAGAATATATCCCCACCCGGGAACTGATCGCCGAAATCGACCAACTGCTAACCGACAGCAAGCTCATTGAGCATCTGGATATTTTTACCATAACCGGATCGGGAGAACCAACTCTCCATTGCGATCTCGGCAAGATTATCAGATATATCAAAGAAAAGACCAACAAACCGGTTGCCGTTCTAACCAACGGTTCATTGCTCTATTTACCCGAGGTTCAACAGGATTTAGCGGCTGCCGACATCATTATCCCGTCACTTGATGCGGCCCGCGAAGAAAGCTACCGGCGGATAAACCGGGCCGCATCCTGTGCGCCTCTAACCGAACTGATTGCCGGCCTCATTGAATTCCGCCGCTCTTTCCGCGGCAAATTCTGGCTGGAAATCCTGATTGCAAAAAATATCAACGACGCTCCGGAAGATATCACCGCCCTCGTGCAGGCGGTTGAGAAAATTCAACCGGACAAGGTACAACTGAATACCGTTGTCCGACCGCCGCTTGAAAATTTTGCAACCCCGTTAACCCAACTGGAACTGGAAGCCATTGCCGGCCAGTTCACCGTTCCGGTGGAAATCCTGGTGGATTTCACCACCCGCAACAAAGAAAAACACAGATCGGTCTCTGAAAACGACATCCTGGAAATGCTGAAAAGACGGCCCTGCACAGCCATCGACGTCAGCGAAGCCCTGAACATGGCTCCCGAATCAGCAGAGGCCCTACTTAATCAAATGACCGACAAAGGTCATATAACTTTAAAGAGCCACCATGGCAAAGAATACTACCAAACCAACAGATGAAAAAGAATCAAGCTCGATGCTTGCCAGAGTAAGCAACTGGTTCAAACCTAAAAAGAAACAAACCGACGAAGGCAAAGCCGAGCAGTCGCCCCAGACTTCGGCCAATAAGCCGTCGGCACAAAGCAGCGAGGGGAAAACAGGTCCGCAGCCCAGGAGACGATCACGCCGCCCCCCGAGAAAACGCTCTTCAGGCAGCCGCAAACCCGCGGAGGACAAAGACGCCATCGCCCCGCAAAAAGAGGCGATGATTGCAGAAGCCGCCACCCCCAAACCCAAGGCCAAACGCAGATCCAGACCGCCCCGCAGAAAAGCAGCGGACCGGGAGGCGGCCGTTGACGCCGACGGCATCGCCGCCGAGGAAACCGACAAGGTCGAGGCCTCCTACAAACTGCTGATCAACACCGATGAGCCGGAAGAATGCCGGATTGTGCTCCTGGAAAGCGGCAAAATCGAATCGTTCCATGTGGAAACCGTGAGCAGGGCGCAAACCAAGGGCAATATCTATAAAGGAATCGTAACCGCGGTTGAACCAAACCTGCAGGCCGCCTTTGTCGACTACGGCACCGGCAAGAACGGCTTTTTGTCGTTCAGCGACATTCACCCGGAATACTACAACCGGGAAGTTGATCCGGACACCAGCTGGAAGAAGCTCAACATCCAGGATGTGGTCAGCAAGGGCCAGGAAATGTTGATTGAGGTCGTCAAAGAGGCCACCGGCAACAAGGGGGCCAGCATCACAACCTATCTCTCCCTGCCGGGCCGCTACCTGGTTCTAATGCCCGGCAGCGACAGCGCCGGGATCTCCAGAAAAATCGAGAGCGAATCAGAGAGAAGCAAACTGCGAAAAATGGTCGACGCCATCACCATCCCCGAAGGGATCGGCTATATCATCCGCACCGCCAGCCGCGATATTACCAAAACCGCGATCTCCCAGGACATTTGCTTTTTGCTGAACCTGTGGGAAGAAATCAAGAAAAAGGGCCAAACCGCCAAGGCTCCGGCCCTGCTCCACAAAGAGCAGAATATTATCTCGAGATTCCTCCGGGACAGCTACACCACCGAAATCAACGAAATCCTGGTCGATGACGAAGAGGCCCTGGCCCAGGTGAAAAATTTCCTGGAACTGCTGCCCGCCACCCAGAAGAGGGTGACCAATGTCAAGATGCACAAGGGAACCCAGCCCCTTTTCCATCAATTTCACGTAGAAAAGCAGATTGAGCAGATATTTCAGCCCACTGTCTCATTGCCGTCAGGCGGCTCCATCGTTATCAGCCCCACCGAAGCGCTGGTCGCCATCGACGTGAACTCAGGCAGCACCGGCAAGGACAAAAACTTTGAAGAAACCATCTTCCTCGCCAACATGGAAGCGGCGGAAGAACTGAGTCGCCAGTTAAAACTCCGCGACCTGGGCGGCCTGATCGTCGTCGATTTTATCGACATGCGCGACGCCAAGCATGTGCGCGCCGTTGAAAAAAAGGTCCGGGACTGCATGAAACGGGACAAAGCCAAGGTCGACTTTTCCCGGATCTCTAAATTCGGGCTCATGCAGATCTCCCGCCAGAAAATGGCGGCGCCGGTGCAGATGGGCAGCTACAATATCTGCCCGCACTGCAAAGGGCGCGGCATGGTTCGCTCGGTGGAAACCCAGGCCCTGGTTCATTTACGCCATATTCATACCGGGGTGATCAGAGAGCATGTCAAGAAAGTATCCTGTCGCCTGCCCGCCGAGGTGGCGGAATACCTCCTCAGCAAAAAGCATGAGGATCTGATGGAACTGGAGCAACAGCACCAGGCCAAAATCATCATCGAATCAGACCCGACCATGACCCCCACCGAGGGCAAGATAGAGTTCCTCAAGGGATAGATAACCGGCAAGCCGTTGCAATAAAAAAGGCCGCCCTTTCCGGGGCGGCCTTTTTTAGTTACCTCAAGACAAAATATCAGGTTTTTGAGCCGAGGGCGGCAAGCTCCCGGGCAATCTGCCTGCGTTTTTTATCCTTCTCATCAGCCATAAAGAGAATGAGTCCGACCCCGAGCATCAGCATGACCCCGGCGGCGATAAAGGAATTGGCATAGCTGCCGGTGCTGGCCCGCAACATCTGGGAAACCTTGCTCATCACAAAGCCGCCGATGCCCCAGGCGGTAAACAGGATGCCGTAATTGATGCCAAAATGCTTCATCCCCCAAAGATCTTTGGCAAAGGTCGGGAAAAGGGCGAGATTGGCCCCGTAGTTAAAACCAATGACCGTGGCCAGGGCCACCAACAATATAGCACTGGGCGATGCCGCTCCAATGATACCAACCGCCCCGAACATCATCAACGCCTGCATGGCGAAAACCCCGGCCAGGGTATGACTTCGACCGATCTTATCGGCCATGATGCCCGCGACAATCCGGCCGGCGGCATTACCCACCGCCAGAATCGCCACCGCGTAAAAGGCATTGGCCCCCATGCTGCTCTTGGCCATGCCCGCCACACTGCCGATAACCATGAGCCCGGCCCCGGCCCCGATAAAATAGAGAAACCAGACCCGCCAGAAAACCGCGGTACTAAGAATCTGGCCCGGCGACAAATCTTCATCGATAATCGCGGTTCTTGCCTGGCGATGGGCATCACCGCTACGGCGACGATCGACAAACCCCTTGGGCGTAAATCCCGCGGGCGGATTAACCAGCAACAGGGAAAAAAGACTGACCACCACCATAAAGGCGATGCCGAAAAAGAGCATGGTCTGAGAAAGGCCCCATGCCCCCAGAAGGTACTGGGCCAGGGGGGCGATATAGACCGAGGCCAGGCCGAAACCGGAAACCACGATTCCGGCGATCCGCCCCGATTTATTGGGCGGAAACCATTTCAGGGCTGGCGGGGTGGCCGACGAATAACCAAAGGCAATGCCCATGCCGACCAACACCCCGAAACCCAGCACCCAACTGAGATAAGCCGTACTCTGCGATATCCAGATAAATCCGGCGCCGACCAACAGGCCGCCGACAATGGCGGTGAGGCGCGGCCCAAAGGTATCCTGGCATTTTCCCGCCACGATCATGCTGCAGGCAAAAACCAGGCAACAGACGGCATAGGGATCATTCAACGAAGCAATATCCCAATTAAACGCTCCGGCCCCACCCCCCTCAATGGACTGCCTGATCGCGCCCTTAAAAATACTCCAGGTATAGAGCACCCCCAGCGCGAGATTGATGCCGGTTCCGGCAACTGTTACCAACTTCCCCTTATCCCTAATTGCCTGCGTCATACAAACTGCCTCTTAATTATTTAAGGTTCAAGGCCATCCCCCCTCGCACCAAGATCAAAGAACTTCCAACACTTCGCAAACCCCCAACAACTAAACGTTTATCAAATAGTTTCCGCATTTGTTAATTACACACCCGCGGCCAACCGCATGTCAAGAAAACTTTACATCAAGAAAACTTTCAAGTTCCCGACTGATCCGGACGACAAGTAAAAATAGAACATGCGGCAATAGAAGTTGGGGGGGATAAAACAGGAAAAGCGATAACCCGGTTGCATGGCAAGGAAGACATCCCTTACCGGACCGGATCACCGCCGATGTGAAACATTAATAAAACATCTAGCACCAGGAGGCATTCAATGGCTGACCAACAAACAACCGAGAACATCCTAACCTTCCCCAACGGCATTCTCGGTTTTGAAGAATGCAAACACCACACCTTCCACCATCAAGAAAACGGCAGCAAAACCCTGTACTGGTTGCAACCGGTCGACAAGCCGGAGGTCGCGTTCTGCCTGGTCGACCCTGCCAACCACGGCCTCAACTACGACTTCACCTTAAGCGATGACGAGCAGGCACTTATCAAGGCCTCCACGGATGACGAGATTGCCATCTTCCTGATGCTGGCCCGCTGCAACAAACAGGACGGCACCACCGAAGACACGGATCTGGTGGCCAACATCTCCGGCCCCCTCGTGGTAAATATCAGCCGCCGCCTGGGCATCCAGAAGGTTCTGCCCAAAATGGATTACAGCGTCAACCTCCAGGAAAACTAACCATCATCAATCCTTTACCTTAAGGGCGGCCTCTTCTCTGATGCCGTTCTTAAAGGTAAACCACAACAGTCCGGTAGAAACCGGCAAGCAGCCTACCTACGGCTAACGATATCTTTTACTTTTCTGATACTTGCGGACAGCTCGATTATGCTCGGCCAGGGTTTTGGAAAAATAATGGCCGCCGTCGTTTTTGGAGACAAAGTAGAGGTAGGATTCCAGGGCCGGATGGAGAACTGCGGCGATGGCCGCCCGACCGGGATTGGCGATGGGCCCGGCCGGCAAGCCTCTGATCTGGTATGTATTATAAGGGGTAATTGCCAGCAGGTCGCGCTTGGTAAGATTGCCGTCAAAATCGGCCAGACCGTAAATGACGGTGGGATCGGCCTGTAACCGCATTTTTCGTTTGAGGCGGCTCAGAAAAACCCTGGCAATCAGCGGCCGCTCCTCGCCCACCCCGGTCTCCTTTTCCACTATGGAGGCCAGGATGATAACCTCGTGGGGCGAAAGCTTCAATTCATTATCGGCCAGATCTCCCAGTTGCGCCCGAACCTGCCGGCCCCTTTCAACCATCATGGCAATAATCTCCATGGCGGACTGACCGCGAGTCAGATGATAGGTATCCGGGAAAAGATAGCCCTCCAGGGATTCTCCCTGCACCTTAAAGGCGGCGACCACCGCTTTATCCCTTACCTTATCCAGGAACAGCTCACGCTCAACCCAGCCGCCCCCGGCAAGGATATCGGCAACCTGATAGATATTGGCGCCCTCGGGCACAGTGACCGGCCGCTGGATGGTCGCCCCTTTTTCCAGGGCGCGCAACAGCTGATAATGGGTCAAGCCCGGTGAGAAAAGGTATTCCCCGGCTTTAAGTTTTTCGGTGAGCTTATAAAATTTCGCCAGTTGATAAAAGCGGCGGTCATTGCGGATCAGCCGGTTCTCTACCAGAACCTTTCTGATCCCGCTAAAGGTGGTCTGGGGGGGGATATAGATCTGGACCTCAGCCGATTCCGGAATCGGAATCGGCGAAACGCCATAGGACCACAGCCATAAGGCCCAGCCCCCCACCCCGAGCAGGGTCAGGGCGAGGATCGCACTAACCAGCCGCACCGGGGTGAGATATCGGCTAATATTTTTCAGCTGCCCCCCAAGGTCGTCAAAAACCATCATGCCTGTATCCGACTCCCAAATACCCGGGGGGCTGCCCGGTTAATCCTCAAAAATAATCGAAAGAATCCGGCTCATGTTTTTCACCGGCACAAAGGTCATCTGAGCCCTGATCGCCTCGGGGATCTCCACAAGATCCTTCTTGTTCTGCTCGGGAATGATCACGGTTTTGATTCCGGCCCTAAGCGCGGCCAGAGCCTTTTCCTTGAGGCCGCCGATGGGCAACACCCGGCCGCGCAGGGTGATTTCCCCGGTCATGGCCACATCATGACGCACCTTGCGCCGGGACAGGGCCGAATACATGGAGGTGGCGATGGTCACCCCGGCGGAAGGCCCATCCTTGGGAATGGCGCCGGCCGGCACATGGACATGGATGTCAACCTCGTCAAAGTAACTATCCTCAAGTTTCAGTTTCTTCAGCTGGGAACGGCAATAACTCAAAGCCGCCTGGGCCGATTCCTTCATGACATCGCCAAGCTGACCGGTCAGGGTCAGGTTGCCGCGGCCCTTGAGAATAGCGGTTTCCACATAAAGAATCTCGCCGCCGACCTCGGTCCAGGCCAGACCGGTGGAAATCCCGGGCTGATCGATAATCCCGGTTTCCGCTTCCGGCAAAAACCGGGGCGGGCCGAGATATTTCTCAATGGTTCGCTTGGTGATGGCCGATGCCCCCTTGCCGCCTTCGGCGATCCGCCGCGCCACCTTGCGGCAGACGGTACCGATCTCGCGCTCCAGGTTCCGGAGCCCGGCCTCCCGGGTATAAAGGGAGATGATCTGGGCCAGCATCTCATCATCGATCTTGAGATGCTTGGCCTCAATGCCGTTTTCCTCAAGCTGGCGGGGCAACAGATAACGGCGAGCGATTTCCACCTTTTCTTCCAGGGTGTAACCCGCCAGCCTGATCACCTCCATCCGGTCATACAGGGCGGAGGGGATGGTGTCGGCCATATTGGCGGTGGTCACAAACATAACCTTGGACAGATCAAAGGGCAGATTGAGATAATGATCGGAAAAAGTGCTGTTCTGCGCGGGGTCAAGCACCTCGAGCAGGGCCGAGGATGGATCGCCCCGATAATCGGCGCCGACCTTGTCGATCTCGTCAAGCATGAACACCGGATTGTTGGAGCCCGCCGCCTTGAGCCCCTGGATCACCCGGCCCGGCATGGCGCCGATATAGGTGCGCCGATGGCCGCGAATCTCGGCCTCGTCATGCATGCCGCCCAGGGACATCCGGTGAAATTTACGGCCCATGGCCCGGGCAATGGACTGGCCCAGCGAGGTCTTGCCGACCCCGGGGGGGCCGACAAAGCAGAGGATCGGCCCCTTGGTTGTCTTGTTAAGCTGACGCACGGCCAGATACTCGAGGATCCGCTCCTTTACCTTGTTCAGACCGTAATGATCCGCATCCAGCACCTCTTTGGCCACCTTGAGATCAAGACGATCCTTGGAGGACTTGCGCCAGGGCAGATCGAGAATCCAGTCAAGATAGGTACGGATCACCGAGGCCTCCGAGGCATCGGGATGCATCATCTCGAGACGCTTGAGCTGCTTCAGCCCCTCTTTTTTAACGTCGGAAGGCATCCGGGCCTTGTTGAAATTGGCCCGCAACTCTTCGATCTCCTGGGCCTTGTCATCAATATCGCCCAGCTCCTTTTTCAGGGCCTGCAACTGCTCCCGGAGAAAATATTCCCGCTGGGTCCGGCCCATCTCCTCTTTGGCCTCGGACTGAATCTTGGCCTGCATGGTGGAAACCTCGAGCTCCTTCTGCAGATAATCGGCCACCTTTTTCAGCCGCTCGCCAGGATTAAAGGTCTCCAGCACCGCCTGGGACTCGGCCACCTTGAGCTGCAGGTTGGAAACCACCAGATCGGCCAGGCGGCCCGGCTCCTCGACATTATTGAGGATCACCATCAGGTCGGAGGACATGATCCCCTTCAGGGAGAGAATTTTCTCGGTTTGTTCGCAGACGTTGCGCATCAAGGCCTCGACCTCGACCGAGACATCCTCGAGCTCTTCATCCTCGACCAGGGAAATTCTCGCTATATAATGGGGCTCTTCCTGAACAAATGACTCAACCCGGGCCTTGCGCAGGGCCTGGACCAACACCTTGAGCCGCCCGTCCGGCAACTTCAAGGTCCGCATGATCATGCAGACCATGCCCACATCATACATGTCCTCGGGATCGGGCTCATCGATGGAGGCGTCCCGCTGGGTCACCAGCATAAGGAGCTTATCCTTGGCCATGGCGTCGTTCACCGCGCCCACCGAGGCCGGCCGCCCCACAAACAGAGGAATTATCATATAATTAAAGATGACCACATCACGTACCGCCATCAACGGCAACTCTTCGGGAATCTCCTGCCCCTCGGGGTCGTGAAAATCGCTAAGCTCGGTGGTCATGGAATCGTTAAGGTCCACAACATGCCTCCATGTTATTTTTTTATAGGCAAACCAGGAAGATCGAACAGCATCCAGCCGGGTAAATTCATCATAAGCCAGCAAAGTTAAGCATCGCCACCGGCGAAGTCAAGGCCGAAGTTACTCCTGGCCGCCACCTGAAATCTTCTTGAACAATTCAGGATTTTACACCATATTGCATTAACTCAATAAATATAAGGTATTCCGACTTGTTAAAATTCATCATGCCATGACCGGCAACAAAAAACAACCGCTACGGAGCCCCATGAGCCTTACACTCAGCACTTTTTTTGACACCTCGCAATACGGCCACAGTTCGCTGTTCGATCCCCAGGGATTACCCTGGCAGCCCCTATGCGGACTCAAGGCCTACCTGGCGGATTACGACTACCCCCTCCTCAACCTGCCCCCAACTTCAGGGCCGCTGGCCTCAACCTTGATCCTGTATGACAATGAACTGCTGGCGGAAGAGGGGCTGACCATCGAGTTCGGCGACGCCACCAAGGGCAAACTGAAGGTTTTTAAAGATGGGGCGCTGCTGGAAGGGGCCAGCGTGATCATGGGGGGCGCCGTCTTGTTAGGCGCCCGCATCAGCATCGGCAAAGGGGTATTGATCGAACCGGGCGCCCTGATCAAGGAGCCGACCATCATCGGCGATCGAAGCGAAATCCGCCAGGGCGCGTACCTGCGCGGCAACTGCCTGATCGGAGCCCGTTGCGTGGTGGGACACGTAACCGAGGTCAAACATTCGATCTTTCTTGACGATGCCAAGGCCGGCCATTTCGCCTACCTGGGCGACACCATCCTCGGTAACGAGGTCAACCTGGGGGCCGGCACCAAAATGGCCAACCTCAGATTCACCGGCGGGGATGTGCAGGTCAAGAGCGCGGACGGGCCGATCAGCACCGGTCTGAAAAAACTGGGCGCCATCCTGGGGGATAAAACCCAGACCGGCTGTAATTCGGTAACCAACCCGGGTACGGTGCTGGGCAAAAAATCAATCATCATGCCCAACACCACCGCCCCCTCCGGCCTGCACAAGGAGAGATCGCTTATCCGCTGACCGGCGTGCCTCCGAAAACATGGAAGAGCCAGATCAGAAGTTCCATGGCGATACCGATGAACAAAAAGATCCGCGCCGCCTTATCCCAGGGCATACCCTGACCGGCCACCCTCTTCAGCATGGCGCAGATCAGCATGGTCGCCCCCAGGTTGAAAGGGCCGATGGAAACGATATGCAACAAGGTTTCCACCACCGTGCCCCCGGGATTGCCGGCAACGTAACGGATACTGAACAGCAGATATAGGGTCAACAAAAAGGCAATAATGATATAGTCTCTGATTTTCATCGATTCCAATCGCTTAATAATTAATGAGATCGTCTCCCTGCAACAACGGCAGTGCACTTTAGCTTATTTTAACAGGAATTGAAATTATGAACCGGCTGCAAGCTCTTTTTTTCCCGGAAACCACCGTCCACCCCACTATCTTCGCTGAACTCCTGCTGGTGTGCGACTCCCTGCGCTTCTATCAACTACCGCCGCAAGCAGAGGCCGGGCCGGCAACGCCGGAGTTAAGCCAAACGGGATTATCCACCGGCTACAACCCCATCGATTTCACCGAAGAGGAAACGACCGGCTTCACGCGACTGATCAAGGACCTCAAAGGCCACGAAGATGAGTTTTACGGCGGTTATCTCGCCTCGCTGTCCATGGGCAGACAGGACCAGGACGAAGCCTCGGTCTGGGCCTTGATCTCTTCGATGAGCAAAGGCCACCAAAAAGAACAGGCGGAGGCGGCCGAAAAAGAAAAAACCTGGCAGGCCATGCTGCTCTTGAAGCTCGCCGAAATGCTGGCCAGGGAAGAGGCCGAGATCGCCAAGGGACTTTCGGCAATCGCAAAAAGCGAAAATGACTTGCTCGCGGTCCTTAAAGGAGAAGATGACGACGCGGAGGAGCTTGATTTCTCTCTTGGCGCCATCGCCGGCATCAACCGGCCGGCTTTTGACTTTGAACGACTGACCCGAGCCTGGGCAAGAATCTTTATCCAGGACAAGCAAGCGGCAGAGGCCGTTGTCCTGGCCACCAGCCGCCCGGAAAGCCCTCTGCTGCTGGCGGATATCTATGAAACCAGAACCGGCCTCCCGCCACGGCAGGTGATCAACCTCAAGCTGCCCGACCTGAGTGATATCGACCAGCAAGAGTTGCTTAAGATGCGCGAGGGGATTCAGCCGGCGCTCCGCCCGCTGCGGGAGCGATTAGCGGAACTGATGGGCCGCCAGCAGACCGGCGTCGCCATCACCGAGGCGACCCTGGCTGATTTCAAGAAAATCGAGAGCCAACTAAACGGGGCCCTTTCCCCTTTAACGCAAAACAGCCCCAGGCAAAAAACCTTGACCATTTACGGCTATGAGATGACCGGCCTTAAAGAGCTGTGCGCCGTCGCCAGCCGCAGCAAAACCGCACCCCAATCGCCTGAGGAGCACCCGGGCCCGAAATTCCTCGCGGTATTGAGCCCGCCGCTCACCGATAAGGATTAATGGTCAATACCGGACAGGGCGCGGTCTTGACCACCTTTTCCGCCACGCTGCCGAACAGAATCTTTTCAAGGCCTTTGTAGCCATGGGTGCCCATCACAATAAGATCAATGCTGTTCTCCGCGGCGTAACTATTGATTTCATCCACGACGTCGCCGGAAAGAATCGCCGTACTCTGCGGCACAGAGGGGGCAATGGTCTCGGCCACAAAACTTTTCATTTTGACCTTGGCGCTCTCGATCATCTCGTCCTCAAACTGGGCAATGGGCATATGGGGCACAAAAAATCCAGAGTAATCGTCAAAGCTCTGGACGACAAAGATCACCGAGAGCTCGGCATTGAATTTTTCGGCAAAGTCCACGGCCGAACGCAGGATTTTCTGAGAATTTCCAGAAAAGTCCACCGGAACCATTATTTTTTTAATTTCGTTCATCTCCCCTCCTTATGGTATAGATGGCTCAATTTCCAATAAAAACGGTCTGGTTTTGACTTTTTTTTAATAAAACTTCTTGATTTCAGCCCGACAAAGGATTTTTGTCCTTATTAATTATCCAATATTAATACAAAAAAAAATACATTTATATAATAAACCTACATGACTCTCTCCCCAGCAAATATTTTCGACGACCAGGACCAGGCTGATTTCATTAGCGAAATTTTTGCCGAGGAGGGCTTGCTCGCCCGCCGGCTGCCCGGTTACGAGGTTCGCCCCGCCCAGTTGACCATGACCCAGGCCATCGGCCGGGCCATGGACCAGGCCGGCCCCCTACCCGGCAACCCGAACGGCCTGCTGGCCGTCGAGGCCGGCACCGGCATCGGCAAGACCATGGCCTACCTGGTCCCGGCCGTGCTCAGCGGCCAGAAAATCGTGATCTCCACCAATACCCTGAACCTGCAAGACCAGATCCTTGACAAGGAAATTCCCTTTATCCGGGAACATATCGCCCCCCAACTCAACGCCATCTGCGTCAAGGGCCGCCAGAACTATCTCTGCCTCTACCGCTGGCAGCAGTTACGCTCGAGCCGCGAGCCCAGCCTGTTTGAGGATGACCACGAAACCAGGGACATCGAGGAGTGGCTGGAAGAAACCACCACCGGCGACCGGGCCGAACTGACCTGGCTGGCCGACAACTCGCAGCTCTGGCAGGCCATCAGCGCCACCACCAGCCAGTGCCTGGGCATCCACTGCCCGGATGGCAGCCAATGCTTTATCAATCTGCTCCGCAAGAAAGCGAGCCAAGCCCAGCTGCTCATCGTCAACCACCACCTCTTCTTCTCGGACCTGGCCCTGCGCCGTTACGGCCATGCCGAAGTGCTGCCCCGCTACGAGTCGGTGATCTTTGACGAGGCCCACCACCTGGAAAACGTGGCCACCAGATATTTCGGCACCTCCTTCAGCCATTTTCAGGTTATCGATCTGGTCAAGGATCTGGAAACCGCGGCGCTGGCGGAGCTTACCGGCCGCGACCGGGAGGGACTGCAACAAACGGCCCGGGCTCTGGCCAAACAGGTGGACATCTTTGCAGAAATCTTCCCCCAGGAACGGGGCCGCTTCCCCCTGCTCGCCTTTATCGACAAATTTTCCGACTGGCCGCAACAATGCCAGAAGCTCGCCGATCACATCATCGGCCTTGCCAATCAACTGGAAAAAGTGGCGATGCTCGCCGAATCATGGCAGGGCATGCTCCGCCGCTGCCAGGAAATGCTCGCCAACTTCAAAAGCATCACCGAGGCGGCGGAGCCCTCCTCGGTTTACTGGTACGAGCGACGGGAAAGAACCGTGGCCCTATCCGCCTCGCCCATCGAGATCGCCACCGAGTTGCAGACCTTCCTCTACGAGCAGACCAGAAACGTGATCTTCACCTCGGCCACCCTCACCACCGGCGGCACCTTTGCCTATTTCAAAAATCGGCTGGGGCTGCCGGATGATATCAAAACCCTGGCCTTAAACACCCCCTTTGACTACCCAAGCCGCTCCCTGCTCTTCATCCCGGGCAGCGGCTTTCCGGAGCCGGCAAGCCGGGATTTCCCGGCCAAGGCCCAACAATTGATGAAAGAGCTGGTGCTGGCGGCCAACGGTCGAACCCTGCTCCTTTACACCAGCATCTCGGCCATGCGCCAGGCCGCCGATTTTTTGCGGGACATCCTGCCCTATCCGGTACTGGTCCAGGGCGAAGCGCCCAAAAACCGATTGCTTGACCAATTTCGCAAGGATACCCACTCGGTGCTGCTGGCCGTGGCCAGCTTCTGGGAAGGGGTGGACGTGCCGGGCGAATCCTTGAGTTGCGTGGTGATCGACAAACTTCCGTTTGAAGTCCCCAGCGACCCTGTTATTATGGCCCGCATGGATCGGATCAAGGACGAGGGCGGCAACCCGTTTTTCGACTTTCAGGTACCCCGCGCCATCCTGACCCTGCGCCAGGGGGTGGGCCGCCTGATGCGGACCTCGACCGACCGCGGGGTGCTGGCGATTCTCGACATCCGGCTCTTCAGCAAACGTTACGGCAGCCAGTTCTTAAAAAGCCTGCCGCCCAGCCCGGTCTGCCGGGACCTTAAAACCGTACACCAATTTTTCCAGGAGGAATTTCAGCATGAACAGCAGTGAACTGCTTGCCGCCCTGAAACAACAGGCAGAGATGATAAACGCAACCATGCGGGAAGATTTAACCACGATTGAAAGCCCGTTGTTGGCCGACATCATCAACCATGCGATTTTTCAAGGCGGCAAAAGGGTGCGCCCCCTGTTGACCATGATGGCCGCCACCCTGATCGGCCCGCCCCCCGCCGACACCCCCCGGCTGGCCATCTCCTTTGAATACCTACATGCGGCCAGCCTGCTCCACGATGACGTGATCGACCATGCCGATCTCAGGCGCGGCAAGGAAACGGCCAACAAGATCTGGGGGATCAGCCCGGTGATTCTGGCCGGCGACTTTCTCCACGCCCGGGCCATGAGTCTGGCCGGCGCCGTCGGTGGCCGGGCCGGGATGGAAATCATCGGCCAGGCCACCGCCGCCATGGTTGAGGCGGAATTTCTCCAGATGCAGATCGCCGAGGAAATTATTCCGGATGACGCCAATTACTTCCGGGTGCTGATGGGCAAGACCGCGGCCCTGATCTCGGCCGCCTGCGAGGCGGGCGTCGTCCACGCCGGAGGCAATGCCGAACAGCGCCGGGCGCTGCGCGTCTACGGCACCAACCTGGGGCTCGCCTTCCAGATCGTGGACGACCTCCTCGACTATCTGGGCGATCCGGCCCGAACCGGCAAGGCGGTGGGCAATGATTTCCAGGAAGGCAAAATGACCCTGCCCCTGATCAACACCCTGGCCCGGGCAGATGAAAAAGACCGCGATCTTCTCCTCGCTCTGCTTAAGGGATCGGCGGCAGAGCGCCAAAAGCAGGTCGCTTCGGCCCATGGGCTGATCAATAAATACCAAGGGTTTGCCGTTGCCCGGCAAAAAGCGCAGGATCTTATGGATGAAGCGTTAAGCGGCCTGAAGATCTTTAGCGACGGACCGGCCAAGGATACCCTGATCGGTCTGGCCCATTATGTATTGAATCGGGACAAATAGTTACCTTTATGGAAATTTTCAGGTAAGATACTCGGCCATGGCCTATTTCCCATCGAAAAAAACAACCCGCAAAAAACGACAGAAGAAACAATCCGGCAGGTTGTTCGGAATCTTCAGCCTTATTCTGTTGGTCAGCGCAACCTTAACCGCCGGCTTTTACATCATCTTCCTGGGCACCGCCCAAAACCCGGCGCCACCACTGCCGCTTCTCAACAACAGCGCAAAAAAAGCGCCGGGCGCGGCAAAAACAGCTAAACCCACCCCGCAACTTCCGCCCCACACGCCAACCGCAAAACCGGCGCCAACCCCTGCTCCGGCCATTACCAGGCCGCGGCGGCCCAAAGTCGCCATCATTATCGACGACATGGGCTACAAGGAAAAGGGCGGCGAGGAGTTAATGCAACTGAATCTGCCCCTCTCCTTTGCCTTTCTGCCCTTTGCCCCTTTTACCCGGCCCCTGGTGGAACAGGCCTACCAAAAAAAACGCACCATCCTCCTCCACTTGCCCCTGGAGGCCACCGACCAGAAATGGGATCCGGGCCCCGGCGTCCTGAAAACCTCGATGGACGCCCATGCCATCAAA
Source organism: Deltaproteobacteria bacterium (assembly GCA_013349285.1). GTDB lineage: Bacteria > Desulfobacterota > Desulfobulbia > Desulfobulbales > Desulfurivibrionaceae > DUZU01. The sequence goes on along the minus strand of DUZU01000013.1, from coordinate 45,595 downwards.
ACCCAACTGCGCAGGGATCTTGATGCCGTGCCCCATGCCAGCGGCATCAATAACCACATGGGGTCATACTTCACCGCCAATCCCCTGGCCATGAAGCGGCTCTTGGTCGCGATCCGCGATCTCGATGTTTTTTTCCTGGACAGTGTTACCTCAGCCCAAAGCACCGGTTACCAGCTGGCCGTGGAAATGGGGGTCAAAACCGGCCGCCGCAATATCTTTCTCGATAATGAACAGACCCCGGAAAAAGTTATTGAACAGCTGCAGGCCCTGGTAAAATTAGCCAAGAAAGAAGGAGAGGCGGTCGGCATCGGCCACCCCTATCCCGCCACCATTACCGCGCTCAAACAATACAAGGATAGACTGGTCGCCCAGGTGGAAGTGGTGGGCATCAACCAACTGGTCCGTTAGGGAGCCAAGCGCATGTCCCCCATCATCACCCTGACCACCGACTTCGGGCTGGCCGACGAATACGTCGGGGTCATGAAAGGCATTATCCTGGGCCGGGCCCCGCAAGCCAAGCTGGTGGACATCTGCCACAAGATCAAGGCCCAGGATATTGAACAGGCGGCCTTTGTGCTCCAGGCCGCGGCGCCCTATTTCCCCCCAGACACCATTCATCTGGTGGTGGTTGACCCGGGAGTCGGCACTAACCGGCGCCTTCTAGCCTTACGGGCCGGAGGCCAATACTTTGTCGCCCCGGACAACGGGGTGCTGACCCATTTTTTGACCGACGATTTTTTTGAGGAAGCGGTTTATCTCGACTGTCCGCGACTATACCTCACCCCGCTCAGCAACACCTTCCATGGCCGGGACATTATGGCGCCGGTTGCCGCGGCCCTTGCTAACAATATTTCCTTTCAAGATCTTGGCAACAATGTTATTAAAGAACAGCTGACAAAATTTATCCTCCCGGAGTTGCAAATTGATGCAATTCATGGCAATATTTCTGGAGTAGTGATCCAAATCGACCATTTCGGGAACCTGACCACCAATATTCACCAACGGGATATTGAACGGCTCTCGTTAAATCCTGCTGAGATAGAAATAGTTATTAAGCAAAAAAAAATTAGCGGATTAACTTCCACCTATGGGACCGACACCACCGGAAAGCTCCAGGGCCTGATCGGCAGTCGAGGTTTTTTGGAAATAGCCGTAACCGGAGGAAGCGCCGCCGAATTATTGAAGACGCAAAACCATGATCCGGTAAAGGTCTTAGCGAAGAAGAATCCGTAAGATAATTTGTTTACAAATGGGCACCTCAGTATTAAACTAAAAGCTTAATTGCTATCGAGGCGTATGGTTTATGGACGATCAACATATTAACGACATGGCAAAACTCTTAAAAACGATGTCGCATCCAATCCGTTTAAAGATTCTCTGCCTGCTGCAAGATAAAGAGATGACCGTGGGTGATATCCACAAAGAGGTCCTCACCACCAACGCCAATGTCTCTCAGCATTTATCCATCTTGCGCAACCAGGGCATTATCTCGCACCGGAAGGATGCAAATTTTATTTATAATAAAATTTCTGAAGGACGTATCCTTGAATTGATCAAAACCATGCGCGAACTTTTTTGCGAAGGCTGATCAATTCACGATTAGTGAGTTTTGCTGTTGGCTTTTTTCTTTTGGAGTAACCGATGAAGGTCAGTGGCAAATTAGTACAATTTTCAATTAACAAACCGAAACTGGTAACCACGGTCATGGTGGTTGTCACCCTGCTTCTCGGCGCGCTGATCAGCATGGTCCAGGTCGACACCGACCCGGAAAACATGCTGAACGAACACGAAGCCGTCCGGGTATTTCATCATCTCACCAAAAAAGATTTCAACCTCTACGACGTAGTCGTTCTGGGGGTGGTCAACGAAAAAAATCCGGATGGGGTTTTCAACCCCGCCACCCTGAAAAGGGTGCAGGAACTCACTGAATTTTCCCGGACCCTGGCCGACCCGAACCAGCCGGAAAAGCGGGTGGTATCCCGCAATATCATCGCCCCGGGCACCGTCGACAATATCGAACAGGCCGGCCTGGGCCAGGTCCGCTTTGAATGGCTGATGAAGGAGGCGCCCACCACCCGGGAAGGCGCCCTCAAAATCCGCGACAACGCCATGGCCAACCCCCTGCTCAAAGGCACCCTGGTTTCCGAAGACGGCATGGCCCTTTGCATCTACCTGCCGGTGACCAGCAAGGATTTCGCCTATCAGGTTCGGGAGCGGCTGCTTGAAAAAATCAAGGAGTTCGACGGCGAGGAACAATTTTACATCACCGGCCTGCCGGTGGCGGAAGACACCTTCGGCGTCGAGATGTTCTATCAGATGGCCCTCTCCGCCCCGCTGGCCATGCTGGCCATTTTTCTGCTGATGCTCCTCTTCTTTAAAAAACTGAAGATGATCATCTCGCCGATGATCGTGGCCATGGTCACGGTTATCTGCACCATGGGTCTGTTGATCGGCACCGGCCATACCCTGCACATCATGAGTTCGATGATCCCCATCTTTCTGATGCCCATTGCGGTGGTGGACTCCATCCATATCCTTTCGGAATTCTTTGACGCCTACCAACGGATCGGCGACCGCCGCAAAACCCTGGAGCACGTCATGGACCACCTGTTCATGCCCATGCTCTACACCTCGCTGACCTCGTCGGCCGGCTTTCTCTCCCTGACCCTTACCCCGATCCCGCCGGTGCAGACCTTCGGTCTCTTTGTGGCCGTCGGGATCATGCTGGCCTGGGCGCTCACCATTCTTTTTGTGCCGGCCTATGTCATGCTCCTCAAGAAAGAAAGCCTCGCCGACTTCGGTATTCGCAAAAACAAGGAAACCCCCAGCGACCAGGCTGTGGCCAAACATCTGGACTGGCTTAAACATTTCACCTTTAACCATTGCAAACTGGTTCTGACCCTGACCGTGCTGGTGATACTGGTGGCCGGTTACGGCATCAGCCTGATCCGGATCAACGACAACCCGGTCAACTGGTTCACCAAGAATCACCCGATTCGGGTGGCGGACCAGGTTCTCAACAAACACTTCGGCGGCACCTATGAAGCCTATCTGGTGCTGGAAAGCGCCGAGCAAGAACTGGATGTCACCGCCATTGCCGATCGACTTGTAACCTCGATCAATAACAATGCGTTTGCCGAAGATCAGCAAAAGGTCAGCCGGGCCGCTCTCGGCCTTCTCGCGGAAGTCAAAGACAGTGCCACCAGCCCGGAGCAGTTTTACAGCCAATTGGCCCAGCAATGGGAAGCAAGCCAAGATACGGCCAATGACGCGGACTACGAGACCTGGGCCCAATTGCTCGATACCTTAAGCGCGGCCAAGAATCGCGGCCAGATCTTCAAGCAGCCGGAGGTCCTCAACTATATCGCCAGCCTCCAGGCCCATATCCAGAAAACCGGGGTGGTCGGCAAGTCAAACTCGGTGAGCGATGTGGTCAAAAAGGTCCACCAGGAGCTGTTTGCCGCCGACCCCCAACATTACCGGATTCCGGATACCGCCAACGGGGTGGCCCAATGCCTGATCTCGTTTCAGAACAGCCACAAGCCCGAGGATCTCTTCCATCTGATCACCCCGGATTACACCAAGGCCAATATCTGGGTCCAATTGCGCAGCGGCGACAACATGGACATGGAAGAGGTGATCAAGGATGTGGAACGCTTCTTTAGCGAAGAGCCGCCGCCGATTGCCATAAAACATAACTGGGCCGGCCTGACCTACATCAACGTGGTCTGGCAGGACAAGATGGTCACCGGCATGCTCGAATCGTTCTTGAGCAGCTTTGTCGTGGTCTACATCATGATGGCGATCCTGTTCCGCTCGCCGCTCTGGGGCCTGCTGGCCATGGGGCCGCTGACGGTGACCATTGCCATGATCTACGGCATCATCGGCCTGGTCGGCAAGGACTACGACATGCCGGTGGCGGTCCTCTCCTCCCTCACCCTGGGGCTGGCCGTGGATTTTGCCATCCATTTCCTGGAGCGCTCCCGCAATGCTTACCAGCGGGCGGGTTCCTGGCGAAAAGCCCTCGATGAAATGTTCGCGGAACCGGCCCAGGCCATTACCCGCAACGTCGTTGTGATCGCGGTGGGCTTCACCCCGCTGCTGGCCGCCCCCCTGGTCCCCTATAAGACGGTGGGCATCTTCCTGGCCAGCATCATGGCGGTTTCCGGGGTTGCGACCATGTTCATTCTCCCGGCCCTGATCACCCAGTTTGAAAACATTCTCTTTAAAACAAAGCAACAGTAAAAGGAGAGAACCATGCACGATCAACTCCGGGCGGCCGCCCTTATTTTTGTTGCCTGCCTGTTTATCGCCCCCTTTTCCGCATCGGCCCAACCCACGGCCGATGAGATTGTCGCCAAGGCCAATCTGGCCGCGTACTATGCGGGCAACGACGGCCGGGCCTCGGTCACCATGACCATTACCGATGAGCAGGGGCGGAGCAGAAGCAGGGAGTTTGTCATTCTGCGCCGGGACCAAAGCGATGGCGGCGATCAGGCCTTCTATGTCTACTTCAAAAAACCGAGCGATGTGCGCAAGATGGTTTTTTTGGTCCACAAACATATTGATAAGGATGACGACCGCTGGCTCTATCTGCCGGCCCTTGACCTGGTCAAACGGATTGCCGCCTCGGACAAGCGCACCAGCTTTGTCGGCTCCAATTTTTTCTATGAGGATGTTTCCGGCCGCTCCCCTGACGACGACAGTCACGAACTGCTTGAAACCACGGCCAAGGATTATGTGCTCAAACATACCCCCAAGGATCCGGCCAGTGTCGAGTTTTCCTCCTACTCCACCTGGATCGACCAGGCCACGTTCATGCCGACCAAGGCCGAGTACCTCGACAAGGAAGGCCGGAAATATCGGGTGGTCGAGGCCCTTGAGATCAAGGAAATCCAGGGTCACCCCACCGTGGTCAAATCCCGGGTCCAGGATCTTGCCGCCGGCAGCGAGACCGTGAGCGTTTTTGAAGATGTCAGCTATGATCTCGGCCTCAAGGAAGAGATCTTTACCGAACGCTACCTGCGGCGAGCCCCCAGTGAAGTGCGAAAATAGTACCGACCATGTCCAGTTATTCCCCTAATCAATCAATCGGCCTGCTCCTTGTTCTGCTTTGTTGCGTTCTGCCGCAAACCATAACCGCGGCAGAAAACGGTGAGCCTGATTTTACCATTGCCAAGCTGCAGAACTCCCTGCTCGACCACTATAACCTCGAACTGGCCGGCTTTATAGAGGCCCGCACCGGCTTCCGCCTGCAGAACGACCCCTATGAAAAAGACGCTTCCCTGGCCGAGGCCAGGCTGCAGCTCGACCTGGCCCGGGATCTGGGCTGGGGGCTGGCCAAGGTTAAGGCGGATCTCGGCCATGATCTGGTCACCGACGAGATGATCGCCGAGCTGCGGGAGATGAACCTCTCTTTCTCGCCTCTGGACAACGCCGACGTCAAGGTCGGCCGCCAGGTGCTGACCTGGGGCACCGGCGATTTGCTCTTTATCAACGACCTCTTTCCCAAGGATTGGGAGTCCTTCTTCAGCGGCCGGGATGACGAGTATCTGAAAGCGCCTTCCGACGCGGTAAAAACCAGCTTTTTCTTTGAGGCCGCCAACCTGGATCTGGTCTATGTCCCCGAGTTCAACAACTCCAACTACATAGACGGCTCTAGGATTTCCTACTGGAACAACGTGCTGGGCCGCACCGCCGGCCGCGACTATGTCTTTGCCGATGAAGAACGCAACCGGGTCTTCAGCGACTGCGAACTGGCCGCCCGGCTTTACAAAAACATCGACGGGATGGAGGCGGCGCTCTACGGCTATTACGGCTTCTGGAAAACCCCGGAAGGACTGGACCCTGGCTCGATGCGCCTGATCTATCCCCGGCTGGCCGCGTACGGCGCCAGTCTCCGCGGCACGCTGCTGGGGGGGATCGGCAACCTGGAGGCTGGTTACTACGACTCATTGGACGACCAGGGCGGCGACAACGCCCTCATTCGCAACAGCGAGTTCCGCTTTCTCGCCGGCTACGAACGGGAACTGGCCGACAACCTCACCGGCGGCTTCCAGTATTATCTGGAGGTAATCACCAATTATGACGAGTACCGGGCCGCCCTTACCCCCGGCACGCCCCAGGCGGATGAATACCGGCACCTGCTGACCATGCGGCTGACCAAGCTCATGCTCAACCAGAACCTCAGGCTGTCGCTTTTCGCCTACTACTCGCCGTCGGACAAGGATACCTACCTCAGGCCCAAAGCCCATTACAAGGTCAGCGACCATTGGGCCATCGAGGCGGGCGGCAACCTGTTCGCCGGCTCGGACGACCACACCTTTTTCGGCCAGTTTGATCGTAACACCAATATCTACGCCGGAGCGCGTTACAACTTTTGATGGCAGCGAGGCCATCGGAATATTTGCCACGAGTCTTTTAGCTTTTAATCATCAAACAAGCATTAAGGAGAATAACAAAATGATCATAACCGACTGGATCCATGCAATCGCAGGCATGTTCATTCTTATCAGCCTGGCGCTGGGCACCTTGGTGCATCCCTACTGGTATTTCGCCACCGCCTTTGTCGGGGCCAATCTCTTTCAGTACGGCTTCACCAAGTTCTGCCCCCTGGCCCTAATCCTCAAGAAACTCGGGGTGCCGGAAAACCGCAGCGGCTCCTGCTGCGGCAAATAAGAAGAAGGGTTACCCTCATCTAATTCTTGCCAATTCGCACCCGGCCAAAGAAGCAGGCTCACCCCACGGGAGCCTGCTTCTTTTTTTTGCCCCCTTGACCTGTAGCGACTTTATCATTAGGATAAGGGCTTACGCCTCCATTGAAATAACTCGCGCGCCCCAAAAGAGCTTTTTTTGCCGGGCAATCCTCGCCAGATAAAAACCACCCCGGTAGCTGTTTGTTATGGATATCTCAATCTTCAACGCCAAATATCTAAAAAAAATCAGCCCCCGCGTTTTCTCCTTTGTAAATAAAGCGAATAACATTGAGGAGTTACGCAAGCTGCTTTTTGATTACACCTTTAAAGCCGAACAGAATGCCAATGAAGATGCGAGTGACGACGCCAGTCATATCGCCCGCATCCGTGACTGCGGCACCGCCCTGCGCAATATCATCAAAAAAAGTTCCGAGGATGCCGCAGGCTTCAGCATGCTCCAGGCCTTGTGGGATATCGGCCGTAATCAGGACCGGCCCGACCTCAAGCCGGCCTTTTATGCCGACCTGCTCTATCTGCTATTGGGCCTCCAGGGCCAGGCGCCGCGCAAAGCCCTGGATTCCATTCATCTGACCGCCATCAAATCCAATGGCAGAAAAGCGGCCAGGGAACGCTCCCACCAGCTTGACAACCTCTGGTACGAAGTAGACCGCCGAATGGCGGCCTATCCCTATGGCCTGGATGAAGAAGCGGTTGTCCGCCGGGACAGGCGCCGGACGAAAATACTGGCAAGTTTAGGGGGGACGCTTGAGGATTGGCAGAACTGGCGCTGGCAGATAAAAAATATTATCCGTACGCCGGAAGCCCTTGAACAACTGGTCAAACTTTCGGGACAACAGCGCAAGGCCCTCAAGCTGGCCCAGAAAAACAAACTACCCTTCGGGATCACCCCCTACTACCTCTCCTTGATGGATGACGAACTCAGCAACCGTGACGCGGCCATCCGCGCCCAGGTGCTGCCCCCGATGAGTTACGTAAAAGAGGTGGCGACCATTGAGGATAATTCCTGCCTCGATTTTATGGGGGAGGAAGATACCTCACCCCAGGATCTGATCACCAGACGCTATCCGGCGATCTGCATCCTAAAGCCCTATAACACCTGCCCCCAGATCTGCGTTTACTGCCAGCGCAACTGGGAAATCGACGATGTCATGGCCAGCGGCGCCTTTGCCGGCATGGAGCAGGTCGAGGCGGCCATCGAATGGATCACCGACCATCCGGCCATCCATGAGGTATTGCTCACCGGCGGCGATCCCTTGGCCATGGGTAACGACACCCTGGAGGCAATCCTTAGCAAAATAGCTGCAATCCCTACGGTGGAGAGGATCCGGATCGGGAGCCGCACCCTGGTGACCATGCCGATGCGGATCACCGAGGGACTGGCCTCGCTGATCGCCCAACACCGCAAACCAGGCCGCCGGGAAATCGTCATCATGACCCATGTCCAGCACCCCTACGAGATCACCCCGGACATGGTGGCCGCGGTGGACAAGTTCCGGCTGCGCGGAATCCCGGTCTACAACCAGCTGGTCTACACCTACTACGCCTCCAGGCGATTCGAAGCCACTGCCCTGCGCCGATACCTGCGCCTGGTGGGCATCGACCCCTACTACACCTTTAACACCAAGGGCAAGGACGAAACCCTGGCCTACCGGGTGCCCATTGCCAGAATCCTGCAGGAACAACAGGAAGAAGCCCGAATGCTGCCCGGCCTGGCCCGCACCGACGAGGCGGTCTTCAATGTGCCCCGCCACGGCAAGAGTTATCTGCGCTCCCGGGAGTACCGGCACCTGCTGTCCATCCTGCCCGACGGGGCCCGGATGTACGAATTTCACTCCTGGGAGAAAAAGGTTTCCCAGGAAACAACAACCTTCATCAGCACCGATGTGCCCATCCTCGACTACCTGCAACGGCTGAGCAAGGACGGCGAAAGCGTTTCCGATTATGAAACCATCTGGTATTACTTCTAGACAACGACAAGAGTTGCGCTCATAAGCCGCGCCCATCTTTGAGCAGGGCGCTAAACTCATCGGCCGGCAACGGCTTGCTGAAGAAATAGCCCTGGATCATATCGCAGTTCTGCCCCCGTAAAAATTCGACATGCTCCTGTTGCTCAACGCCTTCGGCGATTACCTTCAGGTTGAGGCTTTTGGCCATGGCGATTATGGCGCTGACGATATGGGCGTCTTCCGAATCAGACTCCAGGTCACGGATAAAGGACTGATCGATCTTCAGGGTATCAATGGGTAATTTTTTCAAATAACTCAGCGAAGAATAACCGGTGCCGAAATCGTCCATCGAAACCTCCAACCCAAGCGCCTTCAGCCTCCTAAGCTTTTCAATGACCAGAACCATGTCGCCCATGACCATGCTTTCGGTAATTTCCAACTCAAGCCTTGCCGCCGGAAAATCGTTGTCAAGCAAGGCTTTCTCAATCATTTCGACCAGCTCCGGACTCTGAAACTGCTTGACCGAAAGATTGACCGAAACCTTTAAATCATAACCCGATTCCAGCCAGTTGCGGGTGGCGCGACAGGCCTCCTCAAGAATCCATTTACCCAGGGGAATAACCAGCCCGGTGTCCTCGGCAACCGGAATAAAATCCGCCGGGCTGACAATACCGGACTCCTTATGCCGCCAACGGACCAGGGCCTCCATTCCCACCACCCTGCCGGTGGAGAGGTCAACCTTGGGCTGATAGACCAGAAAAAACTCATCCTCCGCAATCCCCTTTCTCATCTCACCTTCAAGCTGAAGCCGTTTGGCAGCTTCCTCATCCATGGCCTGAGTAAAAAACTGGTATTGATTCCGCCCTCTTTCCTTAGCCCGGTGCATGGCTAGCCCCGCGTTTTTAAACAGTGTCGCCGAATCCATTGCATCATCAGGGGCCAAAGATATCCCCATACTGGCCGTCACATAAAGAACATGGTCACCAAAGGAAAATGGCAGGTCAAAAATCTCGAAAAAATGATCAGCCAGTTGGGCAACCTGCTGAACAGTACCAACATCTTTTACAAAAAAAGCAAACTCATCGCCCCCCAGCCGGCTGAAGCTGTTTGCTTCGGCCAAATAATCAGCAGAACGCTGCGCCACCTCCAGCAAAAGAGCATCACCCACATTAGGCCCCAGACTGTCATTGATCTTTTTAAAATGATCCAAGCCCAAGGTGTAAACCGCCACCTTGCGCCCACTGCCCTTTCCAGGAATAGCCTGCCCCAGCCTGTCGACAAAAAGAGCGCGATTGGGCAGGCTGGTCAAAGCGTCATGATCGGCCTGGTAACGCAATTCCTCCTCGGTGTTCTTTTCTGCGGAGATATCCATCAGAACACCAATATAATTGCTGACTGTCCCGTCAAACTTTTTGACCGCGGTAATAGAGGTTAACTGCGGATACGCTTCACCGCTTTTCCGCCGGTTCCATATTTCACCGTGCCACTTGCCCTCGCTTAAAAGTGCGCCCCACAACGCCTTGTAAAACACCTCATCATGGTGCTTTGATTTTAGGACATTGGGCTTTTTGCCGACCACCTCTTCCGCCGTATAGCCGGTAATCAAGGTAAATGCCGGGTTAACGGTTATAATTACCGAATCGCTGTCGGTTATCAAAACCCCTTCACCTGCGCTGTTGAGCACCTCCTCGGTCAGTTTCAGCTGACCTTCGACCATCCGCAAATCGGTAATATCATGAACCGTGCCGATCAGAACTTCAGGCTCATTTTTTTCGTCATAAAAAATTTCACCGGAATGAAAGACCACTCGCTGAGCACTACCCGGCAAATCAATCCGGTGTTCAATGCTGTAGGATTTGTTTGCATAAATAGCTTGATCTATTTTCTCTTTCACCGTCTGCCGGTCGGCAACAGCAACCATCCCGATAAAGTCATCCATCCCCTGCAGCCGTTTACCTTTTTCCAGCTGGACAATATTGCAAAGCTCTGTGGAGCATGAAAAAATTTCCGAATGCAAACCCCAAGACCAGATACCGAGCTTGGCAATTTTTTGGGCATTGAGGAGATACAACTTACTCTTTTCCAGCTCCCGACGGGTCTGCTCAAGATCGGCAACCATACCTTGAAGCTCAACCGTTTTGCCGGCCAACTCTTTCTTCTGACGCTGTAACTGCAAAAAAACATTTACCTTGGCAAGCAAGGTTTTCGGATTAAAGGGCTTAAAAACATAATCAACGGCCCCGGTGGAATAGCCTTTAAAAACATGCTTATCTTCCTTGGAAATGGCGGTGATGAAAATTATCGGAATTTCCCGGGTGCGCTTGGCTTGTTTAAGAAAATGCGCAACCTCAAAACCGTCCATCTCCGGCATCTGCACATCGAGCAAAACAAGACAAAAGTCCTCTTTAAAGGCAAGGGTAAGCGCATCCTTGCCGGAAAGGGCCTTCACCATCTCCACATCCAGACTTTCCAGCACCGCCTCCAGACTCACCAAATTTTCCGGGTGATCGTCAACCAGCAAAATTTTATCACGCATACCTATCCCCATCCATAAAACCGGCCTTATAATTTGCCGCACTGAGCTCCACCAGTTTTTCGGCAATTTCCTCAACGGGAAGCACAAAATCGACTTCAGTCACACGGATAGCCGCTTCCGGCATAGCGGAAAATCTTACACTTTCCGGGTCCTGCACGACGGTCGTTCCGCCCATTTCCTTGATCTTGGCCAAGCCTATGGCGCCGTCGGCATTACCTCCGCTCAAAATCACCCCGGTCAGTCGGGGGCCCATTACATCGGCAGCCGACTCAAAAAACACATCAACCGACGGCCTAGAAAAATTAACCGGGTCGTCAACCGATAAAGAGAATCGCAGGTCATCCTCAAGCAGAAGATGATAGTTTCTCGGGGCGACATAAACCGTTGCCAACTGCAGAGCCTCCTGATTATCAGCCTCCTTGACCTTTAACTTGCAGCCCTTACCAAGCAACTCAACCAAAAAAGTCTCTTTACTGCGGGACAAGTGAAGCACCACCACAATCGGGCTGACAAAATCTTCCGGCAAGGCCTTGATAATAGCCTTTACCCCCTCTATGCCTCCGGCGGATGCCCCGATGGCAACAAGATGCTTAACCTCATCCATGCCCTGAATCCTTTTCAACCTTGCCTTTCAAGCGAAAAATATTGACCCGGCCGTCCACCACCTCAAAATTATCCCGATCCGGTGAAAAATAGAGGCTCTCTTTCATACCAAGACAGATATACCCTCCGGGCCGCAGACTTTTTTGCAACAACCGCAATACCCTTCGCTGCAGCTTTTCATTAAAGTAAATCAGCACATTCCGACACAGGATCAGATCCATTTCACCAAAAACCTGATCATGAACCAGATTATGTTCGGTAAAAAAAAGATTCTTTCTGATATTGTCATTCAATCTGGCCATGGTTGCGGTAAGGGTAAAATAATCAACCAAACTGCTGTTGCCCCCGGCCGCCTGGTAATTGGCATTATAATTTCTAAGATTTTTAATACTGATCTCGCCGGCTTTGGCTTTTTCGAGAGAGCGATTATTTATGTCGGTGCCGTAAAACTGGGTATTATCACACATTCCGTTTTCATAAAAAAATATGGCCAGCGAATAGACCTCCTCACCACTGCCGCATCCTGCATGCCACACTTTGAGGCTCTTGCGTTGCTGCAAAACAGGAAAAACCTTTTCCCGCATAAGAAGATAAAACTCAGGGTCCCGAAACATTTCGGTAACGTTGATTGAAAAATCATCGATGATCTCTTCAAAAAAATCAGGCTGGTGAAGAATTTTATGCTGGAGCGCCGCCATATTATCCAGTCCTTCTTTTTTAAGACGTGCGGCGATCCTTCGTTTGACCGAAGCCCGGGAATAATCCCGGAAATTATAGCCGTATCTTAAGAAGATGGCCTGCACAACCAACTCCACCTCTATACTGAAAATACTTTGTATCATGCTATCCGCCTCTCGAACCCGCATTGCCTGTTTAACATTGCGGGCCGGGTACTCCTCTTTTTCCAGAATCATCGAACAGCCACATCCTGAGAATGCTGAGAACCTTGTTTTTTGATACCGGCTTGGTAAGGTACTCATTGGCTCCGGCCGCAAGACAACGTTCCCTTTCACCCTTCATGACCTTGGCTGTTAAAGCTATAATCGGTATTTTCTTGAACCCGCTGATCGCCCTGATGTTTTTCATGGTCTCGTAACCATCCATCTCCGGCATCATGATATCCATAATAATAGCGGAAATCCCTGGCTGCTCCTGCAATAACTGCAAGGCCTCCCCCCCATTGGCGGCCACGATCATTTCGATCCCGACCGGTTCAAATATAGCGGCCATGGTGTAAATATTTCTCGGATCATCATCCACCACCAACAAGGTGTGGCCGACCAAATCCTCCCACAAATCACCAGGTTCTTCCGCCTCATTATCCGCAACCGCCGGAATCACCACGGGATCTGCAACTGCCTGCTCTGCTGAGCCTTTTAATCTTCCTGTCGCTTCAGGCCGAGAAAGAGGCTTCGCCTTAGCCTCTGCGGCAGAAGAAAGCGCAAGCTCACCCAATTTTGACACCGGCAGATAAAGGCTGAAGGTACTTCCCTTTCCAGGCTCGCTAACCAGATCAATGGCTCCGCCGAGAAGGCGGCAAAACTCCTTGGTAATAGTCAGACCCAGCCCGGTTCCGCCATGAACCCGACTGGTAGAGCCATCCTCTTGTTGGAAAGCCTCAAAAATCGCCCCATGCTTTTCTTTTGAAATACCGATCCCGGTATCCTTGACCTCAAAGACGATGTAATCCTGAGACGAACAGATTCTTTCCTGAATCTGCTTTTCTCCCTGGGGCCGGTAAATCGAAAGGGAAACCTTGCCTTTGCTCGTAAACTTGACAGCATTACCCAGCAGGTTACGCAATATCTGCTCAAGCCGCTGCCGGTCACTTTCGATCAGCGGCAGTTCTTTATCCGTTTCCATGGCAAGAGCTATGCCCTTCTGGTCGGCCAGAGGCAAAAACATCCTTTCAAGAGCATCGCACACCTCATAGAGGTCAACCTCCTGCCAATGCACCTCAATCTTACCGGCATCCATCTTGCTCATATCGAGGATATCATTAATGATGGTCAACAACCCTTCCCCTGAATCGTGAATAGTCCGCATATAGCCCTGCTGTTTTACAGAAAGCATATCGGCCGTCGTCTCGAGAAGGGTCTGAGAAAGGACCATGATGCTGTTCATCGGGGTCCTCAGTTCATGGGACATATTGGCCAGAAACTCAGACTTGTAACGGTTGGATTCCTCAAGCTCCCGGGCCTTGATCTCAAGTAAATTTCTGGCCTCTTCCGCCCGCTGGCCCTTCTCGGTAATTTCCACCTTCTGTTGTTCGAGAATTACTGAGCGCTCCTCAAGTATCCGGTTGGTCTGCTTTAGCTGCTCCTGTTGAGCCTCGAGCTCTTCAGCCTGATTCTTCAATTCCTCGGTCTGATTCTGGAGCTCCTCGGCCTGCAACTGGGTCTGCTCAAGCAACTCCATATTCTTGATTCTGGAAATCGCCGAAGTCAGAGTGATGGCGATACTCTCGGAAACCTGCCGCATGAAATCCAGCTGAAGCGATGATAGTTCACGGATGGTCGCAAGCTCTATAACGCCATGGACCTGACCGTTAAAGACAAGAGGTGCCACCACAACATTGCCAGGCCGACCTTCACCGAGCCCGGATTGAATGGCTAAATAATCACTGTCCACCTCGGCCAGCAGAATCAGGTTTTTTTCAAGAACCGCCTGCCCCACCACTCCCTGGCCCGGGCTGAAAGAGGGGACCAGTTTCTCCTGAACCGGACAGGCGTAGCTTGCCGTAAGCACCATTTCTCCGGCATCATTCCCGACATAGAACAAACCCAGACTGGCATCCAGGTAATGGGCCATAAAATCCAGAACCCGGTTGGCGAGATCTTTGGGATTCTGCTCACCACGCATGGTTTCATTCAATTGCGCCTGGCCGGTATCAAGCCAGTTCTTCATACTGTTTTCAGCATGGTATTTGCGCAGAGCCGTGCTTAATTCAGACAGGGTCGTTCCGAGAAAATCATTCGGGGTCAAAGGGGTTACCTCGGCAGACCACCTGCCTTCGGTAAGCAACTGCTTGGTATTAACCTGCACATCCCCCAGGGTTTTACTCCACCTGAAAAGCAGGGAGTGAAAACTCGTCACCGTCTTGCCGACCTCATCCAGGTTATATTTCCCCAGGCGTCGGGCCAGATCACCGGTGGACTCCACCTCTGCCATAAGCATTGACAGATTTATCAAAGGATTGGCTATTTGCCTTGAGACAAACTGGGCAAAAAGAGAGATAAGGCCAAGCAGGCCAATGAAACTAATAAATATCATGAGCTGCATCTTTTTGAACCCGGCAAAGGCTTCCTCACTATCGATCTCGCTCAAGATTACCCAATCAAGATTTAAAATAGACAACGGCCGATAGGAAGATAAAACCTCATGACCACGGTAATCCTTAAAAATACCCTGAGCGGCCTCCCCCTTAAGAGCCGCCTCAACCCCTGTTGTTTCAACGGGCTGCAGGCCGATAGTGGTATTCAGATTCTTGATTTTATCACAGATAAAATCACTGACCAGATTCGCCTGCCTTAAGGCCTTTAGATATTCATCCTTGCTCTCCATGAAAAATCGCGACTGACTCCTCAAACGATGATCCCGGCCCACCAGATAAATCTCACCGGTGGCGCCCATCCCGGCTTCCCGCCATTTGCCGTTATTGGTCATGATGTTATTGATCCGGGTAACCGGCATCTGAAAAACCAATACCCCGATTTTTTTATTTCCATCAAATACGGGCGCGGCGATAAAGGAAGCAGGAATATTATAAGAAGCCCAGTAATTCCTGAAATCCACCACAAACTGAAAATCCTTTTCCTCGGTGCTGGTGACCAGCTTAAACGCCTCGGCAAAATTGCTCGTTTTGTTGATGGGTTCAGAGAGGGAGGTTGCAAAATCAAGCTCCTTGGCCACCGAATAGACAATATTGCCGGTGTCCTGATCCACCAGGAAAATATCGTAATACTCAAATTTCTTCAGATAGCTCCGGAAAACCGGATGATATCGGCCATGCACCGAATTATACAGGTTGCCTTCATCAGCCAGATCATAATCGAGCTTGGAGCCGATGGAATTAGGATTACCCGCAATGTATCGCTCCTGCAGCAGCAATGCCGCCGGGTTTGCCGGGGTTATATCCTCATGATGATAAACTTCTTCAGAATTGGCATTTAAACGGGGCAGAAATTTCCTTGTCTGAAATTGCGCCAGATTATGCCTGGCCCGCTCAACCGCCGCGGGGTTACGCTTAGCTTCTTCCTCTACCTCGGCAAAAGCCTGCTTGAACTCCTTCATGGCATTGATCACCATGAAATCTTCGGCAAAGGCGGCTACCTGTTTACGGATTTCACCGAACTCATGTTCAACCTCGGCGGCCTTGACCTCCCTTAAAGCGGTGAGCTTGTTAAACGCTTGCTCCTCGATATTTTTTTGTCCCATAATATAAGTGAGGATACTGATCAGGGTGGTGGACATCAGGCCGACAAACAGCAACGCCAAAAAAATTTTCCAGAAGATTCTTATATCTTGAATCTTTGACATAATTGAACTCCATGCCAACAAGGGTATGCTGCAACACAATGTGTCAGTCAGGCGATTGGACACATTGTGTTGCATATTTCTCAAAAAACAGGCCGATTTTATATATTTACCAACTAATCACCTGACCATGTCAAGAACTTAAATTCTTTTATCACACCACCGCCCCCACCTTGACAAGACAAAAAAAACAGACCTCAAAAATTACGCTGACCCGTCCCGATTATCTTTCTCAGCGAGTTCATGACTTTCCATCAAGAATCATAAGGTGTATATAGAAACAAAATATTAACAATCTCTTACCAGAGGCCTTTTTTTATTTTGCATAACCCAAAACACACCATTAAATATCGGATTGTCCGCCTGTACCTGGTCATCGTCGCAATTATAAGCCTGCTCATTACCGCTTATTCATGGCAGATGCTGTCGATCGAACGCAAACTCACCACCCTGGAAAATTTCCATGCCCTTTTCGACAATGTGCTCGAGGTAAGGAGGTACGAAAAAAACTTTCTACTCAATGTCGGCGGCGACAATCTTGAAAAAATCATCTTCTACCTCGACAACATCGACCGGGACATTGAACAGTTAGGCGGCGAGATCGCCTCGGTGGCCGGGTATCCCGCCCTGCGCGAATTTCAGGCCACCTTGCGAACATACAAGGCAACCTTTACCGATTCCTCCAGCGGGATTTCGGTCGATCCCCAGGCCATCCGCAACAAGGGCAAAGCCCTGGTGAATTTTGTCAGCAATTTTCTCGCCCTGAAACAGGCCCGTATTAAAAAAGGGCTCAAACTGATCGTGATAAGTTACATTCTGGTCACCGCTGTTTTTATTTTTTCGATCCTGCTGCTCTTCAGGTTGCAGGTCAGAAATGTTCTGCACCGAATATCCTTTTTGCAAAAGGCGACCAATGATCTGGTCAATGACAACTTCACCCCGATTACTGATTACGGGGACCGCTACGACGAGGTTTCCGAACTGATCCTGGCCTTCAATAAAATGGCGGCCCAACTCAACATCAAGCAGGATCAGCTGATCCAGTCCAGAAAACTTGCGGCGATCGGCACCTTTTCCTCAGGCATTGCCCATGAATTGAACAACCCGCTCAACAACATCTCCCTATCCGCCGACACCCTGATTGAAGAGTACAACGAGCTTGATGAGACCGAGGCCAAGGAAATTCTCTCCGACATCATGATCCAGACCGACCGGGCCAGTAAAATTGTCAGAAATCTCCTGGATTTCTCCAGGGACAAGGCGCCGTCGACCAGCTTGCTCAACATCAAAGCGGTGACCGACGCCACCGTTAAACTCATTGCCAACCAGCTGCGGATCAATGCCATCTGGGTGGAAGACTATATTCCGGAAAACCTGCCCGAGATCAACGGCGACTTCCAAAAATTGCAGCAGGTTTTTCTCAACCTCTTTATCAATGCCATCCAGGTCATGCCCGAAGGCGGCCTGATTTACCTTGAGGCCATATGCGAGCCGGAAGGCTTTATCAAGATCAATGTCGGCGACACCGGCTCCGGCATCGCCCCTGAAGATCAGAAACATATCTTTGACCCCTTCTTTACCACCAAGGAGGTCGGCAAAGGCACCGGCCTGGGCCTCTCCATCGTCTACGGAATCATCAAAAAGCATGGCGGCTACATCGAGGTAAAGAGCAAGATGAACGTCGGCACCACCTTCTCCGTATACCTGCCCATCGCAGCCACCAAAGCCGGAGAACAGTAAGATGACGATTCGGGTTGCGGTAATTGATGACGAGGAAACCGCCGCCAAACTTGTCGGCCGAACCCTGGAACAGGAGGGTTTTGCGGTGGAGATCTTCCTTGCCGGCCGCCCCTTTCTGGCCAGAATGCAGCAGGAGCCATTCCAGATTGTCTTTATCGACCTGCAACTGCCCGACATGGATGGCTTGGAAATTCTCAATCTGGTCAAACAATATAACGAAGACAGCGAAGCCATAATTATCACCGGCCATGCTTCGGTGGAAAGCGCCCTGGATGCCACCCAGAAAGGAGCCTTCCACTACATCACCAAACCGTGCAAAAGGCATGACATTCGCCTGGTGGCCAAGCGGGCCCGAGAAAAAATTGAACTGCGCCTGGAAAATCGCCGACTGAAAATGGCGATGGGCAATGATGGGCCCATGGTTGGCCTGGTCGGCAGCAGCCCGGCCATGCAGGAAATCTTCGCCATGATCACCAAAGTGGCGCAAGTTAACTGCAATGTCCTGCTCCAGGCGGAAACCGGCACCGGCAAACAGATGGTTGCCCGGGCCATCCATGCCTTGAGTCCCCGCAAGGACAACCCCTTTGTTTATTTCAACTGCGGCGGCTTTACCGAGGAGTTGATCTGCAGCGAATTGTTTGGTTATGAAAAAGGGGCTTTTACCGGAGCCACCCAGACCAAAATCGGCCTTTTTGAATCAGCCGCCGGCGGCACCGTACTGCTTGATGAAATCGGCGAGATGCCGATGTCCATGCAGGTCAAGCTCCTCCATGTCCTGCAGGAACGACAAATCCTCCGGGTCGGCGGCACCAAGCCCATTGACCTTGATATCAGGATCATCGCCGCCACCAATGTCGATCTGAAACAGGCCATTGAACGCGGCTCCTTCCGGGAGGACCTCTTCTACCGGCTCAACGTGGTCGGCCTCCATCTGCCGCGGCTCAGCGAACGGCGGGAAGACATCCCCACCCTGGCCTCCCACTTTATCGATAAATTCAATCTGGCCTTTAACAAAAATATCAGCGGCCTCTCCCCCCAAGCCGCCGAGTTGCTCAACAACTATGATTTCCCCGGCAATGTCCGGGAGTTGGAAAATATCATCCAGCGGGCCGTGGCCCTGGCGGACGGCGACGAACTGCGCCTGCGCGACCTGCCGGCCAGGCTGCGAAAAACCAGCCTCGGAAATTTCGGCGACGAAAACCTGCTCTCCCTTGATGAAGTGGAAAAGCAGCACATTGCCAAGGTCCTGGAAAAAACCGATTATAATAAAAATCTGGCCAGCACCATCCTCAATCTGCCCCGAACCACCCTGTGGCGCCGCATGAAAAAATATAAACTGGACAGCCACGAGGGTTAGTTCATTTTGAAACACGCATTTCAGACTAAGGCTTAATTTTCCACCATACTTCAATACGTTACGATCGAAAATTCAGAAATATTTCATTATGAAACATGAACACCGAACATGAGTGCGCTCCGCCCCGCCAACTCCCCCCCCCTTTATCACCTACAACCATGCCCACCCCGCGCTTAAAGCCGATTACGGATCAGCCGCCGGCCCCAGCTCGCCCTGATTGCCCATAGGGTCTCACCACAAATAACCCAGCCACCACCACGCTCATAACTAATTGAAATAACTCGACTTACCACGCTCACTTCTTCACCCGACTCCCCGCCCCCTTACTTGGCACGCTCCTTGCTATCCATATGCGCGCTACCGGTTCACCGAGACTTGCAATCCGCAACCGATGGCGGTTTCAACCTGTTCTTCGCCAGGGAATCAGGGACAAACAAAACAGATTGGGAGTCAGCGCCATACGAGACCAAGTTATTTGCCGGGTGCGGGGAAATTAAGCCCTTCTGCCGGCAAAAATTTACAACATAAAACCAAGTAAAGGAGAAGCAACAAAATGTGGCAAATGTATCTTCCCATTGCGGGAAACAGCGTAAATATCCTAACCATCTTCGGCCTGGGCGGCTTTGTCGGCCTGCTGTCGGGAATTTTCGGGGTAGGCGGCGGTTTTTTAATGACCCCCCTGCTGATCATGTTCGGAATCCCGGCCACGGTCGCCGCCGCTTCCGACTCCAACCAGATCGTCGGCGCCTCGACCTCCGGCACTCTGGCCCATTGGCGCCTCGGCAATGTTGACGTCAAAATGGGGGTGTTGCTGCTGATCGGCGGCATCGTCGGCGGCACGGTGGGAGTCCAGGTCATCAAGCTCCTGCGGGCGATGGGCAATGCGGATTTCCTGATCAGCGTGACTTACGTCATTATGCTGGGCGGAGTCGGCGGCTACATGTTCTGGGAAAGCTTGCAGGGGTTGAAAAAAACCACGGATGACGCGCCGGTTGTGAAAAGCGCCCCCCAAAAGGAATCCACTTACGCGCGGATTCTCAACATGCTGCCCCTGCAAAGCAAATTTGAGAAATCAGGGGTCACCATCTCCATGGTCCTTCCTCTGTTTTTCGGAACCATGGTCGGCGTTCTTGCGGCGATCATGGGCGTCGGCGGCGGTTTCATCATGGTGCCGGTAATGGTCTATCTGCTCAGAATGCCCATGCATGTCGTAGTCGGCACCAGCCTGTTCCAGATCCTGTTCACCTGCGTCAACGTAACCATTATGCAGGCCAACAGTAACCACACCGTTGATTTCGTGCTCGCCCTGCTGCTGCTGCTCGGCTCCACCATCGGCGCCCAGGTCGGCACCAAGGTGAGTAAAAAACTTAAAGGCGACCAATTGAAGATTCTGCTTGCCTCTCTGGTTCTGCTGGTTTGCGTAAAAATGCTGGCCGGGCTCCTGATGACCCCGGATATTTTGATTGCCATGAAAGGAGGCCATTAAAATGAAAAAAACCATTATACTGTTATTAAGCTGCACCATGTTGGTACTGGCCGGCCTTACGGCTAACGCCTTTGCCGAAAATGACATCAACCTCAGCCTTGAGCCGGCCGTTGTTCAGATCAGCGCCTTTTATAACGGCACCACGGTTAAGGTCACCGGCCAGATCCCAGCCACTGCCGAAGCCGTTGTTCGCGTTACCGGCTCGGGCGAAGAATTGCATCTGAAGAAAAAAGGCAAGGTCGGCGGTCTGTTGTGGATGAACACCGGC
This sequence comes from Deltaproteobacteria bacterium, assembly GCA_013349285.1. Taxonomy (GTDB): domain Bacteria; phylum Desulfobacterota; class Desulfobulbia; order Desulfobulbales; family Desulfurivibrionaceae; genus DUZU01. The sequence continues at coordinate 24,407 of DUZU01000013.1, read as the reverse complement.
GATGTTTCCTTTGAAAATGCGCCGACCGTCGTTATGCTGTATACGCCTGCGGCCATCACCGATCTGGAGGCATCACCGGTAAGCCCTTTCAGCTTCCATGCACTGAAAGAAAAAGTCGAAATTTTGCCGGCCACCGAGGACAAAGATTTTCTGTTCGGTGAATTTCTCAAGCTGAAGCAAAAAGATGGACTGTATATCACCCACCAGGATGCCGTCAGCTATGGCCCGATTGAAAACGACACAAAAACCTTCACCGTGGAAATGACCATTCCGACTATGATGAAACCGGGCCGCTACACGGTTGAACTCGCCGCCGCCCAAAACGGTCATTTGATCGGAATCGCTTCCAAGGAAATGAAAATTGAGATGATCGGCTTCCCGGCCGAGCTGACCAAACTCGCCTTCGGCAAGCCCATTTTCTTTGGCGTTATGGCGGTACTGATCGCCATCGGCGCCGGTCTTTTCACCGGAATTTTATTTAAGAGCAAAGGCGGCGCTCATTAAGTTTACAAAGCCGCAAGCGTAACCACCACGGACAGAGCATGAAGAATATATTCACTCAGATAAGCGATAAATTATTTCATCGGGTAAGCAAGGGAGAACCATCTTCCTTTGCCGTTCTCTTTGAAAGATTTCAGGAGATTCTGGACATCAACAACCAGATCCTGGAGCTTATCGCCAAAGCCAACGATACCCTTGGCGGTGATTATATCTTTGACCGGCAACATGTCCACACCATGTCTTTGGAAATCAGCAACCGGGTCGAAAAACTGATCTTTACCCTGGATAGCATCGCTCCCAAAAAATACCGGGATCTCCACCGTGCTTTTCAGCGGATCAGGGCCGCCATCGAGGGCGACCTGGCCGGACGTTTCACCTGCCCGGTTGCTGATTTTGTAATACCTTACCGCAACATCAACCGGAACCTGGTCGAAGCCGTGGGCGGCAAGAATGCCTTTTTGGCCGAAGTGGCCGCCAACCTCGACCTTAAAATCCCGGCCGGCTTTGCGATAACCACCGGCGCCTATCTGGAATTTATCAAGAGCAACGACCTGGAGCCCAAGATAAGCACGATCTTACAAAGCTGGCACCAGGAAAAAATAGACGTGGCCGCCGCCTCCGCCGAAATCCGAAAGCTGATTATCAACGGCAAGTTGCCGGCAAAACTGGAAAAAGATCTAAACCGCGCCCTTGAGCAGCTGGCCGGCAAACGTTCCCTTAAAAAAATCTATCTGGCCGTGCGCAGCAGCGCCTTTGGCGAAGACGGGGAACGCACCTTTGCCGGGCAGTACACCACCATTCTCAATGTCCAGGCCACGGAGCTGGCCAAAACCTATCTGCAGATCCTGGCCGATACCTACGGCGAAAAAGCCATGCTTTACCGGCGCACCATCGGTTTTGACGAGGGCGAAGTGGCAATGGCGGTGGCCTGCCAGGAAATGATCGACAGCAAGGTGAGCGGCGTCCTGTATACCATGGACCCCAGCCACCCCGAACAACATAAAATGATGCTCAGTGCAACCTGGGGATTGGGCGGGCCGCTGGTTTCCGGGCGGGCCAACGCCGATAGCTTTGCGATCAGCCGGTCAACCCCGCATAAGATTACCGCCGTTAACCTGGTTCACAAGAAAAAAGCCCTGACCTTGCTAAAAAACGGCGGCACCAAGGAGCACCCGGTATCCGGCGACCGACAAGACACCGCCTGCCTGGACAACATCCAAATCCAAAAAATAGCGGCCACCGGCCTGCTTATTGAAAAATATTTTAAATACCCGCAGGATATCGAATTCACCATTAACCAAGAGGGGGAACTTGTTCTCCTTCAGGCCCGCCGCTTGGCCATTGCCGCGCCGCCGAAGATCAAACCCGGCGCCTTGGCCAAGCTGACCAGAAACTACCCGGTTCTTCTGAGGGATCAAGGCGAGACCGCGCAAAAAGGCGTGGGGTCCGGCCCGGTTTTTTTAATGAGCAAGGAAGAGGATCTCCGGCATTTTCCGGTTGGATCAATCCTGGTGGCCCGCCATGCCTCACCGCTGCTGGCCAAGGTTTTGCGGGGCGCCGCCGGGATCATTACCGATGTGGGCTCGACCACCGGCCACCTTGCCACCATTGCCAGGGAATTCCGCGTCCCTTGCCTGCTGAACACCGGCCAGGCCACAAAATTACTCCAGCACGGTCAGGCCATCACCATTGATACCGAAGAAAAAATCATCTACCAAGGGATTGTGAAAGAACTCGAAGAATACGCCCTTACCGAGGACGACCTGGCCGAAACCGAAGAATATCGGCTCCTGCGCCGGGTGTTACGCAAGATAGAACCGTTAAACCTCCTGGACCCGGCCGATAAAAACTTTGCGCCCCGCTCCTGCCACACCTTTCATGATATTACCCGCTTTGTCCATGAAAAGGCGGTAAACGAACTGATCGATCATAATTATTACCAGAACCACGATCACCGCAGCGCGGCCGGCAAACTGGATTGGCCCATCCCCATTGATCTGATCATGATTGATATCGGCGGTGGCCTTAAGACAAAAAACAAAGAGGGCCTGATCAAACATAGTGACATCGCGTCCGTCCCCATGCTGGCCATGCTGGAGGGCCTGGCCCATCCCAAGGCCTGGAACAATGAGCCGATGTCCGTGGATGTAGGCAGCTTCATGTCCAGCCTGACCCGAACCTTTTCCCCGGAACTGGCCGCGCCGGAACATGTGGGGCGCAACCTGGCGGTGGTGTCCGACTGTTATGCCAATGTTAGCCTGCGGCTTGGCTATCACTTCACCATGATCGATACCTATCTAACCGATAACATTAACGATAATTATGCATACTTCCGATTTTTCGGCGGAGTTACCGACTCCTGCCGCCGAGCACGGAGGGCACAATTTCTGGGCCAGGTTCTGGCGAGCCAGGATTTTCGTGTGGAAACCCACGATGATCTGGTTGTGGCCCGGGTAAAGAAACTGGACAAGACCGGCCTACGCAAGAGGCTGTATCTTCTCGGCCTGCTGATCGGTTTCACCCGGCAGCTCGACGTGAAAATGGTCAGCGACCAGAGTATAAACGAGTACATCACTCAACTGAATTCCCTTATGGAGGAAAACCATGACAGATAAAGCGCAAACAACCATTTTGATCTTGGACGACGAACCCATCGTCAGCAAACGCCTCAAACCTTCCCTGGAAAAAAAGGGCTATGAGGTGGAAACCTTTACCGTGAGCATTGATGCCATGAAACGGGTCCGGGAAAAGAACTTCGATATCGTGATCACCGACCTGAAAATGGAAGGTGTGGACGGCATGCAGTTTCTCACCGAGGTTAAAAGCCGCTCACCCGAGACCGAAGTCATTGTCATCACCGGCTTCGCCACCATGGAAACCGCCAAGGAATCCTTCCGCAAAGGCGTTTTCGACTTTCTCGCCAAACCGTTCAAGCTCGGCGAAATCGCCGATGTTATCAGCCGGGCCGAGAAAAAGAAACAGGGCTAGATCAGCCGCCATCAACCAAGCAGATTGAGGTAGAACAATGATTAAAGGACTTCTTAACATAGATGAAAACCTGGCCTCCAGTATTGCCCTGCGCTACGCCGGCCAGCTTACGGATATCCTCTCCATGCAGATCCAGGCCACCCATGTCGAGGAACCGGACGCCAAGCAAAGGAGCGCCGGCACCGGCTGGGTGCAGCGCACCTGGGAAAGAGGGATCGAGGAGGCCGGGATGCAGACGGTGCTTCGTCTGATAAAAACCGAAAACCCCAACTGCAACTTCATCGCCAACCCTAAAATATTTGTCGGCGACCGAGACGATGAAATCCTGGAAGAATTGCGAAAAGGCCGCTACGAGCTGTTTGTCGAAGGCAACGTCAACACCTCCAACGTCAATGATTTTTACCGGCTGATCACCTCGCCGCTCTATAGCAAATCCCCCTGCCCGATGCTGGTGCTGAAAAACCTGGTGGTTCCCAAGAAAGGGGTGATCCTGGTTGGCGACGGGGTTGATCCGCAAAAGCTCATCGCCCAATTTATTAAAATCGCCAAAACCGCCAAGGTTGACTTTGATCTGGTCCATTACAAGTTCCAAGAAAACAATGAGCTGGTTTTTCTGGATAAGCGCGAAGGCGGCAGCTATCTTGCAGACACGGAAAGCCTGCTCAAGGAAAACGGCTTCAGCGTACAGAGCAGCAAAGTAATCTGCGGCACCCCGGAACAGGCGGCTGATTCATTTCGGGAATACGGGCTGGCCATCACCACTTTTCCAACCAGGAGAAGTCCGCGCATGGAAATGCTGGCCCACATCCCGACCCCGCTCATTTTGTGCCGGTAACCAGGGCGGCCAAAATAACTAACGACATCCAGATAAAAAACACCACCTGTTAAGGAGGGTATCATGCGAATATTACTGGCATTGGACAACCAATCATACAGCGCCGGGATTATCCCCGAAGTAGCAAAACTTGCAGCCAACACCTGGGCCGACATCACCATGCTCGGCATCCAGTCGACAAACGCCAGCGCAGGCCTTGATCAAGCCCTGGCCGCCACTATGCTGGCGCACAAGAGCAGCTTTTTGGCTCAATTTACCGGCAAAGACTCACCTTACGCCAGTCCGGCCGGCAAAGAGGTTTTCAGCCCCGACAATGGCGGCTGGCAGGTTGGGGCCGCCCCGGACAGCTCCAAAGCGCTCAATCTTAAGGTGCGAGCCGGCAGCGCGATCAAGGAAATCATGGCGGAAGCGGACCAACAGGGATGCGACCTCATTATTCTGGGCTGCAGCAACGGCGCCGACTGCCAATGGCACGGCGAAACCCTCAACCTGCCCCAAAAAATCGCCAAGGACGCAGGCTGTTCGGTGCTGGTCATCAAGGAACAGCGGCCGACCAAAAAGATTATCAGCTGTCTTGACCAGAGCGAGATCCAGCAGGAGTCGCTGGAATTGATCAACCAGATCGTAACCCTGCATGATGCTGATCTGAAAATCGTCGGCCTCACCGGTCCCAAGGGCCTGAAAAAAAAGGAAGACACCGAGAAGCAGATGGCGGAAATCCAGAAATATTACACGGATCGCCAGATCAACGCCTGGATCAAACTGGTGGAAAAAGAAGGGCTTGAGGCATACATCGCCAAGGCGAGCAACGAGGGCATGATCGCCCTGTGGATGGGGAAAAAATCGATGCTCGGCAAGATGTTTTCCAGCAACCTCATCGAAAAACTGGTGGCCAACAGTCAATCGTCGGTACTGATCCTCAGGTAATCCAGAGGTTAGCCATGATCCGCCGGCCCGTTGTTCATCTAAACAGCGGGCCTTTTTTTATTCTGATTCCCCCCTGGCTTCAGCAGACTAAAAAATGGCTGCAACATAGGGCTTGATTGGGATTGTTTTTTTGGTGGGAGCGAATTGATTCGCGAATAAAACCTTGCGCCACTAACACGGTAAGAGCCAGCCAACCGCTATTCGCGGTCCAAGCCGATCTCCCGGCTGATGGCCCGGCCAATGGGGGAAAATGCCTCCCGGGCCTGAGCCAGCTCACGGCACCGGGGCAGGCGACCAAGGATTTTGACCTGGCCGATTTCGCCGATCGTGGCCATATTATCGGCGACCAGGATTTCATTGTCGCCGGATGCGGCATCGGAAAAAAGCACGCCCAACACCGGAATCTGCCGCGCCCGGAGGCCTTCCAGGGTGAGCAGAGTATGGTTGATGGTGCCCAGGCCGCTTCTAGCCACGATCAGGGTGGGGATCATAAGCTCGGCCAACAGCTCGGCCAACAGCAGATCCCGGCGCAGAGGCACCAGCAGACCGCCCACTCCTTCCACCACCAGCAGTTGATGCCTGGCCTTTAATTGCTGATAACAGCGGCGGATATGGCCCGGATCAACCTCGGCGCCCTGCTGTTCGGCGGCCAGATGAGGCGAGGCGGGCAGGGCAAAATGATAGGGCACCTGCAGGGGGATATCCGCCTCGACCAGGGGCAGGCCTGCGGCATTAAGACAGGAAACCAGATCTGCGGGCGGAAAATCAGGACCGGTGGCCGCCCATTTCTGGTAACCGACGTCAACCCCCTGCTCCTTAAAAAAATTAAGCAGCAGCCCGCAGACAAAGGTTTTGCCCACATCGGTATCCGTGCCGGTCACAAAAATCTGCTTCATTGGCCACCCCTGATCACAAAGGCCTGATAGGTCAGACGATAGGCCCCGTATTTTTCCATAAACCAGTTCTCCAACTCTCTGATCCGGCCCCGGGTCAATGACCCGGGCAGCCGCTGCCCGCCGCCGGTCCCGGTTTTGCGGATATGATCCAGCAGGGCAAGCAGTGTATCATATTCCCGGACCAGCCGCTGCTCTTGGATCTCTACCTTGTTAAAGCACCGGCCAAGCACCGCTTCCAGCCTGGCCCGATCCGGAAAACGGCTGGCCGGCAAGGTGTATTCCGTGGCAAAGATCTCCGCCAACCCGCCGCCCAGCTCATGCAGGGTCTCTGGCCCGAAGATCGCGCCGACAAACAGGCCTTGGGCGGATAAGCCGGCGCTGATATCGGCAAAGGCCTTGCCGATATCGTCGAACCACTGGATGGTGGCGTTGGAGCAGATCAAATCATAACCGCCTCGGCAAGCGGCGAGAAAACGCTCGCCATCCTCACAGATATAATCCAGTCCGTCCGGCAGCTTGGCGCGGGCCACCTGCAGCATGTTTTCCGCGAAATCAACGCAGGTGATCCGGGCGGCCGGGTAAGCCCGGACCAGGGCCGCGGTAAAGCTGCCGGTGCCGGAGCCGATCTCCAGAATCCGCGCAGGTTTGATCCCGGCCGGCAACTGTTCGGCCAGAAGCGCGGCCAGCTCACCCTGCACCTGGGCATGGGCGTCATAGGTTTCCGCCGCCTTTGAAAAACGGTGCCTGATCCTGGCCTTGCGTTGATCCGGCCAGGGGTTGAAGGCTCTATCCAAAAAAATTGGATGGGAGCCATGGGTGATGATATTCACCCCGGCCCCTGGAATTTTGATCATCTGCTCACTCGGGGCCACGATATCCCGGCCGCCGTGCCAAATCGAAATCGGGCAGGGGGGCAGTCCGGCAAGACGCCACTGCTCAAGATAGTCCAAACCGCGGGCCAGAAGATCGGGATCAAGGGAGGCAAGCATACTTTCCTGTAATTTCTCGACAAATGCCGCATACGTCTTTTTCTCTCCCAGAAAGCACTTGCGATAAAATCCCTTGAAAAAAGCGGCCAGCCCTCCGGCCATCTCCCGCCGGATCTCGGCAATTTCTGCGGAGGGCCACGTCGTTCGCATGGCCAGAAGCGAAAGCGACTCCACCCTTGCCGGATACGCAACGGCAAAATCCAGGGCCTGCTGCGCGCCCATGGACCAACCGACCAGATGGACCCGCTCAAGGCCATGATCGTCAAGCAAGCCGGACAGCGCCGCCGCTGTCTCGGCGGGGTCTAGGGGAGAGACGGGATAGATCCAGGGAAGATCCTGAGCGGCCAGAGCCAAAACCCGGCCGTCAAAACCCCAACCCGGCAAAAAGACCACCGGCCTGGCCCCGCAATCCTCGGGAACCACCCATCTCTTATTTTTTTGCTTAATAGCCATCATCTCGTATCTAATCCAGGTTATTACCTTAAGCCAACCTGATGCTCCCCAAAAACAAAAAGCACCGGCCAACAAGCCGGTGCCCGAGTCAACCCCTCATTTTTTTTGCACAAAAGATCAACTCCGGAAACGATCCTGGTTGGCCAAAAACCACTGGTAGGTCTCGGCAATGCCGTCCCGCAACTCAATCTTCGCCCGCCAGCCAAGACCGGTAATCTTCGTCACATCAAGGAGCTTGCGGGGGGTGCCGTCCGGCTTGCTGGCATCGTAAACAATTTTGCCGGTAAAGCCAACCGCGTCCTTAACCATTGCCGCCAGCTCGCCAATGGTCAGATCCTGCCCCACCCCGACATTAACGATCTCTTCGCCCTCATAATGCTCCATCAGAAAAAGGGCGGCCGCGGCCAGGTCATCCACATGCAGAAACTCGCGCCTCGGCGTGCCGCTGCCCCAGACCACAACCTCGGCGCCACCTTTTTCCTTGGCCTCGTGAAACTTGCGGATCAAGGCGGGCAACACATGGGAGTTTGCCAGATTAAAATTATCGCCCGGCCCGTAAAGGTTGGTGGGCATCAGGGAAATGGCGTTAAAACCATACTGGCGGCGGTAGGCCTGACAGAGCTTGATCCCGGCAATCTTGGCAATGGCATACCACTCGTTGGTTGCCTCCAGGGGGCCGGTGAGCAGGCAAGCCTCGGGCATGGGCTGGGGGGCGAGTTTGGGATAGATACAGGAAGAGCCTAAAAACAAGAGCTTCTTTGCCCCGGCCCGGTAAGCCCCCTCCACGATGTTGACCTCCATCTGCAGGTTGTCCCGGATAAAATCGGCGGGATAGCTGTTATTAGCGTGGATCCCCCCCACCTTGGCCGCGGCCAGAAAAACATGATCAGGCCGCTCCCGGTCGAAAAATTCATAGACCGCCGCCTGGTTGGTAAGATCCAACTCCGCGCTCGTCCGCCCGATGATATTTGCAAAGCCCGCGCTTTTCAATTTGTTGACGATGGCCGCCCCCACCAGACCCCGGTGGCCGGCAACATATATCTTGTCGTTTTTATTCATTATACTGATAAACCTTAAACCCTTCCTGACGGCAAAGATCATCGCGCTGGGCCGCCTGCAGATCTTCCCGCACCATCTCGCTGACCATCTCCGCAAAGGTAATCTCCGGCACCCAGCCCAGCTCCTCCTTGGCCTTGCTCGGATCGCCGAGCAGGGTTTCCACCTCGGTGGGCCGGAAGTAGCGCGGGTCAACCCTGACCACGCTGTCGCCGACCTTGGGGGGGGTGCCGTTACCCGCCACCATTTTTTCAGGGTCAATGGCCTCGATGATCCCCTGCCTCTCAAGCCCCTCCCCCTGCCAGCGCAGGGTGATGCCCAGTTCCTTGAAGGAAATATCGCAAAACTCCTGCACCGAGTGCTGCTCGCCGGTGGCAATCACATAATCCACGGGCTGATCCTGCTGGAGCATCAGCCATTGCATCCGGACATAATCCTTGGCATGGCCCCAGTCCCTTTTGGCCCCAAGATTACCAAGAAAGACACAATCCTGCAGACCCAGGGCAATCCGGGCCACCGCCCGGGTGATCTTGCGGGTGACAAAGGTCTCGCCGCGGATCGGCGATTCATGGTTGAAAAGGATGCCGTTACAGGCATAAATCCCGTAGGCCTCCCGGTAATTGACACAGATCCAGTAGGAATAGAGCTTGGCCACCGCATAGGGGGAGCGGGGATAAAAGGGAGTGGTTTCCTTCTGGGGGATCTCCTGCACCTTGCCGAACAGCTCCGAGGTCGAAGCCTGATAAAACTTGGTTTTCTTCTCCAGGCCCAGGATGCGGATCGCTTCCAGCAGGCGCAGGGTGCCCATGGCATCGGTGTTGGCGGTGTACTCCGGGGTTTCAAAGGAAACCGCCACATGGCTCTGGGCCGCCAGGTTGTAAAGCTCGTCGGGCTGGACTTCCTGGATGATCCGGATCAGGTTGGAAGAATCGGTGAGATCGCCGTAATGGAGAATAAACTTGCGCCCCTGCAGATGGGGATCTTCATAGAGATGATCGATCCGGTCGGTGTTAAAGGAAGAGGCCCGCCGCTTGATGCCATGCACCTCGTAGCCCTTGTTTAATAAAAACTCGGCAAGATATGCCCCGTCCTGGCCGGTCACTCCGGTTATCAACGCCTTTTTTTTCAAAACTCCACCCCTGTTTATATTTTGCTTACTCAACGGTCACGCTTTTGGCCAGATTTCTCGGCTGATCGACATCACAGCCCCGGAGGCTGGCGATCTCATAGGAGAGAAACTGCAAGGGCAACACGTAAAGAATAGGATTTAACTCCTCATGAATTTTCGGCAACAAAATGAAATGCTCGGCCATGCGCTGAATCGTGCGATCACCCTTGCTGCCAACCATGATAATCCGGCCATTCCTGGCCTTGACCTCCTCCACGTTGGAGACGACCTTTTCATAAACCCCATCCTTGGGAGCCAGGGCCAGCACCGGCATATCCCGGTCGATCAAGGCGATGGGGCCGTGTTTGAGCTCGCCGGCCGCATAGCCTTCGGCATGGATGTAGGAAATTTCCTTAAGCTTCAACGCCCCTTCCAGGGCAATGGGGAAACAGCTGCCCCGGCCCAGGTAGAGAAAATCCCGACTGTCGGCAAAGGCGGCGGCAATGGCGGCGCTCTCCTGCTGCAGGCGCGGCAACTCTTCTTCCATGATGGCCGGCAGCTCAACCAGGGCCTTGACCATGGCCTTGCGCTCCTTGGGCTTGATCGTGCCGTGGATCTGCCCCAGGTAAAGGGTAAGCAGATAAAAGGCGGTGAGCTGGCAGGTAAAGGCCTTGGTCGAGGCCACGCCGATCTCGGGCCCGGCATGGGTATAAATAGTGCCGTGGGATTCCCGGGTAATGGTGCTGCCGACCACGTTGCAGATCGAAATAACCCTGGCCCCCATCTTCTTGGCCAGCCTGAGCCCGGCCAGGGTGTCGGCGGTTTCACCGGACTGGGAGATGGGGATGACCATGACCGTTTCGTCCAGCAGCAGCCGCCGGTAACGGAACTCCGAGGCGATATCCACCTCCACCGGAATGCCCACCCATTTTTCCAGCCAGTATTTGGCGACCAGGGCCGCGTGCCAGGAGGTGCCGCAGGCCACCAGGGAAATTCTCTTGATATTTTTCAGCTCGGCAAGCCCCAGCCCGATTTCCGGCAGTTCCACCTTGCCGGTTTCCGGATCGAGCCTGCCCCGAAAGGTACTCAAGATGGCCTGGGGCTGCTCAAAGATCTCCTTGAGCATGAAATGCTTGAACCCGGCCTTTTCCGCCATGGAGGCGTTCCAATCAATGGTCTGCACCTCTTTTTTCACCGGTTTGCCGTTGCTCAGACGAAGCACCTGCCAGCTGCCCTCCTTGAGCACCGCCAGCTCCTGATCCTCGAGAAAAACCACCTGATTGGTGTAAGGCAACAGCGCCGGGATATCGGAAGCCAGCAGGCTGCCGCCCTCCTGAACCCCCAGGACCAGCGGGCTCTGGTTGCGGGCAGCCACCAGGGTGTCGGGCTGCCCGGCCCACAACACGCCGATGGCATAGGAACCCTCCACCTTTTTCAGGGCCTGGCGAACCGCGGTGACCAGATCATCCTTGAGGTGCTCTTCTATAAGATGGGCCAGGACCTCGGTGTCGGTTTCCGAAGTAAAAACATGGCCATTGGCCTTGAGTTTCTCCCGCAACACATGATAATTTTCAATGATGCCGTTATGGACCACCACCAGCCGGCCGGTACAGTCGCTGTGGGGATGGGCATTGGCCTCGGTGGGCGGCCCGTGGGTGGCCCAGCGGGTGTGGCCCAGACCGATATGGCTGGCGCTGTCCCGCACCTCGTCAAGCATCTCTTCAAGATTGATCAGCTTGCCGCGGGCCCGATGCTTTGCCAGCTTATCGCCGCTGACATAGACCAGACCGGCCGAATCATAACCGCGATACTCAAGACGTTTGAGGCCTTCCAGTAAAATCGGCACCACCTTGCGGTGCCCGACATAACCTACTATTCCGCACATACATGCACTCCGTTTTTTATACTGAGAAGCTCAGACCGGCAAAGCCATGATCAAGTCAGGCCTGACCCCGGATTTTTCAATAAAACAATTCACTATAGGGAGAACGCTGATTCCGGTCAACAGGAAAGAGACCGTTGCGGCCATTGGCCGACTACAGAGCAAAGCCCTGCCTGGCCGTGGCCACCAGCCGGGGAAGCAATGTTAATACCCTCTCCACCTCAGCCTCGCTGCTGTACCTGCTCAAGCTGATCCGCAGGGTGCCGTGCAGATAACTCTCGTCCACCTGCATGGCCCGCAACACATGGGACGGATCGAGATCACCGGTCTGACAGGCCGAGTGGGCCGACACCGCGATCCCCTGGAGATCAAGATCCTGGATAAGGCCGGCGGATGAAACATGTTTGAAACTGACATTAATGGTATTGACCAGCCGGGGCTGCCCCGCGCCATTGACCCTGGCATCCGGAATCCGCGCCAGGATCCCCTGCTCCAGCCGATCCCGCAGAGCCTGGATCCGGCCATGCGCTTCATCTCCGTCCAAAGCCAGTGCACAGGCCTTGCCGAAGCCGACGATCCCCGGCACATTCTCGGTTCCGGCCCGCCGACCGCCCTCCTGATCGGAGCCCATCACCAACGGGCTGACCGGCGCGGTCCGCTGGACACAGAGGGCGCCAACCCCCTTGGGGCCGTGCAGCTTATGGCCGGCCAGGGTCAGATAATCCACGGGTAAGGCGGCCAGATCAATGTTTTTTTTGCCGGCCAACTGGATGGCGTCACAATGAAAGAGCGCCCCCTGCTCCCGGCAGATCGAGCCGATCTCCTCGATGGCCCAGAGAACCCCGGTCTCGTTGTTGGCGCCCATCAGGCTGACCAGGGCGGTATCGGGCCGGATCGCGCTTTTCAGCCGGTCCAGGTCCAGACCGCCATCACGGTCAACGGGCAAGAACTCCACCTCATAGCCCCTGGAGGCCAGAAACTCCAACGGCACCTTAACCGAGGCATGCTCGACCTGGGAGGAGATAATATGTTTTTTATGAGGATCGGCGAACACCGCGCTGAGGATGGCCGTGTTATTGCCCTCGGTGCCGCCGCTGGTAAAAATGACCCGGCCGGGCGGACAATTGACCAGAGAGGCCACCTGGCGGCGCGCCTCATCCAGCCCGGCTTTCGCCGCCTCGCCAAAGCCATGGCCGCTGGCCGGATTACCGAAATAGCGGTCAAGATAGGGGGCCATGGCCTCCCGCACCTCGGGGGCGATCGGAGTGGTCGCGTTATTATCAAAATAGATTGTTTGCATAAGCTTAGATTTCGAGCATCCGGTCCAGGGAAAGTTTGGCCTTCTCCGCCACCTCCGCCGGCACCGTGATCCGGTTCACCACCCGCCCCTGGACCAGATTATCCAGCACCCAGAGCAGATAGGCGGGCTTGATCCGGTACATGGTTGAACAGAGACACTGAAAGGGCGAAAGGGAATGAATTTCCTTGTCCGGATGTTGGGCCTTCAACCGGTTGACCAGGTTGATCTCGGTGCCGATCGCCCATTTGCTGCCGGCCGGAGAATCACTGATCGCCTTGATAATCGCCTCGGTGGAACCGTACTGATCAGCCAGACGCACCACCTCATGCCGACATTCGGGATGAACGATGACCCGGATCCGGGGCTCCTTTTCCCGCCACCGGGTAACATGGGAGGCCTCAAACTGCATATGCACCGTGCAATAGCCGTCCCAAAGCAGGACCTTGGCCTTGCGCAGCTGCTCCGGAGTATTGCCGCCCAGGGGTTTTTCCCGTTGCCAGAGGACAACCTCGTCCTCGGCAATCCCCAAAGCGGCGGCGGAATTGCGGCCCAGATGCTCGTCCGGGAAAAAAAGAACCTTTTCCCCTTGAGACAGAGCCCAGGTCAACACCCGCTCGGCATTGGACGAGGTACAGACCGAGCCGCCATGCCCCCCGACAAAATCCTTGATCAGGGCGGAAGAGTTGACATAGGTTACCGGCACGATCCGGCCGGAAACCACCCCGGCCAGCTCCTGCCAGGCCCAGTCCACTTCCTCCCGGGTGGCCATATCGGCCATGGGACAACCGGCCCGCAGGTCAGGCAAAATCACGACCTGATCATCGGCGGTGAGAATATCCGCCGACTCGGCCATGAAATGAACCCCGCAAAAGACGATATACTTCGCCTCCTTGGCCTCTGCCGCGTTTCGGGCGAGCTTGAGCGAATCCCCGGTCAGATCGGCAAACCTAAAGGTCGCCTCCTGCTGATAGTGGTGCCCTAAAATCAAAAGATTGCCGCCCAGCTCTTTTTTGCGGGCGGCAATCTTCTCCATCAATACTTCTTCTTTTTCCTGCAGGTATTCCGAGCCAAGCTCAACCTGCGTCGATACTGTCATCTATAATTTCTTCTTGTTAACTTAATTATTTAACGATCTTGACCCAGTTAGCGGTGGGGCCCTTATCGCCTTCGCCCTCGCCGAACTTAACCTCATCGCCTTCGGCCAGCTGGGCCATGGTCACATCCTTCAAGGCGTTTTCGTGGAAATAAATTTCCCGGCCGCCGGCGGTCATGATGAACCCGTAGGACTCAAAGGGAAAAAGACTTTTAATCGTGCCACCGAGCGGACCACTGCCTTCCGCATCCGCCGCCTTGCCGCTCTGCCGCCTCTTTCGCTGCAATTCCTTGAGTTGCAGGCCAAGGGTGTCAAAGGCGTCAACCAACAGCGGCCGCACGGTGTCACCCTTTCTTTTAACTACGATGGTGTCGTTGGGTACAGATGCCACCAGCCGCACCTCATGCCCACCCTGCTTGTGGCCCGAGGTATCCTCGATGGCTACCCGCAGATGATGAACAAGTCCGGGATGATGCCTGTTCAGACGCTCTTTCTCTTCTTCAATTTTATCCTGCCATGATTTACGAATGTCAAGATTACGTCCTTCAACTTGCAATTCCATATATCTCCTCCACTCAAAAATTGGATCTCTTCCCCATAAACCGGGGCCAGCAATATGGAGACCACTTAAAAATATTTTACCATAAAAAAGAAAACTACCCTACCCCCTCTTTACAAGATTTTCAAGGAGGAAAGCAGCAGCCAGGCAGCCCGAAAACCAAGGGCCAAACCCCGCAAAAAAATACACAACAACAAAGCAATAACCTTTACCGCAAAAAATCAATCCCCGGCAAAACGACTGCGCACCGCAGCTACCCGCGCCAAACTTTTTTTCAGCCTGGCGTGATTTTTTTCCTCTTTCATAGCCTTAAACAGATTTTCCCGGGCCGCAATAATCTTGTGATGGTCATGACAGATGAGCAGCATATCCGCCCCGGCATTAAAGGCGGCAAGGGCGGCATCGGCCACCGACCCGTCGTTCTCGATCGCCCCCATCTCAAGATCATCGGTGATCACCAACCCATCAAAGCCGAGTTGCCCCCGGAGCAGGCCGGTAAGGATCTCTGACGACAAGGTGGCCGGCTGAGCGGGATCAAGCCGGGAATATATGGTATGGGAGGTCATGATCGCCGCCACCTCCCCCGCCATCGCTTTGCGAAAGGGGACCAGATCACCGGCGACCAGTTCCTGGATGGATCTGGCCACCGTCGGCAACTGTTTATGGGGGTCCAGCACCGCCCCACCCAGTCCGGGAAAATGTTTGGCACAGGCAGCCAACCCGGCCTGCTGCATCCCGGAAATTATCAACGCCCCCAACTCCGCCACCCGGCCGGGATCTTCCCCCAGGGACCGGCGCTCCATGAAAAAACCCTGGCCGGCCGGACAAACGTCGAGAACCGGCGCCAGGTTCATATTGATCCCGACCCCGAGCAACTCCCGGGCACAGGTGCGGGCATAATCAGCCAGCAACTCCTCTGCCCGCTCATCTTCGGCCAAGATCCGGGCGTCGGCAAACCGGGTAAAAGGCGCGGATAACCTGGCCACGGTGCCGCCCTCCTGGTCGATGGAGATAAGCGGCGGCGGCAACTGCTCATCCAGACAGGCAGCTTTCAGAGATTCGCAGAGCGCTCGCAACTGTTCCGGGGTTTCGACGTTGCGCTTGAAGATGATAAAATTATTGATCCTCTCTTTCCGGATCAGCCTCAGGGTTGAATCATCAAGCTCTGTTCCCGGCAACCCCACCATGAACAACCAGCCCACCTGTTGCCGCAGCTCCTCGCTCATCATCACTTTTTACCGCCGGGCTGATAGACAACCGGATCAACCAGTCCGGCCTCGGCAAAGCCCTTGAGCCGCAGCTTGCACGAATCACAGGCGCCGCAGGCCCGCCCCTGGCCATCGGGATCATAACAGCTGTGGGTGGCGCCGTAGTCCACCCCCAGCGCGGTCCCCTGGAGAATGATTTCTTTTTTCGACAAGCGAAGCAGCGGGGCGTGGATGGTGAAGGGTTTGCCCCCCTCAACCCCGGCCCTGGTTCCGAGGTTGGCAACATGTTCAAAGGCCTGCAAAAATTCTGGCCGACAATCGGGATAGCCGCTGTAATCAACGGCATTGACCCCGATAAAGATATCCGCGGCGCCCACCACCTCGGCCCAGGCCATGGCATATGAGAGAAAAATGGTGTTGCGGCCCGGCACATAGGTCACCGGAATGGAGCTTTCCATCTCCTCCTGGCTCCGCCCCTTGGGCACCGCCATCTCCGTGGTCAGGGCGGAGCCGCCGATGGCGTCAAGGTCAAGACGCAAGACCAGATGCCTGGCCACCCCCAGCCGGGCGCAATTGGCCCGGGCCAGCTCCAGTTCGATCGCCTGCCGCTGACCATAGGCAAAACTGAGACAGCAGCAATCATAGCCCTCGCTGCGGGCAATGGCCAGCACCGTTGTTGAATCAAGACCGCCGCTCAACAGCACCACGGCCTTTGGTTTCTTGTTTTCCATCGACGACAACAATCAATAAGTAAAAATTACCGGCTTCACCAACGAGTGAAGACCGCGACAGATCTTCCGAGTCAAAAAAACAGACCAAAAGACAATGAACAAAATCGGCCCGTTTAAAAATCCAACCGGCCTGGCAGGCAATCTATTATACGCGACCCTTCCTTGCAAGAGCAATCAGTCTCTACCCCTACCCCCCCAACCGCACCTCAAGGGGATGAACCACCCTGATCTCCTCCGGAGTCAGCCAGGCCCGATAGGCGAGCACCTCAACCCCCTGCCGGGCCACCTCGATCAGGGTTGCAGCATATTGGGGATCAAGGTGAGCGGCGGGCGAAAAATAATCCACATCCTCGCGCTGGACACAGAAAAAAACCGCGGCCCGATGCCCGGCCTTTCGCAGAGTTAGCAATTCCTCAAGATGTTTGGCGCCCCGCGTGGTCACCGCATCGGGAAACATGGCGGCCCGGCCAACCGCCAGGGTGCAATTCTTCACTTCCAGGTATAGGTGCGCCCCATCGCAGGTCAACAAAAAATCCAACCGGCTGTTCGCCGACACCTTGACCTCGGCCCGGATGGAGTCCACCCGGCCAAACTCGGCGACCAGCCCCTGCTCGACGGCCTCCCGGACCAGCTGATTGGTGCGGGCGGTATTAACCCCCACCCAGGAATCACCCACCCGCACCATTTCCAGGGTATGGGGATATTTGCGCTTGGGATTATCCGAACAGGAGATAAGCACGGCAAGCCCCGGCTCCTTGCACCCCAGCATGCTGCCGGTATTGGGACAATGCACGGTCAGCCGACTGTGGTCGGCTAATTCCACATCAGCAAGAAACCGCTTATATCGTTTTATCAGTGTTGCTGGTTGCAGGCTTTGGCCAAATCGCATGGGCGTCCTTATATTTTGGTTAAATCAAAAATCATGCTATGATGAGCCTATCAGCTACCTCAAACCATGGACACTTATTCTCCCATACAATCATGGCCCCTGGCGCAAAAAAAACCGACAAACCCAGAAAAAAAGCCGTAGCCCTGCGCTATGACCGCAGCCAGGATCCAGCCCCCAGAGTCCTGGCCAAGGGAGCCGGCCCGGTTGCGGAAAAAATTCTGGCCCTGGCCAGGGAGCACAATATCCCGATCCAGGAAAACAGCGACCTGGTTGAAATCCTGGCCCAACTTGACCTTAACGAGCAGATTCCCGCCTCCACCTACCTGCTCGTGGCCGAGATTCTGGCCTTTGTCTATCGGACCAACGAAAGCTACACCCCCTAAACCCCTCAACAGGTAGGAAAAATATACCAGCCCAGCCGGGATGTCTATATTTTTGACACCCAACCCTAGCTCTTCTCCCCATGCCACAGCCCCGCCTTTGCCCTTGCCATGCGCCATTCCAGCCAATTCCTCATCTATGGCACGCAATTTGCTTTTAAATAATAGCAAACAAAAAGGAGAAGTAAACCATGTTCATCCAAAATCGACTGGGAATGCTGGAAAGCGTCGAAACCATGCTCGCCCAGGAACAAAGACTGAACCAGGTGACCAACAACCTGGCCAACGTTGATACGCCGGGCTACAAAAAGGACAATGTCACCTTTGACGAAATGCTCTACCGGGCAAATCAGAACCGGCAACGGGTGGGCAAGGCAATCCGCAGCAACACCATTCACGAGCAGGGCGTGATCCAAAAAACCGACAACCCGATGGATATCGCCATAACCGGGGAAGGATTTTTCAAAATCCAGACCCCCCACGGCATCCGCTATACCAGGGCCGGCAATTTCCAGTTGGACAACAGCGGGCAACTGGTCAACGCCTCCGGCTACCCGGTGGTCGGCGACGGCGGCCCCATCACCATTGAAGGCAAATCAATGGATGTGACCGGAGACGGCCGCCTCTTTGTCGACGGCCAACAAGTCAATATTTTGACCATCGTTACCAGCGACGACCAAAAGGACTTTGAAAAGGAGGGCGAAAATCTTTTCCGCCTCAAAAATAACGCCCAGGAGCTTCCATCACCGGAGGCCTCGCTCCAACAGGGCTTTCTGGAAAAGTCAAACGTGAACACCGTGACGGAAATGACAGCGATGATCGATTTGTACCGGGCTTACGAGGGGCAGCAGAAAGCGATTCGGGCCATCGACGACCTGGACGACCTGGCCGTCCGCAAGGTCGGCAGCCTGGCATAACCTTAAATAAAATGAAACCAACACCATAAAAAGGGGAAGACCATGATCCGCTCACTTTTTTCAGGCCGCACCGGCATGACCGGCCAACAGCTGCAACTGGACACCATTGCCAACAACCTGGCCAACGTCAACACTTCCGGCTTTAAAAAAAGCCGGGCCCAGTTCGAAGATCTTTATTACCAGGAACTGCGGGCCATGGGCACGGAAACCACCGGGGGCAGCCAGGTGCCGTCAGGCATCCAGATCGGCCTCGGCGTGCGGCCCACCTCGGTCCAGAAGATTTTCACCCAGGGCAGCCTCACCGAAACCGGCAACGAACTGGACTGGGCCATCGAGGGCGACGGCTTTTTCAAGATCAACCACAACGGCGAGGACTATTATACCCGAGCCGGGGCCTTCACCCTTGACGCCGACGGTTACATCGTCAACCAGAACGGCGACCGCGTGCAGCCCGAGTTTGCCGTGCCCGAAGGCACCCAGGTTATCTCCATCAACCAAAACGGCCTGCTGAGCGCCAAGGATTCGGAACAACAAATTCTGGCGTCCACCCAGGTAACCCTGCATAAATTTATCAACCCCGGCGGCCTGCGGAGCGTAGGCGGCAACCTCTTCAAAGAGACCGACGCCTCCGGCGCCCCCAATGAGGCCAACCCCGGCACCAACGGCCTGGGCACCATCTCCCAACGGTTCATGGAGGTTTCCAACGTCGATGTCACCGAAGAGCTGGTCAACATGATCATCACCCAGCGCGCCTACGAGGTAAACTCCAAATCGGTACAGACCGCGGACAAGCTGCTGGAAGTAGCCAACACCCTGGCCCGCTAAGGAGTAAACTGACATGAAACTCAGCCCCCTCATCCATATCCTCCTGCTTATCGTCATTTGCCTTGGCCGGCCGCCGGCCTGCCCCGCGACCGAGACGACAAGGACTTTGACCACCAACGAGCTGGAGAGCATCTTCAGTGAAATCATCATGGCCAATTCCCCCTGGCATAATGACGAACTGCAGATCAACAACTTTTCCGCCAGACCGCTGAGCGTCACGGTGCCGATTAACGGGGTCATCGATTATGAGATTACGCAAAAACCTTCCTTCAGCCATCTTGGCAAAAAAATCATCTCCATCGATCTGTTGGTCAACGGCAACAAATACAGCCAGGTGAAGATGCTCGGCGATCTCGCCCTGCTGGGGGAAATTGCCTGCCTTAACAAACGGCTCAGCCGGGGCGACATTATTACCAATGATGATGTCGCCATGATCAGGCACGACATCTCGATGCTGGACAGCGGCATCATTCGCGAAGCGGATCTGGTCATCGGCAAAAAACTTAAAACGTCGCTGCGAGCCGGGGCCATCCTCTACTCCCACCTGGTGGAAGCACCCCCCTTGGTCAAACGCGGCGACCTGGTAACAATTATGGCCCGCACCGACAACCTCAGGGTAACCGTACCCGGCGAGGTGCGCGATAACGGCGCCCGCGGCGAGGTGGTCAAGGTAAAAAACCTGATGAGCCGCCACGAAATTTACGCCAGGGTCATTAATCCGGGCATTGTTGAAACTGAATTTTGACGGACGAAAAAAAAGGGCAAGTAGACCCAGGCCCCTAACGATAAACCAACAAAACACCAGGTAATAACTGTTGTAATCGTGGTTTTTTTGACGATTCCAACAATTTTAGTGTTTCCCCTGCTCTAACCCGAAGAAACGGAGAAAAAAATGATCAGAGCAAAATACCTCCCGGCCTCCATCCTCCTGCTGATGAGCTTGAACGCATGCGTCAGCGCCAACCCGCAGAGCGGTCAGGCGCTGCCCGAGCGCTACAGCCTGCCCACCGCCGGCCCGGCGCAGGAAGCAACCCCGGAAGGCTCCATCTATGGCGGCGACAATAGCCTGGATCTTTATGCCGACAGCCGGGCCAAAAAAATCGGCGACATCATCATGGTCAAAATTGTCGAAACATCCAGCGCCAAAAAAGAGGCGAGCACCGCCACCACCAGGGAATCGAATGTCAGCGGCGGCATCTCCAGCCTGTTCGGCTTTGAAACCTGGCTGGCCGACCGCAACTCCCGCTACACGCCGTCACTGACCAACCTGCAGGCCAAACTCACCAACGATTTCCAGGGAGACGGCACGACCGACCGCAAAAGCAATGTAACCGCCACCATGTCCGCCCGGGTGATCGATGTCAGCACCGACGGCAATCTGGTGATTCGCGGCTACCAGGAGGTCAAGGTCAACAACGAAACCCAGCACCTCATCCTTTCCGGGGTAATTCGCCCGAATGACGTCTCCCAGGACAACTCGATCCTGTCGTCATACATCGCCGACGCCCGGATTGAATACAGCGGCCAGGGCGTGATCAGCGACAAACAGCAACCAGGCTGGCTGGCCCGGGGCCTTGATGCCGTTTGGCCGTTTTAACAGGGCCGTAATCCCCTGGGAAAATTATTCCCCCAGCGCCCAGGATCGGCCCGGGAGAAAAATATTTATTACTACAATATCAACACGTTACCGCAGCCGCCAGATGCATGGCATAATGCTTGCTTATAGCTTATCAACAAAAGCCTAAAGCATTGGACAACAGAAAAAATTGCCGAGGACCCAGAACATGTCAAAAAATGCCGCAGATAACCCCAAAAAACAAATCCGGTTTTTTCGGCTCCCCCTGCTTGCCATCGTCTCGTTACTGGCCATCTGGCTGATCCTGCCGCCGACCCCTAGCCGGGCCGCCCGTCTCAAGGACATGGCCTCGATCAAGGGGGTCCGCGACAACCAGCTGATCGGCTACGGCATCGTCATCGGCCTGAACGGCACCGGCGACGGCAACAATGCCGCCTTTACCACCCAGGGCCTGGCCAATGTCCTCAAAAACATGGGGGTCAAGATTGACCCGGCCCAGATCAAGGTAAAAAACGTGGCCAGCGTAATGGTCACCGCCAAATTGCCGCCCTTTATCAAAATAGGCCAAAATATTGACGTAATCCTTTCTTCGGTGGGAGACGCCTCTTCGCTTCAGGGCGGCACCTTGCTCGCCACCCCACTCAAGGGCTTGAACAACAAGATTTACGCCATGGCCCAAGGGCCGATCAGTATCGGCGGCTTTGAAGTGGAAGGAGCCACCGGCAACCAGCAGAAAAATCATCTGACCGTGGCCAAGATCCCCAACGGCGCATCAGTGGAACGAGAAGTTCCGGTCACTTTCGCCGACAAGGATACGATCACCATCAGCCTCGACAACGCCGACTTCACCACGATTTCGAGAATGACCACGGCTATCAATGCCTTCACCGGAGCCCCTTCGGCCCAAGCCCAAGACGGCGCCACCGTGGCAATCAAAATCCCCGGGAACTACCAGGGCCGAGAAGTGGCCTTTCTCGCCGCCCTCGAAAACCTGGAAATCATGCCGGACCAGGCGGCCCGGGTGGTTCTTGACGAAAGAACCGGCACCGTGGTCATGGGCGAAAACGTAAGAATCAACCAGCTGGCCCTCTCCCACGGCAATCTGAGCCTGCAGGTAAAAAGCGCCCAGACCCGCACCCCGACCACGGCGGAACTGCTGGAGTCCCCGGCCAGCGAAGAGATCATTCTGGCCAACAAGCAGGTAACCACCGGCGATCTCGGCCAACGCCTGGTAACGCTCGCCCCCGGCGCGACCCTGGGCGAGGTGGTCCGGGCGCTTAACTCGGTCGGCGTGGCCCCCAGGGATCTGATTGCCATCTTTCAATCAATCAAAGCGTCCGGCGCCCTGCAGGCCGAACTGGAGATAATTTAATTATGAATATTATCACTGATGCCACCGCCGGCCTTAAGGGAATCGCCAATTCTGCCGATACGCCTAAAGAGAGAAAATTGCGGGAAGCCTGCGCCGGTTTTGAAGCGATCATGATCAACCAGATGTTATCCCTTGCCCGTCGCAGCGCTCCGGAAGGCGGCCTGATCGAGGGCGGCTATGGAGAGGAAATGTTCAAATCCATGCAGGACGACCAGCTGGCCCAAAAAATGGCGGCCGGCAACGCCATGGGCTTTGGCGAGATGCTTTACCGTCAACTCTCACAAACCTTGAATACATCCAGCAAATAAAGGCAAACCATGCAAACGACCAATCAGACAGCCAACACCTCATTGCCGGCCAAATTTTTTGAGACCCTGGAGCAGGAAGTCACCCTGGCCCGGGAGATGATCACCATCATCGCCGAGGAAAAAAAAGCATTGGTGGCCATGGACATGCCCGCGCTCATTCATCTGAGCAAAAAAAAGAGCACCCATGCCGTTCGAATCCAGAGCCTGGACGAACTGGCCCAAAACATTGCCCGGGAGATAACCGCAAACCCTGCTGCCAAAAGCATAAAACTGGCAAGCCTCACTCCGCTGCTCTCCCCGGCGCAGGCGGCAACCCTCCAGCAATACCGGAAAGAACTGGCCAAACTGCAAGAGATGATCATGACCGGCAACCAGATCAACAAACATTTTGCCGAAGACGTAAAAAAATACCTCAACGATGCCATCTCCTTAATCACCAGCGCTGCCGCCGAACGACCCATCTATAACCTCAAAGGCGTCAACAAACAGGCATCGGTCAGACAACCAACCTTCATCAGCCGCGAGGTTTAACAATGGCCGGGATCTCACATGTTCTCAGCATAGCCAAAGAGGCATTATTGACCCACCAGCTTTCGGTGCAGGTGGCCGCGAACAATATCGCCAACGTCGATACCCCGGGCTACACCAGACAAAGCCTGGCCCTGTTACCTAACCAGGCGACCCCGGTGGCGGCAGGCAGCCTCGGCGGCGGGGTCCATGGCGATCGCATCTCCCGCCAGTATGATCAGTTCATGACCCAGCGCATCGTCTCCCAGAAATCGACCATGGGCAACCTGGAAGCTCAGCAGGGCGCGCTGCGGATTGTCGAAATGGTCTTCAATGAAGCGCCGGGCCTTGCAATCAATGATCTGATGAGTCAATTCTGGCAGAGCTGGCAGGCTCTCTCCGATAACCCGGAAATCATGGCCACCCGCCAATCGACCATGCAGGCGGGCCAGCTGCTCATTGATCAACTGCATAATATGAACGCGGAAATCACCCAGGGAAAATATGACATCGGCGTCAGCCTCGATACGGCGATAGCCGACGTTAACGCCCTAACCGCGCAAATTGCCAAGCTCAATGTGCAGATCAGCACGGAAGAAGGGCCAAAAAATGAAGCCAATGACCTGCGCGACCAGCGGGACATCGTCCTGAAAGAACTGGGCGAGATGCTTGACATTACCTACTTTGAAAACACCAACGGCAATTACACCGTGCTGCTCGCCGACGGCCATGCCCTGGTGGAAACCAACGAATCATGGCAGGTCGGCTGGTCCGACAACCAGCTCAACTGGGTCAACACCGACATTGACGGCAATCAGACCAGCCAGGGACTCGGAACAGGCTCGGCACTGGGCGGCAAAATCGGCGGCTGGCTGGAAATTTACGGGCAGCTCATCGAAGGGCAATCCGACAATTACCTTGGCCGGATCGACGCCTTTGCCAATGCATTGATTCGCGAGTTAAACCAGCAGCATAGCCAGGGCGTGGGCCTGAATAAATTCACCTCGGCCATCACCGGCACCTCAATGGCAACCAACACGGCGCGACTGACCTCCCCGGTTGACGCAACCCCAGCCGAGGCGGCAAAAACCATTGCCGCCGGCACCA
>DUZU01000012.1 GCA_013349285.1 Deltaproteobacteria bacterium | reverse complement strand
ACCGGCCATGCATTACAGTGTAGGAAAATTTTTCACACACCCGATCATCCATATCTAACATCTATTAGGGAGGTCTTTTATGCGGCGCCTGGTTCTCTTTCTGGTTCTTTCTTTGCTTCTCCCGGCCTTGTCCGGTTGCGGCTACAATACCATCCAACAGAACGACGAGGCGGTGATTGCCGCCTGGGGCGATGTGGAGGCTTCTTACCAGCGGCGGAACGATCTGATCCCCAATCTGGTGGAAACGGTCAAGGCCTATGCCGCCCATGAAAAGGATACCCTGACCGCGGTGACCGAGGCCCGGGCCAAGGTGGGCCAAATAAAGCTGGGCAGCGATACCCTGAATAATCCCGCCGCCCTGGCCAATTTCCAGGCGGCCCAGGGCCAGATGACCTCGGCCCTCTCCAAGCTGATGGTGGTGGTGGAGCGCTACCCCGACCTTAAGGCCAACCAGAACTTCCGCGATCTCCAGCATCAGCTGGAGGGCACCGAGAACCGGATCAACGTGGCCCGGGTTCGCTTTAACGAGGCGGTGCGGATCTTCAACACCTCGATTAGGACCTTCCCCAACAATCTGACCAACAACTTCCTGCTGCAGCTGCCCAGGCGAGAGGCGTTCAAGGCTGAAGCCGGGGCGGAAAAAGCGCCTGCGGTTAAATTCTAACCGGGGTTGCTGATGATTTTTCCGCAAACATGCAACCGGCTGGGCCGGGCGGCGCTCATTGCGCTGGCGGCCCTGCTCTTTTCGGCCCTGGCCGTGGGGGTGGCCCCGGCCCGCGAGATTCCGGCCTTCAAGGGCTATGTCAATGACTATGCCGAGATGATCAGCGCCCCGACCGAGGCGCGGCTGGAACGGGCCCTGCAATCCTTCAACCTCACCGATTCGACCCAGGTGACGGTGCTGACCGTCGACTCCCTGGAGGGCGATCCCCTGGAGGATTTCAGTATCCGGGTCGCACAAAAATGGGGCATCGGCCAAAAGGGCAAGGATAACGGGGTGTTACTGCTGGTGGCCAAGCAGGAGCGCAAGGTGCGGCTGGAGGTGGGCTATGGCCTGGAGGGGGTGCTCACCGACCTGCTCACCGGCCGAATTATCGATGATATCATCACCCCCAGTTTCAAGGCCGGTCGTTTTGACGAGGGCTTCGAGGCCGGGGTGGTGGCCGTGCTCCAGGCGAGCCGGGGCGAATTCAAGGCTGACCCGCGCAGTAGCCGCCGCAACGGGCGGCAGCAAGCCTCCCCGCTCTTCTCCTATCTGTTCCTGGGCGGGCTGTTCATCGCCTTTTTAGGCAGCGCCTCCCGCAAGTTGGGGATGGCGGCCGGGGCGATTATCCTGCCCCTCGCCATCTTGCTCGGCCTGCCTTCGGCCTTTGGCTGGCTGCTTTTGCTGCTGCTGATTCCGGCCGGCGCTTTGGGCGGCCTGCTGCTGCCGATCATGCTCGCCGGTTTTTTGAGCGGCGGCGGGGGCGGCGTTTACATGGGCGGCCGAGGCATGGGCGGTGGCGGCATGGGTGGTGGTGGATTTGGCGGCTTCGGCGGCGGCGGCTTCGGCGGCGGCGGGGCCTCGGGAGGATGGTGAAAGATGAAAGCTGAAACTTTTTTTTCTGAAGCGCAGAACGCGGAGATCACCCGGGCCATCCGGGAGGTGGAGCTGCAAACCTCGGGCGAGGTGGCGGTGATGGTGGTGGACCGGAGCGACTCCTACCCGGAGAGCCGGATTCTGGCCGGGCTGCTGATCGGCTCCCTGCTGGCCTTGGGGATAGTCGACCTGCTGCTCGATGATTCCCTCTGGGCCTTTTTGCCGCTGGCCGCGCTCTTTACCCTGTTGAGCGGCTGGCTGATCGGCCATCTTCCGGCCCTGCAACGATTCTTCATCTCCGGGGCAAGACTGGAAGAGATGGTCCGGGAGCAGGCGCTGCAGGGTTTTTACAAAAAAGGGCTGTACAAAACCAGAGACGCCACCGGGGTGCTCTTTTTCATCTCCCTGTTCGAGCACCGGGTCTGGGTGCTGGCCGATAAAGGGATCTACGAAAAGATCTCCCAGGCAACCCTGCAGACCTATGCGGCCGACATCGCCACGGGGATCAAGAACGGCCGGGCCGCCGAGGCCTTATGCCGCGAGATCCGCGGGGCCGGCGAGGTGCTGGCCCGCCATTTCCCGGTGCGCGCCGATGATACCAACGAGTTGCCCGACCAGGTGCTGCACGGCTGACGGGCGAGGGGGATTTCGCCTTTACCACCCGCGAAAAATAATGCAAAATCAACAAAATAAACAAAGAGAACATTTAGACCCCACTCTACCCCCATCTCAAGCAAGGAGAGCCGCCATAAACGTCCAACTGCCGCCCATTGCCGGGGGCTCTGCCTTCATGCTCTCCCTGCTGCCTGAATTTTTCGACCGGTTCGGGATCAACTACACCATCGATGGGCCACAGCTTGAATATTTCGTTTATGAAAAAAAGACGGGGCTGGATATTTCCTGCTCATTAACCTTTTGCTTTGATGAGGCGGCAGGCAAGATTGACGTTTTGACTTTTTATCCCGGCATCAATCTGCACCCAGTAACCCGTTATCTTTCCGCCGCTTGCTTTTTCATGGTCATCCAGCATTTAGCCAATTTTTATCATATTGACTCGGAGTGCCGGATCCTGCTCAACACCAGACAAGGGATTTTCGACAACTTTTATGCCTTGCTCAAGGATTTCGATTTTCACGTACTGCTCTGCGATGCGGAAGACCGGGTCCAGATCGAAAGCCAACTCCTGCTTCTGACCGTGGACACCTCGATGATCAACGAACGCTCCCTGGCCTGCGCCGACTAATTACTCCAACCTCCTCATTACCTTCCAAGGACAACCGTGACCCCATCTTCATTCTCAGCTCTCGGCCTTTCCACGCCCCTGCTCCAGGCCGTCAAGGATCAGGGCTATACCCACCCCACCCCGATCCAGCTCCAGACGATTCCGGCGGTGCTGGCCGGCAAGGACGTCATGGCCGCGGCCCAGACCGGTACCGGCAAAACCGCCGCCTTTGCCCTGCCCCTGCTCCAGAGGCTTACCGGCAGCAAAGCCGGGACCAATCACATCCGCGCCCTGATCCTCACCCCGACCCGGGAGCTGGCAATCCAGGTGGCCGAAAGCTTTGCCGCCTACGGCAGACATCTGCCCCTCAAATCCGGGGTGGTCTACGGCGGGGTGAAGATCAACCCCCAGATGATGCAGCTGCGCGGCGGGCTGGATGTGCTGGTCGCGACCCCGGGCCGCCTGCTTGACCTGTTCAGCCAGAACGCGGTGCAATTCAGCCAGGTGGAGACCCTGATCCTTGACGAGGCCGACCGGATGCTCGATCTGGGGTTCAGCGACGATCTCGGCAAAATCATGGCCCTGTTGCCCAAAAAACGACAGAGCCTCCTCTTTTCAGCCACCTTTTCCGACGAGATCAAAAGGCTTACCGGCCAACTTCTCCACCAGCCGGTCCGGATCGAGGTCAGCCCGCCGAACTCGGCGGCCACCGGGGTGAAACAATGGGTCTATGAGATTGACAGCGCCAAGAAAGCGGCCCTGCTCAGCCACCTGCTGCGCAACCGGGCAGAAGGCCAGGTGCTGGTTTTTACCCGCACCAAAAAAGGCGCGGACCGCCTGGTGGGCCAACTGAAACGGGAACAGATCTCCGCCGCCGCCATCCACGGCGACAAGAGTCAGACGGAGCGGACCCGGACCCTGGCCGACTTCAAGGCCGCCCGGATCCGGGTTCTGATCGCCACCGACATCGCCGCCCGGGGGATCGACATCCACGACCTGCCCCGGGTGATCAATTTCGATCTGCCCAAGGTGGCCGAGGATTATATCCACCGCATCGGCCGAACCGGCAGGGCCGGGGCCGAGGGAGAAGCCATCTCGCTGGTCAGCGCCGATGAGGTCCCGCTGCTCACCGCCATCGAAACCCTGCTCCGCCGGCTGCTGCCCAGAGAAACGGTGGCCGGCTTTGTCCCGAAACATAATGTGCCGCTGACCACCCTGCAGAAGGCCAAGCCCAAGAAACCGAAAAAACCAAAGAAGACAACGGTTCCGGCCCAGCCCCAGGCTGAGCCACCCCCAAACCGCCACCGCAAACCCCGCTGGACCGGCAACAAAGAAGAAGATACCCCGAAAACCCGGGGCAAACAGGGGCGGGGCCGGGGCGCGGTCGCCGGCCCAAAGGGCGCCGGCCCAAAGGGCGCCGCCCCCAGGCCGAACCGGACCACCCCTAAAAAGAAAAACCGGGGTTAACCCGGCAATACTTTCAACTATGGTGAATTAATAATGCAGAGTTGAACCACGACATATTACCGCTGCCCCTCAAAGAGAGTTTATTTCACTTTCCAATTCTTCCAACACATCATATATTTTTTTAAAATCCGGATATACCCCATAAATCATATTCCGCATGGCCTTATAGTCATCCTTGACCGACTCTAAAACATGTCCTTTCGGAACAAGGCTTACCGTCCCGGGTTTCGCCAAATCATATCTGGCCCAACTACGAGGATAAAATCTCTGCTTAAACTCAGCCACCCTGTAAAGAATGGCAATATCTGCCAAAGCACTATTCTTTACAGGGGCTAACGCCATCTTAGCCAGGTCGTAATAATGGCGGGAATTTCTTGACGGCTGCGCGTTGCCCTCCGGTCGATGTGCTTCGTGGTGAAGTATTGTTACCTTCTCCCAGAATGTCCTTTCAGCTTTTATTACTTGCACCAGACATTCCGGTTTTTTAAACAAATGCGGAAATGCTTCAGCGGCATATGACTTGATGGTGTGCTTCTCAAAAGGTAGCCAAGAAGCAAGAGGTCCTATTTCAAGACGTATCTCCGGTCTTATGTACTCATCAGGAAAGGCCTTCGGATAAAAAAGATTCAACACGTTTGGATCATCACCAGCAACTTCACAGTGACATATAGGCTCGATAGAGCCTGAAACCTTTTGCAGCAATTCTCCCGCAATGTAAGATCTCCCCAATTCATCAATTTCTTTGTTAAATTTAGCTTGTTTCGTTTTAGATCTTGGCCCCTGAGGATCTTCTCCTGTAAGAATTTCCCAGTTGAGGATCAAATCTATATCTTCTGAAAATCGCTCGATCAATTTATAGACTTTCGACAGACTTGTTCCCCCCTTAAATTTGAGAATAGAATTAAGCTCGGGATTTATGAAGATTTTCCCAAGCGTCCACGTTACCCAAAAATCTTTCTCCACCACGGCAGGAGTCATCCCTTTTCTCGCCGCAGTTTCAAAAAAAAGCTCTTTTCGCTCGCTATCCGATAACTTGGCGACCAAGTCCATCACTCGCACCCTTTGCAAATTTGCTTAACATAGCTGTAGATCCAACTTGTAACCGATTTTGTGTCCTTAATTATTTGCTTACATCTTTTGACATCAAGCTGTTTACGAATATTTTCAATAGTTGATTTAGAAATCCGGTCTTTACCCAAAGCTTTAATGGCTTGAACGATCAACCCGCTTTCCCTGTACTTAAACCCCACATCCTTCAGGGCTGATTTTTTGAATTCCAGCGTATAGTTGCCAATGGAATATTTACGAGTGGGGCCATCAGAAAGATAAATAAACCTTCCCGGAACTTGGGTTGAAAGGCCAAGTAAATTAAGGACAGCATCTCCAGACGGCTGAATACGCCAATTGAACTTACGCGCAAAAGCTTGTGCCACCTGGTCAAAGTTAGGGCTCAAATCCTGGGCAAGAAGAATACTGTATTTAGGATAGTCATAAATCCCACGGCACACCCTTCTGATTTTGCCATTTTTAGCTAGATCAGATAACGCATTATCCACCTGATCCCTTGTAAACTCATCGACAAAATCATTTGACGAAAATGCCCAACCCCTACCTCTGCCATATATCCTAGAAATCACTTTACTGGCAATGGATTGCACTATAGCCTCTCCTTATTTTTTTCTAGAAAAAAAAGCCTATTTTTCTAGAATTATCACAACTAAATATAATGATCAAGAATGGCGTGTGCGCAAAAGTCTTTTTCTTAACAAACAAGACTAATAATCTACCCATTTTCCTGGTTGAAACAAAATTAATACTCAAAAAATTGACAGACTTAAGCCTTTACCCTTTATTCATACAACACTTCTTATACTTCCTGCCGCTGCCGCAGGGGCATTGCTCGTTGCGGCCAACCTTGGCGCTGACCGCGGGCGCGGCCAGCGGGTCGATCTCGCCGTCCACATAATACCAGCGACCATCCTCCCGCACGAACCGGCTCTTTTCATGGAGCCGCTGTTCCCGGCCCTGCACTGTATAACGGACGACAAACTCGACAATGGCGGTATCAGCCTCTTCCGAAGCAGTAAGCACCTCCAGCCCCTGCCAGCTGATTTCCGCCTGCGCATCAAGGCCAAGCTTCTCCGGCCGGGTTGAGCCATGCCAGGAAGCGAGCAGATAGGCTTCATCCTTTAAGACAAAACCGGTATAGCGCGACCGCATCAGGGCCTCGGCGCTCGGGGCAGGTACAGTGCCGGCGATATATTGACCGCAACAACGGTCCGCTACCGCGCCGCTGCCGCAGGGACACGAACTTTGTTCAACAATTTCAAGCATCTCTCATCCTCTGTTGTTTTTTAACGCCATAAAAGCAAGTTACCAGATATTTTAAAATTTTACTTATGGCTTTGGTTGTGAAACAATAATCCATCTGCTTCTTGCCATAAACCCCAGTTATCCGGGAGTGTGCCATGACCTCTTACCTTATCGTCGGCAACGGCATCGCCGGCACCACCGCGGCGGAGGCCATCCGCAACCATGATCCCAACGCCAGAATCACCATCACCAGCGAAGAAGAAACCCCCTTTTATTACCGGATCCGGCTCAACGATTTTATCGGCGGCGACCTGAAGCAAGAAAAGCTGATCGCCAAAAATGAGCAGTGGTACCGGGATCTCAACATCGACCTGCGCACCTCCACCCGAATAATGGCCATTGACCACGACGCCCGGCTGGCGATCACCGATCTTGAGGAAAAAATCCCCTACCACAAGCTGCTGTTGGCCACCGGCAGCCGGTCATTCCTGCCGCCCATCATCGGCACTGGACTTGCCGGCGTCTTCACCCTGCGCACGATCGCCGATGCCGGCGCCATTGTAAAATACGCTGAAAACAGCGAGCGGGTCATCATTATCGGCGGCGGCCTGCTGGGACTGGAAACGGGCGCCGCCCTGCTCAAACGCGGCAAAAAGGTCAGCGTAATCGAATTTGCCCCCCGCCTGCTGCCCCGGCAACTGGACAACCGGGGGGCCGCCCGTCTGCAGGCCATTATGGAAGAAATGGGCTTCACCTTTTATCTAAATTCGATCAGCAAGGAGATCGTCGGCAGCGATCAGGGGATAACCGAGGTGATCCTTGAGGGCGGCCAATCGATAGCCGGGCAGATGGTGATCATCTCGGCCGGGGTTCGCGCCAATCTGGACCTTGCCCGAGGGCTTGGCCTGACCTGCAACAAGGGCATCGTGGTGGACGACTGCATGGAAAGCAATGTGCCGGATATCTTTGCCGCCGGGGACGTGGCCGAGCACCGGGAAACGATCTACGGCATCTGGGCCTCGGCCATGGAGCAGGGCAAGGTGGCCGGGATCAACATGACCGACGGCGAGGCCTTTTACGACGGCACCACCATGAGCAACCTCCTCAAGGTGGCGGGGATCAACCTGGCCACCGCCGGCAACATCGACCCGGAAGGGCGCTACGAGGCCAAGATCTTCAGCTCGGACAATGTTTACAAAAAACTGGTGATCGACGACAACCGGATCATCGGCTGCATCATGCTGGGCGACACCAAAAACTTCAGTACGGTGAACAAATATATCCGGGACAAAGAGGAAGTCGGCGACCTGAAAAGAGAACTGCTGTAAACGGCAAACTCCCCTCCTCATCTAAAACTCACGACCCATTGCCGCTTTCCAGCAACCGGTAATACTGGCCATGGGCCGCGACCAGCTGCGCGTGGCTGCCCTGCTCGATAATCTCCCCCTTTTCCATTACTAAAATCCGATCAGCCCGCCGCACCGTGGACAGCCGGTGGGCGATAATTATGCTGGTGCGGCCGGCCAGGGAAGCCCGGGTGGCCTGTTCGATATACATCTCGCTTTCGGCATCGACGCTGGAGGTCGCCTCGTCTAAAATCAGCACCCGGCAATCCCTGACCAGCAACCGGGCAAAGGCCAGCAACTGCCGCTCGCCGGCCGAGAGATCGCGGCCGCCTTCCCCGACCTTTGTATCAAGCCCCTCGGGCAGCCGAGCGACAAAATCCTGGAGCTGGGCCCGGGCCAGGATCGCTTGCAACCCGGCATCGTCCAGGTGGCTGTCGAGCAGGATATTTTCCCGGATCGTGCCGGAGAGCACAAAAACATCCTGCATCACCAGGCCGATTTGGCTGCGCAGCCACTCCGGATCAAGATCACGCAGATCAACGCCATCCAGCAGCACCCGCCCCTGATCCGGATCATAAAAACGCTCCAGCAGATTGATCACCGTACTTTTGCCGCTGCCGGTGGCCCCGACAATGGCCAGGATCTCCCCCGGCTCGATGGTCAGGGAAAAATCCTTGAGCACCGGCTGGCCCGGCGCATAGCCGAACCCGACCCGGGCAAACTCGATCCGCCCCCGGCAATGGGCCGGCCGCTGGGGGTTGGCCGCCGCCGGCAGCAAGGCCCGGCTGTCCTGCAACTCGAAGATGCGTTCCGCCGAGGCCAGGGCCGACTGGACAATGGCGTACTTCTGGGACAACTCCTTAAGCGGCTGAAAAAAGAGGCGCATGTAAGAGAGAAAGGCGACCAGCACCCCGATGGTCATCGCCCCGGCCATGATCTGGACCCCGCCGTACCAGATAATCGCGCCGATGGCCACCGCGCCCAATAACTCGATCAGGGGCATGAACATCCCGAAAATCTTGATCTGATAGAGCGATTTCTCATAATATTCATGATCGAGCTTTTTAAAGGAGGCCTCGGTTTCCGGCTCCCGCAGAAAAAGCTGGATAATGGCGATCCCGGCCAGGGATTCCTGCAGAAAGGCGTTGATCCGGGCCAGATGGGTGCGGATGGCCCGGAAGGCTTCCCGGGACAGACGGCTGAACCAGATGGTATTACCCACCACCAGCGGCACCAGGGCGGCCATCAGCAAGGCAAGCCGCCAGTTCATCCAGAAGAGCACCGCCAGTATCCCGGTAAGATTGATAAAATCGTTGAACAAGGTAACGATGACCGAGGTGAACATCTCGTTCATGTTCTGGATATCGTTGGTCAGCCGGGTGACCAGTTTCCCGCCGGGATTATTATTAAAAAAGCGCATATTCAGGCCGAGCAGATGGTTAAACAGCATCTGCCGCATGCGGTGCATGATCTTCTGCCCGGTCCAGGCCAGGACCAGCACCTGGCAAAAATTGACGATAAAGCCGGCGGCCATGACCAACAAAAACAGGCCGGCCAACCTGGCGATGCCGGCCAGCCGTTCGGCCTGACCGAGGGCGGTGTTGACCACAAAATCGTCAATGACCAGCCGCAGCAGATAGGGCAAGGCCAATCCGCAGCCCACCACCAGAAAGGAGAGCAGCACCGCCAGCACAATGCCGGGCCACTCCGGCAGACCCAGGAGAATAATCCGCCGCCAGAGCCGGGCATCCCCGACCCGGCCCAGCTGATCCTCCTCAAAGTAGCCGTAATCGTTACGCATGATGCCCCTCCTCGCCGTGGGACAGATCTACCCGCTGCTGGCGGCAGATGGTGGCGTAAAAAGAGTTGCGGGCCATAAGCTCCCCATGCCGCCCCTGGGCCACCACCGCGCCGTCCGCCATCACCAGGATGGAATCCGCGTTTTTCAACGGCGCGATCCGGTGGGAAACCACGATACAGGTACGGTTGACAAAGTAGCGGGCCAGGGCCTGGATAATGGCCTGCTCGGTCTCCATGTCAACGGCGGAGAGGCTGTCGTCGATGATCACCACCGACCGCTTGAGCAGAACGGCCCGGGCCAGGGCAATGCGCTGCCGCTGGCCGCCGGAAAGCTTGACCCCCTTTTCCCCGACCATGGTCTGATAACCATCGGCAAAAGCCATGATCTCATCATGGATGCCGCAGATTGCGGCGGCCTCTTCGATCTCCGCCTGGCTGGCCGAAGGCTTGCCAAAGGCGATATTGGCGGCAATGCTCCGGGAAAAAAGCACCACCTCCTGCGGCACATAGGCGATGGAGGAGCGGACCGCGGCCAGATCGAGCTGATTGACATCGACCCCGCCCCAGAAAAAGGCCTCACCGGCCACCGGATAAAGCCGGGCCAGGATGTTGCAGAGGGTTGATTTGCCGCTGCCGGTTTTACCGACCACCCCGACAAACTCGCCGGCCTTGATCTGAAAATTGATGTTTTGCAACACCGGCCGCTCCTGGCCCTCATAGCCAAAATCAAGGTTTCGCACCTCGATCTCCCCCACTGCTGCCGGTGGTGCAAGCGGCGCCTCCGGCCCTACCAGTTGCGGCCGGGCAATGAGCACCTCGTTAATCCGGCCCAGAGAGGTCACCCCGCGCTGGAAGAGGTTGGCGACCCAGCCGATGGCCATCATCGGCCAGGTCAACATGTAGAGGTAGGAGACAAAGGCGACAAAATCACCGATGGAGATCTTTTGGACAATGACCAGCCGCCCGCCGAAAAAGAGGACCAGAAAAAGACTGAGGTTGCCGACCAGCCCGGCCAGGGGAAAGAGGGTACCGTGCACCGCGGCCAGCCGTACATTGTCCCGCACATAAGCGCGGCCCAAATAATCAAACCCTCTGATCTGGGCCGCGGTCCGGCCATAGGCCTTGAACAGATGGATATTGGCAATGGTGCTGCGGGCAAATTCGGTGAGCTTGGAAAACTGATGCTGCACCCGGGTGAAGCCCTTATGGATTCGCCGGGAGAGCACCCTGGTCAACAGGGCGAGCAGCGGCATGGGCAACAGGGTAAGCAGGGTGAGGGGCAGGCTGATGTAAGCCATGCAGGCCAGGGCGGCCAGGGACATGATGCAGGCATCGGCCGCCGCCACCAACCCCATGCCGCCGGCCAGCTGGACCGCGGCCAGATCATTGGTGGCCAGGGCCATGATCTCGCCCACCGGCTTTTTCTGAAAAAATGGATAATCAAGTCGGAGCAGGTGGGAGAAAAGCCAGTCCCGCAGATCACGCTCCAGCAGGCGGGAAAAGCCCAGAACCAGATAGCGCCACAGAAAACGGCTGACCGCAATCCCTGCGGCCACCAGCAGAATGAGCAGAGCCTTGTCCACCAGCAGAGTCTCGCTCGCCGCCCCACTGGCCAGCAGATCCACCGCCCCCTTGATAATCCGGGGGATGACCAGCTGCAAAAAATCTACGGCGAGCAGGGCCAGCAGGCCGACCAGCAGCCGCAGCCGATATCGCCTGAAAAATGGCCGCACCAACCGGACGGCGCTGAAAAAGCCGAAATCAGCCATTGTCTGTTGCGGCTTGCCCGCCTCGCTTACCCCGGCCATGATCCGCTTACTTGCTCGTCATTTCCCAGACCCCATGCCAGGCCAGGGGCGGGTTGGCCAGCAGGGTCCGGCAGCGGGCGACATAACGGTTGGCCGGCGCATCATCCTGGGCCAGGGGGGTGAAAATCGCGAGGGCCTCGGCAAAATCCCCCTGATAATAATGGGCCAGGGCCTGCTCAAAGGCAATTAACCTTTCGGACAGCGGAACCTCGCCCTCAGCAACCGGCTCAAAGATCACCAGGGGCTCTTGGCGGCCCACCACCTTGACCCGGCCCACCTCCCGCACCTGAAAGGCTGGGGAGAGCTGGTGCCGGGTGGCCGCCGAGATCAGAATCGGGGTGCCGAACTCTTTATTGACCCCTTCCAGCCGAGCCGCGACATTGACCCCGTCGCCGAGGATGGAATAATCAAAACGCTGATTTGAACCAAGGTTGCCCACCAGCACGGTGCCGGTGTTGATCCCCACCCGCATGAAGAGCTCAAAGCCGAACCGCTCGGCAAACCCGGGCCGCAACTCGGCAAGCCTGGCCTGGCACCTTAGAGCGGCCCGCACCGCCCGATCGGCATGGTCCGGCTGGGCCAGGGGGGCGTTCCAGAAGGCGAGAACGGCATCGCCCTCATACTTGTCAATAGTGCCGCCGGCCGCCATGATGATATCGGTCATCGCCGTAAGGTATTCGTTAAGCAACAGGGTCAGCCGCTCCGGATCAAGCTGCTCGGAAAGGCGGGTAAAGCTCTGGAGATCGGCGAAAAATATCGACAATTCCCGTTTTTCCCCGCCCAGCCGCAGCCGGTCGGGCTGCTCCAGCAGCTGGTTGATCACGGTGGGATGCAGGTATTGGCCAAAGGCCATCTTGATATATCGTTTCTTGCGGCCCTCGGTGGCGAAATTAAAGGCCAGGCCGCCGACCAGGGCCAGCAGGATGCTGAGATCCTGGACCGCCACCGGCAGCCACCAGCCCCGGCCATAGGCGACAAAGGAGGCGACAAGGGGCAGGGGCAACAGCAGGACAAAGAGCAGGGCCGACTGCCAGGCCCGCTGACAGAACACCACCAGCACCGCGGCCAGCCCCGCCCAGAGCAGGGCAAGCAAGACGGTCCAGCCAAGGGGCGCATCTTGCAAAAAATCCTGATTGAGCAGATTGTCCAGGGCGGTGGCATGGATCTCGACCCCGGGATAAATGGCGTCTAGGGGGGTGGATCGAAGATCAAAGAGGCCGGGCGCGGTAAGCCCGAAAAAAACGTAGGCATTGTTGAACTCGGCCGGAGAAATCGCCGGGGTTTCGCCATTGCGCAACTGCAGCTCGGCCTGGATGATCGCGGCGGCGGAAACAGTTTTAATGGTTTGCGAGGGTCCCCGAAAATTTAGGATGCTTTTCCCCTGCCGGTCCAGGGGAACCTGAAGATCGCCGACCCTTAACCGGCCAGGCGCAAGGGTCAGAGGGGGCATTTTCCCCCCGCCGGCAAGATAGGCGGCCAGGGCCAGGGAGGGCACCGGCTGCCCCTGATAGAGATCAAAAAGGGCCATCCGCCGGAAGATGCCGTCCTGATCCGGCGTGCCGCTGATACTGGCGAGCAGGGCGGCGCAGCAGGCGATTTCATCGACGGGCAGGGTGGCCTTGGCCTTGGACATGATCTCAAACCACGCCCGGTGTTGGGCAAAGCCGGCCAACTCCAGGGGGGAAGGGGCAAAGGCCTTGGCCCGGCCGGTCAGATCGGCCCCCAGGGTATAACTGAGGACCACCGGCCCATTGGCCTGCATCGCCGCAACCAGGGCGGCATCATCGGCCAGGCCGTAGAGGGAGGGCTCGCTGAACAGCAGATCAAAGGCGACCACCTTGGCCCCGGCCCGGTTGCAGAAGGAGAGAATCACCTCATAGGCCTGCCGCGGCCAGGGCCAGGACAGCCCGTTTTCCCGGCTGCCCCAATCAAGGCTCTGCTGATCCAGGGCAATAATCCGAATGCGGTCGCTGGAGGGGGCGGGCTCGGCGAAATGGGCGACCCGGTATTGCCAGGAGACAAACTCCAGGGGAGCCAGCAAACCCTGTTGTCGCAAAAACAGGCCAACCAAAGCGGCCAGCAGGCCGATGGCCAATGCCGTTATAAGTTTTTTCCCCACCTTCAGATTTTACCGAGCGTGTTTTTAAAGCGTTTATAACGGGCCAAATCACAGGCCATCGCCTGGCGGCCGGCCAGCAAGGGTTCGAGCTCCTTAATCCGCTCTTTGGGGTCGGGATGGGTCTTGGCAAAATCAAGCCCCTGGGGATCAAGACGCTGGGCCATGGCGCCGAGCATGGCATTCAAGGCCAGGGGATCATAACCGGTGCGGGCCAAAATATTGAGGGCCGCAGCGTCGGCCTGCCGCTCAAAGGCCCGGGAATAACCACTGTTGACCAGGGTCGAGGTGACATCGTGGATCGAATCCTCAAACAGATTGGTCAACTCGGCGATCTCCGGGGCGGCGAGCTGCTTAACCCCCTCGGTGGCCATGATCGAAAAGACATTGGTCAGCCTGCCCTTCTTGATCGCCTGCAGGCCGTGTTTGAGCTGGACATGGGCGATCTCATGGGCGAGCACCGCGGCCACCTCATCCTCGTTGAGGCAACAGCGCAACATGCCCCGGCTGACAAAGATCAGGCCGCCGGGGGCGGCAAAGGCGTTGATCGACGGATCATCGAGCAGCAGGAAATGATAACCGCCGAAGGTTTCCGGCATCTCGGAATAAGCGGCCAGGCTCCGGCCGATCAGGTTGAGGTAGCGATTGATCCGCTGATCGTCATAGGGATGGTATTGACCGAGCAGTTTCGCCCCCACCGCCCGGCCGATATAATACTCCTGCTCCGGGGTGATATCGGTGAAGGCGCGGCCCATGGCCTTGGCCGTTTTTTTGATGGAGGCCATCTGCGATTCACTGATCGAAAAGCCGCCCACCTGGATAGCGCCCAGGCCATCGAGGGCATCCATGGTCCGGCAGCCGGAGAGCAACAGGCTCTGAACCAGAAAAAACAGGGCAACAACCGGGATCAATTTATTCCGCATGGCCGCCACCTCCCTGGTTCGACACCAGCCCGCCCTGGGCCATGAATTGCTGCAAGGCCTCGGCGGCGGGGGCGATCCGCTCCATCCGGTCCACCCAGGAATAATCAACATCCTGCTGTTCGCTGCGGTATTCGGCCTCGACCTGGGCATTAAACCCTTTGCCGCCCAAGGCCAACTCATCTTCCGCCACCCCGGCCTCAAGCTGCTCGCCGGGCAGCAGCTTGATTTTCTTTGCGATCAGGCTGGCGCCGTGCATCCAGCCATCAGAACCCTGCTCGCCGGAGCGCACCTTGAACCAGCCGCCCTGCTCGCCAAGGATATCAACCCGCGCCCCGTAATGGAGATGGGCGATAATTTTGCCGAAGGGCATGGGCGCAAGCCGCATCGCCCCTTCTTTGACCGCCACGCTCATCCAGGCCGGGTGCGCCTGGACGGATACGCTCATCCCGAAGATAACCACCAGCACCAGACAGATCCATCCCCTTTTCATGCCGACTCTTCCCCCAGAAAACAAGTAATGATTTCAACATCCAGGCAGACCAACATCAGTTGGCTCTATCCTATCATATCAGCGGCAGGGAAACAAACGGGAAGCACAGACCACGGCAAGAACAGGCAACAATGCGAAGAGAGAAGAAAAACGAACAACCTAAACAACATCAGCCGTCATTTTTTTCACAAAGGGCGACTATCCCCTTATCAACCATGTAGATATGGGCCACCAGCCACTCCACCAGCCGCTTGTTGACGGCCATCACCAGCTCGGAGGAAATCCCCTCTCTCTCGAGCTGTTGGTAAATGGCGTGAAACTCCCGCATGAACTCTGCATGCAGCCTCTTATGCCTGGCATAATCGCTGTAAGCATGCGCCTGCATATAGTCCTCTTCAGTGGCAAAATGCTCGACCACATAATCCTTGAGAAAAAGCAGCACCCGCACGGTTTCCTCCTTGCCGGCCCCTTCCAGGATATGCTTATAGAGACTGTTGATCCGACTAATCAACTCATGGTGCTGCTCGTCGATCAGCTCGATGCCGATCTTGAAATCAGCCGACCAGGCCACCGCCACCTCCGGAGAATGCTGCTCGGGAAAGACCTTTTTAAAGGTGCCGTCATAGAGCATATGGGTCTCATAGATCTCCATGACCTCTTCCTCGCAATCAAGGAAGGCATTGACCACATCCGGGTCGAAATGTTTGCCCCGATCAATAAAGATAAGATTCACCGCCTGGATATGGGTAATCGGCTCCTTGTAGGGCCGGCGCGAACGGATGGCGTCATAGGCATCGCACAAGGCGTAAATCCTGGCCTCCAGGGGAATCTCTTCGCCTTTCAACCCCTGGCCGTAACCGGTGCCGTCATATTTTTCATGATGACAATGGGCGATATTCCTGCTCATCAACAAAAACGGCTCGGGCCGGTCCAACTTATCGATCACCCCCTGGATAATCTCCCGCCCCATCTCCACATGCCGCTTCATCCGGGTGTATTCCGCATCGGTGAGCTTGCCTTTTTTCAGCAGAATTTCGTCCGGCACCCCCACCTTGCCCAGATCATGGAGCGGGGCCGCGTCATACATATCATTGAGAAATTCATCGGTTATAATCTTGGCGTATTTCTTGTTCTTCCCAAGCTCCCGGGTCAACAACACCCCAAAATTACGGGTCCTTTCCAGATGCTGGCCCGTATCATAATCCCGCCACTCCGAGAGATTGGCCAGGGAGAAAACAATGGTCCGCTGGGCCTCGACCAATTCTTTAAGCTGGCTGTTCCGGGAAAAATTGAGGACGGCGACCAGGCCAAAAAATCCACTGAGAATGGCCAGAAAGATAAGGGTGAGCTGTAGCAGGGCAACCTTGAGCCCCCGAGTGTCCTGCATCATGGCGATAACAATTTTTTCGCCATCCAGGATGTCAACCTTTACATAATGGGCCTGCCTGGTGTCGGAAACGGGGATCACCCCCTTATCATCGACAAAATTCAAAGAGGCAAAGGCAGGCAGATTATCATTTTGAGATAAGATCTGGTAGCCGCCGTCCTTACACTTCATCTGAATAAAGGTATCCGGCGGCAAAAGGGAGAGCACCGGGTCGAGCCCAAGCCAAAGGGTAAGGATGCCCTGCCACTGCCCCTGCTCATCACCAAGCCCGGTCGACATAATCAACCCCGGCTCTTTCCCGGCACGCCCCTCGCCATCATCCAAGGCGGCGCTGATCGCGCAGACATGGCCCGCAGTGTATTCCTTGATGGAGGCCAGGCAGAATTGATGCGAGTGCAAATTATCGGCAATCTCCTCGATCACCAGGGGCTTGCCGCCTTTCCCGCCATCCACCCGCACTAATTCTCGACCAAGTTTATCGACCACGACGATCTTGCGATAACTTTTATGGGTAAGAATGAGATCATGAAACAGCTGCTGAAGATCCCGCCGTTTAGCTTGATCGACAAAGCCGCCCGCCGCATATGCGCCAACCAGGGGCTGGCTCCGAAGAAAGTGTAACTCTTCAGCGAGTTCGGCAAAAACCCCCTTGAGAAGCTCCTCGGTCAACTTTAATTTAACGTCAACCTCTTTCTGCATTCCATTTTTTTCACCCACATAAATGCGGCGGCCGCCATAGGCGGTGACCAACAAAAAAAATGCCAGCAGGACCAACAGCATCCCCCAGAACATCTTGGTATTTCTAAGAATTTGTCCAAACATTTAACGGGTTATCCATATAGAAATGACATTATTATATACTTGATAGCTATGCCTTAAAATTACCAGCACAAAAAACAATTGCCGTCAACCTCGACCAGGGCTGTGAACTCACGCCCCGATATGATGGAGCTTCATCTTCTCCCAAAGATTTTTCCGACTGATGCCGAGCAGATCGGCCGCCTCGGCCTTCTTGCCGTCAACCTTGCGCAAGGCCCGCAGGATGCACGATTTTTCCGCCGCGGCCACCGCCTCGCTCAGCCTAAGGGTCTCATCCTGGCCGGGCGCCACCTCCCCGGTCAGATCATTGGGCAGATCCCAGGGCTGCACCACATCGGAAGAGGCGAGAACCAGCAGCCGCTCGACAATATTATGCAACTCGCGAATGTTGCCGGGAAAATCATAGGCCATCAGCACCGCCATCGCCTCCTCCGAGATCCGCATCGTTTTTTGCCGGTTTCCCCCCAGCTGATCGATAAAATAACGGCAAAGTTCCGGGATATCATCCCGGCGCTCCCGCAGGGGGGGGACAACGATGGGGATCACCTGCAAGCGGTAGAAAAGATCCTCCCGGAAATTGCCTTTTTTCACCTCATCCACCAGATTTTTGGCCGTGGCGCATAAAATGCGGACATCGACCTTGACGCTCTTGGTGCCGCCGACCCGCTCGATCTCTTTTTCCTGGAGCACCCGCAGCAGTTTGGCCTGCAGGTGCAGAGGCATCTCGCCGATCTCGTCCAACAGCAGGGTGCCGCCGTCCGCCATCTCAAACCGGCCGACCCTTCTGGCCTCAGCTCCGGTAAAAGATCCCTTTTCATGGCCGAACAGCTCCGATTCCATCAACCCTTCAGGGATAGCCGCACAGTTGATCCGCACATAAGGCCCGGCGGCCCGTTTCCCGCTAAAATGGATGGCCGAGGCGACCAGCTCCTTGCCGGTGCCCGACTCGCCGGTAATCAGCACCGTGGCGTCGGAGGCCGCCACCTGGCCGATCATGGCGATCATATCCCGCACCGGCTTGCTGCTGCCGATGATCGGCTTGCGAAATTGTCGGCAACAATCCTCCATGGAAATATAACGGGCCTTGAGCGCCTGATTTTCCAGGAGCCGCTTGACCCGAATGATGAGATCATCCATATCAAAAGGCTTCAACAGGTAATCGGTGGCACCTTTCTTCAAGCAGGCCACCGCATCCTCGACACTGCCGTAGGCGGTCATGAATATGATATCGGTATTGGGACAGCTCTGCAGCAAGACGTCGAGCAATTCCAAGCCATTGGCATGGGGCATCCTGATATCGGAGATCACTACATGGTAACGGTTGTTGCCGATCTTGGCGAGGGCGGCCCGGCCATCCTCAGCCTCATCCACCTGCCAGCCCTGCTTTTTAAGCCGGTCACCCAGGGTAACCCGCATGATCTCGTCATCTTCGGCCAGCAAAATCCTGATGGTCGTCATCCCGCCTCCGCCTCTTTCTGATTAATCGGCAGCTCCACTGTAAAACAGGTGCCCTGCCCCTTGGTGCTATCAACCCAGATTTTACCGTTCATCCGTTTCACCAGCGAATAGGTCACCGACAGGCCAAGACCGGTCCCTTCGCCCACATCCTTGGAGGTATAAAATGGATCGAAAATCTTCGACAAATCCTCTTCATTGATGCCGACCCCGGTATCGGCAAATCCGAGAACCAAACGATCACCATGTTCTCTGGTGGTTACGGTTAGCGTGCCGCCGTCCGGCATGGCCTGAATCCCATTAAGGCAAATATTGACCACGATCTGCTGCAGGGCATCGGAATCGACGGGATACATCCCGGGCAGGCCCAGATCAAGCTTCAGCTCGATTTTTTTCAAGCCATACTCAAGCAGGACAAAAGAATCCTTGATCAGATCATCCACCGACAACAGCCGATACCTCAGCGGCTCAGTCCGCCCGAAATTAAGGAGCTGCTGGACGATACTGCCGATGCGCTTGAGCCCCTTTTCCACCAGACCCAGGTAACGCACCTGCATCTCAAGATCCTCAGGCGACTCCCGCATGCTTTTCACACAGTTGAGCATGCCGCCCAGGGGATTATTAACCTCATGGGCGACCCCGGCGGCCAGTCGGCCGAGGGCGGCCAGCTTTTCACTCTGAAAAACCTGCTCCCGGGTTCGGTTAAGCTCCTCCTGGGATTTCTCCAGACGGCCGCAAAAAAACTGAAATTTTTCCGACAGCCGCCCCACCTCGTCAAAGCCTTCGGGCAAAAGCGATAAGTCCGTATTTTTTTGCGGATAGCTATCCATGGCCCCGGCCAGCACGGAGAGCCTGCGGACCACCAGCCAATCCAACATCAGATAAATAGAGGCGCCGACAATGACAATGGTGCCCAGGGCAATATAAAGCAACATCCGGTTATTCTGAGCAATATTTTCAAAAACCCAGTCCACGGGAATGGTTACGCTCAACCCCCCCCTGACATCTCCGGTTTTGTAGCCTTGATGGGCATGGCACTCAAGACATGCTTCTTCGACATACAGGGGGGCGATATATCGCAGGGCGCTGCCCTTTTCGTCCTTGGTAACCTCAATAACCTCATCAACCCCCTGTTCAAAGCGAAGCAGGCTCTGGCGCTCCCAGGCATCCGGTTCATTAAGGGGATTAATCGGCAATAAGGTGGTGACCCGGTAGCGGCAAAAACCCTCATCCGAGGCGTACTCGGATAACTCCCTGGTAACCATGGCCGGATTACGCTTCACATAACTTCGCCCGGCCTGATCCCGGACCTCGGGTTCGGCCAAAAAAGGATTGGGGTCAACTCCGGGCTTACGCAGGAAAAAAAGCCCGTTATGGTCGGCCACCCACTTCCGGGTCATCAGCACCTGCTTGTGAAGCATGCGCGCCTGGCGAGCCGCCTGGGACAACACCAGTTCATGCTGAAACTGCGAGGTCCGGTAAAAAGTAATCCCGTAAGAAACAACCACGACCAGACCGATGAGAATAATAAACTTATTGCGAAGGTTCATGTTTGCCCAACCTGTTGAAAAAAATCGCAAGGGCAGACAAGCACACCAACCCCGGCCATTTATCATGAAATCTTTTTTATTCTTTTCATCAGGATGCACAAACCATACCTTTACCTTCACCGCCTCTGCCGCCGGACGGCCAGGGCAAAAGGCTGTTTTTAAAACTGCTATTCAAACAGGATACCGTTACCAACCAGTAACAGTCAAGCACCCTTAAGCGCTA
The DNA here is from genome assembly GCA_013349285.1 of Deltaproteobacteria bacterium. Classification (GTDB taxonomy): domain Bacteria; phylum Desulfobacterota; class Desulfobulbia; order Desulfobulbales; family Desulfurivibrionaceae; genus DUZU01. Next base: position 45,438 of record DUZU01000012.1, on the reverse strand, counting down.
CCAGCCGGTAACAAGTGCATTTTTTTCACTAGTAAATTTAATCACCAAAAAACAATCAGGCACAACCCAAATCGGCGGCCCCTTTTTTCACCGACTAAAACTTTGCGCTGATCAGATATCTTTCAATATTTTCCCAATAAGCGCTCATCAAGCGTTGCATATTAGGGCGATCTTCCCTAAACTAATTTTATACAAACCATTACCTTATGGATCATTACTTATGCCTCAACAATACCTGCTCTGTTCCGATCTTGATCGAACAATTCTTCCCAACGGCCACCAGGAAGAATCCCCGGGGGCAAGAAAACTACTCGCCAAACTGGCCGGACAGCCGCAAATCAAACTGGCCTATGTCAGCGGCAGACATAAAAAACTGCTCCAAGACGCCATTGTAGAATACGATATCCCCACCCCGGATTTCGCCATTTGCGATGTCGGCACCACCATTTACACCACCTCCCACAATGAATGGCAGCCATGCCTTGACTGGTCGGCCAAGATCGGCGCCGATTGGCAAGGCAAAACCGCAGGCAACCTCATTGAACTCTTGGCCGACCTCAACAGCCTCACCCTGCAAGAACCGGAAAAACAAAACTCCTACAAACTCAGCTTCTACACCCCGGTGGCTATCGACCTGCCCCCCCTACGCGCCACGATCCGGGATCGACTGGAACAGGCAGGGATCAAGGCCGGCATTATCTTCAGCATCGATGAAATGGCCAAGGTCGGCCTGCTCGACATCCTCCCCAGCTCCGCCGACAAACTGCAGGCCATAAAATTTCTCATGGCCCACGAAGGCTTCAGCGACAGTCACACCGTGTTCGCGGGGGACTCGGGCAACGATCTTTCCGTGTTAACCAGCGGCATGAAGTCGATTCTGGTCCGCAACGCCGACAACAACGTCCGGGAAGAAGCACAACGCTATCTCGCGGCCACCGACCAGCTTCAACAACTATATCTCGCCCATGGCGGTTTTTCAGGAATGAACGGCAATTACGCGGCAGGGGTCCTGGAAGGTTTTTATCATTTTTTCCCGGAAGTCCACCAAGGGGGGATTCCCCTTGCTAATAATAATCACTATTGATAAAAACCATATTGTAAACTATAGTTTTAAGGTTAACCTAAAACCAATATTTACCTGAACCTTTGCCCCCTCAGGAGTCACTTCGCACATGTTTTTTCATTCATTATCACTCGGCAAAAAAATTGGTCTTGGATTTTCTTTCCTGATCGTCATGGTTTTATTCGGAGGCTCTTTTGTGGTCTGGAAATCTTCCGAAATGGTTGTTTCCGTTATCGACCTTGAAGAAACCCACCTGCCCCTTGCCTACATCGGCGGCAAAATTTCCGAGACCGCACTGCGCCAAGAACTCTCCGCCATGCTCTACACCCTGCATCAGGACAAAAAATTCAGCGAGGAATTTGAGCAACTTGACCAGAAGGCCGATGCCATATTTGCCCAAACCGAAAAACTGATCACCGATGATCCTGACCTGGTTGATAAAGGCTGGCTCACTGATCTGGAGCAGATCAAAAAACTGCACGACCTCTTTTCCCCGCTGGCCCGAGAGTTGATAGTCGCCTCCGGCCAGGGCGACACCACCCGCCTCAACGAGTTGGCCGACAGGGTGGAAGCGGCTTCGGCCGATTTCCATAACTCCATCATAAAATTCGAAACCATGAACACCTCCGAAGGCAAGGAGGTGGCGACTCATACCCGACAAGACGGCAAATCGCTGAAGATGATTATTCTGATTGGCTGCATCATTATTTTGGCCGGCGGCATCTTCCTGGCCGTAATCAATATCCGCGGCATCACCCTGCCGTTAATCGAGGCAATTCACGGCTTAACCAGCGGCTCAACCCACATCTCCGAGGCGGCCGGCCAGGTTGCCGCCGCCGGCCAGGAGCTGGCGGAAGGAGCAACCGAACAGGCGGCGGCGCTGGAGGAAACCTCCTCGGCCATGGAACAGATCGCGGCCATGACCAGGCAAACCTCGGATAACGCGGCTAAGGCCGACAACGTAATGCAGGATGTCAACCTGTTTGCCAAAGGAGCGGCGGTCACCATGGGACAGCTGACCGCCTCGATGGATGAGATCTCACAGGCCAGCGAAAAAACCTCAAAAATAGTCAAAACCATCGACGAGATTGCCTTTCAGACCAATTTGCTGGCCTTGAATGCCGCGGTGGAAGCGGCCCGGGCCGGGGAAGCGGGGGCGGGTTTTGCCGTAGTCGCCGACGAGGTTAGAAGCCTGGCCTTACGGGCGGCCGAAGCGGCCAAGGAAACCGCGGCCATGATCGAGCAGACCGTGACCAAGGTAAAAAAAGGCGCTGAATTTGTTACGAAAACCAACGAGGAATTCGGCAAGGTCTCGGAGGGAACCAGCAAGGTTTCGGTGCTGGTCAACGAGATCACCACCGCCTCAAAGGAGCAATCGGACGGGGTCAGCCAGGTAAATATCGCCCTGCAGGAGATGGACACCGTGGTCCAACGCAACGCGGCAACCGCCGAAGAATCCGCCTCGGCCTCCGAGGAATTGTATGCCGAAAGCAAAACCGTGCAGGGACATGTCCATGCCCTGCAAACCCTGATTGACGGAAGCGGGAACAACAAAAACGTGAGTTCCGCAAAAAATCCTGCGCAACCGCGACCGGCCCGCACGGCCCCAGAACCTCGCACGACCCCAAAAGCCAGGACGCCCCTTGCCGCCCCTGCTCCGGCAAAACAGATGGCCAAAAAGGTTATCCCCTTTGATGAGGACGAGGAGCAATTCGAGGACTTTTAAAGTCTCGCCCTGAAAATAACAAAAAAAAAGCTGCTCCGAATTAGGAGCAGCTTTTTTTGTCAGATAATCACCGTTACAGGCTTCGGCAAACTCGACCAAAACCGCCGGGAATACTGCCCGAGGCCCAGAACGGGGTGCCCTGCTTAAAATCGACAAACCAGTAGCCGCCCGGCTTGCGACAATCGGCCAGAAAAATAAAGGGCTGCTCCTTGGAAAAACAGGGATGCAGATAAACCCCTTTGCCATTGACCTTGTTTTCCAACAACGACATCGCCTCCTCCAGGGTGGGCAGACGCCAGTCATTGTGCCCGGCGAAACGGGTGCGATTCAATTCAGCCACGTATTTATGCACATTACGGATGGTGGTAAGATCACAGCCGCCCCGCTGCCACATGAGGCCGGTGGCGGCATCGCTGACCGTGAGGTTGTCCTGATTATCAATAAGGTAATTATCAAAGCCGCCGGCTGGATTATTGCGGCTGTCATAAAAATTATGGCGACGCACCAAGGCGGGCAAATCATCCTCCCGCAACACCATCGGCGCCGTACGCAACTGCACCCTTTCCACCTCGGGAACCGGCGCATCTTTGCCGGGCAGACCGGTCTTTAACGACTCCTTGGCCGTGGAGTTGTCCACCAGATGAACCCCGGAGAAATCCTCTCTCTCAAAGATATTATTGAGCAACCAGGCCTTGACCTTTTGATCAATGGCATAGTTTTTATCCAGGCCGTTAAAGCCCTGGGCGGCGACACAATGGTCGAGCAGCTCCTGGGGCGAATCAACTCGGGCGATAATCTTGGCATGCTTGACCCCGCGCTCCATCAGGTAAAGCTTGGCCGGCGGCGCCCAGTTGTCGATATAAAAATAATAAAAGAGCTCATCGTTGTTGCGAACCCGCTCCCGGCCGCCCCAACTTTCAAAGGTACCAAAGGTATCGGCCGGGGATAAATCCCAATCGATACACACTCCACCCTTGGCCATGCCCAGTTTGTCTGCCAGTCCCATAAGCTGCCTCCTTATTTTTTTTCCAATACCATGTTAAGAAACGGTATAATGACGACAACGGCACTTAACAACAAATAATAACTATTACTAATAGTAGTTACTCTTTTTATTTTTGGCAAGTTTTTTAATCTATGACAAAGCCGACATTCAAAACCGAGGAGGGGCTCCCCCTGCCGCTGGGCCCGACCACCAAGCCGGAGGGGGTCAACTTCGCCCTTTTTTCCCGCAACGCCACCGAGGTTTCCTTGCTTTTTTTCGCCACTGCCCAAGAAAAGCCGGTTGCCGAAATCAAGCTTGACCCTAAAATAAACCGCACCGGCGACATCTGGCATATCCTGGTTTGCGATCTCGACCCGGCTCTGCGTTACGGCTATTGCCTTGACGGCCCATTCGACCCGATGGGGGCCGGCCATTATTTTTCCAAAAAAAATATTCTGATCGACCCCTACGCCAAGGCGCTCACCGGCGGCACCAATTGGGGCGTGCCCTACCATCGACAGGGGCTCACCGATCCGATCAGCACCTTTCAGCGCCGCTGCTGCATTGTGGAGAACCATTTCGACTGGGAGGGCGACCGGCCGCTAAACATCCCCCTGCAAGACACCATCATCTACGAGATGCACATCCGCGGCTTCACCCAGCACCGCAGTTCCGGGGTTGCGCACCCCGGGACCTACCAGGGTATCATTGAAAAGATTCCCTATCTGCGCCAACTGGGGATCACCGCGGTTGAACTGCTGCCGGTCACCGAATTCAACGAACATGAAAATATCCATCACAACCCGGCAACCGGCGAAAGCCTCAAGAATTTCTGGGGCTACAGCCCGATCTCCTTTTTCGCGCCCAAGGCCGCTTACGCGGTCAATGGCAGAAACGGCAACCAGGTCCGGGAATTCAAGGAAATGGTCAAGGCCCTGCACAAGGCCGGCATCGAAGTGATTCTCGACGTGGTGGTCAACCATACCGCCGAGGGCGGCAGCGACGGGCCGATCATCAGCTTTCGGGGCCTGGAAAACACCATCTACTATCTCCTTGACCCGAAAACCCGCGACTTTCTTAATTTTTCCGGCTGCGGCAACACCGTTAACTGCAACCATCCCCTGGTCCGCCACCTGATCATGGATTGCCTGCGTTATTGGGTGATGGAAATGCATGTGGACGGCTTCCGCTTCGATCTGGCCAGCGTCCTGGGCCGGGACCAGCAGGGCAACGTGCTTTCCAATCCGCCCATGGTCGAAAAAATCGCCGAGGACCCGATCCTGGCCCACACCAAGATTATTGCCGAGGCCTGGGACGCGGCCGGCCTTTATCAGGTGGGCAGCTTTTCCACCCACCACCGCTGGGCCGAATGGAACGGCAAATACCGCGACGATGTGCGCCGCTTTGTCTGCGGCCAGGAAAATACCATTGCCAATCTGGCCACCCGCCTGGCGGGCAGCGCCGATCTTTATCAGGACACGGGGCGCAAACCCTACAACAGCATAAACTTTATCACCAGCCATGACGGCTTTACCCTCTATGACCTGGTGAGCTACAACGAAAAACACAACGAGCAAAACGGCGAGCTCAGCCGCGATGGGGACAACTTCAATATCAGCTGGAACAGCGGCTGCGAAGGCGACACCACTGACCCGGCTATTATCGCCCTACGCAAGCGCCGCATCCGGACCTTTGCCACCATCCTCTTTATCTCCCAGGGGCCGCCGATGTTTGTGGCCGGGGACGAATTCGGCAGAAGCCAGCTGGGCAATAACAACGCCTATTGCCAGGACAATGAGATAAGCTGGCTCAACTGGGAGCTGGCCGAAACCAACCAGGATCTGCTCCTGTTTTTTAAGGGGCTGATCGCCTTGCGCAAAAAACATTCGGTGTTTCGGCGATTGGATTTTTTCGCCAAGGAAAAACAGCCGGAAATAGAGTGGTTTTCCCGGCACGGCGCCACCCAGGATTGGCAACCCCACAACAAAACCCTGGGTCTCATGCTGCATGGCCGCAGAAAAAAAATGACGGATGATGATTTTTACATCCTGTTCAACGGCCACCACACCGACCGAACCTTTATAATCCCGGCCGCCCCAAAAGGCAGAACATGGCGCCAAATCGTCAACAGCGGCGAGGCATCTCCGGCAAACATCTGCGCCGAAGAAAAGGCCACAGCCATTGCCGGTAACATCAAAGTTGCCGGCTTGGCGGCCGTAATCCTCATCGCAAAACCATAAACCGCAGCAAAATTATGACTAAACCCTCTCTTTACCTGCTGGGCGACTCCCTGGTTGCATCCTGCGACTGGCAGGCCCGCTTTCCCGAGCTTGCAATCAAAAATTTCGGAATTTCCGGCGAAACCGTAGGCGGCCTGCTTAACCAACTGCCCGCCATCTGCAACCGGCAAGAGCCGGACCTGATCATGATCATGATCGGCACCAACAACCTGCTGATGGATGATTATTTTTTTGTTGAGGATTACTCGTTGATCATCAACAAACTGAGCGCCGCTTTTGCCTCCAGCATAATCCTGGCCACCAGCCTGCTGCCCATGGCCATTCCCTGGCTGGCGCCCGACGCCATTGCCCGGATCAACCTGCTGATCAAAAATCTCTGCGCCAACGAGCAAACCCGCTACCTTGATCTTTTCACCGCTTTCCAGGATGAGCCGGCCGCCGGCCGCCCCCTTTTCCTGGCGGACGGCGTTCATTTGAGCGAACAAGGCTATGATCTCTGGATCCGGATTTTGGCGGAAAAAATCATGCGCCTTGCCCCCTAATCATAGGCGGCAAATCTTCCTTGGCCGGCGGCAGAAAAAACCGCAGCACCCATCCCCCTCTTTTTCGTGCACTTTTCTACAATTTTGTTAAAATAGCCCAAATTCATCGGAGTTCATTTCACTAAACTGTATCAAGCCAAGGCCAGACCAAACCAAAATGACCAACAACAACAGCGAATTAGCCGATCTCACCACCCTGTACGAAATCACCAAGACCCTGGCCTCGTCGGATAACCTCCATGAATGCCTCAAGCAATGTCTTGATATCATTTCAGAATACAGCGACCTCAACAACGGGGCGGTTACCATTGTCAACCCGGTCACCGGCCAACTGGAAACCGAGATCGCCCACGGCATGACCGCCGAGGCCCGCAAACGGGGGACCTACAAGGTCGGCGAGGGGATCACCGGCCGGGTGGTGGCCAGCGGCGCCCCCATTGTCGTGCCCCAGATCAGCCAGGAACCCCTTTTCCTCAACCGCACCCGAACCCGGGGCGAGCGCAGCCGCGAATCCCTCTCCTTTATCTGCGTCCCGGTCAAGCATGGCGCCAAGACCATCGGCGCCCTAAGCGTTGACCGCAACTACAAGGAAGGAATCAATTTTGAAAAAGACCTGCAATTTCTCACCGTCATCAGCGGCCTGATCGCCCAGACCGTGGTCCGGGTCCAGGTGGTCAACGAGGAACGGGAACGGCTGGAACAGGAAAACACCCAGCTCAGACGCGAACTTTCCGACAAATACCGGGTGGCCAGCATTATCAGCAATTCCAGCCGGATGCAGGAGGTCTTCGAAATGATCCACCGGGTGGCCGACTCCAACGCCACCATCCTGCTCCGCGGCGAATCGGGCACCGGCAAGACCATGGTGGCCAAAGCCATCCACCACAACAGCAAGCGGGCCAAACAACCCTTTGTCACCGTCAACTGCTCGGCCCTGCCGGAAACCCTGCTCGAGAGCGAACTGTTCGGCCATGAAAAAGGGGCGTTCACCGGCGCCCAGACCAGCAAAAAAGGGCGGTTCGAGCAGGCCGAAGGCGGCACCCTGTTTCTGGATGAAATCGGCGAGCTGAGCCAGAGTGTCCAGATCAAACTGCTCAATGTGGTCCAGGACCGGGAATTTCAACGGCTGGGCGGCACCAGCCCGACCAAATGCAACGTCCGCCTGATTACCGCCACCAACAAGGATCTGGAAAAAGCAGTGGAAGAGGGGTTGTTTCGCGAAGATCTCTATTACCGCCTCAATGTTTTCCCCATCTACCTGCCCCCCTTAAAGGAACGCCGCACCGACATCCTGCTGCTGGCTGATTTCTTTCTGCAGAAATACAATGAGGAAAACGACAAGGTGATCCGCCGGATCTCGACCCCGGCCATCGACCTGCTCATGCAGTACCACTGGCCCGGCAATGTCCGCGAACTTCAAAACTGCATGGAACGGGCGGTGCTGATCTGCGACGAGGATTCGATCAAGAGCTACCACCTGCCGCCTTCGCTGCAAACCTCGGAATCGGTGAGTGAACGCAACCCGGTCTCCTTTGCGGCGGCAGTGGAAAATTTTGAGAAGGAACTGATTATCGACAGCCTGAAAAAGAGCAAGGGCAACCAGACCAAGGCGGCCCAGATGCTTGATTCAAGCCTGAGAATCATCAACTACAAGATCAACAAGCTCAACATCAACGCCAACCAGTTCAAACTCGGCAAATAGCAGGCCTGACCATGCAGATTCTCACCCACCTCTGCTGCGGCCCCTGCACCGCTTATCCGCTTCGCACCATGCGGGAACAGGGCCACAGCATCCAGGGCTTTTTCTTCAACCCCAATATCCATCCCTACCGGGAATTCAAACAGCGAATCACAGCCCTTGAGGCCTTGGCCGAAAAAATGGGGTTAGAAGTGGAATATGAGCGGGAATACGGACTCACCGAGTATCTGCGCCGGGTGGTCTTCCATGAGGAGCAGCGCTGCCGGCTCTGCTATACCATGCGCCTTGAGGCCACGGCCGCAAAAGCCAAACAAATCGGCGCCGACGCCTTCACCTCCACCCTGCTTTACAGCCGCTACCAGCAGCACGGGGCAATCAAAACGATAGGCGAGAGTCTGGCCCGGCAATACGCGATCCCCTTTTACTACCAGGACTTTCGCGAGGGCTGGCAGCGAGGGATCGACATGGCCAAGGCCATGGATCTCTACCGCCAGCCTTACTGCGGCTGTATTTACAGCGAGCAGGAACGCTACGACAAGAAGTTCCGAAAAGGCAAAAAATAAGCGGCCGGGGCGAGCACCCTGACCTGAATGATTATTCCACCGGGGCGCCTATCCCGCTGGAGATGCCGATGGCCGAGGTAAAGGATTGCCAACTGGGCAGGGATACCTGGGGGATAAATCGACGCCATGATTTCGCCAGCGGCTTACCGGATTTAAGTTCGGCCAACAACTCGGCGGCCTTGGGCGCCACACTGGAGTCGGGATAGGTTGCCTGCAGATACTCGAGCCGCCCCTGGGCCTGACTGTACTCATCGGTGCGCACATAAAAGGTGGCCACATAAAATTCATGTTGGGCTAAAAAATCCCGGGCCGCCATAATCCGGGCATTGGCTTCCTGGAAATAAGGCGACTGGGGATAGGTTCGATTCAAGCGGGCAAAGGCCTGGATCGCATTGGCGGCTTTAGCCGGATCGCGGTCCACGGTGCCGATCTGCTTGTAGGAGCACATCCCTATCTGAAAAAAGACATAGGGAATCGCCTCATTGGTGGGATGGTTGGCCTCAAAATCCCCATAAAGGACCAGGGCTTCGCCATACTCATCAAGATGATACTTGGCGTCGGCTGATTTCAACTCGGCAAGCAAGGCGACGTCACTGAAAGGATAGCGGTCCTTGATCTCCTCAAAGGTTTTGAGGGCCGACCGATAGCTGCCATGGTTGAAATCATCCATCGCCCGCATGGCCAAGGCTTCCGGGGTCTGTGCATCCGAACCGCTCGAGACCAGCCCGGTCCAGTCGAGCACCCGGTCAAAGGTTGCGCAACCGCTGAGACCGACACCGCTCAAACCAAGGGAAAGGCATAGAATAAAAGCTCTTACAAACCCACTGTTTTCCTTCGCAAAAATCATCACACCCGCCCGCTCGTCATTAAAAAAATTACCGAAAAACCCGACCCGATAGGTCGCGCCGCCCCCTGCGACATTCTTCCCGCCCCTGAAAAAGCAATCAGGTTCACCGTCAAATCCACGCCGAACCTCAGACAAGAAAAGCCCGGCTGAAAAAGCCGGGCCTTGCCGATCATACGGAAATAACAGCTGGAAACATCAAAAACTATAAAGCCTTCTCAATCATTGCCGCCAGTTGCTTCTTGCCGACCGCGCCGGTCACCTGGTCAACCACCTCGCCGCCCTTGAACAAAATCAGGGTGGGGATGGCCCGGATCCCGTACTTGCCAGGCGTGGCGGGATTGTCATCGACATTCATCTTGCCGATCTTAAGCTTGCCGGCAAACTCATCCGCCAACTCGTCGATAACCGGCCCGATGGCCTTGCAGGGGCCACACCATGGCGCCCAAAAATCCAATAAAAAAGGGACATCAGATTTCAGGGCTCGGGCATCGAAATCGCCGTCGGAAACCTGGATCACTTTATCGCTTGCCATAACTTTCTCCTTTTATTTCAGATGGATATTTATTTTTATAATCTGGATTTAAAATATCTTACAAACTGACACCCGCCCTGACAAGAGAAATTTTGCGGCCTCCCCCATCACCACCACCGCGGAGACCGTTAAGGCCACACAAAAAAACTGCTCAATAAACCTGGCTTGACAACTTAAAACAAGGCGGGATATGCTAACCGACATGAGTATGCGAATTTGTCCATTCTGTCGAGAAAAAATTCATCGACAAGCGGTTGTCTGCCGCTACTGCAAAAGAGACCAACCGACCGTCGGCCGCCGCCGTAAGAACTCCTCCGGCTGGCTGGCCGCGATCACCGCCACCGCCGTGATCGTCAGCGCCACCGCCTTTCTGGTCACCGAATTCATCCGCGAACGAAACATTTGGTCCAAATAACCACCAGCCGCTACTTTCGCCCCAACAGGCGGGCCACCCGAGACACCAGGGGCGGATGGCTGTAATAAAAGGCGGCATACCAGGGGTGGGGATGGAGATTGGCCAGATTATCGGCGCCGAGCTTGACCAGGGCACCGGCCATGGCCTGCGGATTACCGGTCAGGGCCAGGGCAAAGTCATCCGCCTGGCGTTCGTGCACCCGGGACCAATAACTCAGCAACGGCTGCAAGGGAAAAACGGCCAGGGAGCCGACAAATGCGGCGAGCAGCAGTTTAGCGTAAATGGTCGGCTGGGCAAGGCCGAAAAGCTCAGCAAGGCCATCCCCCTTGACCAATAAAAAAAAGAGATAGCTCCCGACCAGGGCCAGCCCCTCCAGCACCACCAGCCGCTTGACGATATGCTTCTTTTTCCAGTGTCCCGCCTCATGGGCCAGGATGGCGAGCACCTCGTCGGAAGTGTTGCCGGCCAGCAGGGTGTCATAGAGGACAATCCTCTTCACGTGGCCGATCCCGCTGAAATAGGCGTTGCTGTGACTGCTGCGCCGGGAGGCATCCATGGTGAACACCTTGGAAACCGTCATCCCGGCCCGGGCCAGCAGCTCACGGATACGACCCTCCAGCTCCCCGTCGGCAATGGGGCTGAACTTGTTAAAGAGAGGTTCAATCACATAGGGGGCGAGATAGATCATGACCACGGAAAAAACAACAAAGAAGAGCCAGGTCAGCAGCCACCAGTTTTCCGGAAATCCAGCCACCAGCAAAAACGCGACCCAGAGCAGGATAGAATTCAAAACCGTGGCGAGCAGAAGCTCCTTCAGGGTATCCGCAACAAAAAGACCTATGGTCTGCCGATTGAAGCCATATTTTTTTTCAATATAAAAGGTGGTGTAGAGGGCGAACGGCAGGTTGATCAGGGTATGGCCATGGGCCAACAGCAAGAAAAAGAGCACGGCGGCAAGCTGCGGCGAAAGTTGCAGGCCGACAATCCAACTGTTGTAAAGATCAAGCAGGCCGCCGAACAGAAAGGCAATGGTAACCGCCATCCCGAAAAACGTGGCCGCCAGCCCCAGCCTGCTGCCCGCCATGGTGTAATCCCGCATCTTGACCAGCAGCGCGCCATCGACCTTGCCCGCAAAGCCGGGCGGCACCACACCGCCATGCTTCGCCAGATGGCGAATATTGAGAAAAGAGAGCAACACCTCAAGCAGGTTGAAAAAAAGATAAAGAGATAAAACAAGCGATAACAGCATGGTCATGTTCCTGTTCCTTTTTTAAGGCACACCTGCTATGTTTAAAAGCTACCTCAGCCGTTAAACATGATCATCAAGAGAGTCGGCAGCCCCATGGCCAAAAACAATAATTACCGGTTCCAGCAATCCCTGAAAAATCCCGACGAATTCACCCTCACCTTCGAGCTGGTGCCGGGCCGGGGCGGCTGCAGCAAAGAGTACGCCCGCATCCTGGCCCTGGCCGAGAACATCGCCAAAGACGGACGTTTCCAGGCGGTGAGCATCACCGAAAATGCCGGAGGGGTGGCGGCGCTCTCCCCAGAGGTTCTGGGCCTTGAGATCCAAAAAATGGGCCTCGACGTCATCGTCCATTTCTCCAGCAAGGACAAAAACCGCAACCAGATGGAAAGCCTGCTCCTGGCCTGGAACCGGCTCGGCATCCGCGACCTGCTGGTCATCACCGGCGATTATCCGCAAAAGGGCTACCAGGGACTGCCCAAGCCGGTTTTCGACCTGGAGTCGGTCCACGTTTTAAACCTTATTTCCAAGATGAACAAGGGGGATTTCAGCAACACCCAGCAAAGCGACTGCATCAGATCCACCTCCTTCTGCAACGGGGTCGCCTTCTCCCCCTTCAAGAGGCTGGAGGCGGAATTGATGATGCAGTACTGCAAGCTGCACCGCAAGGCGGCCCAAGGCGCGGATTACCTGATTACCCAGGTGGGCTATGATGCCCGCAAATTTCAGGAAATCCTTTTCTATCTTAAAGAAAACGACCTTGCCCTGCCCATCCTCGGCAATGTCTTTATCCCCAACCTCACGGTCAGCGAATTGATGCATCAGGGCAAGATCCCGGGCTGCATTATCACCGATCGGCTTTACGAGATCATCAAACAAGAAGGGCAAGGTCCAGACAAGGGCAAAAAAGCGCGGCTGATCCGGGCCGCCAAACTCCTGGCCATCCAACAGGGACTCGGCTACTCCGGGGCTCATCTCGGCGGGCCCGGCCTCAAATATGAAGATCTCAACTTCCTGCTTGAACAGGCGGCCGACTTCCTGCCCCGCTGGCAAGAGCTGGTTCCGGAGATGAATTTCTGGCATGAAGACGGTTTTTATCTTTACGAAAAAGACTTACAAACCGGCCTGAACCGGATGCCCCCCAGCCCGAGCAAGCCGACGCCCAAAACAGCTTTCTCCCTTAACTACCACTTCGCCCGCCTCATGCACATTCTTGCCTTCGAGCCCGACGGCGCCCTCTACCAGCCCCTAAAAAAAACCTGCCTCGCCTTTGACAACAGCCGGCTCGACGGCGCCCTCACCCATATCGAACACGTTATCAAATTCCTGCTGTTTGAATGCCAGAACTGCGGGGATTGCACCCTGGGCGAACTGGCCTTTGTCTGCCCGCAATCCGGCTGCGCCAAATATCTGGTCAACGGCCCCTGCGGCGGCAGCCGGGACGGCTGGTGCGAGGTGTACCCCGGCAAGAAACGCTGCCTCTATGTAAGGATATATGAACGGCTCAAATCCCAGGGGCTGACCCAAGCCATGCAGCAAGGATTCGTACCGCCCCGCAACTGGGCGCTCAACAACACCTCATCCTGGGTCAATTTCTACCGGGGCCTGGACCATGCCGGCAAGGATAGATAGGACAAAAACAACAAGCAGACAAGGGCTCAACGGCCATCTGCCAAAAAAACATTTCAAATCCTGGGGAAAAGGGGTATATTTCCTCCTTTTTTCAAATCGGATATAATTCGTCAACCCTGAAGAATAACCCGACAACTTGGCGTTCTGCACAGGGAAGACACAACAAGGAACAGCTAACATGACTCAGCACGAAGCCGCCGGTCGCCCGAAAGATGAATGCGGCGTTTGCGGAATTTTCGGTCATGAGGATTCGGCCAAACTCACCTACTTTGGCCTTTACGCCCTCCAACATCGCGGCCAGGAAAGCGCCGGCATCGTCAGCAGCGATGGGGTCAAGGTCTCTCAACACAAAGGCATGGGCCTGGTAGCCGAGGTTTTCAACGAAAATATCCTCCAGGGGCTCAAGGGCCACCTCAGTGTCGGCCATGTCCGCTACTCCACCACCGGCGCCTCCAACATCATCAATGCCCAGCCTTTCACCGCCACCCATCAGGGCACGACCATCGCCGTGGCCCACAACGGCAACCTGGTCAATATCCGCAGCCTCAAGGATGAACTGGAAAAAAAAGGGTCCATCTTTCAATCAACCATGGACAGCGAGGTGGTCACCCACCTATTGGCCCATGGCGCCCATCTGGGCTTTGAACAATCCCTAAGAAGAACCTTTGAACAGATCAAGGGCGCCTATTCGATCTTATTGATGACCGAGGACACCTTGATCGCGGTGCGTGATCCGGCCGGCTTTCGCCCCTTATGCCTGGGCAAACTCGCCAACGGCTCCTACATCGTCGCCTCGGAAACCTGCGCCCTCGACCTGGTCGAGGCGCAATATATCCGGGACGTTGAGCCCGGCGAGATCCTGATCATCAACAACGACGGCCTCCGCTCCTTGAAGATGGAGACCTCTCTGCCGCACAGCTTCTGCATTTTCGAGCAGGTTTACTTTGCCCGCCCGGACAGCGATATCTTCGGAATCAATGTTTATCAAAGCCGCAAACGGATGGGCGAGATCCTGGCCCGGGAGTGCAAGATCGACGCCGATTTCGTCATGCCCTTTCCTGATTCCGGCAACTACGCGGCCATCGGCTTTTCCCAGGCCTCGGGCATTCCCCTGGAAATGGGGGTTATCCGCAACCATTACGTGGGCCGCACCTTTATCCAGCCCACCCAGTCGATGCGCGACTTTTCGGTCCGGGTCAAGCTCAACCCCATCCGCAGCTTCTTAAAAGACAAGCGGGTAATCATCATCGAAGACTCCATCATCCGGGGCACCACCGGTCGCAGCAGGGTAAAATCACTGCGGGCCGCCGGGGTCAAGGAAATACACATGCTGATCAGCTGCCCGCCCACCAAAAACCCCTGCTATTACGGGATCGACTTCCCCTCCGGCGGCGAACTGATCGCCAACCAGAAATCAGTGGAGGAGATCCGGGCTTATCTCGATCTGGACTCCCTCTATTATCTCAGCCTGGATGGCCTGCTGGAAGCCACCGGCGGACCGCCGCAATCCTACTGCAAGGCCTGCTTCGACGGCAACTACCCGGTTGCCCCGGACAAGGATTTCCATAAACTCGCCCTGGGCTGCACCTCTGGTGCAATCTGCAACAAATAGGTTGCGGAGCACGTCATGAGTATCGAACAGGCCAAGGAAGTTCTCAAAATCGAAGCGGAAGGGATAACTGCGCTCCTGGAGCTGATCGACTCGGACTTTATCAAGGCCGTGGAAATGATCATGGCCTGCCCGACCCGGGTAGTGATCACCGGCATCGGCAAATCAGGGATCATCGGCCAAAAAATCGCCGCCACCCTCAACAGCACCGGCACCCCCTCCATCTTTCTCCATCCGGTGGAGGCCATGCACGGCGACCTGGGGATTGTCGACCCCAACGATGTCATTCTCGCCATCTCCTACAGCGGCGAGACGGCGGAACTCAACCTGCTGCTGCCCACTTTAAAGGGACGGGGGGCGAAAATCATCGCCATGACCGGCAACCCCTCATCCAACATGGCCATGATCGCCGACGCGGTGCTGCAGGTAACCGTGCCCCGGGAAGCCTGCCCGCTGGGGTTGGCCCCCACCGCCAGCACCACCGCGACCCTGGCCATGGGCGATGCGCTGGCCGTGGTACTCCTGAACCGGAAACAGTTCAAGGAAAGCGACTTCCGCCGCAACCATCCGGGCGGCAGCCTGGGCGAACGGCTCAAGGTCAACGTGGCCGATGTAATGATCACCGGCGAGCGCATCCCCCAGGTTCCGGAATCGACGCCGATGATCGACGCCATTGTCGAACTCAACACCAAAAACCTCGGCGCGGTGCTGATCACCAAAAATAATAAGGTGGCCGGCATCATCACCGATGGCGATATCCGGCGCCTGCTCAGCCAGGGGAAAAACTTTACCGAAATGGTGGTGGCCGACGCCATGACCCGCACCCCGAAAACCATCACCCGGGATCTGCTGGCCGCCGATGCCCTGAGCATCATGCAGCGCCACGAAATAACCGTACTGGCGGTCACCGACCAGCACGGCGCCCTCGCCGGGGTGCTCCACCTGCAGGATCTGCTGGGCAAGGGCGAATTCAGATTTTTGGTATAACCGGTTTTAGCCGACCGGAGCGGTTACGAACCACGATTTACACGCCACAGGTAAATATACCTATTGGGATTGATTAAATTTTATGATAAGTTAGCCAACGCTTTTATGATTTAAGCGTGTATAAAGCAATATCCTCGAACAAATCAGCAGTTAAGTTATTTTGATATATTTCCCGACTTCCATTCGGGCCGGGTAACGTATTTTTTTTAAGAGGCGATTTATGGCAATCACCACCAAAGACATCAACTCGGCATTCAGCGCCGACGTGACCGCCATCCCCGGCGGCCAGTACCTGAACCGCTGTTTTTCCTGCGGGGCCTGTAGCGGCATTTGTCCCGTCAGCCAGGCTATCCCTGACTTTGACCCCAGAAAAATCATTCACATGATCCGGATGGGCCTCAAAGACAAACTCTTATCCTCGGACCTGCTCTGGCACTGTTCCCGCTGCCGCAGCTGCGTATTCGTCTGCCCCCAGGATGTCCGCTTTGCGGAAATCATGGTTGCCCTGCGCCAGCTGGCCAGGGAAGCGGGCCATATTACCGATCAGGATCTGCTCAACAAAGGCAAGGCCGCCTGGGTTGAACGGGACTACTGTGTTTCCTGTCTTACCTGTATCCGCGTCTGCCCATGGCGCATCCCGAAAATCGATAACGACGGCAAAGCCGCCATTAATCCCCAGGAATGCCGGGGTTGCGGGATCTGCCCCACCGAATGCCCGGCTCGGGCCATCCGGTTAAACGAGTCAGAGGATGAACGTCTGATCGCCGCTTGCGGCGCTGCGAAATAATAGGTGAAACACATGTCCTTTACCCCGAATATCCAAGCATACTGTTGTCATTATACCTCACAGCAGACCCTGGCCGAGGGCCCCGAAGGCCTCAAAATCGACGGTTTTCCGGCCAACATCACCATCAACCGCCTGGTCTGCACCGGCAAACTCGAGGTGAGCACCATGCTCAAGGCCTTTGAGGACGGCGCCGACGGCGTTTATGTGGCCGGCTGCCCCCTTGACAAATGCCACAATCTGATGGGCAGCCAGCGCGCCGCCAAACGGGTCACGGCCATTAAAAAAGCCTTGGCCGAGCTGGGCGTCGAACCGGAACGCATTGAAATGTATCACCTGCCGCGCGGCTTCCATCCTGAATTTGTCCAAGCCGGCCAGGAGATGAATGAACGAATTACCGCACTGGGAGCAAGCCCGTTTAAGGGAGATGCAAAATGATTATCGCCGAAAGAAAACCTGTAAATGAAATCATGGAGATGGTTAAGGAT
The DNA here is from genome assembly GCA_013349285.1 of Deltaproteobacteria bacterium. Lineage (GTDB taxonomy): Bacteria > Desulfobacterota > Desulfobulbia > Desulfobulbales > Desulfurivibrionaceae > DUZU01. The sequence continues at coordinate 28,080 of DUZU01000012.1, read as the reverse complement.
GCCAAACGCATCCTGGTTCTGGGCTGTCGCGGCTGCGTAAGCATCTGCTCCGCCGGGGGCGAACGCGAGGTTGAAATCCTGGCCTCCCTTATTCGTCTCGGCAAACAGAAGGCCGGGCAAGAGGTCCAAGTCACCTCGGCTACCCTGGTTCGCCAGTGCGACCGCGAATACATCGACAGCATTGACCAATGGGACGGCCAGTATGACGCCATCGTCTCCATGGCCTGCGGCGTCGGCGTCAACTTTATCGCCAACCTCCGGCCCATGGACAAGGTCTATCCCGGGGTCAACACCACCTCCTTCGGCGGCTCCGCCGAGCAGGGGGTATGGAGCGAGCAATGCGCCGGCTGCGGCAACTGCATTCTCCATCAGACCGGCGGCCTCTGTCCGGTGGCCCGCTGCGCTAAAAGCCTGATGAACGGCCCCTGCGGCGGCTCGGTGAACGGCCGTTGCGAAATTCACCAGAATGTCCCCTGCATCTGGCAGTCCATCCATGAAAAACTGGTGCGCTTCGATTCCAAGGATCAACTGGCGGCCATCGCCCCCATTCGCGACTGGAGCTCGGCCGGCCACGGCGGCCCCCGCAAGACGGTGCGGGATGATCTGACCGTTTAAACTTCGCGCCACCCTGCATTTTTTGGAAAACTAAAAAGCGGTGCCCCAACCAGGGTCACCGCTTTTCTATTTTTGCCATCCCCGCTCAAATCTCGACTCATTTTTTTATCAACAATATTTGCACCTACACCAAATTATTGATAGCATACCTGCATACTAGAAATAATTAACAGGCAGCTTTGGTTTTTTTTATAAAAACTCACCCCTGCCAGAAGAGCAACTTTCATGACGCAAACACCGAAACGGGCCAAGATACTGATCGTCGATGATATCGCGGAAAATATTCATATCCTGATGAACATCCTCAAGGATGAGTTCGCCATCGTTGCCGCCACCAATGGCAAAAAAGCCCTAGAGATAGCAACCACCGCGCCATACCCCGACCTTATTCTGCTGGACATCATGATGCCGGAAATCAGCGGCTATCAAGTGTGCAGCACCATTAAGGAAAACCCCGAAACCCGCGATATCCCCGTCATCTTCATCAGCGCCTTGAGCGAAGACAGTGACGAAGCCAAGGGGTTGACCATGGGTGCGGTAGACTATATCCATAAACCGATCAGCCCGCCCATTGTCAGAGCCCGGGTGAAAAATCAATTGGAACTGTTCAGGATCAGAAAAAAACTCGAAGCGCAGAATCAGGAACTGATCAAGGCGGCCGAGCTGAAAGAAGACATGGACCGGATCTCCCGCCATGACCTGAAATCTCCCCTTAACGCCATAATCGGCTTCCCGTCACTGTTAAAAAACGAGGACAACCTTACGCCCAGACAGAGGGAAATGCTGCAGTTTATCGAAACAGCCGGCTACAAAATGCTGGACATGATAAACCTCTCCCTTGATCTCTATAAAATGGAGCACGGCAGCTACGAGCTCCAACCCGAAGAGATTAAGCTCAATGAGATTATCGCCAATATTATCTCGGAACTAACCTTGAACGCACCATCCAAAGCAGGACAGATAAAATTGATCTTGCCCGAGGATATCGGTCCGGCCCACCCTTTTTTGCTGGCCGGCGACAACCTGTTATGTTACTCCCTTTTTGCCAACCTCATTAAAAACGCCATTGAGGCGGGCACGGATCATGATCATCCCGTGACCATCACCATTGGCAATGATGAAAAATTTGCCATGATCTCGATCCACAACTTCGGCAGTGTGCCGGAGGAGATCAGGAGCTGTTTTTTTGATAAAAACGTAACCGCCGGCAAAAAGGGCGGCAGCGGACTGGGCACCTACTCCGCCGCCCTTATCACCAAAACCCATGGCGGAAAAATCGACCTGGACACCTCCCGCCAGGGAGAGACAACCATTATTGTCCGCCTTCCGATTGACGCCATTAATGTCGGGTAGTACTCAACCGTTGTTTCCCCTTCCCGCATAATCATAAAAAAAATGCCGGACAGTTTCCTGCCCGGCATTATATCAAGATTACAGCCAATTACCGTTTATTCGCCAAGCCCCAACCCTCTGCGCTTGAGCTTGATCCGCTCATCAATAAGCTCGGCCGCCTTAAAGGGGTCCGGTTCGATGCCGAAACAGGCGCCGACCAGTTCGTCGAGTCCGGTGAGGGCCAGGTTGGTCACCACCTCGGAGCCGGTGATATTAGGCGGGTGGCCGAGGTGGGTGTAAATCCCGGAGGCCACGCAGTAGGTGCCGATCGCCGCGGCTTTTTCCGAATACCACTCCGGCGAAGAGCCGGCCAGGGGCAGATCCGAGATATCCACGCCCAGCTCATCGGCCAGCAGGGCGGCCAGCTGCAGAATCCGCGCATTATCGACACAGCTGCCCATATGCAGAACCGGCGGAATGCCCAAGGAGCCGCAAATCTCTTTCAGCCCCGGCCCGGCCATCTCTATGGCTTCCGGAACCAGCAGCCCGGCCTTGCCGGCGGCGGTGGTCACGCAACCGGTGACCAGCACCAGAATATCCTTTTTAATCAGCTCCCTGGTCAGATTGACGTTACAGAAATCCTGCTGATACTTGGGATTGTTACAGCCGACAATGGCCACCGCCCCTCGGATCTTGCCGGCCTTGATCGCGTCAAGCAACGGGGTCACGGTGCCGCCCAGGGCCTCCAGCAGAAACTCGTTGGAAAAGCCGGTAACCAGCTCCACCGGCCCCTCGGGAATCTCAACCCTGGCCTGGTCCCGCAAGGCATAACGGTCAATGGCCATCCGCACCACCTTTTTGGCCTGGGCCATGCCGTTATCCATCTCAAACTTGACATGCTCGGCCCCGGCAAACTTGGCCTTATCGGCGGTGGTGACCATCTTGGTATGATAACAGTTGCCCACCGTCACCAGGCTGGGCATGATGCATTGATAATCAACGACGATGAGCTCGACCGCACCGGTAACAATGGCGAGCTCGGTCATCAGGTGATTGCCGGCCATGGGGATCCCCTGGCGCATCATCAACTCGTTGCCGGTGCAGCAAAGACCGGCCAGGTTGATGCCGGCCGCGCCCTTCTCTTTCGCCAGGGCGATCAACTCGGGGTCATTGACCGCCTCGACAATCTTCTCGGAAACAATGGGGTTATGGCCATGGACCAGGATATTGACCTGATCCTTCTTGATCACCCCGAGGTTGGCCAGGGACTTTCTCGGGCTCGGCGTGCCGAACAGGATGTCGGAAACCTCGGTGGCGATCATCGAGCCGGCCCAGCCGTCGGCCAGCGAAGTCCTGGCGCTGTGCAGCATGGTGTTGGCCGCATCGTTATCACAACCCATATGGGTGCGATGCATCATCTCGGCAATCTCCCGATCAACCCCTCGGGGGGTAATGCCAAGATTCCGCCAGATCGCCTTGCGCTTGGCCGGCACCCGGCTTAAAAAAGAGAGCTCCTCAAGCTGACTGCCGTAGTTGGCAAAAAATAGCTCGCTGAGATCCTTGGCCACCTCGAGCACCCCACGCCCATCGACAGCAATGCCCAGCTCGGCCGCGATCCGCAGCAGTTTTGCTTCATCTTTAATGGTATAATCGTCGGTCTCGCCGTGGGCCACGGCATGGAGGGCCTCGATACAGTCGCGGCCATGGTCGGAATGACCGGCCGAACCACCGGCGATAAAGCGGCCGAAATTACGGGCCACGATCACATCGGCGTCCGCTCCGCAAACCCCCAAGGGCGCTTTTTTGCTGACCCGGCAAGGCCCCATGGTACAAAGCCGGCAACAGACCCCGCTTTCACCGAAACTGCAATGGGGAGTCTGCTGAACCAGGCGATCCCAGGCGGTTTCGATCCCTTCCTTTTCAGCCCTGCGCAGCATCTGCCGGGCATCTTCCCAGATGGATTTCTCTTCGATGGTTTGGATTGTTTTTGCCATAAGATCACTCCTTAATTGCGGTAACAGAGATAGGGACAAGATTTACCCGGCTTATTTTAATAAAATTATCATAGGGCAACACGAAAAACTGTCGGCTGGCCGACAATTCGCATTTTTTTTGTAAAAAATATCTGATTACCACTGACTTTCAATCAGCAAAAAAAAGGCTCAAGATGGGCCGGACCGGGAACTGCTTTTTGGTGGGAGCCAATTCATTGGCGAAAAAATTTAGCCTTGAGGAGCTGAAGCTATTAGGTGAATAGGCGGCCATTGTTCGCGGCTGAAGCCGCTCCCGCAGGACTCGCCTCCCGCTGGCTGAAATTTAGTGGTAGTTATAAAAAAATAATCGAGAAGAAAAGAGCTAGGATTGACAGTGGGCTTTTAACATCTCGATATTGGGCACCAGGTAAACACCGCGCCCCTCTTTAAGCAGAACCTTGGCGTGCTGCATATCATTGACAATGGTCGAAACCGTCTGCCGCGATGAGCCGACCACCGCGGCAAGCTGCTCCATGGTCAAATCAAGATTAAGCCTGATCCCGGCTTGCCCGGCTTGACCGTTTTGCAAGGCTTCATAAACAAAGAAATCGGTCAACCGCTGACAGATATCCTTGAACACCAGGCTGTCGATGATCGAAAAAGATTGCTTGAGCAGATCACCCAGGATCGACATGATGGTCCGGGACAGCGCGGGATGTTTCAGGATGTAATGGAAAAATTTCTCAGTGGGCATCACCAGCAATTCCACGTTATCCATGGCCATCGCATGGGCCCGGGTATGGGTGGTATAAATATCGCCGGGCTCAAGGGTCGCCAGCGAGAACTCCTTATCTTCCAGGCTGAGATAAATCCGGACCCGCCCCTGCCTGACGATGAAAACCAGATCCCGATCATGGCCCGGCGCATAGATCAGACTGCTTTTCGGATAAGAACGGGGGATCAGCTCGGCAAATAATTCGGCGAATTCCGGCTGGGCCAGTTCATCCAAGAGGTTGATCGAGGTCAATCTGGTTTTCATCGGCTATTCACCTTCTCCGCAAAAACCGACCAACACCCCGAAAATAACAATGTTAATGACTGCCACCCGAGCCTCCAAAGGTCCCCGCGGTCTCCCCGGCCTCGACGGCGGCGAGAATTTCCTGCTGAAATCGCCCGTCATTCATCAACTTTTTGGCAATGGCCAGACAGACGGCCGCGGCAAAATCCTTGTTCGTGTTTTCCACTTCAGGAATGGCGATATCAACTTCAACCTCGCCGGCAGGGGTAAGTTCAATGATAAGAGCGGCCTGGTTATCAGTAAGTTTAAATTCGTTCATGTTGTTCTACTCCTAGCCGGCAAACGATATTGGCAATTGCGCTATCGCGCGCGGCTGAAAAATAATCATGGTTAAGGATGGAATCTTTTATCTACTTTACTGATATCCTTAGCAACGGCCAAGAACTTATCGTTAGTTCTTTTTACAAATTCACCTGACAAGCCGGTTTATTCTCAACAATCACCGCCAGGCCGCCCCGCCATAACCGGCAACAACATCTGCCCGGCATAGAGCATCATCACAATTTCAGATTGACACCCGACGAGTTTTCGGTAACACCTGATACCTGTCAGGTTGAATGAAGAGAACATTGCCTATGGGACAAACCGAGAGTCGATATTCAGCACAGCCAAGAGGGGATCAATAACCAACGACCCTTTTTTGACCTGACAAATATTCGCCGAGTATTGTCATTAAATTCCAACAAAGGCAAGCATCACATAATAAATCAAACAAAAGGAGACGACCATGCAACAACACCCGGCCCGGCGGAAGATCAAAATGTTCTCGATGGCAATAATGATTTCCCTCTTGCTTCCCTCGTTCGCCCAGGCCTGGGAGGCCGCGACCCACGCCTATATCGAGGAGCATCTCTTCAAGGGGCAAGGGTTGTCAGATGAAAACTTGATGAACAACAGGATCTATGGCGCCAACACCATTGATGTTTTTAACAACAATTTTAGCCAACCATACCTGAGTTTTCAATTCTATCTCCACGATCCTGCCCAAGAGAACTTCATGAAGGTGTGGGACCTGGCAGACACCGCAACACAAAAGGCTTTTGCCTATGGGTTTGTCGGCCACAACAACTCGTGGGGCATGGACTACACCGCCCATATTTCCGGCATTACCCTTGGCCGGGACCAGGGCTATGTGATCGCCAAAGCGGGCCAGCTGGCCGCCTTGCTCGGACCGATGCTCGAATCCCCGGAAATAAATCTCTCTCTGCCGGAAAACGTGCTGCTGGATATCTGCCACTATCTGGTCGAATCCGGGGTCGACCTTCTGGTGCGCGATCTGGCGCCCGGCATCGGGGATAGACTCATGACCGCGGCCTACTTTCGAAGTGACGAAATTCCCGCGCTGCTGACCGAGGCCTATGCCGCCGAATTTGCCGATCTCGCCGGGGGAGAGGCGATGGCCGCCCAGATGATCTTGACCTCGGAAAGCGCCTTCCGCACCAACATGATGGCCTACGGCTGGGCACTTTCCCAGGACAACGCGCTCGAACTGATCGCCGGCGGACTTGCCCGCCAGGCAACGGATTATTTCGCCATGCTGGGCCTGCCGCCAGTTGCCGAGGAAATACTGACGGAGGTTGCCAAACAAGGCATCAGCGCCGCCATGGCAATCTGCGACAAAGATTTCCAGGTAGAACTGCGCGCCACTACGGGATGGGTAAACGGCAATCTCAGCTCCGCCGGGGTCGCCTGGTGATTGCGGCGGACCGGTAGCCGCCGATAAGGGCAACGCGGCTTAAAAAAATGCTTTTTCTCGCAGGCGCGCTGGGCAAGAGCAAAAAACAACCGGGCCCAGGCCCTTGGCAAAGATCCGGGTTCCCCGGCCGTGGTCGGCAAAAATCGGCAGACCCTAAAAAAAACACTCTCCTTGATCAGCTCATCCTCAAAAGCAAGATATTTAACATAGGCGCCGGGGTCTGGAGGGCCGCCGGCGCCATCGCCGACATCAACAACCTGCTGGCCGGGCTGCCCTTTACCCCCACCGCCAACTACAACAGCGATTTCACCATTGCCACCCGCGTTGATGACGGCAGCGCCGCCCCGATCACCGGCAGCAAGAACATAACCGCGACTGCGGTTAATGACGCACCCATTGCCATTGCCCTCGACAACCTGACCGTGGCTGAAAATGAGAGTGGCGCGATAATCGGCAACCGCTCCACCTCGATTAATCTTACCCGCACCGCCCCTGACTCAATCACAAACAATGATAGAATTATTACAAAAACCATCTCCACAACCACCATCTCGATTTCCGTGGGAGTGGTCACCTGGCTTCTCAGGGGCGGCTCCTTATTGGCCGGCTGGTTAACATCGATCCCCTTTTGGAAAGAATTCGACCTGCTGCCGGGATTACCCTTTTCCAGCGAGCAACGGCGGGCCAAAATAAAAGAAGTCCGCAAAGAAGAAGATGATGAAGGCAAACAACACAAAATGGCTCCCGATCTGTTTGATGCCACCGACAAACACCTCCTTAAGGAAGACAGGGATGCCGACTAATCATGATTAAAATTCCCCCGGCCACGGTTTGCCCTTGGCTCTAGGCAATTGCCCGCAAAGAAATCAGCTCTGGTATATCCCTGGGTTTTGCCACCAAGGAGCAAGGGCAAAGCCAACCCATATTTTTAAAATAATTGCCGTCACCGACAAAAAAACAACTCGGGTGCTTTTAACTCATTATATAATAACGATATAATCATTAGATCAAAGTCAGCCTTTGGATTTTAAAAATTCAGATGAGCCCATTGCCGAAAATTCATATTACACTCTGCAGCCTGATCCAACTGTTACTCTTGCCCGGCTTACTTTGGGGCGACGAGAGTCAAGCGGTCACCAAGCCAAGCGCCGACATCAACCTTTCTTGTGGCCAACCGGGGAAAGGCCACAAGGTTTTCGTCAAGGAAGGCTCTTTTGTCAAAAAAGGAGATCTTCTCGCCCGCCAGAAAAACGAGGTGGCCCGCAACGCCCGCGATGCAGACCAACGCGTGTTGGAGCGAGAAAGGGCGCGGTTTGAATTGGCCAAAATCAGCAACCGGGATCTGCTCAAGACCCAGAATGTCTGCCATGACGCCGAGCGCAACTACATCAATCAACTCAATGACGCACCACAAACTTCACCACCGACAGCGAACAACTCTAAGTCAACGACCATCGATTATTGATGGCTTAATTACTATCATCAGCAGCGCGGAGCCGGCCATGAAAAAAAAATATTGGGTAGCTTACAAAACCCTGGTTGTTGTCTGTGTTATTTGTGCACTGCAAGTCACGCAGGTCTCGGCCCGGGAAGGGCGGGAGATGATCAAGTTCGGCGTCTATCCCTATAAATCACCGCATACCCTGGTGAAGCTCTTTTCGCCGATTGCCAAAAGAATCGAGACCACACTGGGGGTTAAGGTGCAACTGGTGACGGCGCCGGATTTCGATGCCTATATCGCCCGGGGCAAGCAGGGTGAATATGATCTGGCCTTGCCCTGTGTAAATTGTTTTTTTCAGATCCAGCCGGCCGGCTATTCGGTGATTGCCAAAGGCGAACCATCTTTTTACGGAGGAACGATCGTCAGAAAAGACAGCGGCATCGTTAACGTGGCGCAACTCAAGGGAAAAAGGATTGCCTCGGTCGGCAAGCATTCCTACGCAGCCCATCTCTTTCTGTTAGACCAGCTCCATGAAGCGGGGGTTGACCCGATGCAGGATGTGCACTTTCAGTTTTTAGGCAAACTCGATACCATTATCCTGGGGGTGCTCAACAAAAAATATGAAGCCGGAACCGTAAGAACCGATGCCCTGGAAAACCCGATCTTCAAAGAGATCCGCCATGAGCTGAAATTCATCTCCCAATCATCGCCAATCCCGCAATTCCCCTTTGTCGTAAAACAAGATCTGCCGCTTGAGCAGGTTTCAAAAATCCAGGCCGTCCTGGTCGGCTTGAGCCTTGATAATGCCGAGGACAAGGAAATTTTAAAGAGCATGCGGTTAACGAAAATAAGCCCGGCAACCGATGCGGATTATGATGCCTTTCGAAAAAAATTAACCCAAGCCCAAGCATTATCGCACTGATGACCTCCTTTCGCCTCCGCTACCATCTGCTTCTTTATGTGTCGGTCCTCACCTTCTTGCTGACAGCCACCATTATCAGCCTGTACACGGCCCGCTTCAAGGAACATGCGATCACCGGCCTTACCGAATACGGTAAAGCCATTACCGTCAACACCTCTTTTTCCCTGGCCGATCATCTTTTTGCTGAACACTATGCCCCCCTGCAGGAATTTGTCCATGAATTCTCATCGCGCATCAATGTCGAGGCAATTGAAATCAGCGATGAGCAATGGAACATTCTGGCCGCCACTGATATCGAAAAGCTCGGCACTCTGATGCCCCGGGATGTCACCACCGACTGCGTGCCCGGCCGGCAAGAAGATATCTGTGTGCGGCTGATTGCCGACCAACAACAACTGGTCGTAACCGCGCCCATTGTCATCGAAGATCTCCAGTTGGGCTGGGTTCGGGTTTATCTGACCACGGCAGAGGTCATGGCCCATGTCGCGGTTATCCAACGCCAGGGAGCGCTGACCGGCTTTTCATGCTGGTTTTTGGCCCTGACCCTCGGTTTTTTTGTCATGCATCGGCTGAGCCAACCCTTACGTAAATTCATGCAGGCGACAGAAAGCATCAGCCGGGGCGATTTCAACGTTGACCTGCCGGTGTCAAGGTGGGTTTGGGAACTGGAAAAATTTGCGGAGGCACTTGGGGTTATGACCAGTGCGATAGCCTCCCGCGAGCAGGATTTGCGCCGCTCCGAGAAAAAATTCAGGCAGCTCTTTGAGCGGGCCATGGATGGAATTTTTGTCGCCGACGGCCACGGCAATCTCTTGGATGTAAACCCGGCCATGATCGACATCCTGGGCTATGAAGCGAAAAAAGACGTGCTCGCCCTCAATTTTTTCCGCGACCTATTTTTTGATGATGAGAACTTGCAACTTTTCCAGGGCCAACTTGCCAAAAATGGCTTTGTGCAAGATTTGGAGCCGGAACTCAAAAAGAAAGACGACTCAAAAATAACAGCCTCCCTCACCTGCCATACGGTAAGGGATGAGCAAGGGACAATCACCCGATATGAGGGGTTGGTCAGCGATATAACGGTCCGCAAAAACGCGGAACAAGAGATTGCCAAGATGCGCAATTTCCTGAATAATATCATCGAATCAATGCCCTCCATGCTGGTCACGGTGGACAAAAACTCCATTGTCACCCAATGGAATACCGCCGCCGCGCAACAGACCGGCATCCCTTCCACCTTGGCCATCGGCAAAAAAATCTGGGATATCACCCCATTTTTCGACAAATACGCCAAACATTTTGATGAAATTACCCGTGATCGCCAACCGGTTAAACTCCACCGGGAGCAGATGCTGCATGATGAAGAGCGGTTATACGACATGACCTTCTTTCCGTTGGTGGCAAACGGGACCAGCGGCATAGCCATCCGTCTTGATGATATTACCGAGCTTGAAAAGAAGGAGCAGCAGCTGCGCCAGGCTCAAAAAATGGAATCCGTCGGCACCCTGGCCGGCGGCTTGGCCCACGACTTCAACAATGTCCTTTGCGGTATCCTCGGCAATATTTCCTTGATGCAATATAAAATTGAACAGAAGCAACCCATTCCCGAGGCACAACTGCACGAATATCTGTCGCGCATGGCCTCTTCCGGGACCAGGGCGGCGGATCTCGTCCGCCAGCTGTTAACCCTTTCCCGCCAACAGGAGATCGACCTGGTCCCGGTTGATCTCAATCTTTCCATCAAGCATGTTTGCAAGATTGGAGAAAACACCTTTGACAAATCGATAGAGATCGTCAACAAACCCGCGCCGGAACCGGCAAACGTTCTGGCCGATCCGACCCAGGTTGAACAGGTAATCCTTAATCTTTGCATTAACGCGGTGCACGCCATGACCCTGATGCGGGAAAACGATCCCTGGGGGGGCACCTTAACCATCGGCCTTGAAAAAATTATCATTGATGATTTGTTCAGAAAATCCCATGCCGAGGCTTCTGCTGACGCCTATTGGCGCCTGACGGTGAGTGACACCGGGGTCGGCATGGAGAGCAAAACGGTTGCCAAAATATTCGACCCATTTTTTACAACCAAGGAACCGGGAAAGGGAACCGGCCTCGGCTTGGCCATGGCCTATAACATCATTAAACAGCAAAACGGGTTTGTCAATGTCTACACCGAGCCGGGCCTGGGCTCCACGTTTAATATCTACCTGCCCTGCCTTGACCAGGGGATAACCGCCGCCAAAGAGGCTGCCGAGGTTTTAATCGTTGCCGGGCAAGGGGTTATCCTTGTTGTGGATGACGACGAGGTTATCAGGGAAACCACCCGGGATATGCTGGAATCCATCGGTTACACCGTGATAACCGCCCCGGATGGCCGGCAAGGAGTTGAGCTCTATCGGCAACACCAAGATCGTATCGCCGCGGTCATCCTTGACATGGTTATGCCCGTTATGTCCGGCAAGGAAGCATATATGGAGATGAAACAGATCAATGAGCAGGTAAAGGTGTTGTTGGTCTCCGGCTTCAGGCAGGACGCCAGGGTCGAGGCGGTCATGCAGCTCGGGGGGAATAATTTTCTGCAAAAACCTTACAGCTTGGAAACCTTGGCCAAATCTCTGCAAGAGGTGCTGGACAAGCCCCAGGCCTGAATGGCTCGCCAGTAAAACGGCTAACACCTCAGCGCAACGCCCTTTGCAGGGGGCAGCTCTCGGCAACGTCCAGCCCCTGACGATAGCTCTGCAGGATGTCTACCGATTTTGCGGCTAGCTGCCGGCGGACCTCTCTTCTTCGGCCCTTGACCCGAGCGATCCTCATTGAGTCATAGGCCGTGGTCTGATGGCGCATCCAGGCGATAACCGCGGCCTGCGCCCTTCCGGCAAGGGGGATTTGTTCGGTTCTCGCCACCGTGCCGCTGCCGACCGGAGTGGCATGGGCGGTAACTTTTTCTCCGAGCAGCCTGGCCTCGTTAAGATAGCGGGGATGAAAATCGAGAAACCTGACGACTTCCGCCAAAAACTCGCCGACATAATCATCTTGCTTGGCCTCGCGCCTGGCCAGCTCCCTCTCCCGCCGCCGCTCATATTCAGGGGTTGCTCGCTTGGCGTGGACCTCCTTTGTCGAGGCGACAATATCCGCCGCTTTGGCCCAGATCCCCTTGGAAATCTCCCGACGCCCCTTGCGGACCCGCACGACCCAGGTCGCGCCCTTAGCCTTGACACTCTTGGTTATTGCCGCATCGCCGGCCGCCAGAAAAGCCCAATCCGCCGGCGGGGTCAGCGCCTCCCCCGCTTCGGACAAGACGGTACCCTTAAGCCGACCGGGCCGCACTACACGATGAATATGCTCCATAGGTTACCTAAAAATATTCCTTAATCAGCCGCGAGCCGGGCTCTGATTTTTGTTTTCAACAGATAAAGCGCGCCGCGATGATGCCTGCCGACGCCGGCTAAAGGCGGGGCAAGCTACCCATGACTATTACCGATTGTGCCGCTGACAACCTGCCGCAACAGGCCATGAATTTCTTCGGTGCGGAAAGGCTTAGACAGGTAATCATCCATGCCCGCCTCTTGACACTCCTCTTTATAACCGGCCGTGGCATGCGCGGTTAAGGCAATAATCGGCAAACTGGTTCCAGCCAGAGCCTGCCTGGCCTTGTGAAACATATCCCCATATTGCCCATCTCCTTCACCATCTTCGCCCCGTTGGTATTGCCGAATTATTCTGGTGGCGGTAAGGCCATCCATCTTCGGCATCTGCACGTCCATCAGGATAACATCAAATTTGTTTTCCCCCAAGGCGATGATCGCCTCAATGCCATTATGGGCAGAGACCACCTGATGACCGGCCTGAGCCAAGATTGCTTCGGCCAACTCCTGGTTGATGAAATTATCTTCCACCAGCAGGATCCGTAACGGCGCGAGATCCCGCCCGAGATCCTCCGCCGGTTCAATAACGGCTGACTCATCGGAAATCAGCTCACCGTCATACAAGAGATCCTGAATTGCCTGCCTGAGGTCATGCCGGTTTATCGGCTTGGGCAAAATCCCGCGGATATCGAGGTTCGGGTAACGATCAGGCTGGCGGTTAATGTTATGAATCATGACCAGGGCCAAAAGCGGCACGCCGGCAACCTGGGGATCCTTACCCATTACCTCAAGCAGGTTCTCGGTCCCCGGTGCTTGATTATTGGGCAGATTAACCAGAACAACTTGATATGAGCTGCCTGCGGCCCGGCTATTTTGCAAGGCAACAAGGGCGCCTGGCCCATCTTCCGCCGTATCGACTTTAAAGCCCCAGCTTGTTAGAAGTTCCTGCAAAATATTGCGGCTGACGCCAAGACCGTCGACAATGAGGATGGCCTCGGCCCCGGGAATGATATCCTGTTCGGGCAGAACATGCTCGACCGCTTTGCCGAAGCGACCTGAAAAATGAAAGGTACTGCCTTGCCCCGGCAGGCTATCGACCCACAGATCCCCGGCCATTAATTTAGCAAGTCTACAGCTTATGCTCAACCCAAGCCCGCTCCCGCCGAAATGTCGCGACACCGAGTTGTCGGCCTGACTGAAGCTGCCGAAGATAAGCTCTTTTTTCTCGACCGGAATGCCGATCCCGGTATCGACCACATCCAAGGCAAGAACCACCTCCTGTTCATCCTCTTGCGCCACCGCCACCTTGATCAGCACATAACCCTGCTCGGTAAACTTGATAGCGTTACTCAGCAGATTCAAGATAATCTGGCGCAACCGCAATGAATCGCCGACCAAGGACAGAGGTACGCCGAAAGGCACATAGACGGGGAGCTCCAACCCCTTATCATGGGCGGAAGTGGCAACCGTCCGCACGGTCTGCTCGATCACATCCAACAGGTTGAATGGATGGAGATCAAGCATGAGTTTTCCCGCCTCAATTTTTGAAAAATCGAGGATGTCGTTAATAATACCCAGCAGAGAGGTAGAGGATTGACGAACAACCTCCAGGTACCGCCGCTGCTCAGGAGTAAGTCCGGTTTTCAGGGCCAGGTCGGTCATGCCGATAATCCCGTTCATCGGGGTGCGGATCTCGTGGCTCATATTGGCCAAAAATTCACTCTTGGCCTTATTGGCGATGTTAAGCTCGGCGGTCCGCTCTTCAACCCTCATTTCCAGTTCATCGCGAGCCGTCTGCAAGGCCGCCTCGGCCCGCTTCCGCTCATTAATGTCATAAAAAAGTCGGCCAACCATCCGATTAAAGGCGCGGGCCAGGGAGCGAATCTCCTCATCGCCGGTCACTTCGGCCTTACGGTCTATGCCGCCAACGCTGATCTCTTCCGCCGTCTCGGCCAACGATTCAATGGGCCGCACAATACGCCGAACCACAACCGCCCCGGCAACCACGCTCAAGACCAGAAAAATCATAAGGAAAAGCATCATCGTGGAGAGAGCACGAAGAGAAAGCGCCATCGCCGCCAAAAGAGGGATCTCGGCGCTCACAAAAAAGTCCTGCTTATTCAACTGAAATTTTTCATGAGCCTGGAGGACCAAGTCACCGGTGCTTCCCGGCCGTATGCCCGGCGGGAGGTTGACCTTGACCATGGTGGAGAGATGAACCACCGATGGATTAGGATGAGCCACAACCATCCCCTGCCCATCCGAGATATATATCAGCCCGGAATTGCCGAAAGGTTGACCGACAATATCGTTCCATACTTTATAGAGGCGGAGCTTGGCCGCCAACACCCCTTTCAACTTACCGTTTTGCAGGTCGAAAATAGGCTGCGACAGTAAAAGATAAGGCTCCAGGGTGGTCTTATCAAAAAAGACCGGACCATAATAATTGCCCTTGGTGGTGACCGGAATCAAGAATTCATTATGATCGGATCTATCCCCCAAATCAGCAATGGTGAAATTAGCGGTCCGCGAGACATGGGCCAGTTCCCGGCCCTGATTATCGAGCAGAATGAGTTCGTCCAGGATATCCCGATGCTCATCGTCTTTTACCGAGCGCAGTTGCGAAAGCAGCAGAAACTGCCGGTTTTGATCCGCCTGAAAAATATCCTGGGTAAAGATAAAAACGTTAAGCCGCGCATTAACCTCGTGCAACGCCAGAACGGTTTTACTGATGGCGGCCTTGGCCACCTCGCGCTCCAGTTCAACAATTTGATGCTGTTGGGTGGTGAAAATCAGCGAGAAGAGAACCAGGCTCAACAATATCAAGGGAGCTATGGCGAATAAAATAAAGGTAAGGGTCAATCTTTTTCTGATGCTGTTGCCGGCCCCAATTAAACTCAGCGATAATATGTTCTCAGTACCCAAACGCCACCTACCGCTCAAAAATGTCAACTTGTCGCAAAATTTCATCCGGAATCGTGATCCCGAGCCGGTTAGCCGTTTTCAGATTAATGGTCAGCAAAAAATCTGCCGTTTCGATAGGCATATCCCGGGCAGAGGCGCCTAGCAATATCCTGTCCGCCATATGACTGATCTGTTCGCCGATGCGCACATTGGCATCCCCATAGGAAACCAGCACCCCGCTGCCGGGGATGTGCGCCGTTGCCGCCACCGGCAAGCGACGGGCCGTTGCCGCGGCAACAATATCATGGACATGGGTGAAAAGCATATGGGAGCAGGTCAACCAAAGCCCATCGACCTTTGCCGGGATATCGGCCAGAACCTTTGCCAAATCTTGCGGGGTGGCTATCTCGGCAACTACCAGCTCAATCCCCATCTGGTCGGCAGCCGCCTGCAAATCTTCCAAGGTCATGCAGGAGGCGCTGTCGGCCCGATGCACCGGCACAAAAATCCGCTTAACCCCGGGCACCACGGCCTGCAGCCAACCCAAGGCCTTGGCCGTGCTGCCCCGCAGCTTGAGCCCGGTGAGATTGCCGCCGGAATGGGCCAACGAATCCACCACCCCGGCATCCACCGGAGAGAAGACCGGCGCAAAAAGAAGGGGAATACCGGTCTCGGCAAAGGCCTTCTTGGCCTTGAGGGTGGCCGGAGTGGTGAGCGAGTAGACCAGATCGACATCCTTGGTCATGATCTCCGCGATTGCCCCGTCAACCTCCGCCATGGATATATCATGATAATAAAAATAAGTTACGTTTTTGCCCTCGTCATAGCCCCGCGCCTTCATCCCGGCCATAAAGCCCTCAACAACGCTGTTCAGCCCCTTGCTTGGATTAATAATCGCGATTTTATGCGGGGCCGAGGTCTGCGAATTATTACAGGCGGGCAAGACAAGACCAATAACGGCAATCAAGAACAGAAAAAATCTTTGCATATTTTTCCCCGACCAACTGACAATTCAAGCTCCAGCCACCAATACAAAAACTAACAAGAGAATACAGCCGCTTGAATTTTGTCACGAATTAAAAATAATTTACCATCAAATCCCAGCCCCCACCATACATAACAACCCGATACCGCAGCTTTTTTCCTCTATTCCCTTTCCAGTATTGCATTGCTTCCGTCAAAAAATCATCTCAAGTCGATGGCCGAATTCAAAGCAACCTGACCAGGAAGCAAAGCCGAATTGTAATTTTCGATTCAGCCTACGCTCTTCACCTTTCCGACAGGCTTGGCCCGGACAAAAAAAATTATTTATCACCCCCACTAAATCCCATTGACAACCATATTTTTTTCCCGTATTAGCGGAGAATATATCAAGTAATTCATGGCTGGACAAAGGAGATTGAGCAGCAGTTAAAACACCTGAAAACAGCAAGATGAAGCCCCGTCTGCAACAGCTCTTCCCTGGCGGCATGCCGGACTTCTTTTATATGGTTATATTCGACATTATCCACCCGCCTTAAGAGCGAACGAAAATGCTGACCGTCAAAACATATCTGGCCCCGTCATTAATCCATGGTATCGGCCTTTTTGCCCAGGAACCGATCCCGGCCCGGACCGTAGTCTGGAAATTCGATCATGTAATCGACAAGGTCTACAACGAGCCGACTTTTCTTAAACTGTGCAGCGTGGCAAACGACCCGACCCTGCAGCATCTTTTAAATGCGTCCTACAAAAGGGGGGGCCGTTATTTTTACCTGACCGACAATGCCCGGTTTATCAATCACACCGAAAATAACCCGAACATTGAATTCATTGACGATTATTGCGAAATAGCAATCCGGCCCATTGCCGCCCATGAAGAGATCATGGAGAACTATCTCCACTCATATGACGCAACGGACTTTTTTTTCCAGGAAATATCCAACCCCGACCCTACTTACTACCTGCATAACCTGCGAGCCGGGAGGCCAGCCGATGCTTATCGTAAAAACCTATCTTGATCGCTCGACAATCCACGGTATTGGAATTTTTGCCGGGGAACAAATCGCCTGCGATGCCCCGATCTGGGAGTTTAACCCGGCGGTTGATCTGGAGTTTACCGTGGAACAGTGGCTGGCGATGAAAAAAACCATCTCCCCCCAAAGCTTTAACAACCTCCTGCGCTCCAGCTACAAGGAAAACAACAGGATTTATCTGTGCATGGATAATGCCCAGTTCATGAATCACAGCACCGAGATTGCCAATATCCGGCAGGATGAGATCCGCAACACCATGCATGCCAAACGCACCATCCAGTGCGGGGAAGAGTTGCTCTGCGACTACTTCGCCTACAGCGACCCCGACGATCTTCACCTGAAATCTCTCAACAGTTAAGCCCCTAAGGCCTTATGGAACACTTACTGCTCAGCAACATTAATTTCTGGCTCAATATCTTGGTCTCGGTTATCTGCGGGGCGGTCATCGGCATTGAGCGGCAAATCCGCGGCAAGCCCGCCGGAATCCGGACCAGTATCCTGATCTGTCTGGGCACGGAAATCTTTACCGGGATCGGCATGGGGGTATCAGGCGGCACCACGGACCATGGTCGGGTAATCGCCCAGATTATTACCGGCATCGGTTTTTTGGGCGCCGGGGTAATCATGTCCAAAGAGGGCTTGGTCCGCGGGGTGACCTCCGCCGCCGTGATCTGGGTGCTGGCCGCCATCGGCGTCGTCATCGGCCTGGGCTTGCGCGAAACCGCCCTGGCCCTGACCACCGTTACCGTCTGCGTCCTCATGGGGGTGGAGTATATGGAAAGCACTTTCCGCAGACTGCGCCAAGGGGTGCATGCCCTCTACCATGACGAAAAAGATACCCTCGACGACAACGACACCTGACCGGCAAAAGCCGGCAGCGCCAAGGTGACGGGGATGGCTGCATCATTTGCCGAGCACATCGTAAGAAGGCGCAAGGCGGACAAAAGCTACAGCGGACTCGAAGAGCTGCAACGCAAATTAAGGAGTTGGGAACAGGATAAAAAAGGCAAGGCCGTTAGCAACTTTGAAGCAAAGATGGTCAAGCTAGACCGTGAGGATGTTCCGGGCAAGGTTATCGGCCCGCCTTGAGTATTTCCTTTGCTTTATCCACCTGGGTGGGGACCAAATAATCAGGAACCTGATCGACGCCAAGCTCTTTCAGAACCATGTATCGCGCACATTGATTTTTGTCGCCCTTACAAAATTTTCTTTTCCACATCTCCTGGACGGCCTCAAGCTCTTTTAGATGCTCCAGGAAATAGCGACAGCGGTCCATCCGTTCACATTCATTCATGATTGGCCTCCTTTTAAAATTGCCCACGCAAGGCAGATCCTAAGAAACCAGAGCGAGCAGCGTTTTCCTCTCTCATGGGGTCCGAGGCCCCGGTGCCTGCACCATGATGCTGACAGAACAATTACCAGAAACTACCGGCCAATGACAAGATATCTTCGCTTTCAGCAAGACCGATAGCGGATTAAACAACACCCTCCCAACCGGCGGCCACCGCGCATTTGCTCATCTTTTTTTATGAAGGCGACTGAATGGACCTTATTCTTGCAGGAGTTCCCCTGAGCCATAGTCAAGTAACAGGGCAGATCTCAATGCGCCGTTTTCGCCCTGCACATTGCAATTAATATAGGTTGTGGCGCCATGTTTGATCATTCCATGGTGGCTGTGAATATGGCCGAACACATGATACTTGGGGGTCAGGGCGGCGACCGCGGCGGTGAGGTCCGAGCAACCATGGGCGAAAGGGCCGTCTTGATCGAGAATACCGGCCGGCGGGGCATGGGTTACCAAGATATCCACATCCGGGGTGATCATCTCCCATTTTGCTTTAAGCGCTTTGCCCCGCGGCAAAGCAAAGGCCCCACAAGCCCGGTCGTTAAATATCGGCTGCCAAGGCGCGCCATAGATCGTGATCCCTGAAATCACCACAAATTCATCAAGAAGAAAGATAGCGTTCGATAAAAGTTTTTTTGATTGTTCCGGCTCACGGGCCAGCCGGTAATCGTGATTGCCGCCAACCACGATTTTATGCTGATGGGGCAGGCTCCCAAGAAAATCGTTAAAATCAGCAACATCCCGGGCGGTGCGGCAATGGGTCATGTCTCCGGCAAAGATTAAAATATCCGCCGCCGGAATTGTTACCCTCCCATGTAACGCATGGGTGTCACTGAATAAGGCTATCTTCATAGTCTCTAAATCCGTTATTGGGAATACGGATCCTTAAAGGAAAAACGATATCGTCGATTAATTGGCTTAAATCAGGAAGTTTGTTTATTTCTCAATAAGAGAATTGTGGTGTTGATTAATCGTCAACCACAAAAAGGTCAATCTATTTGCAAAAAGAATTTTCAAGATGATAAGGAGATAGATTGACTTTGGAATGATCACAAAATCGCTCTAACCAAGCTTTGTTTGGCACTACGGAAACCCAAAAGGTGTCAAGGAAGAAATTGGCCCCTCTGTCCCTTGCGCAGGTATGAAAAGTTGCAAAAAATTAAACAAAAACGTCGTCATCGCTCCGAAATGGGCAATAAAGACGCATGGCAGAGATGGTGTCACCCATTTTCAAGGTTGATTCCTTTTTTTGCTTCGATGCAACAGTTTGACTATCAGTTCTTTCCCCTCTGTGTAACCAGCTGATATCATTACAAATTAACAAACATGCATTGACTTGTGGATGAGAGCACTGTATTATCCAGCATTCTTAGTCGCAAATTAGGAAACAGGTTTGAGTTGAAATTGAATGCCTAATTTTGTCGCTTTTATCTCGCTTTTGTCCTTCTACCAGTCTTTATGTCCGTTAGCTAGAATCCTGAGCCAATCGGCGGAAAATTATAGCTAAATCATAAAACTGTACTGCGTTTTTTCCACACCTCTTGAGTGTTTTCTACAACCGGTCTTTTGAGCCTTTCCGCTAGAATCCTTTAGTTTATCGGCAACAAATAAGAGCTGAATTATCACCAAACCGTTCCTCGCTGTTGTTCCATTTCTTAAATTTGCCCTATTACCATCCATATGCCCTTCAGCTAGCTTCTCTGAGCCAATCGGCAGAAAATATCCAACATCTAACTGCGCCGTGTTGTTGTCCCCTGCCATGGTCTGGTTGTAAAATCAGAGGAAAAATATATGAAGAACAGGACTAGTTTCCCAAGTTTCAAGAATGAAAAGGTGCGTACCGCCCTGTTGTTGGCTGCCGGTACAGGCAGTCGCCTGGCTCCCTTTACCGATGCGATGCCCAAATGCCTTGTGCCGGTTAATGAAATATCTATTCTTGAAAGGCTGATCGATTCCCTGAAGGAACATAATTTCAAGCGGCTGGTAATAGTTGTCGGGCATCAGGGTGGCTGCATTCGTGATTTCCTTGGAACTCGGGCCGGAGGCATGAAAATAGATTATATAACCAGCCCCTTATACAAGACCACCAACAATATTTATTCGTTATGGCTGGCTCGAAAGGTAATTGATGAGCCTTTCCTGTTGATTGAAAGCGATATTGTTTTCGATTCGCAAATGCTCAAGGAAATGCTGTATCCAGACCGGATTGCCGTAGCTAAAGTTCATCCCTGGATGGACGGGACCACGGTGACGATCAATAACCGCCGGAAAATCGAGGCTTTTTATGGCGGGGCCCATAAGCGCGATGATAAACATTACAAGACCGTTAATATTTACAGCCTTTCCAGCGAAACCTGGCAATTGATGAAGGAAAGATTAGACGTTCAGATTTCCGCCAATATGTTGAATGGCTATTACGAGTCTATCTTTGCGGATATGGTCAACGAGGGTTGCCTGGATTTCTCCCCGGTTTTCTTCGATTCCGCCCGGTGGTACGAGATTGACAATATTTCCGACCTGCGAGCAGCTGAACAGATGCGCACTCTTCCCCATCATCCATCTGCCATCGCAGCTTTTCCCGTGCTGAAAAAGCAAAAAGGCCATACGCCCCATGTTCCCTATGTTCTATATAACCGGCGGAAAGATATTAACTCCTTCAGCCGGGAAGCGGCTCCCAAAATGTTGTCTTAGCCCTATATCCGAGATCCTTTAACTATATGAGAAAAATGACAAAAAAAGACGACAATGCTCAAGAGAGCTACGAATTGGTTTCCGGTCAACATGGCGGCTATTGGCGCCATGCTTTTACCGATCACAACTATCTCTATAATCTCTATTACCCTCCGGCGGATTTCTTCAGCCATATCACCAAACATATCAAACAGTTGGTGTTGAGTTATCCCGGCGGCCAGAGTGAAATGGCAGGCCTGGTCGGCAAGTTGATTGACCAGCCTGCGGCCAATATAGTGGTTGGCAACGGGGCGGCAGAGCTGATCAAAATCATTGCCGGGCTGGGTCGTAAAATGATAGTCCCGGTTCCCTCCTTTAACGAATACGCCAATGCCATGCCGGCAGGGGATGTGGTTGAGTTTGCCCTTGCAGCACCAAGCTTTCAGTTGGATGTGGCCAAATTTGCCGAGGCGGCCATCAACTCTAAGGCCGAATTGGCCGTGGTGGTCAGCCCGAATAATCCGACCTCATTACTGGTGCCCAAGACTCAACTTGTCTGGTTGGCAAATAAATTGGCCGAGCACGGCTGCATGCTCATCGTTGATGAATCATTTATTGATTTTGCGAAAAATCGTGCGCAGGAAACCCTTGAGCCTGAGATTGAAAAATATCCGAACCTGGCAATTTTTAAAAGCATGAGCAAGGCCTATGGTATTTGCGGGATCAGGATCGGCTATATGCTCAGCGCCAATCTTGAATTTGCAGCAGAGGTTCGGCAGGGTCTGCATATCTGGAATCTTAATGGTTTCGCCGAAGAATTTCTCCGCCTTGCCCCGCAGTACCAGCAGGAGTTTAAGGATAGCTGCAATAAGGTGCAGGCGGACCGGGATCTGTTTTACGAACAACTGCAAACCATCCCGGGGATGATCGTTTATAAACCCGACGCCAATTATATATTTTGCCGGCTGCCCGAGCATGCCCCCTCCGGACCGATTATCACCGAAAAACTTTTTGTGGAGCATAATATTTACATTAAACATTGCCAGGGTAAGACCATGCCGGAATCTGACCGTTATCTCCGGATCGCCAGCCGCACCCAGGATGAAAATACCCGCCTGGTTGCAACGCTCCATAACCTTGTCGGATTGGCGGAGACAAAATAATGGCAAAGCCAAATTCAACAGATTCTCCGCCTTCCATTCTCTCTTTTGCTAAAGATCTGCCGAACATCTGTTCTCTGGCAGGGCTTCTCTGTGCGGTTCTTGCAATTTATTTTGCGCTTCGGGGCATCTTTGCGGCCGCGATGATTGGCCTGGTCTGGGCGGTATTTTTTGACTGGAGTGATGGGATTATCGCCCGGCGCCTGACAGGCCGTAATGATAAACAACGTGAGTTTGGCGGGCAGCTGGATTCCCTGATAGACATTGTCAGTTTTGGCGTTTGTCCTGCCATTGTTTTATTAAGTTACGCAAATTTCAGCCCCTGGTTTTTACCCGGCGCCTTTATTATTGTTGCGGCCGGAGTACTAAGGCTCAGTTATTTCAATGTGTTCGGCCTGGTTGACGAGTCAACCTATCTGGGCCTGGCCATGGACAACAATGCCATAATCTTGCCCTTTGTTTTTCTGCTTCTCGGGGTGGTCACCCAACCCCTTGCCCCTATTTTACTCTATATCTTGATTCTGCTGCTGGCGGCCTTAAATGTTGCCCCGATTAAAACCCCTAAATTTATCGGACTGAAATGCTATTACGTCCTTATCGCATATACCCTGGTTATGTCTCTACTCTTCGGTTGGCAGTTGTATAGCTGCTAAAACACCTCATTCTTTTATCTGGAAATAATTACCTATGACTTATTACCCGCCTCTCAGGGAATGCATGACAAACAACAATGATGAACTCATCGTTTATGGAGCCGACAATTTTGCCCAGTTCCCTCGACGTGATGCTTCGGTCCGCTCGAAATGCGATAGAGCCCTGCCGGCTGCGGGCCGGGATGATCTGGTGGTGCTGCGGGGGAAACTGGACCGTGAATATCATAGCTGGTTGCGCTCACTCGGCCTGGGGTCGGACCATGTCGTT
This sequence comes from Deltaproteobacteria bacterium, assembly GCA_013349285.1. GTDB lineage: Bacteria > Desulfobacterota > Desulfobulbia > Desulfobulbales > Desulfurivibrionaceae > DUZU01. Next base: position 4,643 of record DUZU01000012.1, on the reverse strand, counting down.
GAATATAAAGCAGCATCGCAAGGTCTCTCCCTTTCGGAACTGATCATAAAAGACCCTGAGCCAATCTTAAAGATCGTTCGCGACACTGGCCGCAAACCAATATATGTGCCGTGGTTTTCCGGGCAGATGGAAGCTGAGGCGGCAAGGGTACTTGGGGCGGACCTTTTTGGCGCCCCGGAAGAAGCAACCCTGCAATATAACGACAAGGCCGGGTTTAAACAGATCTGTCAACAGTTGGACATCCCGGTTGTGACTGGAGCTTCTTTCGCAATCCATCCGGAAGACATGGGTAATGCCAGTGAGATGGCCCGAGTGGTTAACCGATATCTGACCACCCATGAAACCGTGATTATTCGTGGGACGCTGGGAGAGTCCGGCATGTCGTTATATAAAACCACCGGAGATGATCTTCCGGAGCTATATGGGAAAATCGCTGCCAGCGGTGAAAAGGTGGTGATAATTGAGCCCTTTTTGCGGGTAATCTCCACCCCGAACGACCAGTGGACAATCGGCAGAAATGGGGAGATCAACCATCTTGGCTTGTTAGATCAGATATGCGAGAAAGGTATGGTCCACATTGGCAACCTCAAAGGACAGAAGACCTCCGCCCGAATCTTTTCCTTTATCAAACAGGCATCAGGAAAAATCGTAAAGCACATGGCAAACTCCGGCTATAAAGGAGTTGTCGGCATTGATTATATTGTAACCGATGATGGCATTTTCCCGGTTGAAAACAATGCTCGTTTCAATGGCTCTTCCTACGTCAATATTATCGTAGATAATATTGAGAAATTGAATTGCCCGGTACCTTGTTGGAAATTTATTAAGATCAAGACCAAGCCATGTACTTTCCTTGAACTCACCAAACGCCTTGAGCCCATACTTTACGACGGCATTAAGGCAAATTCGGTATTTCCCCTTAATTGCAGCGCCTTGCCAGCCAGTGGTGAGTTTGCCGTAATTCTCCTGGCTGAGGACTTGAATCATATCATCTACCTTGAACAGGTATTGGCAGAGAAGGGAGTAAAAAGGGATTAAGCAGACCTTGCGAACAAAGGGTCTTACAGCCCGACAGGAAATTCATTGGCTATGCTCAATCATATTGAGCTACAATGGTTTATCTGAAGAGCAACCATCAATATCCGAGGAGGGAAACCATGAGCAAAGACCAAAAAAACATTAAAGCAAACAAGAAAAAACCGGCAATGACCCCTAAAGAAAAAAAAGCTGCCAAAAAAGCAAAGAAAGATGCAAAAGGGACTTTTGATATTAGCTAGATCTTCAATTTTATATAGTGCTAGCATGAATAAAGGCAGGGCCATTAATTTGGTTCTGTCTTTTTTTGCTTCAAAACCGTGACAGGCCGGCAAAAGCCGCATTCCATTAAAGTATTTGATCTCTGCAAGGATCAAGTCTCTTTTGAGATGGGTCTTCTGTTATTTTTAAGACGAATTCTTTCTGGCCTGTTTTTAAGTAATGCGCCTTATGCCATATCGGCAAATTTCGCATACTCGGCTAAAGTGATGATAACCTCAAGTTACAAAAGGCTTTAAACATGAATATGTTACATATCTCCGATCTGCATTTCGGCCCACGCCACTGGGAGGGAGATGATCAGGTTCTTCTGGAAAAGCTCAATTCATTTAATGCTGATATCGTTATCAACACCGGAGACAATACCACAGATGGCCTGGAGGATGAGTATGCCGCAGCAGGGCAATTTCTCGCGGGCATCAAATGCAAAAATGTCATCTCGATAATTGGTAATCATGACAAAAGAAATATGCGCTCCCATGAACTATTTCAAAAATATATCCAGAACCATGAAATCATCCAGATTTCCGACAAGGTTCAAACCAGCAAGAAACATCTCTTTTTAAACCGTGAAATAACCAATGTTCGTGAAAATTTTACCGATGTTAATTTTATCAAATCCATTTCAATAAATAAGAAATCGATATTAATTATAAACATCGATTCCAATGAACTTTATAGTGATGACGGGTTTGTCGAAAAAGAGGTCTTAAAGGCGGTTTCCGAAAAGATCAATCAGCTGGAATATGACCTGCCGCTGCTTTTGACCCATTATTCCATTCTGGGAACCGATGAGTGTCCACTGAAAAATTCCTCTATCTTAATTGATTTTGTCCAACAGCATAAAATTGAATACGTATTTTGCGGCCATACCCATGAACTGGAACTGATGCGAACCAATGATCTCTATAATGGCCACTCCTTTTCCCATTTCATGTGTGGCACGCTCTCCTCGTGCAATCATGCCAATGATGACAATATGTTCCTTTATTATGAAAATTTGGGCAGTGAGGCCATGCGCCTCTATTTGATCCGGATTTTCCTGGAAAATGGAAATATGATTTTTAAAGAGGAACAGGTTGTATAAGGGCAAAATATTCAACTTTTTCCAGGTCCGCCGGACTACCGGCGTTGGTTTTCGATAAATCCGTCACAATTTGAGAGGAAAATGGATACTTTTCAACGCGCCATCTTAACCCATGGTGGAGCTGGTTCAGATCCGCAGCATTCTGATGGTACCCAGGAGGCAGCCAGCCAGGGCATGAAGTTAATGGCAAATGGCAAATCCGCATTGGATGCCGTGATCCATTCTGTGAAATATCTGGAGGATGATCCCCGCTTTAATGCCGGGATTGGCTCCCAAATCCGGGCCGACGGTCATACGGTTCAGATGGATGCTGCATGCATGACGAGTAATGGCAGATTCGGGGCAGTTGCCTGCGTTGAAGGAGTTCAAAACCCGATTGATATAGCCCAGGGGGTACTACTTCATTCACCCCATATCCTCATCGCAGGAGATGGGGCTGTTGGTTTCGCCCGAGAACAAAATATCCAGCTAAAGCAGATAAATGGTTCTCGGGAGCTAAAGAGGCAGGAAAAGAAAGAGCCACCTTCTTGCGATACAGTTGGTGCGGTGGCTTTTGATGGAACGAGCTTTGCGGTAGCCCTCAGCTCCGGGGGCTTGAAGCAGGCCGCCATCGGACGGGTGGGCGATGTGCCGATGCCGGGATGCGGCCTGTATTGCGGCCCGATGGGAGCGGTTGCCTGCACCGGGGAGGGAGAGCTCATCGCTCTTAAAATCCTGGCCAAAGAGGTCTACGGCTGGCTGGAGCAGAATATGAGTCCAAGTGAAGCGGCCCAAAAGGCAATTAATCTTTTTGACGATTCTGTTGAGATTGGCCTCATCATTTTGACCGAAAATGCATTTGCCGCAAATTCCAATCAAGGCATGGCCTGGTCCAATCTATCGGAGATTGGGTAGTTATGTGTTTTCCTTTCTTCAACTAACCCCATTCGGGAGAAGGGATAAATGACTTATAGTGTGGAAATGTCTTTTTGCCCTGGCCATACGTTAGAGAACTCTATATTTGCGTTTTTGGCCTTAAAAACATCATTATGGCCTATACACAGGGGTGTTTTCGGCAACAATATCTTGTTATTTTAGATAGTCCGCTTGGCCAGACCCCATTGAAAGCCTTTGAAACTTTGAAACTAACGGCGACTCTACGAGATCGCATTAATCCTTATTAGTTAGCTATTTTTTATTTTTTGAAACGGCTACGGGCTTGTTTGTACACCTCATTTTTGTCTCTTTTCCCAACAGCAATAACCAGAACGCATATTTCTTGGTCAATTACCTCGTAGACTAACCGATAACCGCTTGCTCTTAATTTAATTTTGTAGTGGTTTTCGAAGCCGGAAAGCTGACTTGCCGGATTATGTGGCTCATTGAGGCGTTCTTCTAATTTCTTTTTAAATTTTGATTGAATCGATCCATCTAATTTTCCCCACTCTTTTAAGGCAGTTGGGATAAATTTGAGTTTAAATTTATAACTCATCGATATTCACTTCGACGGCAGAGATCCTTTCGTTTTGTCTTTCTATTACAATCATTCCAAGTTGATAGTCTTCGAGTCTATCCATAAGTAATTCGTAGGTTTCAGCAGGGACGAGATAAGCCGTTGGTCTATTGTGGTTAAGAATAGCGATTGGTTCGCCCTCTGATTGATCGATAAGGGCACTTGGGTTTTTCTTTAGTTCTGAAATGCTTGCTGAGCAATTAGCCAATACAGCCTTCATGTTTTACACCATAATTGTGGTTTTAAATAAGTACTTAATTATGGTTATATATTAGGTCCTATATTTGGTTTGGTCAAGTGTGTTTTTTGTGGCTAACAACTGGGAAGCGGTGGGGAAGTTGTTTAATTGTTTAACTCAAAGCTCTTCCCTGATTTCATTTCCGCAATACTGACAGTGGATTAAACAATTCAACAACGTCCCCTTAGCCCTCTTATTTTCCGACTGAATTTCTGGTCGAGTTAGGGGCCAACTTAGATTGCCTCCTATCTGGCAACCATTTAGGGAGATAGTTTGACTTTAGAATGATAAAAAAATCGCTCTAACCAAGCTTTGTTTTACTCTACAGAAACCAAAAGGTGTCAAGGATAAAGATTTGACCCCCTATTCCCTCCCCTATTCGAGCTTGATAAAATCAATGCTGCTCTGGGTTATGTACCCCCTGATGTTGTCAAATAAAGTATCTGTTAACTTAAACGTCATTGCCGCCCCCTATCGCTCTTAAATATGACAACCTTCATCACGCAAGAATC
>DUZU01000011.1 GCA_013349285.1 Deltaproteobacteria bacterium | reverse complement strand
GACATGGCAAAGAAGAAATTTGAACGTAAAAAACCGCATGTAAATATCGGCACTGTTGGTCATATTGATCATGGTAAGACTACCTTGACATCAGCGATTACCCGTGTGCTTTCCCTTAAGGGTATGGCCGAGGCTACGGCCTTTGATCAGATTGATAAGGCTCCGGAAGAGAAAGAGCGTGGTATTACCATTGCAACCGCCCATGTCGAGTACGAGTCCGAGGCTCGTCATTATGCCCATGTCGATTGCCCAGGCCATGCCGACTACATTAAAAACATGATTACCGGTGCAGCGCAGATGGACGGCGCCATCCTGGTAGTTGCCGCAACCGACGGCCCCATGCCTCAGACCCGTGAGCACATTCTGCTCGCTCGTCAGGTTGGTGTACCTTCCATCGTGGTCTTCCTTAATAAGTGTGATATGGTTGACGATCCCGAGCTCATCGAGCTGGTGGAGATGGAGCTTCGCGAGTTGCTTGATAAATATGATTTCCCCGGCGACGATACTCCGATCATTCAGGGCAGCGCCCTGCGGGCTTTGGAGAATCCTGAAGACGAGGCCGCTTCCAAATGTATCTGGGACCTCCTTGCCGCCTGTGACAGCTTTATTCCCGAGCCCAAGCGTGATGTGGACAAGGATTTCCTCATGCCGGTTGAGGATGTGTTTTCGATCTCCGGTCGTGGTACCGTAGCCACCGGTCGTATTGAGAGCGGTATTGTAAAGGTTGGCGACGAGATCGCCATCGTTGGTATTCGTGAAACGGTCAAGACCACGGTTACCGGGGTCGAGATGTTCCGTAAGCTGCTGGATGAAGGTATGGCCGGCGACAACGTTGGTGTTCTTCTTCGCGGCACCAAACGTGAGGATATCGAGCGCGGTCAGGTATTGGCCAAACCCGGTTCCATCACCCCTCATACCAAGTTCAAGGCCGAGTGCTACATCCTGAGCAAGGAAGAGGGTGGTCGTCACACCCCGTTTTTCAACGGCTATCGTCCGCAGTTTTACTTCCGGACCACTGATGTTACCGGCGTGGTAACCCTGCAGGATGGTACCGAGATGGTAATGCCCGGTGATAACGTTACCGTAGATGCAGAACTGATTACGCCGATCGCCATGGACGAGGGACTTCGTTTCGCGATTCGTGAGGGTGGCCGTACCGTCGGCGCCGGTGTTGTCAATAAAATTGTCGAATAAGGTGAAACAAGCATGATTCAGACTCAGAAAATACGTATCAGGCTGAAGGGGTATGATCACAAGCTTATAGATCAGTCGACTTCTGAGATCGTTGATACGGCAAAAAGAACCGGTGCGACCGTCGCCGGACCTATTCCGCTGCCGACAACCATCAATAAGTTTTGTGTGTTGCGTTCACCCCATGTGGACAAAAAATCCCGTGAGCAGTTTGAAATGCGTACACACAGGCGGCTTCTTGATATTTTGGAGCCGACTCAGCAGACAATTGATGCTCTTATGAAGTTGGAGCTTTCTGCTGGTGTCGATGTTGAGATTAAGCTGTAATTTCGGAACGTGCCGCCATTGGTAGTACGTTGAATTAAGAGAAGAAGGAACAGGTTGGAACAATGCCTAAAACAATGGGATTAATGGGGAAAAAAGTCGGAATGACAAGGATCTACTCCGACATTGGTTCTTCTATACCGGTAACAGTTATTGAAACTGGCCCCTGCGTGGTGCTCCAGATCAAAACTGTGGCTAAAGAGGGCTACAACGCCATCCAGATTGGATTTGGTTCAAAAAAAGACGCTCGGATGAACAAGCCGATGTCAGGGCATGTTAAGACAGCCGGTAAGGGCGGATTTTACTTTATCAAAGAGTTTCGTGTTAATGATCCGAGTCAATATGAAGTAGGGCAGACCATTGCCGTATCGGATTTATTTAAAGTCGGCGATTTGATTGATATAAGTGCCAAGACAAAGGGTAGTGGTTTTCAGGGTGTTATGAAGCGTCATGGCTTTGCCGGTGGTCCGGGCGGTCATGGTTCCATGTTTCATCGGGCGCCTGGATCCATTGGCTGTAGTGCTTGGCCGAGTCGGGTAGTCAAGGGTAAGAAAATGCCTGGTCAGATGGGCACGAACCTTGTTACCAAAAAAAATGTAATGGTCATGGATGTACGGCCGGATCAGAACGTTCTTGTTGTCAAGGGCGGCGTTCCTGGTGCCAAGCAGTCTGTGTTGCAGATTTTCACGAAGTAATCTTCGTTGAATAAAGCCTTTATTTTGGGGGAGCCTCAATGGCCGTAACTGAAATATATAATATCGAAAATGAAAAAGTCGGTGATATTGAGTTGGATGACAATCTCTTTGGGGTTGAAGTCAATACTCATGTTATCCACGAAGTTGTCAGAATGCAGCGCGCTGCCAGGCGTGAAGGTAATGCTTGCACCAAAACCCGTACGGAAGTAAGCGGTGGCGGCAAGAAACCTTTTAAGCAGAAAGGAACCGGCCGGGCGCGATCCGGTAGTTCCCGGTCGCCTCTCTGGCGCGGTGGTGGTGTAATTTTCGGGCCCAAACCCCGTGATTACTCCTTTAAGCTGCCCAAGAAGGTGAAAAACCTTGGCTTGCGGATGGCTCTTAGTTCTCGCTTCGGCGATAAGGCCATGCTGGTTCTTGACGGTTTTAAACTTGATGAGATCAAGACCAAGAAATTCTTGGGAGTTATGGATAAACTTAATATTCAGAACGCCTTGATCGTAATTCCCGAGCGTGATGATCATCTTGAGCGTTCTTCGCGGAACGTAAAGGGTTTTAAAGTTATCCCCACTGCCGGCTTAAATGTTTATGATATCTTATTTCATAAACATATTGTAATACTGCAGCCCTGTATCGGCCAGTTGGAAGAGAGGTTGTTGTCATGAAAAATATGTTCAACATTATCAAGAAACCTTGTTTGACCGAAAAAGGTCTTGGCTTGCAGGAGCAGAACAATCAGGTAGTAGTCAAGGTTGATCCCCGGGCCAATAAGATCGAGATTAAAGAAGCGGTCGAGAAGCTTTTCAATGTAAAGGTTTCCAAGGTACGCACCGCAAACATGCACGGTAAGCAGAAACGTGTTGGCAAACATATCGGTTTTCAGTCTGATTGGAAAAAGGCGATTGTTTCTCTTGAGGAAGGTCATAAGATTGACTTCCTTGGCGAGTTATAGGCCCGACTTAAGTAATTGAACAGTCAGCAAGTTAAAGTTTAGTTTGAAAATTAATATTATTGGGGTTTGAAATGGCATTAAAGACCTATAAACCTACATCACCTGGACGACGTGCTCTGGTTTCTATTGTAAATCCGGAGTTGTCCAAGGATAAGCCGCTAAAATCACTAGTTACGCCTCTGCATAAAACCGGTGGCCGGAACAACAATGGTCGCATTACATCGAGGCATATCGGTGGTGGCCATAAGCGTAAATATCGTATTATTGATTTTAAGCGTGATAAGGTAAATATCCCGGCTAAGGTAGCTTCGATCGAGTATGATCCGAACCGTTCGGCTAATCTTGCTCTGTTAAACTATGCCGATGGCGAAAAACGTTACATTCTTTCACCGGTCGGGATTAAAGTCGGCGACGTTGTCGAGGCTGGTGATGTAGTTGATATTAAGCCGGGTAATTGCTTGCCAATGGCAAGGATGCCTCTCGGTAGCGTCATCCACAATCTTGAGATGAAGATCGGTAAAGGCGCTCAGTTGGTTAGAAGCGCTGGTGTTTCAGCTCAGTTGATGGCCAAGGAAGGCGATTATGTTTTGGTTAAACTTCCCTCCGGTGAGGTTCGGAAGTTTCACGGTAAATGTCGCGCCAGTATCGGTCAGGTTGGTAATATCGAGCATGGCAGTCAGAAGCTGGGCAAGGCCGGTCGTAGTCGCTGGAAGGGACATCGTCCCAAGGTTCGTGGTGTGGCCATGAACCCGCATGACCATCCAATGGGCGGTGGTGAAGGTAAGAGCTCCGGTGGTCGTCATCCATGTACTCCTTGGGGTGTTCCAACCAAGGGTTACAAGACTAAGACCCGTAAGTATTCAGATAAATATATTGTTAAGAAGCGATCATAATTAGGGGGTTATCCAGTGGCACGTTCCGTTAAAAAAGGTCCGTTTATTGATGACCATTTGGCCAAGAAGGTCATGGCAGCCAAGGAGGCAGGATCCAGGAAGGTTATTCAGACTTGGTCCAGGCGTTCCGATATTACTCCCGATATGGTTGGTTTGACATTTGCCGTGCATAACGGCAAGAAATTTATTCCGGTTTTCGTGACAGAGAATATGGTGGGTCATAAGTTTGGAGAGTTTTCGCCCACTCGCACCTATTATGGTCACGCTGCGGATCGTAAGAAAAGATAACCAGTTATCCGTACAGATCATTAGGTTAAGAAAGGAGTTTTCCGATGGAATCAAAATCGCTTGCTCGGTATATAAGGATTTCACCTCAGAAGGCCAGATTGGTTGCAGATTTGGTTCGTGGTAAAAGTGTGGAGTATGCCCTCACTACTCTGCGTTTTATGCCGAAAAAGGGTGCACGTATTTTGAAGAAGGTTATTGAATCAGCTCTTGCCAACGCAACCCAGAATGATGCGATTGATGTCGATACCCTCATTGTTAAGAAGATTCATATTGACGGCGGTCCGATGCAGAAAAGAACCAGTCCACGCGCCATGGGCCGTGCGACTCGGATTTTGAAAAGGACCAGCCATATTACTGTTGTTTTGGATGAACAATAAAAACAAAATCAAATAAAGAGCGATGTCGTTCGAGTTTATCATGCTCTTTTGTTAAGTAAAATGGAGGAAGGTTTTGGGCCAGAAAGTTAATCCGATAGGTTTGCGACTTAACATAATCCGTACCTGGGACTCTATCTGGTATGCAGATAGGGATTACGCGAAAAATTTTCTTCAGGACCAGAAGCTTCGTAAGTACCTGAAAAAAAGACTTTACCACGCCGGCATTTCCAAGATTCAGATTGCCCGCACTGGTGATAAGATTCGGGTAAAACTGCATACCGCTCGTCCTGGTATCGTAATCGGCAAGAAAGGCGCCGAGATCGAAACCCTGAAAGCCGAGATCGATAAATTGACCGGCAGCCAGTGTGTTCTTGATATTCAGGAAGTTCGTCGTCCTGAAGCGGATGCACAATTGGTCGCTGAAAATATTGCTTTGCAGCTTGAGCGACGTATTGCATTTCGTCGGGCGATGAAGAAGTCTATCAATATGGCCTTGAAGTTCGGCGCAAAAGGTGTTAAAGTCGCGTGTTCTGGCCGTCTGGGTGGAGCTGAAATGTCACGGCGGGAGTGGCATCATGAGGGACGTGTTCCTCTGCATACCCTCCGCGCTGATATAGATTATGGAACAGCCGAAGCCAAGACCACCTATGGCCTTATCGGGGTTAAGGTTTGGATCTTCAAGGGCGAAGTCCTGAGCGACTCGGATCTGGTCTCTGAATAGTGACTGCTCCGTAGTAAACGGGTAAGTCATTTTTAATGATATATAGGGTGTACCGATGTTAAGTCCAAAAAAGGTAAAACATAGAAAAGTCATGAAGGGTAGGTTGACCGGTGCGGCGCATCGGGGTTCATCTATCTCTTTTGGTGAATTTGCGCTCAAGGCTGTAGGCTGTGGTCAGATGACCTCACAGCAGATTGAGGCGGCTCGTATTGCCATCAACCGTAAGATTAAACGTACCGGTCAGATGTGGATTCGCGTTTTTCCTGACAAGCCTCTTACCAAAAAGCCCGCGGAAACTCGTATGGGTAAAGGTAAAGGTAGTCCGGAGCTGTGGGTTGCCCAGATTAAGCCAGGGCGCATTCTTTACGAACTTTCCGGTGTTGACGAGGTTCTTGCTAAAGAGGCATTGCGGCTTGCCGCCAATAAGTTGCCGTTCCCTACCAAAGTTATTTACGTGGGTGCTACCTTATGAAAATGAAAGATATTCGTGAATTAGGCCAGGACGACCTTGCCGCCAAAATTAAAGATTTGAGTGAAGAGCATTTTAAGCTTAAATTTCAGCATGGTATACGTCCAATTGAGAATACAGCCAAGCTTCGGCAGATTCGGAAAGATGTTGCCCGCATTAAAACTTTTGTTGTCGAGCAGAAGAACGCTGGTTGATATAGTGAAATTTGGCCTCGTATAAAAGATTAAGCCATTTGGTAGGGTAAACACATGGGTTCTGAAAGTAAAAATATAAAAACAAAAACCGGTTTGGTTGTCAGCACCAGCATGGATAAGAGTGCTGTCGTCCAGATCGAAAGCCTTGTTCCTCATAAGTTTTATGGGAAATTCTTGAGGCGTCATACAAAATTTATGGCACATGATCCAGAAAACAGCTGTAATGTCGGTGACCGCGTTTTGATCCAAGAGTGTCGGCCGCTGAGCAAAAACAAACGTTGGTTGGTTCGTGAGATAATTGAAAAGGCTGTTTAATAACGGCTTTAATTTTACAATCCGTCTGTCTGTCCTGGGGTTACCGGGTTATGCAGGCTAATTTATAGGCGGTTGGTGAAGAGATGATACAGACAGAAAGCGTACTGAATGTTGCAGATAATTCGGGTGCAAAAAGAGTACTTTGTATTCGTGTTCTGGGTGGTACCAGGCGTCGTTATGCAGGCATTGGTGATGTAATTGTTGTTGCTGTTCAGGAAGCAATTCCAAATGCCAAGGTCAAAAAAGGCGATGTGCTTCGCGCTGTTGTTGTTCGGACGGCAAAAGAGCTCAAGCGAATGGATGCTACTTCCGTAAAATTTGATGATAATTCCGCAGTTCTTTTGAATGCTTCAGGGGAACCTCTTGGAACCCGTATTTTTGGGCCGGTGGCCAGAGAGTTGCGCCCCAAAGGCTATATGAAGATTATATCCCTTGCGCCTGAGGTTCTATAGTAGGCGGTTTTGCTCAGCGCAAAATATAGGGTGGAGACATAGATTGGGAACTTTGTCCTGATCGTTGAAGAGGCATATTAGGATGCAAGCAAAGAAACATTTAAAAGTTAATGATCAGGTTGAAGTGATTACCGGCAAGGATAATGGTCGTGTCGGGAAAATAATCAAAGTCAATTCTAAGGACGATAACGTTATTGTCGAAAAATTGAACATGATCAAACGGCACACGAAGCCGAGTCAAATGAACCAGCAGGGCGGCATCATTGAAAAAGAGGCCGCAATCCACATCTCTAATCTGATGTTGATTTGTCCTAAGTGTTCTAAGACGGTGCGAGTCGGCAAAAAAATACTTGAGGACGGCACCAAGGTCCGCACTTGTAAAAAGTGTAATGAATCCGTAGACGCGTAAGCTGATACAGATCTGATTTTTTGGAGGCTATAATGGCTGGGGTTAAAAAGTGTTATCAGGACGAGTGTGTCCCGCAGCTCATGAAAGAGTTCGGCTATAAGAATGTGATGCAGGTGCCGAAGATTACCAAGGTCGTTTTGAATATGGGCTTGGGAGAAGCTGTGCAAAATCCGAAAATTATTGACGGCGCAGTTAATGAGCTGACTATGATTGCCGGTCAGAAGGCTGTAGTTACGCGGGCTAAGAAGTCAATCGCGACTTTTAAATTGCGTGAGGGTATGCCGATTGGTTGCAAGGTAACTCTTCGTGGCGACAGGATGTATGACTTTCTGTCAAAGTTGCTGAATATTGCTCTTCCCCGAGTACGTGACTTCAGGGGCGTTTCAGTAAAAGCTTTTGATGGTCGTGGAAACTATGCTATGGGCATAAAAGAGCATATCATTTTCCCTGAAATTGATTATGACAAGATCGATAAAATCAAGGGACTTAATATTGTGATTACAACGACCGCTCAAAGCGATGAAGAAGGTCGGTACCTTTTGAAATCATTGGGAATGCCCTTCCGTAAACGGTAAGGATAGGAGGAAGATTTGGCTAAAAAATCTTTAATAGCAAAATGCGCACGTAAGCCCAAGTTCAGTGTTCGGGGCTATAACCGTTGTGGATTGTGTGGTAGGCCGCATGCATTTATCAGGAAGTTCGGCGTATGTCGTATATGCTTCCGATCACTGGCTAATCAAGGGCAAATTACCGGTGTTACCAAGTCAAGTTGGTAACTAAAAACAAGCTTTACCGGTAACTGAATTTTACGAAAACAATTTTTTGATGGGAGTACGGACCTATGTCCATGACTGACCCCCTGGCTGATATGCTGACCAGGATAAGGAATGCCGGAATGGTCAAGTTCGAAAGTGTAGAAATGCCACTTTCGAAGCTGAAGGCTGGTGTAGCTGAAATTCTCAAAAGAGAAGGTTACATCAGTGGTTTTCAGGTAATCGAAGATAAAATCCAAGGTGTTCTGCGTGTTGATCTTAAATACGACCAGAATAATTATGGTGTTATCACAGGACTGAAACGCATTAGTAAGCCTGGCCGTAGAATCTATGTGAAACATGACAAGATTGCCAAGGTAATGAGTGGTTTGGGAATCGCGATTATATCGACTTCAAAGGGAATTGTTACCGACCGTGAAGCTAGAAGCCAAAAGCTCGGTGGTGAGATTCTTTGTGAGGTTTGGTAAGTCTTTTTTTGCTTAATTTGAGTATCTTGTAAATAGTGGAGAACAGCCATGTCTAGGATTGGCAATCAACCTATCCCTGTACCCAAAGGGGTTAAACTTGATATAAACGGTACCCATGTGAAGGTTACAGGGCCGAAGGGTACTTTGGAGCGTGTTATCCGTCCGGAAGTTGCTCTTGAAGAGAAAGACGGTGCATACATTGTCGTCTGCAAAGATAACAGTAAGAGGACCAGCGCTTTTTCCGGTTTGACCCGTACTTTGGTCAACAACATGGTAGTCGGCGTTGAGCAATCTTTTCAGAAAAAATTGAACATTGACGGTGTTGGTTATCGTGCAGAGGTTAAGGGCAAAATTCTTACCTTGAACGTTGGCTATTCCAACCCGGTTGATTTCAGTCTTCCTGACGGGGTAAGTGCTGAGGTCGATAAGACTAATACGATTACCCTTGACTGTATCGACAAGGAAAGTCTTGGTCAGACCGCAGCGAAGATTCGCGCTATACGGCCTCCTGAGCCTTACAAGGGTAAAGGTATCCGTTATTCCGATGAGCATATTGTCCGTAAGGTCGGCAAGACATCTTCTAAATAATTTTTAGGTAAAGTTGTATCTTTCCGTTCATAACGAGCTGAATACACTGAGATAAGGCAGAAAAATGGGTAAAACAAATCCGAAACAGGTTGCACGCGAAAAGCGGGTGAAACGGATCAGGAAAAATATTGTCGGGACTCCGGAACGACCTCGGTTGCGTGTATTTAAAAGCGCCAAGCATATCTATTGTCAGGTTATTGATGATGTTGCCGGGCACACTTTGGTTTCAATGTCAACCGTTGATAAAGAAATTAAAACCGTTGATGCAAAAGGTAAAACCGAATTTGCCCGTCAGGTAGGTCTTAAGCTTGCCGAGATAGCAAAGAGTAAGGGGATTGCCAAGGTTGTTTTTGATCGCGGTGGATATATATATCATGGCCGAGTAAAGGCCCTGTCTGAAGGGGCACGTGAAGGCGGTCTGGAATTTTAAATTTTCAGGTTATTGCACTGAGCTGACCCGAAGACTAAACCAAATTATCGACTATTTGGGGGTAAACCTTGTCAAATTTTAATAAAAATGCAAATACCGACGACCAGTTCATCGAAAAGATTGTTCATATCAATCGAACTGCAAAGGTTGTGAAAGGTGGTCGGCGCTTTAGTTTCAGCGCTATTGTTGTGGTCGGCGATGGCAATGGTCGGGTCGGTTATGGCCTTGGCAAAGCAAACCAGGTGCCGGATGCGATCAGGAAGGGAGTTGATAAAGCCCGCAAAGATATGAAGAGGGTTTCGATCAATGAAGTAACCATTCCCCATGAGATTCATGGTAAGTTTGGCGCTGGTCAGGTTATGCTGAAACCGGCGGTTGAAGGTACCGGGGTTATTGCCGGTGGTGCTGTTCGCGCCGTATTGGAAGCCGCAGGGGTTAATAATATCCTGACCAAATGCATTGGTTCTCATAATCCCCATAATTTGGTTAAGGCAACAATCGATGGTTTGCTTCGTCTGCGGACAGCCCAGGAGATTGCGGCAACTCGCGGTAAATCGGTTGAAGAGATCACAGCTTAATTAGTTCTTTTCTTTTTTCAAATTACTGGTCATTAAGTTCACAATGATAATTTTGTGAACTTATATAACTAATTGAATATTGGATAGGTATCGATATGGCAAATCAGCTCAAAGTTACCCTCAAAAAAAGCATGATCGGGAGTACGAAGAAAATTCGTGCCACCTTGGTCGGCTTGGGGCTGACAAAGACCAATAAAACAGTTGTTCGGCAAGACACACCCGAGATCCGGGGGATGATCAATAAGGTACAACACCTGGTTGTGGTGGAGGAATAATACATGTTGACGTTAAGTAATTTGTCGCCGGCGCCGGGATCTCGGAAGGCAAGGAAAAGAGTTGGTCGTGGACAGGGTTCCGGCCATGGTCAGACCGCTACCCGTGGCCACAAAGGCTTTAAATCTCGTTCCGGCAGTGGTATCAAACCAGGCTTTGAGGGTGGGCAGATGCCTTTGCATCGTCGTCTTCCCAAGCGCGGTTTTACCAACATTTTCCGGAAAGAGTACGCTGTTGTTAACGTTCAGGATCTTGATCGCTTTGATGCCGGGGCCAGAGTTGACAAGCAGGCTCTTGTTGATGCCGGTCTTGTTTCCAATAGCGACAACCTGATTAAATTGCTGGGTAACGGCGAGGTGAGCATAGCCTTAACCATTGCCGTGGACAAGGTGAGCCAATCTGCCCGTCAGAAGGTTGAAGCGGCTGGCGGTAAGATTGAGGCATAATTGATGCAAGCCGGGGTTTCCAACGCTGCTAATATTCCTGAATTAAGGCGTCGCATACTTTTTACGCTTTTCATGCTGGCCGTCTACCGTGCAGGGGTGCAGATTCCTACTCCCGGTATCAATGGCGAAGCGCTTACTCAGTTTTTCGCCCAAAGCGGTGGAACATTATTTGACATGTTCAATATGTTCTCCGGCGGTGCGCTCGAAAATTTTTCGATATTTGCCCTCGGCATCATGCCCTATATCAGTGCCTCAATCATTTTTCAGCTGCTGACCGTTGTTGTTCCGCAGCTTGAGGCACTTTCCAAGGAAGGACAGGCCGGGCGTCATAAGATTACCCAGTACACCCGCTATGCTACGGTTGTGCTCAGTCTGGTACAGGGACTTTTTATAAGTATCGGCCTTGAGTCCATGACCGCACCAGGGACCGGCGCCATGGTTGTTATCGAGCCGGGCCTTTCGTTTAGGTTGATGACCATGCTGACCCTGACTTCCGGTACGGCATTCATCATGTGGCTTGGCGAGCAGATGACCGAGCGGGGTATTGGCAACGGTATATCGCTTATTATTTTTGCAGGTATCGTTGCTCGTATGCCTGCGGCCATTGTAAATACTTTTAAAATGGCCGGTGCCGGTGAAATTCATTATATAATGTTACCCATTCTCCTGGTGATGATGGGGGCGATTATTGCTTTTATTATTTTCTTTGAGACCGCGCAACGACGTATTCCCATTCAGTATGCGAAAAGGATGGTTGGTCGTAAGATGTATGGCGGCCAGCAGTCACATTTGCCGCTTAAGGTGAATATGGCAGGTGTAATTCCTCCCATTTTTGCTTCATCGATTATGATGTTTCCGGCCACGATCGGTCAGTTTATTCAGATCGACTGGGTTCAGCAAATGAGTGCGGCTTTGAGTTGGGGGAGTGTGCCACACACCCTTCTGTTTGTAGGTTTTATTGTTTTCTTTTGTTTCTTTTATACAGCGGTTACCTTTAATCCCGTTGATGTGGCGGAAAATTTGAAGAAAAACGGCGGTTTTGTGCCCGGCATTCGTCCCGGCAAGAAGACCGCTGATTTTATAGACAAAATCATGGTTAGACTCACTGTGATCGGGGCGGTATATGTCAGTCTCATCTGTGTGTTGCCCACGATTTTGATTAATGAATTGCATGTGCCTTTTTACTTCGGAGGCACTGCCCTGCTTATTGTTGTCGGGGTTGCCATTGATACCATGTCGCAGATTGAGTCGCACACGGTGATGCGTAATTATGATGGTTTTATGAAATCCGGCGGCATGAAAGGACGGCGTTAAGGTAGAGTAAAAGATGAGCAATGCAATTATCCTGAAGTCTCCTGAAGAGATTAAGATCATGCAGGAGGCCAATCAGATTGTTGCTAATACGCTTAGCTTGCTCGAGCAGAAAATAGAGCCTGGTTGTACGACTCTTTTTCTGGACCAGATTGCTGAAGATAATTGTAGACAGGCCGGTGCCCATCCTGCTTTCAAGGGGTATCGAGGTTTTCCCGGCAGTCTTTGTGTTTCCGTAAATGAGCAAGTTGTGCACGGTATCCCCTCCAAGAAGGTCGTGTTAAGGGACGGTGATATCGTTAGTATTGATTTTGGGGTTAGATACAAGGGCTATTACGGTGATTCCGCCGTAACTATTCCGGTGGGGAAGATAGCCGCCAAATACCAAGATCTGTTACAGGTTACCAAGGATTCGCTTTATAAGGGGATTGCCCAGGCCAGAGCCGGTAACCGGATAAATGATATTTCAAAAGCCGTGCAGGAGCATGTTGAAAAGCACGGCTTTTCTGTTGTCCGGCAGTTTGTCGGACATGGTATAGGGAGTCAGTTGCATGAGGCTCCGGAGATACCTAATTATAATAGAACGGAACGGACGCCGAAGTTGATGCCGGGTATGGTTCTTGCGATTGAACCGATGGTTAACCTGGGCACCCATTTAGTTGAAGTTTTGCGTGATGGGTGGACCGTAGTTACCAAAGATAAAAAGCCCTCGGCGCATTTTGAACATTCAATTGCCGTTACCGAAGGTGACCCTTTAGTGCTGAGTGAAAGGGTTTCGTAATTTATTTTTGACTTTTAGTAAAAAAGATAAGCCAAAAATATAAAAATAAGTTAATATCTTGTGCTTTCTGGAACAGGGTGTTTATAGAATACATTTTGTTCACAAAAGATATAACAACAGGATAATAATCGTATATGGCTAAAGAAGAAGCAATACAAGTAGAGGGAACTATTGTTGAACCTTTACCCAATGCGATGTTTCGTGTTGAGTTGGATAATGGGCATAAGGTTCTTGCTCATATTTCCGGGAAGATGCGGATGTATTTTATTAAGATCTTGCCCGGGGACAGAGTTACTGTTGAGCTTTCTCCCTACGACCTGACAAGGGGCAGGGTTACTTTTCGTGCAAAAAAATAAGTGTCAATCACAACCATAACAAAAGGGTCTCGTGATGAAAGTAAGATCATCTATTAAGAAAATTTGTAGTGCATGTCGCGTGTTTAAGCGGAATGGAGTTTTGAGAGTTTCGTGTAAAATTAAAAAACATAAGCAGCGGCAGGGCTAGTATAAAAAAGTTTATTTGCATAGCAATGGAGGCAAGCCTTGGCACGTTTAGCTGGTGTTGATTTACCTAAAAATAAGCATATGGAGATAGCCCTTACCTATATTCATGGTATCGGCCGTACTTCAGCTCGTAAGATTCTTGAGATGGCAAATATTGATTTTATTGCCAATAGTGATACTCTCTCCGAGGAAGAGGTCGCTAAGATCAGGAAAATAATTGAAGATCACTTTGTGGTTGAGGGTGATCGTCGTCGCGAGGTTGCAATGGACATCAAGCGTCTTTTGGATCTTGGTTGTTATCGCGGCCTCAGGCATAGGCGTGGGCTTCCGGTGCATGGTCAAAGAACCAAGACCAATGCCCGTACCCGGAAGGGACCGAGACGCTCAGCTGTTAAGTCGAAGAAGTAATTGATAAACGCATATCTCGTAAGTATTAGGAGAGAAAATGGCTAGTCCGAAAACAAGCCGCGTAAAGCGCAAGGAAAAAAAACATATTCCCGAGGGGATTTGTTTTATCCATTCTACCTTTAACAACACAATTGTGACCTTTGCTGATAAGCAGGGCAACGTGATCTCTTGGAGCAGCGGTGGATGTCTCGGGTTTAAAGGTTCGCGAAAGAGCACTCCTTTTGCCGCGCAGACCACTGTTGAGACCGCAGCCAAGAAAGCGCAGGAGCATGGATTGCGTAAGGTTGAGGTTCGTGTAAAAGGTCCTGGCCCTGGTCGTGAGTCTGCTATTCGAGCTTTGCAGGTTGCAGGCTTTGATGTCGGTATGATTCGTGATATTACCCCAATTCCACACAACGGTTGCAAGCCCCCTAAGCGTAGAAGAGTGTAGTTCGGGCGTTGTTGCTGGAAAAATTATTCGAAATATTCGAAAAGAATAGAATTGTGATTTAGTGGAGGTTCAAATTGGCCAGGTATAGAGGCGCAGTATGTCGGCAATGTCGGCGCGAAAAACTTAAACTGTTTCTGAAAGGCGACAGGTGCTACTCCGATAAATGTTCGTTTGAAAGGCGTTCATTTCCGCCAGGACAGCATGGACAAGCCCGTTTACGCAAGGTATCCGATTATGCCGTCCAGTTGCGTGAAAAGCAGAAGGTTCGTCGTATCTACGGCATGCTTGAAGCACAGTTTAAAAAATATTTTGAAATAGCAGAGCGGATTAAGGGCGTAACTGGCGAAAACCTGTTGATGCTTCTTGAGTCTCGTCTTGACAATGTTGTTTTCCGTTTGGGTTTTGCTGATTCAAGGAGCCAGGCTCGGCAGGTTGTTCGTCATAATCACATTGAGGTTAATGGCCGGAAGGTTAATATTCCTTCTTTCCGTGTTTCTGTTGATGATGTTGTTACCGTCAGAGAGAAAAGTCGCAAGAACGATATGATTAATAGTAGTCTTGACGCTGTTGTTCGCCGCGGTGTCCCGAGTTGGTTGGAGCTTGATAAGGATAATTACAAAGGTTCTGTTAAGTCGTTACCTGATCGCCAAGAGATTACTTTGCCGATTCAAGAACAGTTGATTGTAGAGCTTTACTCCAAATAATTAGCCATCCACCATGGAGAACAACGAAGACATGACAATCGAGTCTGATCCGTTTTACAGAAACTGGTACGCGCTGATCTCTCCGGAAAGATTGGAATTAGATCAAAAAACGCATACGTCAAGTTATGGAAAGTTCGTATGCCAACCGCTTGAGCGTGGTTTTGCCACTACTATCGGTAATTCGCTGCGGCGTATATTGCTGTCTTCAATACAAGGTGCAGCTATAACATCCGTGAAGATTGACGGTGCTTTGCATGAGTTGTCAACTATTCCTGGTGTTAAGGAAGACGTAACCCAGATCATCTTGAATTTGAAGGAAGTCAGGCTTAAACTCAACTCAGCCGAAAGTCAGATTGTTCGTATTGAAAAATCTGAGTTAGGAGTTGTAACCGCCGGGGATATCGTCTCTGGTGGTATGGTTGATGTTATGAGCCCGGATAAGGAGATCTGCACCATTACCGGTGAAGGAACCTTTAATGCCGAATTTGAAGTGAAGTGGGGCAAGGGTTATGTCCCGGCTGAAAAAAATAAGAGCGAAGAGCAAGTTATCGGAGTAATTCCGATTGATGCTATTTTTACGCCCATTGTCAACGTTAAGTCAATCGTAAGCCAGGCCCGTGTTGGGCAGCAGACAGACTATGACAAGTTGACCTTGGAAATTACCACCGACGGAAGTGTACAGCCTGAGGCTGCTTTGGCCTATGCCGCCAAAATCTTGAAAGAGCAGATGCAGGTCTTTATCAATTTTGATGAAGAAGCCGTTGAGCCCGAAGTTGTTGTTGAAAGAGATGATGCTAAAGGTCCGGTTAACGATAACCTTTATCGCAGTGTTGAAGATCTTGAACTTTCCGTTCGTTCAGCTAATTGCCTTCGTAACGCAGATATCTGTCATATTGGAGAGTTGGTGCAGAAAACTGAAGCTGAGATGCTTAAAACCAAAAACTTCGGCCGTAAATCTCTCAATGAGATTAAGCAGCTTTTATCCGAGATGGATCTTTCTCTCGGTATGAAGTTAGACGGCTGGGAGCCTCCTGCTTCAGATAAATTGGTTGAAGATCAGGAATAAATCAGGACGAGGTTGGTTGTTATGAGACACAGAAAAACGGGAAACAGGCTTGGACGTACTACTTCACATCGTCAGGCAATGTTTAGAAATATGGTTACCTCTCTGTTTGAACATGAGAGAATTATTACCACAACCCCAAAAGCCAAAGAGCTTCGTAAGGTTGCTGATAAAATGATGACCTTGGCCAAACGTGGCGATTTGCATGCCCGTCGTCAGGCTTTGTCTTATATCAGAGATCATAAAATCGTGGCCAAGCTTTTCGACAAGTTGAAAGATGAATATATGGACCGTAACGGCGGTTATACCCGGATTATTCGTACCGGTAATCGTCTTGGCGATGCTGCCGAGATGTCTATAATTGAACTTGTAAATTATAGTGAAGACAAAGAAACAACTACCGATAAAAACGATAATTAGTTTTTGTTGATATAAGATGTTAAAGGCTGATTTGACCGAAAGGTTCAAATCAGCCTTTTTTTTTAATGGTGTGCCAAACCTTTATTTCATGGCATAGAGTTCTTCACTGCTCAGAGTCCGGATTTTTGCGGAATTGAGAGCGGTCATCGCTTGATCCAGATTGTTGAAGCGAAGAATGATAAGGCCTTGTTCGCCACTTTTTTGGGTGAAGGCGGAAAGGAATTCTACTTTTAGGCTGAGGTGTTCCACTGAATGTAAAACCCTGGCCAAGCCCCCTGGTTTATCCGGGACTTCGATGACCAGGACGTCTTGTAATGTTACCTGAAAGCCTTCATTCTCCAGAAGTTGTTTTGCTTTGCCGGTGTCGTTGACAATTAGTCGTAACAGACCATTGCCATTGTTTTCGATTAGCGATAGGGCTCTGATGTTGAGACAATGTTGGGCGAGTAAATCCGCTATTTGCGTCATTGTCTCAGCCTTGTTTTCAACACTTACACACAGTTGTTGTACCTGCAAAGTATTTCCTCGCTTAAAAGGCTGTCTTGCATAATGTGAACTGGCTGCAAAATACATTCGTAAAGCTGTTTTGATACAAGATCGGCTATTTACCATGGATTTACAGGGATTTCAAGGCGAAACGTGGTTAGGGGGCATTGCGGTGAAAGATAAAAAAATATACCATCGGCAAGTGGGGTGGGTTAATATGTTAGTTTGCATTTAAGCAAACTGCGACAGTTAGAGTCATGCTTCTAGTAAACAATGAAATTGTTGAATATTGTGAAGGGTTGACCGTTGCCGAAGTCGGTAAGCGGACTAAACCGGACGCCGATATATTTATTGTTAATGGTTATCCGGTAGCTGCTTCTTTTGTTTTAGGCGACGGCGATCAATGCTGGCTCGTCAAACGGGGTGAGTCGGTTTCCGCCGATGAAATGCGCAACCTGTTATATGCCCGGCATACCCCGGGAGTGCAGGCGCGGTTGCAGGATGCGGTGGTCGGCATTATGGGCCTGGGCGGTCTTGGCTCCACCGTTGCCCTTGCCTTGGCCCGGATGGGAATCGGTTCTCTTATCCTTGCTGATTTTGATCTGGTTGAACCGAGCAATCTGAATCGACAGCAATACTTTGTCGACCAGATTGGTCTCAAGAAAACCGAGGCGCTTAAAGATAATATCGGCAGAATCAATCCCTATGTCCGGGTGGAAATAATCGATCAACGATTGACTGAAGACTTGATCCCCGCATTGTTTGCCGATGTTGACGCCTTGGTCGAATGCTTTGACGACCCGGTCATGAAGGCCGCTGCCTTGCGGGCCAGGCTTCAACATCTTGAGGGGGTTTTCTATGTGTGCGCATCCGGGATGGCCGGCTATGGCAGCAATAATGAGATAAAAACCAGAAGACTTTATCCCGGGGTATTTCTGGTCGGCGATCAGGAAAGCGCGGCCGAGCCCGGCCAGGGATTGATGGCGGCCAGGGTCGGCATTGCCGCCCATCATCAGGCGAATCAAGTCGTCCGTCTTTTGTTGGGCGAGGATACGGAGAATAAGCAGCAGTGAAGATTGTTTGTAACGGCACCGAGCATCAGGTTGCGGCAGGCGCAAAAATTGTCGATTTGCTGAAAGAATTTGACCTTGCCGCTGATACGGTTGTGGTTGAGTGTGACACTTTGATTTTGAAACGTGAAGATTATGACCGCCACGAGTTGCGTGAGGGCTCTGTGGTTGAGTTGATACGCTTTGTAGGAGGCGGTTGAGATGTTGATCATTGCAGGCAGAAGTTTTAGATCGCGCCTTTTTGGGGGGACCGGGAAATTTTCATCCCCGGCCGTGATGAAGGAGGCGTTGGACGCCTCGGGGTGTGAGATGGTCACGGTTGCCCTGCGGCGAGTTGACTTGGCAGATCCTGCCGACGACATCATGAGTGTGCTTGATCGGGAGCGCTATTTGTTTTTGCCAAATACCTCCGGGGCCAGGGATGCCGGCGAGGCTGTCCGGCTCGCGCATCTGGCTCGCGCCTCAGGCGGCGGCGAGTGGTTGAAGCTTGAGGTCACCCCTGATCCTCGGACCCTGCTGCCCGATCCCATTGAGACGCTCAAGGCCACCGAAATACTGGTTAAAGAGGGGTTTCATGTGTTGCCCTATATGAATGCCGACCCTATTCTGGCCCTCAGGCTGCAGGATGTCGGTGCGGCTGCGGTGATGCCGTTGGGCTCACCCATTGGCACCAATCAGGGGGTACTGACCAAAGCCATGATAGAGATTATTATCGATCAGGCTCAGGTGCCGGTGGTGGTTGATGCCGGGCTCGGCGCGCCTTCCCATGCCGCTCTGGCCATGGAGATGGGGGCGGATGCCGTTCTGGTCAATACCGCCATTGCCGTGGCCGGTGATCCGGTCCGCATGGCCCGCGCCTTTGCCATGGCGGTGGAAGCCGGCAGGGCGGCCTACGAGTCGGGTCTGGGTATGGTCAGCAAAGACGCTGCGGCTTCCTCCCCCGAGGATGGGCTTGGTTTTTTAAGGTAAACTGAAAGATATGTTTGTTACCCCTGATTTTGCAGAATTAAAGAAAGCCATTGCCGCCGCCGACGCCTTTGATGTCCAACAGGCGCTGGCCGCTGAACGGATCGGGATCAAGGGCTTGGCCGCCTTGCTCTCTCCCGCGGCCAAGCCGTATATGGGAGTTATGGCCGAGAAGTCGGCGCAGATAACCGGCCGGCGATTCGGACGGGCCGTGCAACTTTATGCGCCGCTCTATCTTTCCAGTTTTTGCAGTAACCGTTGTGTTTATTGCGGGTTTTCAGCGGACAACCAGATCGAACGTCGGGTATTGACCTTGGCCGAGGCAGAACATGAGGCCACCATCCTTCATGATCGTGGTTTTAATCATCTGCTGCTGGTCTCCGGCGAGGCCCCCGCGAAAATGGGGGTTGCCTATCTTGAAGAGTTGGCTTTAAGGCTTCGCGATCGTTTTGCCGCCATTTCCATTGAGGTGCAGCCTCTTAGAGGTGAAGAGTATGCCCGGTTGTTTGCCGCCGGCATTACCGCGGTGGCCGTTTACCAGGAAACCTATGATCGGGATGTTTATCGGCAGGTACATCTTAGCGGCAAAAAAAGTGATTATGACCATCGGTTGGCGACCCCAGCTCTGGTGGCCGCCGCCGGGATGCGGGAGGTCGGGATCGGCGCCTTGCTTGGTCTGTCTGACTGGCGGGCGGAAGGGTTGGCCATCGGCCTGCACCTGGCCTGGTTGCGCAAACATTTTTGGCGTACGGCGCTTACCGTTTCCTTTCCCCGGATGCGTCCGGCCATGGGCGAGTTTACCCCGCCTCTGCCGGTAAGTGAAAGGGAGATGACCCAGCTTATTTTTGCCTTGCGTATTTTTGATCCGGATGTTGGGCTACTGCTTTCTACCCGCGAGGAGGCCCGTTATCGGGACGGCATGCTGGGCCTGGGGCCGACCAGATATTCAGCCGGCTCTTGCACGGTGCCCGGTGGATATGGTAATCGAGATGTTACCGGGGAACAGTTTTCGGTTGGCGATCATCGAAATATTGATGAGGTTAGTGAGGTTATCCGGCAAAAAGGATTTGACCCGGTCCGCAAGGATTGGGATCCCATATTTCAAATGCATGGCCGGCGGCCTCAGTCGGCGGCCTTGGTAATTTAACTTAAAAAAACATGTGAACGATAACCAGCAGGAAGGAGGCTTCAGCCAATGGCAGACCTGAAAAAAATGTATACCACCATTCTCGGTGACCACTTTCCCATGGAAATGAAGATTAGCTTTGGTGATCAGACCCTGGTCTACCGGAAAAAGACCTGGAAGATTGCCATGGATGACGGCACGGTGGACGAGCGTGGCGTTCGTTACGGCGAAAATCCGGACCAGGAAGCGGCGTTGTATGAACTGGTCAACGGCAACCTGGTTTTGGGTGATTGCAAATTCATCGACCCGGGCAATGGGTTGGTGAGCGGCATCACGGTTGAGGATATGCTCCAGGTGGGCAAACATCCGGGAAAGATCAACCTGACCGATATCGACAATGGTCTTAATATTATCAAATACCTGATGGGTAAACCGGCGGCGGTTATTCTCAAGCATAATAACCCTTGCGGCGCCGCTTACGGCGAGACCCTGGCCCAGGCCTATGACCGGGCCAACCGGGCGGATCGGATTGCCGCCTTCGGGGGGGCCATTGTTCTCAATCGTTCCTGTGATAAGGAGACGGCCGAGCTGCTGAGTAAGAATTATCTCGAGGTTGTCTGCGCGCCGGAGTTTGAAGAGGGTTCCCTTGAGATTCTTAGTCAGCGCAAGAATCTGCGGGTGATCAAAATGGCTAAGATTGAGAGATTGGCGGATTTTGAAAATTATCGTTTTGTCGATTTTAAGAGCCTGATTGATGGCGGGATCATTGCTCAGCAATCCGCGGTCAACTCCATTCGTAGCGTGGCTGACCTGAAGCCGGCGGTCACGACCTCCAAAGGCACGGAGTACAAGGTGGAGCGTGAGCCGACCCAGCGGGAGATCGATGATATGCTCTTTGGTTGGGCTGTTGAGCACGGGGTTACCTCCAACTCGGTTATTTACGTGAAGGATGGCTGCACGGTCGGGATCGGAACCGGCGAGCAGGATCGGGTCGGGGTGGCGGAAATCGCGGTGGCCAAGGCCTATACCAAGTACGCGGATATCGTCTGTTTCGACACCTATGGCATTCCCTATGCGGATATGGTGCTTGAGGTGGAGCAGGGCAAGCGGGACAAGGCCGACAAGGAGGCCATCGACGCCAAGACCAAGAAAGACAAGGCGGGCTTGCCGGGCTCGGTAATGATTTCCGATGCCTTTTTCCCGTATCGTGACGGCGCCGATGTCGGCATCCGCCAGGGGGTTTCCGCTATCCTGCAGGCGGGCGGCTCCATGCGCGACTTTGAGACGGTTCAGGCCTGTAATGAGGCAAATCCGCAGGTGGCCATGAAGTTCACCGGCCAGCGTTCTTTTAAGCATTAATTTTTTTTGATATTTTTTTTAGGCCCGGCTTTATGTCGGGCTTTTTTTTTTGTAAAAAATAGATTATCCTGTAACCGATGAATGGAGAAAAACAAATTCCCGAGATAACCATGATTCAACCTCCGGTTCAGGAGGCCTGTTGAGGACCTAAAATCCCTCCTCGGGCAGGAGTTGAAATCACCCGGCAGCCTTTTGTTACCAAGGTGCTGGAAACCGCAGTCGGACCAGTCCCGTTAGTTGCGACAGAGATGTCTCTTCGGGATTGGCTCGGGACTACCCTGGTGCGCTCGGGCTTTGGCCGTATGGGTTATACGGTGGAGCCCGGTCTCTACGGAGTGGGAGCGCCAGGTCCTGATTCGCCGGTGCTGGTGACCGCAAATTACAAGCTCAGTTTTGATCATCTGCGGGGTAAGCTGGCCGGGATCGATGCCTGGCTTGTGGTGCTGGAGACCTTTGGCATCAACGTCTGGTGCGCGGCCGGCAAGGGCAGTTTCGGCACAACCGAACTGGTGCTCAGGGTCAAGGCCAGTCGTTTGCATGAGCTGGTGGGGCATCGGACGATTGTGGTTCCCCAGCTCGGCGCTCCCGGGGTTGCCGCCCATCATGTTAAAAAACGGTGCGGGTTTACGGTGCGGTATGGGCCGGTGATGGCCCGTGATCTGCCTTTGTTTCTTGCCAATAATATGGTGGCCACCCCGGCCATGCGGCGCAAGACTTTTCCGTTTCGTGAGCGTCTGGCCCTGATTCCGGTGGAGATGACCATGGCCGGGAAATGGTTGCTGTTTGCCATGGCCGCCGTCTTGGTGATCAGCGGCTTGGCCGGAACCGGTGATTTTCAACAAAACAGCCTTGAGGTCGGCCGGTGGCCGCTTGTTTACCTGTTGGCCGGGGTGTTTGGCGGTGGGGTGCTTACTCCGCTGCTCTTGCCGTATCTGCCGGGCCGAGCCTTTGCCGTTAAAGGGGGTGTCGCCGGTCTGGCGGTGGCCGCCATGATTTGCTTGAGTCATTTCTTGCTTGCCGGGCAAATCAATGCCGGGGCGGATCTTGCTTGGGGGGTAATCTGCACGGCGGTATCTTCATACCTGGGGATGAATTTTACCGGCGCGTCGACCTATACCTCACTTTCCGGGGTGAAGAAAGAGATGCGTCTGGCGGTTCCCGCCCAGGTTTGTTCAATTGTCGCGGGAAGCGGTTGGTGGTTTTTTCTGCTTTTTAGGGGGTAGGGGCTAAGTGGCTGACTTTGTTTATTTGCCTGAGGTGGTAACCCTCGAATTGGATCAGCTTCGCTGCGTCGGCTGCGGGATGTGTCTTGAGGTTTGTCCCCACGCGGTGTTTCGCTTAAATGGCCGAAAAGCTGAAATAGTGCGGCGGGATGCCTGTATGGAGTGCGGTGCTTGCGCCACTAATTGTTCGGTTACGGCGATCAAGGTCCAGGCCGGGGTCGGCTGTGCTCAGGCCATCTTTAATCAGCTGCTGGGCAAATCCAAAAATAATTGCTGTTGATGGCTGATAAGCGCTTGCCCTGATTTCTTTCTTGCCAACCTCTCTTAACCATTTACTCGAACTTGTTAATCAATGCACCGAGCAGGAGATGCAAGGGTCATAGGCCCGGACCAGCATTTCGGCGAGCAGTTCAATGTTTTGATCTTTGGTGCCGCTTTCGGCATACTGCTTGGCCAGCGCCTGGATGTCATGGTGGATGTTGGCGTGATTCTGGCTGGTTGGAATAACACAGTCGGCGGCAACTATCTTGCCCTTGCCGTCAAATTCGTAATAGTGGTAGAGAATGCCCCGGGGCACCTCCACCGCGCCGACACCCTTACCTTTGATGGCTTTAACCGGTTGGCGTTCTTCCTGCCAGGGGCTGTTGAGCAAATCCTCGATCAGGCTCAGGCTGTCGAAGACGATATGGACGCATTCCACCAGTTGCGCGACGTTGCACATGTAGGGGTTGTGGTTGACCGGCGTAAGTCCCAGTTCGGTTGAGATGTTCTGCGCCGTCGGGTGGAGGAAGGCAAAATTATTGTTGAGCCGGGCCAGGGCGCCCACCGCGAATGATTTGCGGGAGAGTTTGCTCAATTTCGACGTGAACCCTTTTTTGCAATATTCATTGGTCATCTGCCGGTAATCCGCCTCTTTTTTGATCACGCCGTCGGTGGAGATCAGGGAGCCGCCGATAAAGGGGTAGTTTTCGTCAGCCTTGAGGGAGACAAACTCGGTTTCCCTGGAAAAATCCGGAATGGTGAAGGTCTTGAACAACTCGGCGGCGGCGAGCAGATCCGGGACGCAGGCGTTAAGGCGGCGTCTGATCTGGTCGAGTTGTTTTTTTTCCGGGAGCATGGTGAAGCCGCCCACCACGGTTCTGGTTGGATGCAGTCTGCGGCCGCCGATGATGTCGCAGGCGTCGTTGGCCAGCAGTTTCAGGCGTAGGGCCCGTTGCACCTCTTCCGGGTTGCTCTTGGCCAAAGGCAGTACGCTGCCGGTGCCGAGGAAATCAGGGGCGGCCAGAAAGTAGAGATGGAGGATATGGCTTTGCAAGGTTTCCATGTGTTTGAGCAGCAATCGGAGTTTGGCGGTTTGGGTGCTCGGGATAATGTTAAAAGCGTTTTCCACCGCCCTGATACTGGCCAGCGTATGGCCGATGGAGCAGATTCCGCAAATCCGGCCGCAGATGTAAGGTGCGTTTTCCCAGTGCTTGCCGACCAGCATCGCTTCAAAAAATCTGGGAGTTTCCACCACCTCCCAGTTGGCCTGCTTAACTCTGCCATCCTGGATCTTGATCTGGATGTTGCCATGTCCTTCAACCCGGGTAAGGTGCTTGACGTTAACGTCGCAGGATAGCTTCATTTATTTTTTCCTCTTGGCAGCAGGTTTCTTTGTTTTTTTTATTTCTTTGGTAAGGGAGGCAAAGCCGCCAAAGCATTCGAGCCGGTCAAGCATGGTTTCGTTGCTGAACCCATATTTATGCATGATTTCTTCGAGCTGGCGGACATTGGCTACATCGGCCGGGCCCCGGCAGCCCCAGCAACCGCGGCGGTTATTGGTGCACCAGGCATCGCAACCGGCTCTGGTTACCGGGCCAAGGCATGGCTCGCCCAGTTCAAAAAGGCAGATGTTTTCATTGGCCTTGCATTCCATGCAGACCGGATACTCGGGGGAGGTTATTGATTTGCCCACCACCAGATTGGTAACGATTTTTTCCACCTCTTCTTTTTTTATGGGACAGCCGTAGATCTTGAGGTCGACCTGCACGTATTTTTCAAGGGGATGCACCTCGATGGTTTCGATGGGAAAATCGCCGTACACCTCTTTTTTTACCCAATTAAGGTCGTTGAAGCGGTTTTTCAGCTGGTTGACCCCGCCGAAACAGGCGCAGGAGCCAAGGGCGACCACGATTTTGGCGTTATGGCGAATGGCCTCCAGGCGCTTGATTTCATCGGGCCGGCTGATGCTGCCCTCGATAAAGGCGATATCATAATTATCGCTCTTTTCGCTCATCCCCTCCCTGAAATTGACAATCTCCACCAGGTTGAGAAAGTCGAGCAGGGTCGCTTCGTTGTTGAGAATCTGGAGCTGGCATCCTTCGCAGGAGGTGAAATCGAAGAAAGCCACTTTGGGGCGGGTCAGGGGCACACCGAGATAGGATAGTTGTTGGTCCATAATCAGATCGCCTCTTTAAGATTCATAACCGACCAGTAATCAAAAACCGGACCGTCAATGCAGGTGTAGGTCGAGCCGATGTTGCAGCGGCAGCATTTACCGCGGCCGCAATGCATGCGCCGTTCCAGGGAGACAAACATTTTCTGCATGGGCAGCCCGGCCTGGGTCAGCATGTCGCAGACAAAGCGGAACATTATCGGCGGTCCGCAGACAATGGCGAAGGTGTTGTTCGCCAGGTCGGTTGATTCTTGGATCCTCTCTTTTAAGATCTCGGTGATCAGGCCGGTCCGGCCCTGCCATTGTTTATCAGCCTGGTCGACGGTGATGTCGAGATTAATGTCAAAGCGGCGCCATTCCTCGTGCTGGTAAGTGAAAAGCAGTTCGTCGGGGTTTTTGGCCCCGTACATGATATCCACCCGGCCGTAACGGCTTCGGTTTTCAAGCACGCTCAGCAGCGGGGAGCGAAGAGGGGCAATGCCCAGGCCGCCGGCGATGAGCAGCAGATCCTGGCCATGCATTTTTTCCACCGGGAAATGGGTGCCGAAGGGGCCGGAAAGTCCTACCTTGGTGCCCCGCTGCACCCGGGATAAAAAGTTGGTGAAATTGCCCGCCCCGCGGATACAGAGTTCGATGTCGCCGTGTCGAACCGGGGAGGATGAGATCGAGAAGGGCGCCTCGCCGATGCCGGGCAGCTCCAGCATGACGAACTGGCCGGGCTTGAAGGTGAATTTGGTCCGCAGTTTGGGGTCGGCTATCTGGATCTGGTACAGTTTTTCGGTTTTGGTGAGCGAGTAAACATTGGTGATCTCGGCCTGATAGGAGTACTCGAAGCTGTTGGGATCTTCCTTGCGGTGATGCCCATCGCTGCCGTGCATGATATCGATGAAGTCCAGTTTGTTTTTCATGTGATTACTCCTTGCCCCGGACACTGGCAATGACTTCCGGTGGGGTTATGTCGGCAAGACACGCCTGGCCGCAGCGTCCACAGCCGACGCAGAGTGATTCTTCAAAGGCTTCAACAAAGCCGCGATGTTTATGGTAGTAACGGTATTTGAGGCGGGTCGATTTTTCCGGCCTGAAATTATGACCCCCCGAGACCTTGGCAAAGTCCAGCAGGTTGCAGGAGTGGAGCGATCTTATTTTGTTGGCGTTTTTCAGGTCCAGGTCAATGTTTTCTTCGACGCCGTAACAGTAGCAGGTGGGGCAGACGTTGGAGCAGGTGCCGCAGGAGAGGCATTTGTCGCCCCATTGGTCCCAGGCCTTGGCGTCAAATTCCAGGTCAAGGATTTTGGTGAGGTCATTGGTTTCGACGTTGGTGGCGAAGTTTTTGTTTTTTAAGGCGTTCACCTGCTTGTAGTGCTGGTGATCTTTCTTGCTGGGCTCTTTGCTTTTGATCTGGGAGAGAAAGTCAAAGGCGGTGGCGGAGAGCACCTCGACAAAATATTTGTCGCCCAGGTCGGTCAGAAACATGTCAAAGCCGTGCAAGGCGCTGTCGGTACCCATGGAGTGGCAGAAGCATTGGGGCTCGGGGCTGCAGTCCAGGCCGACGATGAAGATGTTTTTTCGCTTGCCGATGTAGTAGGGGTTTGGATAGACATTGCCGGCCAGCACCATGTCGAGTTTATTGAGGGCATTGATGTCGCAGGGGTGCATGCCGAAAAAGACCAAGGGTTTGTAGACATTGATGTCCACATGCTTTTTCCAGTCGGTTTTATTGATGTCAAAGGAGGAAAGTTTTTCATGGTAGGGGAGGACGAACCGCTTGGCCGAATGGATGGTGGCCGTGTAGTCAAGGGCCAGGTCGTCAAAGGTGTAGAGCACGTCGAAATCATAAAGTGATTTGCCGTTGCGGTCTTTACCCTTGAGGGTGGGGCCGACCATGGTGTTGACGGCCAGCAGCTCGTACAGCAAGGACAGTTTCTTTTTTGGAAAAACCTTGAATATCATAGGTCAGTCTCTGATTGTGGGGGATTGGATTTGGCAGTAATTGCCCCGCTACAAGAAAAAGATCAATGATATTGGATATAATGATTCGTTGTTGGCTGTCAAGATAATGTGAAAAAAATGACTTTTGCAGAAAATCAGCGGGCAACAATAAAGGCGCCGGGGAATCCGGCTTCGGTGAGAACCCGCTCGCTGCGACGGGCTGAATCCATCGTGGTTCCGGCCCGGACCTGGACCCGGTAGAACACTTTGTCGCCGCGGTCGTAGCGGAGGGTAACGGCTTTTTTGTCCCAATTGATCATCTGTTCCTTTAAGCGGTCGGCATTGTCCTTGTTGGTGAACGAGCCGATTTGGACGAAAAATTCGCCTTTGTTGAAATCCTGGTGGGGCAAAAAGCGGGTAGTGGTTATGTTGCCGGCCTTGATGGTTTCCGCCTCGCCCAAGGCCGTGATTCTGACCCGGGCGGTCCCCTTTTTGACCACGCCCAGCTTGCGGGCTACATTATAAGAAAGGTCAATAATCCTTCCCTTGACAAAGGGGCCGCGATCATTGATCCGGACCGTGGTGTTGCGGCCGGTATCGAGGTTCTCCACCAGCAGGTAGGTGTTCATGGGAAGGGTTTTGTGGGCCGCGGTCCAGTCGTACATGTTGTAGGTTTCGCCGTTTGACGTCTTGCGGCCGTGGAAAGGCTCTCCATACCAGGATGCTATGCCGGTTTCTTTGTATCCGTCGGCCGAAGGCAGGGGATAGTAGGACTTGCCGTTGATCTTGTACGGGCGCTGGGTGGGGTGCTGTCCACGTGGGGGCGGCGGCGTTTCTCGGCTGCCGGACTCAATCGTCGATACCATCCTTTTCGAGGGTGGGGTGGTGATTACCTGCGGTCCGCAGCCGGAGAGCATAAATAAGATAGCAGAGGTGAAGATCAGGGCTTTGCGCATTGTTCCTTGGTTGCCGGTAGAGGCTTTTGATTTATTGCGGTTGAAAAATTTATAGCACTCTATCATGAATATTCGGCAAGTCAAATGGAAGTATGCTTTTGCCCTTGCCTGGTTGCGCCGGTATCCCTTTTTAAGGAGAGGGGTTGATGTGATTTCTGTTGTGCTGGATGGGTTGTTGGATGGGGTTGATGGTATTTAAGTTTTGCATTTGTAGGAAACGGGTAAATTGTGACTGTAGCTAATATTGCCTCTTTGTGATTAGGCGTATCTGTCTTGAATTATTATATTTTTTTGTTGAGTTGCAAGGCGTTTCCGATTATTTTAGGCACAAATTTGCAGAATTAGGTTTATTTTCTTTCGTGGACCGGTTACTTACCCGTTGCTCGAGAGAACATCGGCAAGGAGGTTGATTTAGCGCGACGATCCATGTCTTTTGCGATTGAGCATGCAGCCATTTTTTTTGCTGATAATTCTTTGAGGTGGGCGGACCGCGGTTTTGTTCTCACGGTGTTGCCCTTGAATTATCGTAGCGTTTTGTGTTGTGGATTTTAAAATTCCCAAACGTTGTAAGGGGACTTGTAATTATTTTTTTTCAGGAGGAGGAAAGTATGAGTGATGCGGAAAACAAATATCAGTCGGAAGAGGCGGAAGGCCAGCGAACTCCATGGGGGCACATAATACGCGGGATGTGGCGTTCTCCCCTTGGTTTGCTCGGGGTTAGTATCACCACGGTCAGTATCACCCTGATGGTGGTTGGTTTGGTGATTGATATGCTTGGCCTGGTAGAGAATCCCTATGCTGCCATTGCCACCTATCTGGTGCTGCCCGGCGGCATGATTACCGGCCTGCTTTTGATTCCGGTCGCCGCTTATTTGCGCCGGCGAGAGTTTCATAAACATGGTATTTCCAGAGAACATCTGAAAATAAATCTCAGTGACCACAAACATCGTCGTTTTGTGATTGCTCTTATCGTGTTAACGGTTGTCAATTTTGCCATTCTGGCCATTGTCGGCTACGAGGGATATCATTTTACCGAATCTCCGTATTTCTGCGGGGTGGTTTGTCATGATGTTATGGCTCCCGAGTATACCGCCTACCAGCGTTCGCCCCATTCCAAGGTAAAATGTGTTGAGTGTCATATCGGCCCGGGCGCCGAGTGGTTTGTGCAGGCGAAAATTTCCGGTCTGCGGCAGGTGGCGGCGGTAATGACCGGAACCTTCAGCAGGCCTATCCCTGCTCCGGTATCTCATCTGCGTCCGGCGCGGGATACCTGTGAACAGTGTCATTGGCCGGAAAAATTCCATGGCAAGAAGGTGAAGAGTTTCACTCATTTCACCAACGAAGATCAGGTCAACCCTGAGGTTGTTGAGATTGCCTTGCATATCGGTGGTCGCAATCGGCATAGCGGCGCTTTTGAAGGGATCCATTGGCACGTAAGTAAGGATGTTGAGGTTCGTTATCTGGCGGCAGATGACAAGCGCACCCAGATTGCCAGGGTTAAAGTTAAACGGCCTGATGGCAGCGAAGAAGAATTTGTTAAATCTGATATCGAGGTTCCGGCGGAAAGAGAAGGCATGTGGCGGACCATGGATTGTATTGATTGCCATAACCGTCCGACCCATGTTTATGACATGCCGGAAGATCGGGTTGACTTCGGCCTGTTGAGCGATAAGATCAATCCTGCAATTCCCGGTATTCGCGAGGATTCCCTTGCCGTGCTGACCAAGGAATATGCTTCCCGCGATGAGGCCGAGGCGATGATGGCCGATGAGCTGCGGGCTTTGCAGACCCAGCGTAGCGAGGAGCAGGTGGTTAAATATGGCGAGGATATCAATAAGGCGGCGGCTTACCTCTTGGAGGCCTATCTGGGCAACATCTGGCCGAAGATGAATGTTACCTGGGGCACCTACAAAGGCCATCTCGGTCACCAGGATGCCGATGATGGTTATGGCTGTTGGCGCTGTCATGACGAAGAGCATCAATCAGAAAGTGGTAAGACCATCACTCAGGATTGTAGTCTCTGTCATGATGAGCCTAAATAAGGCAAGCGGTTAGCCTTACTTTAGTTTCAGCTAGATTCGATGGCGGTTGTTCCCCAACGGGAATGACCGCCATTTTTTTTGACGGATTTTTTAAAGAAAAAAAAGTAGGCTTGCTCTGGTCGTAACTCATCATCCTTGTGCAAGTCGCTTGGTTGCGGTTTGTTACTCGATCTTCTCAGGACCGGCGCTTTTCTGGTCTTTTTTCGAGCCGAGCAAAGATTGGTCGGGCATGGTCGTTTTGAGTCTTTCCCGGTAGAAAGCCCCGGCCTTGCCGGTAGTGTGCGGGGTGTAGGGGCGAAAGCGGTCGGCGTACTTGTTAATCGTAACCGCATCAAAGATTACTTCCTCCTCCGGGTCAACGACTGACAGGTGCAGGTCAAGAATGGGACGAAAGACCTGCAGCATGCCCTGGCTGTCTTTGCCGATCAGGGGCTGCTCCCAGCGCCTGAGTTCATAACCCTTGAACCAGAGGCCGAGGTAGTTGGTGCCGGTGATCTTGTCCCCCATGAAGGGAACTTCGTATTCTTCAAGGTCAAGTTGATTTTCTACCTCGAAGCTGCCCTGAACCGAAAGCCTGGTCCAAGGGGCATAGTCAACATAATCCTGGCGCAGCAAGTGGGTGCCTTGGTCGTTGAAGCTCCATTGGGCGTGGCATACCGTGCAATTGGCCTGGTCTTTATAGGTTTGGTGAGCCGGGTTGCGCATTTGGGGGACCAGGAGCTCTTTGTTGCCGAGTTTGGTTGTCAGGGTAAGCCCTTCTTTGCCGGTCTTGAGGTTGGCAAGGGGTAGCGGCTCGCCGCTTTGATGGTCATGGCAGTGTCGGCAGCTGATTTTGGGGGTGGGTGGTTGTTGGGCGTGATTCCCCATTATTTCCCGGCCGCTATGGCAGTCGATGCAGGCCATGCCTTTTTGCTGGTGAATATCCGGGGCAAGCTCGTGAAATTCAACCCCGTAAGGCCTGGGGTAGCTCTCATCTGTCCGGTATGGGGTTCGGTATTCCCAGTTGTAGTCATGTTCGAAGCGGCCGTAATAGTCGGCCCCGACAACATTGCCGTAATGGCAGTGCAGGCATTGTTGGTCATCGGGTGATTTTATAAATTCATGATCGGTGATGGCCCCGTCCGCGTATCGCAAATGGCAGGCGGCGCAACCACTGCCGCGAACGGTTTCCGGGTAGATGTCGCCGTTGTTGTATAAATGGCAGCGCAGGCAGCGGCGGCGCAGAAGGTCATCTGCGACCTCGGCGGGGGTGGTCAATTGGGCCGCGATGGGGATTTCGGTTAAGGACTTCAGGCTGGAGGTTGCGCCAAAGGCCTGGCGGACGGTATTGACTTTTTTGGCCATGGTAAAGTGCAGGGAGGTGCTGATATTGTCAACCTCTGCGGCATGGCATTTCCCGCAGCTTTTTTTCATCTGATTCGGGTGGGCCGGGGCGGCGATAAGGTTTTGGTGGGCATCTTCCCGGCTGTTGCCGGCCAGGCTGCCCCCGTGACAGGTGGTGCAGCCGAAGTCGTGGTCGGGGTCAGGGTGGAGCTCGTGGCATTGTCGGCAGCCGGTTAAGCTGTTTTTCGCCGCAGCAGGTTGGGCCACGCTCTTGGGAGTCGAGTCGTCTTTGCAGCCGCCGGTTAAAGCGCTCAGGCTGCAAAGCAAAACTAATCCGGAATACTTACCTAGTCTCTTGATGGTATGCATAACAATATATTTGCCTGATAGTAAGCTGTAATCTTGAGGAAATTTTATCCTGTAACATAATCTTCAAAAATCTTAAAAAAACATAGAAACATAATAATAATACAACCTGCGATAACTATAAGCAAAAAAGGTTACGGTCCGCCGCTTTTTCACTTGGCCAAATGTCGCCAAAGCTGCTATAGTTTCCCCCCATGAAGAATAAAAAACAATCTAATCGGACCAAGTTTATTTTTATCACCGGCGGCGTTCTCTCCTCTCTGGGTAAAGGACTTGCCGCCGCTTCCATCGGCGCCCTTCTTGAAAGTCGTGGTTTGACCATTACTTTTCAGAAATTGGATCCCTATATCAACGTGGATCCCGGCACCATGAATCCTTTCCAGCACGGTGAAGTTTACGTCACCGATGACGGCGCCGAGACCGATCTTGATCTCGGCCATTATGAGCGTTATACCTCAGCCGTTCTCGGGCAGCGGAACAATTACACCTCCGGCCGGATTTATTACTCGGTAATCAGCAAGGAGCGGCGCGGGGAATACCTCGGCGGCACCGTGCAGGTAATCCCCCATATCACCGACGAGATCAAGGCTGCGGTCATGCAGTTTGAGGGTGAGGTGGATGTGGCCATTATCGAGATCGGCGGGACCATCGGCGATATCGAAAGTCTCCCCTTTCTTGAGGCGATCAGGCAGTTCCGCGGCGATGTGGGCCGCGAGAATTCGCTCTACATCCATGTTACCTGGGTTCCCTATATCAAAACAGCCGGCGAGGTCAAGACCAAGCCGACCCAGCATTCGGTAAAAGAGCTGCGCGCCATCGGTATTCAGCCGGACATTCTGCTTTGTCGGACCGAGAGCCTGCTCACCGATGACTTGAAAACCAAGATCGCCCTGTTCTGTAACGTGGAAAAAGAGGCGGTGATTACCGCCCGCGATGTTGATAATATCTATGAAGTCCCTCTTTGCCTCAATGCGGAGGGTCTTGATCGGATCATTCTCAATAAGCTCAATATCTGGACCGGCGCTCCCCGCCTTGACGACTGGCAGGAGCTGGTGCGCAAGGTCAAAAATCCACAGCGGGAAGTGGAGATCGGCATTATCGGTAAATACGTTGATCTGACCGAGTCCTATAAAAGCCTGCACGAAGCACTGGTGCATGGCGGGGTGGCCAATGACGCCAAGGTAAAATTGCGTTACGTCAGCGCCGAGGATCTCGAGGCCCAGGATGCGACCGCGCTGTTGGCCGGTTGCCATGGGGTGCTGGTGCCGGGTGGCTTCGGCAGCCGCGGCGTGGCCGGTAAGATCAACGCCGTAACCTATGCCCGTGAAAACAAGGTGCCCTTTTTCGGAATATGTCTGGGCATGCAACTGGCGGTTATTGAGTTTGCCCGAAATATTGCCGGGATGGCCGATGCCGATAGTACGGAATTTAACGAAAAGACCGAACATCCGGTTATTTACTTTATCAAAGAATGGTATGACTACCGGACCGACAAGGTCCAGATCCGGGACGAGTCAACCGACCTGGGCGGCACCTTGCGTTTGGGTGCATACCCATGCAAGCTGGCGGCGAACACCTTTGCCCACGAGGCTTACGGGAAGTCGGAGATTGAGGAGCGGCACCGGCATCGTTACGAATTCAATAATCTTTTCAAGGAGAAGCTGGTTGAAAGCGGCCTGATTATCAGCGGCACCTCGCCCGATGAAAAGCTGGTGGAGATTGTCGAGCTGGCTGATCATCCATGGTTTCTCGGTTGCCAGTTTCATCCGGAATTCAAATCCGGCCCGATGAAGGCCCATCCTTTATTCAGAAACTTTATCAAGGCCGCCCTGGACTACACTTGATGGCTAATCACTAGTCGGCTGCCTTCTTCCTAACCTGTTCGGGTAATCGAGGTTGTTTGCATGGAGCCTGTTAAGATAACAGATTTTTTCGAGGTCGGTCCGCGCCGGCCTTTTTTATTGATGGCCGGACCTTGTGTGATCGAATCCGAGGATATGTGCCGCGAGGTGGCGGCCACTCTCAAGGAGATTTGCGATCGCCTCGGGATTTCCTATGTGTTCAAGGCCTCCTTTGATAAGGCCAACCGGACTTCCATTGCCGCCTATCGTGGGCCCGGGCAGCAGCAGGGTCTGGAGATTCTCGCCCGGATCCGGGCTGATTTCAATATTCCGGTCATCTCCGATATTCATGATGTTACCCAGGTCGCCCCGGCCGCCGAGTTCCTTGATATCCTGCAGATACCAGCCTTTCTTTGCCGGCAGACCGATCTGTTGCTGGCCGCGGCCCGGAGCGGTAAGGTGGTTAGCCTCAAAAAAGGCCAGTTTGTTTCGCCCTGGGACATGCAGAATGCCGTGGCCAAAATAAATTCGGTGAGCAGCAATCGCTTGCTGCTGGTCGAACGCGGCTCAAGTTTTGGCTACAATAATCTGGTGGTGGATATGCGCTCCTTGCCGGTGATGCGCTCTCTCGGCTGTCCGGTGATCTATGACGCCACCCACAGTGTGCAGCTGCCCGGCGGGGCAGGGGGGAGTTCCGGCGGGCAGCGTGAGTTTATTCCGCCCCTGGCCCGGGCTGCGGTAGCGGCGGGCATAGACGGCATTTTCATGGAGATTCATCCGGAGCCGGAAAAAGCCCTGTGTGACGGCCCCAATTCTTTGCCCCTGGCCGCGGCCGAACCCCTGCTCCGGAAACTTCTCGCCATCCATAATTTGGTGCATGCCGATGAGTGATGACTGTCGTTCGCAAACAGCCGCCGGGGCATACCCTTCCGATTGCGAGGTGACCCAGGGGCTTTTGCGCAAGGCCATGGCCGGCAATGCCCAGGATGTGCGTGGTTATGCCTGGCGGGCCTGCCTGCCCCGCGCGCAAAAAATCAAACTGCTCCTGCTCGATGTGGACGGGGTGCTCACTGACGCCACCATCGTCTATACCCATTCCGGCACCGAGATGAAGGCGTTCAACACCAAGGACGGCTTCGGTTTACGTATTCTGCAGGAGGCCGGGGTTGAAGCGGGGATTATCACGGCCCGCAGTTCGGAAGCGGTCCGACGGCGCGCCCAGGATTTAAAACTGACCCATGTTTATCAGGGAATGCCCAACAAGATTGAAGCCTTTGAACAAATACTCAGCGCCACTTCCTTGGCCCCCGAGCAGATTGCCTATATGGGTGACGATTGGCTGGACCTGCCGTTGCTTACCAGGGTGGGGTTGGCCGTTACCGTGGCCGATGCGGTGTCGGAAGTGAAAGAGATTGCCCATTATGTGACCAGGTGTCCGGGCGGCCGCGGTGCGGTGCGCGAGTTGTGTGATCTGATTATCGAGGCCAAGGGGTTGCGTGAAGATCTATTGAAAAGGTACATGGGCTGATGACCGGGCTTCGCAATTTACTCTGGCTGTTGCCCCTGATTTTTATCCTTAGTTGGCCGGGGTGGGGTAAGTCGGTTATCCGCTTTCTGGCTCCGCCCGGTATTGACTCCCAAGTTGCAGGCCAAGTCAAGAACAAGCCCGCCCCGGCCGAGTCGTTCAACATGGATCATGTTTTTTTTACCCAGCTCACCAATGGCCGCCGCGACTGGCAGATTAAAGCCGATCGTCTTTATTCCGCCCCGGATCCCGCTAAAATGCAGATGGAATCCATTGCGGCCGAGGTGTTTGAGGGCAGTCTTCGTAAATTTCATATCACCAGCCGGGATGGGGTTTACGATAATAAGAAAAAAATTCTTGAGCTCGAGAAAAATGTAAGGGTGGAAGCAGCGGATGGGTATGTTGTTCAATCGGCTCGTCTCCGTTATGATGACAGGGCCCGTAAAATCACGACCCGCTCGGCCGTTCATATAACTGCCGATGACATGGATCTTCGGGGGCAAGGGTTTGTTTATGACATTAAAAGCGGCTCCTATGAAGTAGGCGGCCGGGTGAAGGTGCAGTCCTGGTGACGGAGCCGGCAAAATAAGCAGGAAAAGAGAGATGAGCACGGATATCGAGATTAAAGATAGAATTATTCTGGCCCTTGACGTGGAAACCGCCGAACAGGCCAAGGCGCTGGTGAAAAAAACCGAATCCCATCTGGGTTTTTATAAGGTCGGCTTGCAGCTTTTTATGGCCAGCTGGTTTGAGGTGGTGGACTGGCTGGTTGACCGGGGCCACAAGGTTATGCTCGATCTTAAATTTTTTGATATCCCGGAGACGGTCAAGCTGGCCGTGGCCCAGATTCGCGACCATGGGGTAAGTTTTGCCACCATCCATGGGAATGATCCCATTATCCGCGCCGCCATTGAAGAACGCGGTTCCCTTAAACTGTTGGCCGTCACCGTTCTTACCAGTTTCGGCGAGGAAGATCTGCGGGCCATGGGGATGACCCAGTCCATCGAGGATCTTGTCTATTTCCGGGCCAAACGCGCCTTGGAGCTTGGCTGTGATGGTGTTGTTTCCTCGGGTCTTGAGGCCCACCGGTTGCGTTCCGGG
The DNA here is from genome assembly GCA_013349285.1 of Deltaproteobacteria bacterium. GTDB lineage: Bacteria > Desulfobacterota > Desulfobulbia > Desulfobulbales > Desulfurivibrionaceae > DUZU01. The sequence goes on along the minus strand of DUZU01000011.1, from coordinate 34,067 downwards.
CTCGGGGATAAACTCCTGCTGGTTACCCCGGGTATTCGGCCCGGGGCCAATGTTCTCGACGGCGCCGATGACCAGACCAGAATCATCACCGCCGGCCGGGCAATTGCCGACGGCGCCAACCATGTGGTGGTCGGCCGGCCCATTGCCAAAGCGGCTGATCCCATTGCGGTTATCGAGGCGATGCAGCATGATATCGCCGCGGGATCTTTGTGATCTTGTGCACCGCAGGCTATTATTTTTAATTACCACCTGGTTTAAGGCGGATAGCTTGAAAAGCTGGTGGTGGCGAGTTCAGGTGCGAACAATAACCGCCTAGCCACCATTCGGTCGTAGCGTCTACGCTAATTTTTTCGTTTTTCATTCGCTCCTGTCCCTCCCCCAAAAACAGTCCCGGTCAAGCCCCATATTTCCGGCAGTTGATAGTTCGCCGGCAATGTTCAACTTTTGCCACCAAGTTTATTATTTCTGTTTTTTTAATAATTATTCCTTGGTTCGGTAAGTTTCATAACAAAAAAAATCTCTTTTAATTCTTCCTAATGCCGCGATTGTTTGAGGTTTTAACGCTGCGGGCCATTTTTCGTAATTTTTTTTAGCTTGATAATTTTTTAATTAGATTTGTACACTTTAGGTGTAATCAAACATTAATTTTTGTTTTTTTTCGATAGGAGGGTTGGCCGCTCTTGCGGTCAGGTTTGAATAATATGCCGATTTTACAGGTGTTGGGCATAGTATTTATTTTCAAAATTAAAGAAAAGGTGTCAGCGATGAAAAGAATTTTTGGCGTCATGTTTTTGCTTTCTCTTGTTGGGGTGTTCGCTGTTAACAGCGCATTTGCCGTTTCCCCGGATGTATTGGCGACCCAGGCCGCGGAAAAGGCCGGTGAGGGTGACCCGATTACCCCGGATCAGATCATTGCCAGGGTGGAAAAGGCAGCCCAGCTGGTGTTGGCTGAGGGCATTTCATCCATGGATAAATTCAGAGGAAAAAGTGAGTTTACCGGTAATGGGACCTATATCTGGATCCATGATTTAAATGGCGAAATGATCATGCATCCGATGAAATATAAACTCGATGGCAAGCCGATCTTAGGGGTAAAAGATCCTAACGGCAAACGTCTGTTCAGCGCGATGAACAGTCTCTGTAAAAAAAGCGGCGCCGGTTGGGTTGATTATATGTGGGCCAAGCCCGGTTCCAATAAGCCGGTTCAGAAAATTTCCTATGTAAAACTTGTCAAAGGTGACCGGGATTATGTCATCGGCTGCGGAATTTATTGCGACAAGGAAACAGCGGACAAGCTGCTGGCGACCAATCCGCAGTAGGCCGAGGTCGGTCAGGTTGTAGAGGTTGAGAAGTCTGCCCCCGTTTAAATGTAGGGGCAGGCCTCTTTCTTTTAAGGTGAAGCTTGGTTGGTTTGGTGGTCGATTCGACGGGAAAGTTCACTATGAGAACAAAAGGGCAGATAAATAAGATGATAGACAGAGTTGGATTAAAGGTAAAACTTTTCGGATTTTCAGCCGGCACTATCATGCTTTTGGTGATTATCACGGTTCTTGCCCAGTTTTATTACACCAAAATTGAAAGATCGAACACCTTGAAGTGTGATGTGGCTGAGATCTCCGCGCTTATTTTAAAATCAAAAATTACAGAGAAAACATATCTTCAATTTCATAACGATGCATTGCGGGATGATTTTGCCGTAAAAATGAAATCAGTGGACAAGGCTTTTGTCGATTTTAAGGAACAGCAGGATGATGATACCAATGCAAAATTAATCGCCAAGATGGGACAGCAGAAAACCGAGTATGCTCAACTGTTTAATCTTGCCGGTAAAAATTATTCCGAACATGTCGCCCTTCAGGAGAAAATGCCCATCCCCCATGCTGATTCCGAAAAGATGCTGGATAATATTTTAGGCTTCTTGGAGTCGGAGCAGGCGGAACTTCAGATGATGGGCGAGGATCTTGAGCCTCAAAAACTTGAACTGCTTAATGTTACTCGGGATTGCAAGATCCAGTTATTGAAGCTTGCCTCCCTGCAGGCGCGGTTTCTTAATAGCGGTGACTTTAAGTATGTGAGCGACTATCTGGCAAATAAGGAAGAAAATTTAAAAGCGGGCGGCTGTTTTTCCGACCTCAAAGAATTTGCCATTGCCATTAACAATAGTGATTTTGAGCAAGCCTCAAATAAGATTATTCAGTTGCTTGAGCAATCGGTTGTTAATCTTAATCAATCAAAGGATTTTTTTGCCGAGCGCAATAAAATTATTCCCAGCTTGGATAAATTGGGCGATGAAATTCTTGCCACCAGCGATATCATGCTTGAAAATGTAAATATTTCCGCCGACCGGGTGAAAACCCAGGCGATTTATATCCTGCTGTCGATAATCGGCGGCGGGATTATCATCTTTTCCGTGGTTTCGATCTTTGTGGTTAACTCCATTGCAACGCCGGTTACCTCTGTTATGGAAGGGCTTAAGGATGCGATCCGCATGCTGAGTCAGGCTTCCGAGCAGGTATCGGCCAGCAGTCAGCTGGTGGCGACCGGGGCAAGTGAGCAGGCCTCCAATCTTGATCTTATTTCCACCAGTCTTGAAGAGATGTCGACCATGACCCGGCAGAATACCGATAATGCGGCCCAGGCTAATACCATGTCGTCCGAGGCGTCCAATACGGCGTCCAGGGGCGCGGATTCCATGGAAAAAATGACCTTGGCCATCGGCAAGATTAAAAGTTCCGCCGATGAAACCGCGAAAATTATTAAAACGATTGATGAGATTGCTTTTCAGACAAATCTGCTCGCCCTTAACGCAGCGGTGGAGGCGGCCAGGGCAGGAGAGGCCGGCGCCGGTTTTGCCGTAGTTGCTGAGGAGGTGAGAAACCTTGCCCAGCGGAGCGCGGAGGCGGCGAAAAATACCTCGGCCCTGATCGAAGAATCCCAAGGCAATGCCGAGCATGGCGTAAATGTGTCCAAGGAGGTTGACGATTATTTGATCCAGATCGTCGATCAGGTCGGCAAGGTCACCAATCTGATCGCTGAAGTGAATACCGCCACGGCCGAACAAAACCAGGGCATCGAGCAAATCAATAAAGGAATTCTCCAGCTCGACTCCGTTACCAAATCCAATGCGGCCAATGCCGAGGAATCGGCCGCCGCCGGTTTTGATCTTGCCAATCAGGAAAAAGAGCTTGAAAAGATGGTTAATGCCCTTGCCGCGGTGGTTTACGGCGGCACTAGCTCCAGCGTCTCAACCGGCCCTGATCGGCCGGCGGCAGGCAATGTGTTGGCTTCGCGGCCCACGGCCGAAAAGCTGTTACCCGGCCCGGAGTCCGGTGATTGATAGTTTCATTATTGGCTTATAACCGGAAATAACCGGCAGAGGATCTGCAGCAGGATAAGGCTGTAAATGCCGGCCAGGACATCGTCGAGCACAATGCCGATGCCGCCGTTTATCCGCTGGTCGATGAGGCGGATTGGGAAGGGTTTGACGATATCGAAAAAACGGAAGAGGATGAATCCGGTCAGCCAGACGTAAGCTGTGCTCGGGGCGCCGATCAGGGTGATCAGCATGCCGATAACCTCATCAATCACCACCAGGCCGGGATCCTTGTAATCCAGAATTTTTTCAGCAGCACCGGCGGAGAGCACCGCCGCCACAAAGATTGCAAACAGGCCAAGGGCATAGTATTGCGGCGGGAGCCGGATCAGCAGGTAATGCACGGGGAAGGCGAGCAGTGTACCCCAGGTGCCGGGGGCCTTGGGCAGGTAGCCCAGGCCGAAGCCGCTGGCTATGGCCATGAACAGTCGATCCATCTATTTATTCTCCTTAAAATCGCTAAGCTCGGCCCGGCCCACCGCGCCATAAACCTCTTTGAGAGGTATCTTTTGCGCAAGCGCCACTCTTTTACAATCCTCATACTCCGGGGTCAGGATATTCCCTGTCGGTGTTTCTATCATTTTTACTGCCACTTCCCCGTAGCGGGTGGCAATCCGGCCAAGTTTCCGGGGCAGGGTCCAGCGTTGTTCGGTGCGGAAGCGCAGGCCGATGGCGCTGGTTTCACTTAAGATACATTTTTTCACGGCCAGGCCATGGGCCGGGTCGCTGATGGCCCGCAGTAAAAAACCGGGTCGCCCCTTTTTCATCTGGATCGGGATCAAGGCCACATCAAGTCCGCCCAGGGCAAAGATCTGTTCACAAAGATAGGGGAAGCCCTCCGGCGGCCAGTCATCCAGGTGGGTTTCGATAACCTCAACCTCCTGAGCTTCGGCAGTCTGCTGAGAGGCGCCGATAATGAGCCGCAACAGGTTTGGCTGATTATTGGCCAGCTGGTGGCTGCCCGCGCCGTAGCCCACTGCCGAAAAACTCATCGGCGGCAGGGGGCCGAAAGAGTCGGCCAGGGCCTTGACAATGGCCGCCCCGGTGGGGGTGATGAGTTCCTGATCGAGTTCCACCCCGTATGAGGGCACCCCTTTCAGGATCTCACAGACCGCCGGCGGCGGCAGCGGCAGCTTGCCATGGGCGCATTTCACCCAGCCGCGGGGCATGGGCAGCGGGGCGCAGGAGATGGCGCTGAGGTTGAGGTGGCATACCCCGATGGCGGCGCCGACGATGTCGATGATTGAATCAATCCCCCCCACCTCGTGAAAATGTACTTCGGCCAGGGGCTGGTCATGGACCTTGGCCTCGGCCTCAGCCAGGATGGTGAAAATTTCCAGGGCCATTTTCTTGACCTTAGGCGCCAGGCCGCTTTCTTCGATCAGCAGACGGATGGTTGGCCATGAGCGGTGGGGGTGGCAGTCGGAAGAGTTTACCTGAAGGGTGGTCGCCTTGATTCCGTGATCTTTTTTGGTGCCGAGCTTCAGCTCGTAGCCGGCAAGATCGAGCTGCTTGAGCTGGTCGCGCAATTCTCTCTCCGGCAGTCCGGCATCGAGCAGGGCGGCAAGAAACATGTCGCCGCTAATGCCGGAAAAGCAGTCGATATAGGCAGTCTGTCCGTGGTTATTGGTCATGGTTTCGGTGGGTTGTCCATGGTTACTCCATCCTGGTCGTCAAAGGTGCGCTTGCTGAGATGGGTCAGCTTCAGCATGATCTGTTTACGATAGATGGCGCAGGGGATGGCAATCAGGGCGGAAAGGAAAAGTAACAGGGCCAAGCGGAGATAATTACCCTGGTAAATTTCCGCCCCCTGAAATGAGAGCATCAGGGTGCCCGGCATCCGGCCGACCGCTGCGACAAAAAGAAAAACCGGCAGGGGCATATGGCTCATGCCCAGCATGTACGACAGGGAATCCTTGGGAAAGCCGGGCAGCAGAAAAAGAATAAAGGGAATGATGAAATCGCCTTTTTCGACCAGGTGATTGAATTTAAGATAGATCTTTGATTTTTCCAGGCGGCTGCGCACCAGGTCGCTCAGCAGGCGGCCGATGGCAAAGGCCAGCCAGGAGCCGATGGTCAGGCCGATGGTTGAGTAAAAAAAACTGGGCCAGGCCCCGAAAAGATAGCCGCCCAGGGCGCCGCTCGCCTCTCCGGGAATCGGGGCGATAATCACCTGGAGCACTTGGAGGCCGATTAATAAAAAAGGGGCCAACATGCCTTGGGCAAGGATGGCGGCGCGCAGCTGCTCTCCCTTGTCCATGCCGTTTTTAAGATGAAAAATCGCCTGGTACAACAGGCCGTTTTCCTGCATGGCATAGATGATAATGCCGCCGAGCGCCGCCAGCAGCAGGATGAGGTAGACGGCGCGCCGTTTGAGAAAACGGGTCATGTGGGCAGCCTGATCCCGCAGGGCAGGGGGCGGCCGCATAAAAAGGCGGCGGCGCCCATTCGTTTGGCGCCCTCCAGCTGTACTTCCCTGATCAGCAGGTAATCTTTACCTGTGGCAAATAATATGCCGTTTTTGTCGGCATTACAGAGGGTGCCGGCCGGTTCGGTGACAATCCCCTTAACCACCAACGGTTTGAACAAGCGCAGCCATTTTTGGTTGTAGGTGGTAGAGGCCAGGGGCCAGGGCTCCAGGCCGCGGATCTGGCAGCTGATCTCCCAGGCCGACTTGCTCCAGTCGATCACGCTCTGGTGTTTGCACAGCGGCGGCGAGGCGGTGGCCAGGGCCTCATCCTGTTTGTGGGGGGGCAGTTGCCCTTTTTTTAGTTTTTCCAGGGCCTTGATCAGTAACTCCGCGCCCAGCATCGACATCTTCTCGCTCAGGGTGACGGTGGTGTCCTCTTCCGAAATGGGTAAGGCCCCGCTCAGCAGCATGTCGCCGGTGTCCATCCCCTCGTCCATCTGCATGATGGTTATCCCGGTTTCCTTGTCGCCATTAAGGATTGCCCATTGGATGGGAGCCGAGCCCCGGTAATTAGGGAGCAGGGAGCCATGCACGTTGATGGTGCCCAAGGGCGGCAGGTTGAGGACCGGGCCGGGCAGGATCCGTCCGTAAGCGGTAACGATGATCAAATCCGGCGCGTAGGCCCGGAGCTCTTCCAGGAATTCTTCGCTTTTTACCTTGTGGGGCTGGAGAACCGGTAGTCCTGCTTGTAGGGCCAGATCCTTGACCGGCGGGGAGGTCACCTTGCAGCCGCGGCCGCAGGGGCGGTCAGGCTGGCAGATCACCGCAACCACCTGTTCGCCGTGGTCGAGCAGGGCCTGCAGCGAGGGGACGGCAAACTGGGGGGTGCCCATGAATATGATGCGTAACGGTTTGTTTGACATGATTTTATTTTTCGCCTTCCTCTTTTTCGGCCCGCAGCATTTTTTTAACCTTTTTCTTGTAAAGGGTCCGCTTGAGGCTGCTGATCCGGTCGATGAACAGGGTGCCGTCCAGGTGGTCGAGTTCATGCTGAATCACCCGGGCAAAAAAACCTTCCGCCTCAAAGTTCAAGGGGTTGCCCTTGATGTCCTGGGCCTCGACCTTTATTTTGGTGAAGCGGGGGACATTGGCTGAATAGTCGAGCACACTGAGGCAGCCTTCCTCATCGATCTCCTTGCCCTCGCCCTCGATGATTTTCGGGTTGGCGAGCACGATCAATTCGCGTTCTTGGTCCTTGGGCATGATGTCGATAACGCAGAGTTGCAAGGGGATGCCGATTTGCGGGGCGGCCAGGCCGACGCCGGGGGCGTCATACATGGTTTCCGCCATGTCGGCCACCAGTTGCTCGAGTTCCTCGCCGAATTCTTTAACCGGTTCGGCAGCTTTTTTGAGGATGGGAAAGGGGTAAGTGAGGATCTCGCGCAACGCCATGAAAATTATCCTTTTTTTGCATAATTGTTTTTGTGAAACATACTTTTGCGACAATTAATTTTATAACATATTTTCGGGATCAACGTCCACCGTCAATTTAACCGTGGAGCTTAGTGTGGCGTGCTCTTTTGCCAATTTTCGGCAAAGGGAATGCAGCAGATCTATATTTGTTCCTTTGAGCAGAAGTTGCCAACGAAATTTGCTGCGTAATTTGGTCAAGGGCGCCGGGGCCGGTCCCAAAACCGAAATGCCCGCTAGCGGTTTTGATAAAATCCTGGCCCGTTCGGCAAGGTGGATAGCCCTTTCCTTTACCTTGCTTTCCGTCTCGCCATCAATGCCGAGGTTGATCATCCGGCTGAAGGGGGGAAAGCCCAGGGCTTGTCTCAGTTCGATTTCCCTGCTGAACATGGTGGGGTAATCATGTTGGCGGGCGGTGACCACGCTGTAATGATTCGGTTGATGGGTCTGGATGATCACCCGGCCCGGATCGTCGCCGCGGCCGGCCCGGCCGGTGACCTGGGCCAGGAGCTGGAAGGTGCGTTCCCCTGATTTGTAGTCGGGGATGCCCAGCCCTGCATCGGCCCAGACAATGCCCACCAGAGTAACCTTGGGGAAATGGTGGCCCTTGGCAATCATCTGGGTGCCCACCAGGATATCTATTTCCTGTTGGTGCATCTGCCGGAGGATCTTGATGAAATCGCCGCGCTTGCTCGTGGTGTCCCGATCCAGGCGGGCAATGCGGGCCTTGGGGAAAAGGGTGCGCAGTTCGTCTTCGACCCGCTCGGTGCCGAAACCAACCGGCACCAGTTTTGTCGACCGGCAGTTGGCACAGACCGTTGCACTGGTAAGGCTGTAGCCGCAATAATGGCAGATCAGTTCCCCCTTGCCCTTATGCACGGTGAGCGAGATCCGGCAATGGTTGCACTGCACCGGCTGGCCGCAGTCGCTGCAGATCATGCAGCCGGCAAAACCTCGCCGGTTGAGAAAAATCAGGGATTGTTGCCCCTGGGCCAGGGTTTCCCGCACCGCCCTGGTCAACTGCGGCGAAAAAAGAGGCGGTCGGCCGGACACGGTCGGCACCCCCTGCAGATTAACGATTTCCACCTTGGGCATGGGCCGGTTTTCAACCCGTTGCGGCAGGGAGAGCAGGGTATACTTATGGCTGAGGGCATGCTGGTAACTGGCAATGGACGGGGTTGCCGAACCAAGTACCACCGTGGCCCCGGTCTGGCTGCCCCTGAGCAGGGCCAGGTCCCGGGCCTGGTAGCGCAGGGTGTCTTCCTGTTTGTAGGCGCCGTCATGCTCTTCATCGACAATGATCAGGCCCGGGTCGGCCAGGGGGGCAAAGATTGCCGAACGGGCGCCGATGACGATTTTGGCCTGGCCGGCAAGAATCCGGTGCCATTGGTCAAAGCGTTCTCCCTTGCTCAGTCCGCTGTGGAGCAAGGCCACCTGCTCGCCGAATCTGGAGATGAAGTTGCCTTCCAGTTGGGAGGCCAGGGCGATTTCCGGCACCAGGATCAGCACCCCGCGTCCTTCAGTCAGGGCGGTTTCGGCGGCCCGCAGGTAAATCTCGGTTTTGCCGCTGCCGGTCACGCCGTGCAGCAGAAAGGGGGTGTACCTCTTTTGCTCGATGGCCGGGTTAATGGCGGCCATCGCGGTTTGTTGGTCAGCGGTGAGCCTCTCCGGCTTCGGGGAAAAAATGGGGGGTTCGCCAAAGGGGTCGCGGTAGACATGGCGCTCGCTGAGGTGGATAAGCCCTTTGTCCGCCAGACTTTTTAAGGCCTTTGCCGCCCCGGGGTAAATTCGGGTCAGATCCAGTCTGGCCACGGTGGGGGCCAAGAGCAGCATCTCCCGCAACAGGGAGATGGTTTTTTGTTCGGATGCCTTGAGAAAGGGCGCATCCGGCATGTGATCCGGATCTTGAAGCAGGCTGACGCAGGTTTCCGTTTTCTTTTTAACGCTTTCCCCGGCAACGATCTGTTCGAGGTCAAGGTAGCCTTGCGCCACCCATTGTTCGATCTTGCGCCGCTCCTTGCTCCCCCAAATTTTGCGCATGGCGGCGGGGCCCAATGCGCCTTTGTCTAACAGATCCCTTAGCCAGGGGTGGGCCGCCTGCAGGTCAGCGGTTGCTTGCGCCCAACTCTCTCGCCCCTTTTCGGTGATGCTCAGGGTCCTGCCGCTTTGGGGGGTGAGCCCGGCGGGCAGGGCGATCTTGATAACCTCGCCGATCGGGTAGTGGTAATAGCCGGCGATCCACCGGAAAAAGGGGACCATCTTTTCCGGGAAAATAGGGGCCTCGTCCAAAACATCTTTGATCTTTCGCAGTTTATACTCGGCTTGGGGCTTTTCGCTAAAGGAGAGCAGGTAACCGGTGACCAGTCTTCTGCCCAAGGGGACGAGAAGGCGCTGGCCCGGGGCGAGCCGGATGCCGTCGATTGGGGCGGTGTAGGTCAGGGTCTGCTCGATCGGGGCGGCAACGGCAACCTCGAGGTAGGACAAATTTTCGGCCGGCATTGATGATTGTTATCTTAAAATGGGTTGGTGAAATTGCTTATTGTTTATTCAACAATAACCGACCCCATGGTCTATTGCCAGATATCCATGGACTTTTTATGCGTTTTATAATTTAGATCCTGCTTTGATTCGCAGCCCCCCCTTGTTTGAATTGTTGCTGAAAATCGCATACAATTGTTTTTTGCCGTGTAAATAGATGGTTGAGTTATACCGTTTGCTTTGGCCGGTTTATTTTGCTTGCTTGCATAACATGCGCTTTTTGCGGGAAGAATTTATCATTTCATTATAGGATGGCCATCAATGGGTCCGATAACCATCATTATGTATAACATTTTGAATTTTAAATAAAAATGCATCCTCTTGAGAAAAAACTAAGGCAGGTTATTGTCGGCGAAGGTCTGTTGGTCGGCAAGGAGTGTTGGGTGGTTGGGGTCTCCGCCGGTTCCGACTCCATGGCCCTGTTGCATCTGTTGGCCGAGCTGGCCGGCAGTCTTGATCTTACGTTGGTGGCGGCCTATGTCGACCATGGCCTGCGGCCCGGGGAGACGCCCCGGGAGATTGCCCTGGTGGAGAGGACGGCGGCGGATCTGGGGTTGGCCTGTGAAATCGGGCGGGTGGAGGTCAGAGCCCATGCCCGTGACAATTCGCTTTCCATTGAGCATGCGGCTCGGGAACTGCGCTACGGTTTTCTTGGCGAGATCGCCAAAAAATATGGCGCCGGCAAGATTTGTGTCGCCCATACCGCCGATGATCAGGCCGAGGAGTTGTTGCTCCGTCTTATTCGGGGGACCGGGCGGGCCGGCTTATCCGGCATGCCCTTGCTCGCGGCCTCCGGGGTTGTCCGGCCCCTGCTCGCCATTGCTAAAAAGGAGCTGCTTGCCTATCTGGCCGCCAAACAGCTTCCCTTTCTTGAGGACAGTTCCAATCAAGGCCGAATTTATCTGCGCAATCGAGTGAGGCTCGATCTGCTGCCATTTCTGGCCGCGCAGTTTAATCCCAATATCTATGAATCGTTGCGGGAGACGGCCGCGATTTTGCAGGATGAAGAACAACTGCTGGCTCAGATGGCAGGCCGGGCTTATGGGGCCGTGGTTAGAGTGGAAGGCCCCCTCCCGGAACATCCTACTGATTTGCGCGTCAACCTGGCGGCCCTGCTGGCTCAGCCCAAGGCCCTGCAGCGTCGGATTATGGAGAAGGCCTGCTGGCAGTTGGGGTGCAGGCCTTCCTTCAAACAGATCGAGCAGTTGTTGCGGCTGGTCGAGCGGGGCGAGGTCGGCGGGCGAATGCACCTGGCCGGCGGCTTGCGGGTAAGTAAGGACTCGGAGAGTCTTAAGTTCGGCTATCCTTTGGGCCAGGGGGCGTTGCGGGGTGATGAGCGGGCAGAGCAAAATTCTTTTGCCGAGGTTATTGTTGAGCCTGGTTGTTACCTGATTGCCGCCCTGGGCAAGGAGCTGGTGCTGGAGGTGCTTGAGCATCCCCCCGCCGATTTGACCGCCGCCGGCGCCGAGGTGCAATACCTTGATGCGGCAAAGGTCGATTTTCCTTTGACTGTAAGATCGTATCGGCCGGGCGACCGATTTTATCCCCTGGGCGGGCCGGGCAGTAAAAAGGTGGGAGATTTTTTTACCGACTGCAAGGTGGCCGTGGCCCGGCGGTGGCAGGAGCCGGTGCTTGCCGACCGGCATGGCATTATCGCCTTGCCGGGCCGGCGGATCGATCAACGGGTGGCGCTTACCGAAACGACTGATTCCGTATTGTTTGTCAAGTTACAAGCAAAAGGGGTGAGGAAATGACTTTACTGAAAAAATGATCCATGGTATTTAAGGTCGCAAATTAAAGTAAATTTATGTGGGCGGGTAGCTCAGCTGGATAGAGTGTCGGCCTCCGAAGCCGAAGGTCATGGGTTCGAATCCCATCTCGCCCACCATAAAAAAAATCAAAGAGGGAGTCGGGTAACACCGGTTTCCTCTTTTTTTTTTAACTTGTCACGCTTCGATATTATCTTCATAATATTTTTGTTTTTATCACACTTTCCTCAAGTTGGCCGAAACGTGGTGTTAATCATCAATGAATAAGAGTTGCAATGTCTTTTGATCGAAATATGACGGTGCTGGTGGTTGATGATTCGGCGGTGATGCGCCGGATTATTATCCGACATTTATTAGGCATGGGAATCAGCTCTGTTTGTGAGGTGAATAGTGCGGAAAAAGCCCTTGCCGTTCTGGGCAGGCAAAAGATTGATTTGGTTTTGTCCGACTGGTGCATGCCGGGCATGCAAGGGATTGACCTTCTTCGGAGATTAAGGGCCGACGCCGCCACCAAGGATCTCCCCTTTATTATGATTTCAGCCGAGGCTCAGCCCCACTTACTGCTTGAGGCCATCCAGGCCAAGGTCAGCGAATATGTGGTCAAACCCTTTACCCGGCCGATTCTTGAAGAGAGTATCGAGAGGGCCTTTCGCTTGTCCAACTTTGCCCGGCTATAAAATGTGAAGCCAGGGGGATTGCACATCCGCTTCCCTATTAATGCTGTCTGGGCAGTTGTGCGTTTTGTCGTTGAGTATAATCGTTGCCGTTTCGCTTTTTTTTTTGTTCTCTTTATTCCTGTTTTGCTCTGTTATGGATTGACGTTAGCTGGTCAGAGGGTGGGTAAATGCATATTTTTTTTCCGATAGCCCAGGTTGAAACCTTTATCTGGCTGCCGCCGTTGGTGGCGTTTTTTCTCGCATATTTCGGCGCCATGGGCGGGGTGACCGGCGCCTTTTTGCTGCTGCCTTTTCAGATGAGTGTGCTCGGCTATACCAGTCCTGGGGTATCCGGCACCAATTTCACCTACAATATTATTGCCATTCCCGGCACGGTTTTTCGTTATGCCCAGGAGGGGCGGATGAATTGGCCGTTGGCTGCGGTGATTGTTCTCGGCAGTTGCCCGGGGATTGTTCTCGGTTATTTGCTGCGAATTCGTTATCTGGCCGACCCGGCGGATTTCAAGCCTTTTGCCGGCCTGGTTTTGCTCTATCTGGCCTGGTTGATGGGCAGAAAAATCTTCGGCGCCGCCGGCGGTCCGGCTGCACCCCCTTGCAAAAGCGCCCAGATTAAAACCGGGCATGTCGGTCTGGCTCGGATCAGTTATGAGTTTGACGGGCAAAAGATAAGTTTTGCGCCCCTGCCTTTATTTTCACTGGCCACCATCGTCGGAGTAGTGGGCGGCGCCTATGGGATCGGGGGCGGTGCGGTGCTCGCTCCTTTTTGTATTTCGGTGTTGCGACTGCCGGTGCACAGCGTGGCCGGGGCCTCGTTATTCGGCACCTTTATGTGTTCGGTTGTCGGGGTGCTGGTTTATCATTTTGGTTTTTTTTCAGGAGGGCTGGAAACCAGGCCCGATTATCTGTTGGGTGCTTTCTTTGGTCTGGGCGGCGCCTTGGGCGGCTATCTGGGGGCTAAAACCCAGCGCCATATTCCCGAACAGCCGATCAAGGTCGGGCTTTTCGTGGTGTTGCTCATTGTGGCCTGCAGGTATCTGTTGACGGCGTTATAGGTTTATGGCGGGAGGAAACCTTGAGGAAGGGGCGCGAAATTCACCGCGCCCCCTTGGTTATGCGGTTACATCCTTATTTTTGAGTTGGTTTTTTCCGGATGTTTTTCCAGATGCCGGCAGCGGTTCATCGCGGTCTTGGCCAGGCGTCCGGTCATGCGGGGCAGGTCGGAGCTGTTCCAGACCGAGGTGAAATGGTCCAGGGCCAGCAACCTCTCGCTTACCGTGAAATAGGGCTCATCTCCGTTGGAGAGCACAATATCGTCTTGGGTGATCTCTATTTGGCCTTCAAAAATATTGGTAAATAGTTCCTGGGTCGTGTAGCGGAAAAATTTTTTTACATCCTCTGTGGATTCAGCCATGTTCGTTTTGTCTCTGAAACTCGGCATTGCCTGGTTTTCATACTTGCTGAACGAGAGTTGTTTCGTCATTCTGACCTCCTGAGTTATGCTTTTCACCGAAAAAAAAACGGTTAGTTAGTGTCTTCTCAAAAATGAGGTGCCGCAAAAAATCCGCTCGGTTTTAATCATCAAGATCTAACAGGGGGTCCCCCCATTGATCCGAATCCATGTCATCCATGTCGTAGTGGGCGTCGTCGTCATCAAGGTCGTCGTCATCGCCGAGGAAATCTTCCGGTTGATCAATTTGTTTCAATGAGAGTTCTTCCCATTGTTCAATGTCAATCTCGTCAAGATCACCGTCATAATACTGAACTTCGACGATCCCCTCGTCTTCATCAAAAGTCACAACCGAAAGTGTTTCTCCGGTATCAAGGGATTTGTACCAGTTTCCTTCAACGGGGATAATATTTTTTGCCATGGAGTAGACCTTAACGTCTTGTTATTAAGAGAAAAAAGCGCCATGCCGGTGTGCGTGGTCGATGCATAACAGCATCCGCCTGGGAATTATTGTCCCATGATTAATTTTTGAGTTAATTAAGAAAAAAATGATAGTGTTGCAAGAAATAATTATTGGGGCAGGCAATCTTCCCGCCAGCAACAATCCATTTGATCACAGTAGTCTTTTGCCGTCTCAAAGCAGGGGAAATGTCCTTCTGCTTGTTGAATTGCGCGAATTAGTTCCGCTTTGCGCATTTTGGCTGTTTGTATTCCCATTTCTTTGGCTTTGGCTTTAACGGCAACCATGTTCATGTTTGGCTCCTTAAAAAAAGTTTGGTGATGGTGAAATATTTTTAGATACAAGGGTTAAGGGTCAGTACCGGGCAGGCGGCACTTTTTATGACCTTTTCGGTAACACTGCCGAAGATCATTTTTTCAAGTCCTCTGCAGGTCTGGGTGCCGATTACAATCAGGTCGCAACCTTCAGCCTCGGCATGGTTTACGATCTGTTCGGCTACCTTGCCGTAGAGGACCTTGCCGTTGAACGAGATGTTTTTGTGGGGGAAATCATTGATGAAATCTTCCATTTTGTTTTGGGCCCGGTTGATCAAATCCTTTTCCAGGTTATCCAGCGAGATGTGCGGCACGGCAAAACCGGCATAGCCCTCCAGGGTTTCAACGACAAAAACGACCTCAAGCAACGCCTCGAATTTGCCGGCCACCAGGGCGGCTGATTCAACGATTTTTTCCGAGTGTGCGGTGAAATCAATCGGCACCAGAATCTTTTTAATGTCTTTCATGGGGCTACCCCGGTGGTTATTGACGATTTATGGTTTGTTGTCGGTTGTTGCTCCTCTAATTTTAGTGTCGCAAAAAAAAAAAAAAAAATCTAAAAAATTAAGAACCCGGCGAAAAAAAAAATTAGTGACCGCGAGCCAGTGTTATAAAAAAACGTCGGATCAGGAGGTTAATTATTTCTGGTCACGGTGTGTTCCACGATAAACGGGGTGCTGCGAACCGCGATACTTTTGCGTTTTACCCAGATCCTGGCCATGGGAATGACCACTCCTTCGATGTTGACGATGTTGGCAAGTTCTTCCACGTAAGTGATGTCGCTGGTGTTGAATTCATAATAGAAGGTGTTGGTGCTGTACGGGTCGGAGACCAGGATTACCTTATCCGGGTTGAAGGGGTGTTTCTGGGGTGAGCCGGAAAATGCCACATGGGTGTTGCGCAGCTGCTGCTCGTCTTCCGGTCTTTCATAGGTCTGGATCTCGAATTTTTTTTCTTCTTTGGGAAAGTTTCTCAGGGGCATGGTTCCTCCACCTTTTGCTGATTATTAGCGGTAAGTATTATTTCTATTTAAATATTATACCATTTCTTTGTTTTTTAAAAAAAGAAGGAAAAGGTAATTGAGCCGAAACTGTGGTTATCCGGCTGCGCCTTAAATTCTTTGGTTCGCAGCAGTTGGGTCCAGGTTATTTTGAATCTCTGAAAATAAAGGGCCACGCCGCCGGCGATATCAGTGACCAAAGGTTCCTTGGTAACATGGTGGCTGTCGGCCAGGGTGTTGCCGTCGAGAAAGATATCCCGGGCCACGGCGCGACCGTTGATCGCGGCAAAGATATAGCCGCCGCGCTGATCATTGGTTGAAAATCTGGTGTTGCCAGCCGGTCTGATCAGGGTAACCCCGAAATCATCGGGCAGGTGGTAGCCGAAGCGCGCCTCCAGGCCGGTGTTGGCATAGGTGTAGACATTGCCCAGGGCGCATCCCAGATGGGCGACGGCGTCAAAGCCCCACCGGTCAGGGCTGGTGATGGCCGGGAGCCGCCATTTTCGTTCATAGATGGCCGCGAAGCCCGGTTCGTTTTTCAGCTGGTGTTCCCAGCCGTTCGGCCGTTGCAGGCGGCGGAGTTCATGTACCAATTTTTGGGTTTCATCGGCGCCTGAATCAGGGCCGACCATGCCGAATTGGAGCTCGATGGTGTCCATCATCCGTTGGCTCTTGGTGTGAAAGCCGGCTCCGAAATAACTCCAGCCCGCATAGGGGCGGTCGTCGGGGATCAATTCGGCGGAGCTGATGTCGGCCGGGGTGTACATGTTTTGGCCGATAGAGAATTCAACCTTGTGGGTTAACTCCGGGTCGGGTTTGTTGATAAAGGGAAGCTTTTTTACGTACTTCAGGCTCCAGTCCGGCAACTTGCCGCTGTCGGCAAATTTTTTGAGATCCGGAGAGATCAGGGCAAGCTTGATGCCGTTGGTGTAGTTGCGGTCGGTGCCGGTGAACAGGTCGTTTTCAAAATATATACTGAAGGTCCAGGGGGGCTCGGTGCTTTGTTGTTCCTCCGCCAGGGCGCAGCCGGCGGTTTGCCATGTGAGATAGAGGATGATCAGGACCGTGGCGCGCAGTTGCCGGGGGGAAAATGGTCGAGAAAAGGGGTTCATGCGCCGGGGATATTTAAGCTCGACCAACGGGTAACAACACCGGTATTCATGGTGCTCGATTGCCGCTGTTGTTACCCGTTGGTCAGGATAGGTTACAGTAAGGAAAGGATGGTCAGGGCGACTACGACACAGATAAAAATAATGCCCACCTGCACGCATGCCTGGGGTTCATCATGGCCGTATCCGTGTGGGTCGTTGTGATGATCATCGCCGCTCATAATCAAAGCCTCCTCAGGGGTTGTTTCATTCAATGGTTAAAGGTTAAATCATACTAGCGCCATTGGCTGCTTTTTCAAGATTTTTTTTGGCTGGCGGCCGTTATGGCGTCTCTTCTTGCAGCCACATCTCAATTTCAACCGGAGAGGGAGTGCGGCCCGCGCATTTCACCCTATTGTTGATGATCAGGGCCGGGGTCCGGGTGACCCCGAAGCGGTATATCTCGTCCGGGTCATGCACCGATTCCATGTCCGCGGCCAGGTTTAGCTTCTGCAAGATCTCAAAGAGCAGGCTGTTCATTCGGTTGCAGCTCACGCAGTTTTTGCCGAGCACCCGGATGGTTAGGGGGGGTGACTCATCGGTTTTCAGACCGCATCGGCGCCGGTACTCTTGGCGCAGGGCCTTGCGGTAGAGGTCGGCGGCGGTGGCCGGGATATAATTTTTGTCGCGGATCGATTGGTAGAGATGGGTAACCGCTTCCTCCTCGGTCATTTTCTTACCCATGATCTTGTTCATGGCCTCATCAAAGCCGATCAGGCCGACACTGGCCTTGCCGATCTTGATGGTGCGGGGAGCCGGGATATCGTTATGGTCTTTGGTCATGGCGGTTAGTTAAAAAAGTTTTATCTGTTGCGCCCGCGGTTTTTTCTTTGTGGGGCGCGGTTCGCTCTTGTGGATGAGTCTGGCTGGGATCTCGCTGATAAAGCGTGATTTCTCCGAGGCTGCCATCCTGTTGAAAATGGTGCGGCTGGCGGCCGAGGTGAGGATGAGGTTTTCCTTGGCCCGGGTCATGGCCACGTAAAAAAGGCGGCGTTCCTCCTCCAGGTCGCTGTTCAGTCCGGCAATGGTGCAGGGGATGATCTCTTCTTCAAGGCCGGCCAGAAATACCACGGGAAATTCCAGCCCTTTGGCGCCATGCATGGTCATCAGGGCGACGGCTTCGGCCCGCTCGTCATAGGCGGTGGCTTGGGCGTTGCGTTGCAGATGTGCCCGGAACTCGGTGAGATTGCCGCCAAAGGCGGCGGCCAGCCTCAGCAGTCTGGCCGCCTCCTCCTGATCAGGGTCAAGGCCAAGCATCTTCATCGCCGAGGTGAGGGCCGGGGCAATACCCTTGGTGGCGGCCATGCTTTGGAAGCGGGCAAGGGCCTTGCCCGTTTCGGCAATGATATCCCGAGCGCCGGCCGGCAGGTTCACCTTGGCGGTTGCCTGGAAAAAGTCGGGGCTGCGCAGGGGCAAGGCTTCTTCCAGGCTGGTTAAGGTTGATGGGCCGATGCCGCTGATATTTTTTAACAGGGCAAGAAAGCAGGCCACCGTGGTTTCCGGGCCGGTGTTTTCAAGCAGCCGATAAGCGGCGGCCAGACGGCCTTTGTTGTAGAAGGGGGTGGCGCCGATCTGTTGAAAAGGGATCCCGCGCCGCTCCAGGGCTTGACCGATCGCTTCGGCAACCTGGTTCAGGCGGACCAGGATGGCAAAGTCGCCGAAGCCAAGGTTGGCCGCAGCGTTTCCGCCCCGGCCGCTGTTGATGGAGAAATTGCTGATGCCGCCCATCAATTCTTCAATCCGCTGGACAATGAATTCCGCCTCGGCCTGGGGGCTGGTCGCCGAATGTAGTTCGATGGCGCTCTGGTGGTTGCTCATGGCCACCAATTCGGTCGGGCCGCAGAGCTGGTTGCGGCGGATAACCGCGGCGGCGGCTTCGATAATGGCCGGGGCGGATCGGTAGTTGCGGATCAGCCGCATGGTTTTTACGTCGGCCATGCCTTGGAGTTGCTGGAAAAAGGTGAGGTCGCTGCCCCTAAAGCCGTAGATGGCCTGATTGGGGTCGCCGATGGCAAAGATCCGCGATTTTTTTAAAAAAAGCAGGACCAGTTCATACTGGGGGCGGTTGAGGTCCTGAAATTCATCGACTAAAAGGTAGGCCACCGACTCTTCTTGGCGCCGCCGGAATTCGGCATCGGTCTGCATCATCTCGACCATCCGCGGCACAATCAGGTCAAGGTCGATGGCGTGGGCTGCGGCCAATCCTTGCAGATAGCGTTGGCTGAAAGCGGGGTCGGCGGTCTGCTCCGGATGTTCGCCGAGATTGGCCATTTCCAGATAGTCGGCAAGCTGTTTGCCGACTATCTGGCGCTCCAGGCCATCCATTTCCCCAAATATTTTTTTTATGAACAGCGCCCGCTCTTCCGGCCCGATCACGGCCAATTCCGGATCTTTGCCCCGCAGTCTTTCCAGGCAGAAGGCGTGGAAGGTGGCCACCTGGATTTTTTCCGCCGTTTGGCCGAGATCGGCCAGCAGTCGTTCCCGCATTTCCTGGGCGGCGCGGTTGGTAAAGGTGATGGCCACGATTTTTTCAGGCGGTATTTCGTCCCTGGTTAGCAGGTGTTTGATCCGGGCCACCAGGGTGAAGGTCTTTCCGGTGCCAGGTCCCGCCGCCACCAAAATTTTGGCCGCGGTTGATCTGATCACGGCCTGCTGTTCAGGGTTGGGTCGGCCGGGGGGAAGCGCTTGCCTGGTTGGGGGCTCATCGTTTGTTATTGCCAGGGGCGGGCGCGGGGCGCTTTTTTTTTTGCGCACCGGCTTGCCGGTGAACATGCTGATCTGGCCCGCCATCTCGGCAAGCTCGTTTTCGTCAAACACGCTGATCACCCCGAACTCGCCGTCATAGCCGGGCTTTCTTATCACCCGGCCTCGCCGGATCCGCTTGATCGCCTCGCCCAGGATCGGGGAGAGTTGGTTGATTTCTTCGATCGGGGTGTTGAGTAAAAGGTTGAACTCGGAGCCGAAACGGGCGATCACCTTGCAATACTGGGTCATCACCCCCTTGGTGGCGGGCCCGGCGCCGATGATCTCCCCGAGCACCTCGGGCAGCGGGATCAGGCTTGTTACCTGGGGGGAGCCGTCCGGGTAAAAGGGCTGCTCGCGGTCGGCCAGCTCCATCACTCGGTGCAGGACCCCCACCGTGAGCGGTTTGCCGCAAACCGGGCACTTGGCGGCAAGGTCCCTGGTCTCTTTGGGCTCAAGGCAAACCTGGCATTTGCGGTGGCCGTCGCCATGGTATTTGCCCTCTTCCGGGAAAAACTCGATGGTCCCTTTAAAGGCGCCGGTCAGCGGGTTCTTGAGGGCGTCGCGCAGGGCGTAATAGCTTAGTTCGGTGTCAAAGATATTGGCTTCCCGCCCCAGTTTTGACGGGGAATGGCAGTCCGAGTTGGAGATCAGGGCGAAGCGGTCCAGGGCCGAGATCATCCGGTTCATGTCCGGATCGGAGGACAGGCCGGTTTCCAGGGCAAAGATATATTCGGTGAGATCGCCGAAGCAATCCTCGATGGCGTCAAAGCCCGATTTTGAGCCGAACAGCGAAAACCACGGGGTCCAGATATGGGCCGGCACCAAAAAGCCCTCCGGCGCCTCGCTCAGCATGATCTCCAGCAGGTTGCGGGAGTCCAGGCCCAGGATCGGGCGGCCGTCCGCCTCGATATTGCCTATTCCGGCGAACTTGGCGTTTAGCCTCTCCACCGAGGCGAAGTCCGGGGCATAGAGGATATTATGAACCTTGCGCACCCGGTCATGGCGTTTGTAGATGCTGGAGATTTCCGCGGTGAGGATGAAGCGGGTGGGGATATCCTCGGGGCTCACCCCGGCCAGGGCCTTGGCCACGGCCTCGTCTTTCAGTTTGAACAGACCGGGTTCCGCGGGTTCCAGCTGCTCCTTGAGCTGGCTGAACCAGCCGGGGTGGGTGAAGTCGCCGGTGCCGACCACGTTGATGCCCTTGACCTTGGACCAGGCGTAAAGGCCGGCCAGGTTGCTTGCCTTGGAAGTGGCGCGGGAAAAGGGCGAGTGGATATGGAGATCGGCGATGTATTTCATAGGGTAAGTTATAGGTTGAGTTTGTCCGGATAGGCAATAGTATAAGGTTTGCTCTTATCTGTCCACGCCTTATTTGGCCGCGGGAAAGGGATGGTATTTTGAGGCGGAATCCGCTATATAATGAAAGATTGTAATCTGAATTTTTATTAAAAAAGGAGTCCAGAAATGGCTGATACCATAATAGATGTGTTGATTGTCGGGGCCGGCCCCGCCGGGTTGCAGGCGGCGGTGCATGCGGTTCGTAAAAAAGCCTCGGTGGTGGTGCTCGGCAAGGTTGCCCACAGCAGTATTTACGGGGCCCATGTGGAGAATTATCTCTGTGTCGACGGGGTAGTCGACGGCGCTGATCTGTTGCGGACCGCGGTGGATCAGGCCACCCGGTTCGGGGCCGAGATTATTGCCGAGGATGTGTTGCACGTCGATCAGGCTGATGAATT
Source organism: Deltaproteobacteria bacterium (assembly GCA_013349285.1). Classification (GTDB taxonomy): domain Bacteria; phylum Desulfobacterota; class Desulfobulbia; order Desulfobulbales; family Desulfurivibrionaceae; genus DUZU01. The sequence continues at coordinate 12,980 of DUZU01000011.1, read as the reverse complement.
GTTTAAGGTTAAGATCGAAAGCGGCACTGAGTTGCTCTGCCGTACCCTGATCTTTGCCACCGGCACCTCCCGGAAAAAATTAAAGGTCAAGGGTGAAAAAGAACTTTCCGGCCGGGGGGTGAGTTACTGTGTGGATTGCGATGCCAATTTCTACCGCAATGCCAAGGTGGCGGTGGTGGGCAATGAGTCGGCCGCGGTGGATGGCGCCCTTACCCTGACCGGTTATGCCTCGGAGGTTCATCTGGTCTGTCAGGCGCTGGAGGTCGGCGAGGGGCTTGCGGCCAAATTGACCGAGAGCTCGGTGCAGGTCCATGCCGGGCGCTGGCCCAAGGAGATAACCGGAGAAAACGCGGTGCAGGGGTTGTTGCTTGATGACGACACCAGCCTGGAGGTGGACGGGGTTTTTGTCGAACTCGGCGCCAAAGGGGCCATGGAGCTTGCCACCACCATCGGCGTCATGCTTGATCTCGATACCTTTTCTTATATTGATACCAATAAAAGGCAGCAGACCAATATTGCCGGCATTTATGCGGCCGGCGATATTGCCGGGCCGCCCTGGCAGATGGCCAAGGCGGTGGGCGAGGGCTGCGTGGCCGGCTGGGAGGCCGCCAACTACGCCAACAAGCAGAAAAGGCAGCAGAAGGAAGATTAGTAACTAAGCCGCAGCGGTTTTTTTGACCAAGCCCATGGCGCGCACGATTTTTTTTGTTTTTTCTTCGTCTCCTTCGTGTGCTTCGTGGTGAGGCAACGCCGTTTTGCTGGCGCTGCTCTTTATCCTTTACCACTGAACCGTGGTGGAGTGCCGTTGAGCCGTTATCCGAAAACCTTTGTTGCAAGTTTATCAACTCTTTGCTATATAGGCTTTCTTTGTCGATGGACGAAGCTAAATATTTTATGGAACTGGCCCTTGATCAGGCCAGCCTTGCGGCCGAGCGGGGCGAGGTGCCCATCGGCGCGGTTCTGGTTGACGGCCTCGGCAATATCCTGGCTGAAAACGGCAATCGGACCATTGAATTGCGTGACCCCAGCGGGCATGCCGAAATGCTGGTCCTGCGCGAGGCCGGGCAGCGGATCGGCAACTATCGCCTGACCGGAACCACCCTTTACGTGACCCTTGAACCCTGCGTGATGTGTGCCGGGGCCCTGGTTCATGCCAGGGTTGAGCGGCTGGTCTACGGCGCCCTTGACCCGAAAGCGGGTGGGGTGGTCTCGCTGTTCCAGGTGGGATCGGACAATCGTCTCAACCATCTGCTGAAGGTGGAGGGCGGTCTGTTGGCCGAGGAGAGCTCCACCCTGTTGCGCGACTTTTTTAAGCGGCGAAGGGGTGGTTGAGAAATCGTTTGTTTCGATGATCTCCGGCGAGAAGGTTTGCCTTTTGGCTATTTTGTTCTTTAAAAAAATGTTGAACACTTGTATGTTGGGTCGTTAACGGTCCTCATATTTACTAGTTTAGAATCATCGGAGAGGTGACCGAGTGGCTTAAGGTGCACGCCTGGAACGCGTGTGTACGCGAGTACCGTGGGTTCGAATCCCACCTTCTCCGCCATTTTTTTTCGTTTTGATAGCCGGGTCCTGCGCAACAGAGACTCGCGAACTCCGCCAGGTCCGGAAGGAAGCAACGGTAGTGAGTAACTTTGTGTGCCGCAGGGTGCCCGGCTATCATTTTTTTTAAGCATTCAGCTTAAGGCGGCCGTCGGCTGAATCCTTAACGCAGATCACTGAAGGCTTGAAATGTCCTATCTTGTTTTAGCCAGAAAGTGGCGTCCCCAGAGCTTTTCCGATGTCGTGGGCCAGCAATCCGTGGTCCGAACCCTGCAGAATGCCCTTCAGCGTAACCGGGTCGCCCATGCCATGCTTTTTTCCGGGGTGCGCGGGGTCGGCAAAACCACCCTCGCCAGAATCATGGCCAAGGCCATGAATTGTGAACATGACGGCGCTGAGGTGCCCTGCAATAATTGCCGTTCGTGTCAGGAGATCACCGCCGGCACCGCCATTGATCTCCACGAGATCGACGGCGCCTCCAATCGCGGCATCCAGGAGATCCGCGAACTCAAGGAAAATATCAGATTTTTCCCGACCAGCGGCCGCTACAAGATCATCATCATCGATGAGGTGCATATGCTCACCACCGAGGCCTTCAACGCCCTGTTGAAGACCCTGGAGGAGCCGCCGGCCCATGTTTTTTTCATGTTCGCCACCACCGAACTGCACAAGATTCCCATCACCATCCTTTCCCGCTGCCAGCGTTATGAGCTCAAAAGGGTCGCTTTTGCCGAACTGGTCGCTTTTTTCGGTAAAATTGCCAAGCAAGAGGGGGTGAGCATCTCCGAGCGATCCCTGGAGATGATTGCCCGCGAGGCCGAGGGCAGTGTCCGGGACGGCCTGAGCCTGCTGGATCAGATCTTTTCCTTCGGCGGCGCCGAGGTCGGCGACGATGATGTGGTGCAGGTTCTGGGTCTGGTCGATCATCAGGTCTTTGCCAAGCTGGCCCGGGCTCTGTTGGCCGGTGATCTGGCCGGTTGTCTGGATATTTTCGACAAGGGCTATGGGGCGGGTATGGATCTCAAGCGCTTTGCCAATGATCTGCTCGGCTATTTTCGGTCGCTGCTGCTCTGTAAGGCGGCCAAGCAGCCCGAACAGTTGCTTGATGTCTCGGATCATGAACTGGCCGAATTCAAGGAGATTGCCGCCGCCGCAAGCCAGGAAACCCTGTATCAGTATTTCAATCTGCTGCTCAAGGGGGTCGAGGAGATGCAGTACTCGTCCCGGCCGCGAATGGTGCTGGAGATGGCCTTTATCCGGGCCACCCAGGCCGGCCGGGTCGTGCCGGTGGCCGATCTGCTCACCCGGCTCGATCAGCTGCTGGCCGGCGCCGATTTTTCTTTGCCTGCCGCGCCGGCTGCGGTAATGGCTCCGCCGGTCACCGCCGAACCCGCCCCTTCCTTTGCGCCCCAGGGGGGCGGAGCCCGCCCTCATCCATCGGCCCCGCAGGTTGCCCCGCAAAAAAAAACTGAAGTGATCCTCGAGCAGCCGGTTGCGCCCCGATCGACAACGGCCGGCCATTCGGTTGGCTCGCCCGGGCAAAAGGTGGGGGCTGCCGGCAAGCAGGTTCGGCAGGACTGGGATGAGTTTATCGGTTATGTCAAGTCCCGCAAGGCCTGGATGGCCCATGTTCTCAGGTTGAGCGGGGTGGGGCGCGATGAGGGGAGCGAACTGGTCATGAAGTTTGATGATCCTTCCGATTGCAGTGTTATGCAGGAGCACGACAATCTGAAATTGATCAACGAATTTGCCCAGGATTTTTTTCAGCGTGATTTTAAGGTGGTTTTCAGGGTGCGGGGGGTCAAGGATGACGGCGAGCAGGGCGATGACGGGGATAATCCCCGGGAAGAAAGGCGCGCCTTGGCCAATGACCCCCTGGTGCAGATGACCAACGAGATATTCAGCGGCCAGGTGGGCAACGTCCGCACCGGGCCCCGCAGCAGATGATGGCGGACGGTAAGTTTTTTTGAAAAAAATACGGCGGCTGTTGCTGCCGCTTGATTTGGCATGATGGAGACAAGGTTATGGATATGAGTCAGATAATGAAGCAGGCCCAGCAGTTTCAGCAGAAGCTCGGGGTAATGCAGGAAGAGTTGGCCGCCAGGCAGGTCACTTCCTCGGTGGGCGGCGGCATGGTCAGTGCGACGGTTAACGGCCGGCATGAGTTGATTTCCCTGGTTATCGAGAAAGAGGTGGTCGATCCCAATGATCCGCAGATGTTGCAGGATCTGGTGATGGCCGCGGTGAACGATGCCATGAAAAAAGCCCGGGAGATGATCCAGGGCGAGATGGGTAAGTTGACCGGCGGCATGAATATTCCCGGCTTGTTTTAAGCGAATTGTTGATGTTTTTGATGATGGTGGTTGCTCAATTATGAATGTCGTCCCCCCTGCCTTGGCCCGTCTTATTGCCGATCTGGGCCGCCTTCCCGGGATCGGGAAAAAAACGGCTACCAGGCTTGCTATTCACATCATGCGGCGTCCGGCCTCCGAGGCCCAGAGCCTGAGCCGGAGTTTGGGGGAGCTGCATGGCGCTATTCGGTTGTGCGGCAAATGTTTTGCCTTTTCCGAAACCAATCCCTGTGTTATCTGTAGTGATTCCGGGCGCAACCGGCAGCTGGTTTGTGTGGTTGAGGGGCCGGGCGACCTGATGGCCATTGAGAAAACCGGGGCCTTTAGGGGAACTTATCATATCCTGCACGGCGCCCTGTCGCCCATGGACGGGATCGGGCCGGATGAGATCAAGATCGAGGCCCTGGTTTCCCGGGTCAGAAAAGATAAGGTGGTCGAGGTATTGATCGCCACCAGCTCCACGGTGCCGGGCGAGGCCACGGCCGCATATTTGATCAAGCGCTTGCAGGAGGAAACCCCTGCCGCGGTAACCAGGCTTGCCTGTGGGATTCCCATGGGGATGGATATCAAGTATGCCGATGAGCTCACCTTGAGCAGGGCGATTGAGTCCCGGAAAAACACCTGCGACTGAGGGGCTGCGGGGTGGGGCCGGTTGATTTGTTTGGTTGTTTTTGGTCAAGCTGTTTTCCGTTCCGGGATTACTAATTATCCTTGACACACAACGAAATTATTGGTATTTGGTTGCCGTTTAGAGGTTTTGAAAAATCAAGGGCCGTAAGCATTGGCCTGCCTTTTTTTATATAGGCGCGTAGCTCAGTTGGTTAGAGCGCTTGCCCGACACGCAAGAGGTCGGCGGTTCGAATCCGCCCGCGCCTACCATATTTTCACAACTTTAAGGTTGTGTAGTCATCGAGGGCTTCTGTTGCGGAATATCCGTGACAAGGCCTTTTTTGCCCAGGCAGATTGACCATGTCAATGTGCTTGTTTTTTTTGATGGGCCTGGGATGCATGAAAATTAATTTTTTCGTCTTTGCTTGTTAAAGGCGGATGACGTTGAACGGCTGGACACGGAGATTATGGCTGATATTTCACTCACCCTCCCGGACGGGGAATGTAAAACAGTTGCCAAAGGGGTTACGGTTGCCGACGCCTTGAAGGCGCTGGTTTCGAACAAGACCCGTAAAAAGACCGTCGCGGTTCGCCTTGACGGCCGCCTGATGGATCTGTCCGCCGTTTTGGAGAGTGATGCTTCCTTTGAGCCGATTTCCTCCGATGCTCCGGAAGCCCTTGAGATTCTCCGGCACAGCGCCGCCCATGTCATGGCCGAGGCTGTGGTTTCCCTCTTCGGTGATGAGGTCAAGGTTGCCATCGGGCCGGCCACCGCCGACGGTTTTTACTACGATTTTGATCGCAGCGAGCCTTTCACGCCGGATGATTTCGAGCGGATCGAAGCGAAAATGAAGGAACTTGTCGCCGCCGCCGCCCCCTTTAGCCGGGAGACCATGCCGGTTGCCGCCGCGATTGAGCTTTTCACCAAAAGCGGCCAGCCCTATAAGGTAGAGTTGCTCAAGGAGATAGCCGAAGACGAGGTTTCCATCTATCGGCAGGGGGCTTTTGTTGATCTGTGCCGGGGGCCCCATTTGCCCCACACCGGTTTTTTGCAGGCCTTCAAGATCGTCAAGTTGGCCGGCGCTTACTGGCGCGGCAATGAAAATAATCAGATGTTGCAGCGTTTGTACGGCACCGCCTTCTTTGACGGGAAAGCCCTGACCGCCTATCTGCATCAGCTGGAAGAGGCGAAAAAACGCGATCATCGGAAACTGGGCAAGGAGCTGGAGCTTTTTTCCATTCAGGATCAGGTCGGCCCCGGGCTCATTCTCTGGCAGCCCAAGGGCGCCCTGCTCCGGAAGATCCTTGAAGACCATTGGCGGGATGAGCATTACCGCAATGACTACGAACTGCTCTTTACCCCGCACATTGCCCGGCGCGATATGTGGCAGACCAGCGGCCATTTAGATTTTTACGGCGAGAATATGTTTTCGCCCATGGATATCGACGAGGTCAGTTATCAGCTCAAGCCGATGAATTGTCCTTTTCATATTGCCATTTATAAGACGCGCATGCGCAGCTACCGCGAGTTTCCCCTGCGCTGGTGCGAATTGGGCACGGTATACCGCTACGAAAAAACCGGGGCGCTGCACGGCCTGATGCGGGTACGCGGTTTTACCCAGGACGATGCCCATATTTTTTGTAAGCCGGATCAACTTGAGAAAGAGATTTACAATATTCTCGATTTGAATCTGCATATCTTGCAGACCTTCGGTTTTGACAATTACGATATCTATCTCTCCACCAGGCCGGAGAAGTATGTCGGTGATGATGAGCACTGGGAGCAGGCGACCAATGCCCTCAAGCTGGCCCTGGAGAAAAAAGGGCTCAAGTATGAGATTGATCCCGGCGAGGGCGTGTTTTACGGTCCCAAGATCGATATCAAGATTAAAGACGTTATCGGCCGCTCCTGGCAATGTTCCACCATTCAGGTTGATTTCAACCTGCCGGAGCGCTTTGAGATTTCCTATACCGGCGAGGATGGCAACAAGCATCAGCCGATTATGATTCATCGGGCCCTGATGGGTTCGCTGGAAAGATTTTTAGGGGTGCTCATCGAGCATTATGCCGGCGCCTTTCCGGTATGGTTGGCCCCGACCCAGGCCCGGATTCTCAATATCACCGATGCCCAGGCCGATTATGTCGAAGAGGTTTATCAGGAGCTTCGCCGGGCCGGCGTTCGGATTGAGAAAGATCTACGTAACGAGAAATTAAATTATAAGATTCGCGACGCACAGATGCAGAAAATTCCTTATATGCTGATTATCGGCGATAAGGAGATGGAGGAGCGGCAGGTAACCGTTCGCCTGCGTGACGGCAAGAATCTTCCCGCCATGTCCTTGCCCGAATTTGCCGCCCTGGTGGCAAAAGAAAATGAGCAAGGACGCCGCGGCGTTTGCAATAACCCGGGTAAGTAGTGTAAACTGCTGAATCTGTGTTTTTAAAAGAATTTAGAAAGTTTGCGTTGATCGAAGATCCTATTATCAGGAGGTAAGCGTATTAAAGGTAAAAAAAAGAGTGTCCGGGCTGAAAAGGAAGTCAGGGCCAGAATTAATGGCGAAATAAGATGCAAGGAAGTGCGAGTCATTGATCAAGACGGGGCCCAGGCCGGTATCCTTCCCATCGCCCAGGCTTTGCAAATGGCCGAGAGCGTCGGCCTTGATCTGGTCGAATTGTCCGCCACCGCCGAGCCGCCGGTCTGTCGAATTATGGATTTCGGCAAGTACCGCTATGAGCTGAGCAAGAAACAGCAGGAAGCGAAGAAGAAACAGTCGGTTGTCGAGATCAAAGAGATCAAATTGCGGCCCAAGACCGAAAAGCACGATCTGGATTTCAAAATCCGCAATATTAAGAAGTTTCTCCAGCAGAAAAACAAGGTGAAGATCACCTTGCGATTCCGGGGCCGTGAAATCGTCTATGCCAACAGCCTGGGGCTTGAGGTATTGAAAAAAATAGCCGCCGAACTGACTGAAGATGGGGTTATTCTTCAGCAGCCGACCATGGAAGGCCGGCAGATGGCCATGTTTGTCGGACCGAAATGAGCAAACCGCCGACTTGATGTTGGTGGACATAAATATAGGATTACTGCCCCATTCGGCAGGGTTGTGAAAGATAACAGGTCGGCGGTACGGTAAGCACTGTCGGCAATGATATGAAAAAGGGAGAAAAGTTATGCCTAAGATGAAAACAAACAGAGGGGCGGCCAAGCGTTTTAAATGCACCGGCTCCGGCAAGATTGTTCGCCGGAAAGCTTTCAGCAGCCATATCCTCACCAAGAAGAGCACCAAGAGAAAAAGAAATCTTCGCCAGGCCGGTATCGTTGATGATACCAATGTGAAAGGCATCAAGCGTTTGCTGCCCTATCTCAAGTAATCTGGTCTTAATAGTTAAGTACGTGCGGCGGTTTCGCCGGCGATGAATAAGGAGAAAAACGATGCCCAGAGTAACACGTGGATTTAAAGCGCGTCGGAGAAGAAAGAAAGTTTTGAAATTGGCCAGCGGTTATATCGGAGGCCGGAGCCGTCTTTATCGTTCCGCCATTGAGGCCGTAGACCGCGCCCTTTGCTATGCCTACCGTGATCGTCGTCAGAAAAAACGTGATTTCCGTCGGTTGTGGATCGTCAGAATCGGCGCCGCCGCCAAGATGAACGGCATCTCTTACAGCCGTTTGATGGGTGGGCTCAAGAAGCTCAATGTTGAGTTGGATCGTAAGGTTCTTGCCAATCTGGCCGTTTTGGATCCTTCCGTTTTCACCAAGGTCACCAAGATGACCGGCGCAAGCAACTGATCAGAGTTTCCTTTAGATTTTTATCATGGAAGACGAAATCCTCCGACTGAAAGCCGAGGCTGAGGCGGCCTTGTCCGCCATCAGCCAGGCCGGTGAACTAGAGCCTTTCCGCGTCAAATATTTGGGTCGGAAAGGCGAGTTTACCCTGATCATGCGACAATTGGGTAAAGCTTCAGCTGAAGATCGCCCACGCCTCGGCAAATTGGCAAACGAGATCAAGCAGGTGCTTGAGGATGCCTTTACCGCCCGGGAGTCGGAGTTGAAAGCCGGCCAAGCCCGTGCCGGCGCCGTGATCAGTGAGGATTTGAGTCTGCCCGGCCGTTTTACCCCGTTCGGCAAGCTGCATCCCGTGACCCAGGTAATGGAAGAGGTTTGCTCCATTTTTGAGGGACTGGGCTTTGCCGTGGCCGAAGGGCCGGATGTCGAGGTCGATTTTTATAATTTCGAGGCCTTGAACATCCCCAAGCATCACCCGGCCCGGGCCATGCACGATACCTTTTACATCAGCGAAAGCCTGTTGCTTCGGACCCATACTTCGCCCATGCAGGCCCGGGTCATGGAGAAGCAGGAGCCGCCTCTCAGGATGATTGCCCCGGGCAAGGTATATCGCTGCGATTCCGACATTACCCATACCCCGATGTTTCATCAGATTGAGGGCTTTCTGGTTGACCGCAACGTATCTTTTGCCGACCTGAAAGGGGTATTGTCCATTGTTATTGCCAAACTTTTCGCCCCTGATACCGCCATTCGTTTTCGGCCCAGTTTCTTCCCTTTTACTGAGCCGAGTGCCGAGGTCGATATCGCTTGCGTGATCTGCGGCGGTTCCGGGTGCCGGGTTTGCAAACAGACGGGCTGGCTTGAGATTTTAGGGGCCGGCCTCATCGACCCCGAGGTTTTCAAGAAGGTCGGTTACGATCCCGAGCAGTACAGCGGCTTTGCCTTTGGCCTGGGGATCGAGCGTATTGCCATGCTTAAATACGGGATCACCGATATCCGACTTTATTATGAGAATGATCTCCGTTTTCTGTCTCAGTTTTAAAAAATTTCAGTCAGGGCACAAAAGAATCGATCCATGAAGTTCACTTTCAACTGGTTGCGCGAATATATTGAGGTGGAGCTGGCCCCGGCCAAAATCGCCGATCACCTTACCATGCTTGGCCTGGAGGTGGATGCCTGTGAACCATGCTACCCGGATCTGACCGGCGTCTGCGTGGCCAGGATCGAGGCGGTTCATCCCCATCCCAATGCCGACAAACTTGTCCTCTGTGACGTGAACATCGGTTCCGAAATGGTCCGGGTTGTTTGCGGCGCGCCCAATGCCAGGGCCGGGCTGGTTACGGCCATCGCCCTGCCCGGCGCCGTGCTGCCCGGTGACTTTAAGGTCAAGCCCGCCAAGATCCGCGGTGAGAAATCCCATGGGATGCTCTGTTCGGCCAAGGAACTGGCCATCAGCGAGGCCCAGGCCGGAATCATGGAGTTGGCGGCGGATCTCCCCTTGGGTCAGCCTCTGGCCGCGGCCCTTAATCTCGAAGATACCATGATCGAGGTCGATCTGACCCCGAACCGTCCTGATTGCGCCAGTGTTTTAGGCATTGCCCGCGAGGTTGGCGGCGTGGTCGGCAACCATATTAAGCCGCCGGTCACCGAGGTCCCGGAACTGGCCGGCCATGATCTCCCTTTTCAGGTTGAGGTCCAGGCCCCGGCCGACTGCCCCCGCTATGTGGCTCGCCTTATAAAAAATATCAAGATCGGCCCCTCGCCCTGGTGGTTGCAGCAGCGCTTGGCTGCCGTGGGCCTGAGGTCGATCAATAATGTGGTCGACATCACTAATTTTGTGATGATGGAGTACGGCCAGCCCCTCCATGCCTTTGATTTCGATAAACTGGCCGCGGGCAAGATCGTGGTTCGCCTGGCCGGCGCCGATGAGAAAATGACCACCCTGGACGGAGTCGAGCGGCAGCTTGACGAGCAGATGCTGCTGATCTGTGATGCCGAAAATCCCGTGGCCCTGGCCGGGGTAATGGGCGGCGCCAATTCCGAGGTGGATAATGCCACCGTCAATATCCTCCTGGAAAGCGCCTGCTTTGACGCCATCAGTATCAGGCGCACTGCCGGCAAGCTCAAGATGAGCACCGATGCCTCCTACCGCTTCGAACGCGGGGTTGATCCCCAGGCCGCGCCCCGGGCCATGGAACGGGCGGTGCAGCTTATCGCCCGGTTGGCCGGTGGCGAGATCGTGGCCGGTGGCGTTGATTTTAAAGCGGCCATCCCCGAACCCGCGACCATCAAGTTGCGGATCAGCCGAACCTCCGCGCTGTTGGGGCTGCCCCTTTCCGCCGATCAGGTAGCCAAGGTCCTCACCTCGATTGAACTGGCGGTGGCGCCCCATGACGAGGATACCCTGCTGGTAACCGTGCCAAGCTTCAGGGTAGATCTGGAGCGCGAGATCGATTTGGTGGAAGAGGTTGCCCGGCTTATCGGTTACAACGAATTGCCCACCGCCCAACCCCTGGTGCCGATGACCTTCCCGGAACAGGACCCCAGTCGGCTTCTTCGCAAAAAAGTTTCTAATATCTTATTGGGGCTGGGTTTTTACGAGGCGATCAATTACAGCTTTGTCTCTCCGCAGCATTTAGACCTGCTCGGTCTCGCGGCGGATGATTACCGGCGGAAAACCGTGACCCTGCTCAACCCCTTGGCCGAAGATCAATCCATTATGCGCACCACTCTGTTGCCGGCGCTCCTCGAAAATCTGCGGCGAAACGCAAACCATCAGAACCCAGATGTCAGGCTTTTTGAGATCGGCAAGGTTTTTCATCCGATGGGCGATGCGCAGCCCAAGGAGCCGATGCGGTTGACCGCGGTGTTAAGTGGCAGGCGGCAGCCGGCCGCCCCGCTCCTCTATGGTGATGAGGCAACGGATATTTTCGATGTGAAAGGGGTTGTCGCCCAGTTGTTCACCTCCCTTGGCCTTAACCACATTACCTACGAAAAGGGCGCGGCTGAAGCCCTTGCCTATGGCGATGTGGCCACCTTGCTCAGTGTCAGGGCCAATGGCGAGCTGTTGGGCAGTTGCGGCGTAGTCGATGCCAAGATTCTCAAGGCGTTCGGCATCAAACAGAAGGTCTTTTTTGTGGATCTTGATTTTGATTTACTCGGCAGTCAGCCCTTGCAGGCGAAAAGATTTGCCGCCCTGCCCAAGTTTCCCTCGGTTAAATGGGATCTGGCTCTGCTGGTGCCGGAGAAGGTTGCCGGCGGAGAGATGGTGGCGGCGATCACCGGGGCCGGTGAGCCGATTATTGAACAGGCTGAAATTTTTGATGTTTTTAGAGGAAAGAATATTGAGGCTGGCATGAAGAGTGTAGCCATTGCCATAACATACCGGTCTGCCGAGCATACCCTTGATGATGAATCAGTGGCCAAGGTGCACCAGAAGATAATCGACATGATGATTTCCCGTTTTGACGGGCAGTTACGTGAGGCATAATAAATGAAAAGATCCAACTTGACACGAAAGGAACTCGCCCAGCTTATTAATGAAAAAATGGGCTTTTCCCTGCGCAGCGCCGGTGAATTGGTTGATGCGGTTTTTGATAAATTGAAGAAATCCCTGCTCCACGAGGAGTCGATCAAGCTTGTTCAGTTCGGCACCTTTACCGTGCGCAAGAAAACATCTCGGGTCGGCCGTAATCCGCGGACCGGCGAGACCATGGAAATCTCCAAGCGAAGTATGGTATCATTTAGGCCGAGTAAAGTTGTGCGGGAGAAGTTGAACCAGGATTAAAGGACGCGTGCGTGTGACCAATACCTCTTGCGATAATCTTGATGATATGCCGTCCGGAGCCGATGACCAGGTCATTATTCCGGACAAGCGATACTTTAAGATTGGCGAGGTGTGCGAAATTACCGGGGTCAAACAGCATGTGTTACGCTACTGGGAGTCTGAGTTTAAAATTCTCAGCCCCCAGCGGGCCAGGTCGAAACAACGGCTCTACCGCAAGGTTGATGTTGAAAATATCCTGAAGATCAGGCGCCTGCTCAAGGACGAGGGTTTCACCATCAGCGGCGCCCAAAAGGCGCTGGCCGCAAGAACGGGCGGTGAAAAAGCCGAGGGGCAAACGGAACCTGAAAGTCATCTTGCCGCCCCATCGAACGAGAAGTCGATGGTCAATGAAGTAAAGGCCGAGTTGCTTGCCTTAAAAGAAATGCTCGAGAAATAAGGTTGGTTCATGACTCCTTGCTTGACACTGGTAAGTGGTCATGCTAAATAAGGTCTGCCGTAAAGGTAAATTTGTACATAGAAATTGGGTCGGGACGTAGCGCAGTCTGGTAGCGCACCTGAATGGGGTTCAGGGGGCCGGAAGTTCGAATCTTCTCGTCCCGACCAGTTTTTTTATAAGGGGTTAGTCCACACGGGCTAACCCCTTTTTTTATGATGCGGAAATAAATTTCGATATTGGCCATTGGGTCGGGACGCAGCGCAGTCTGGTAGTGCACCTGAATGGTGTTCAGGGGGCCGGAAGTTTACCCCTCAAGGGGGTACTGAAAAGAGCGAATCTTCTCGTTGCGACCAGTTTTTTATAAGGGGTTAGTCCACACGGGCTAACCCCTTTTTTTATGATGCGGAAATAAATTTCGATATTGGCCATTGGGTCGGGACGCAGCGCAGTCTGGTAGTGCACCTGAATGGT
>DUZU01000010.1 GCA_013349285.1 Deltaproteobacteria bacterium | reverse complement strand
GGCGTGGGCCTGAATAAATTCACCTCGGCCATCACCGGCACCTCAATGGCAACCAACACGGCGCGACTGACCTCCCCGGTTGACGCAACCCCAGCCGAGGCGGCAAAAACCATTGCCGCCGGCACCATCGTCATCAACGACCGCTCGATCGGCACCATAAACGGCGCGACCCCCAAAAACGGCCTGGCCATGGGCAAAGCTTACAATGCTGTTAACGCCATCAACGATGCGACGGCCGGAGTCAATGCCCGCCTGACCACCCTTGTTGCCGGCAGCGCGATAACGGCATTCGGCGCGGCTGAATCAGCGAACTTCACCATTAACGGGGTCTCGGTCTCTTACACCTCGGCAGGAACGGGAGCCACCGACGATGCCACCAATATCGTCCAGGCAATCAATACGGCGATCACCAACTACAACAGCCCGGCCGCGCCCACCCTGGCCCCGCAACCACAACTCTCCCTTGAAGCGGTGGTCGGGGACGGCTATAACGGCGGCGCGGTCAACTCCATCGTTCTGCGCAACACCAATGCCGGAGATGAATCCCGCATTATCATTGGCGATGTGGATCCAACCGATGCCGCCGAGGTAAAACTAGGTCTCACCAACAGCACCTACAACGCCGATCTCACCCATAACACCGGCGAAATAACTCTGTTTTCCGACGAGCCGTTCACCATCGAAGCCGGCACCGACGATACTATCCTCAGCCAGCTCGGCCTAGGCGGCGGTAATCAGACGACGACATCCTTCGCAGGCAGCGCCACCTCGGCAAGCACTGCCGTGAACAGCGCAAACTTTAACCTTAACAATATTCCCGTTACCGTAAACATTGCCGCCCTTGATAGTGCCATGGTGGTGGCCCAAAAAACACGCGATGCTATAAATATCCAAGAACCTCTTACCGGGGTCACCGCCTCGATCAACAGCAAGGGCGGTATTGTTTTCACCAACTCCACCACCGGCGACAACTCCCCGATAGTGGTGGACAGCTTCACGGCCGCCGGCGTTGATGGCAACATTTACGGCTTTACCAACTTCACCGCCCACAGCGGCGGGGTGGCCGGCGACACAACCTCGGACGACGGCAGCTTCACCTATAGCTATGACGACGGCGGGGTAACCGCCGGCCTGCAGGGCTTTAAATACTTTAATGAATTAGAAACCGACGGAGGCAGCTTCGACATCTGGCTTTACAACAGCGACGGAACCCTGGCCCTTCCCCAAGCCATTACCGTCGACCTGGAGCGGGCCTACGATCTTTACGACGTAGCCAATGCCATCGAAAACTCCATCAAAAACGCCAGCAGCGAGGCATCCTCTTGGATCAAGGCCTCGGTGGTCGACAACAGACTGCAACTGAATCCGGACACCTCCCACCACTTCGCCTTTGCCAATGACACCTCAAACATTTTACAGGTGGCGGGACTCAACACCTTATTCACCGGCCACAGCGCAGGCACCATCGGGATCAACGATGCGATCGCCAATGACCTGAGCATGATCACCGCCGCCACGGTAGGGGCAAACGGGCAGATATTCAAGGGCGACAACACCAACGCCCTGAAGATCACCAACATCCAGCAACAGGATGATATCAGCTTCACCGGAAGCACGGCGGACTCACTGGAAGGCTTTTACAATTCCCTGGTCGGGGAAATCGGCAACGCCGGCCGCTCGGTAAATCGGGACCTGGAATTCAACACCCTGGTCGAAAACCAGATGCAGGAAATGCGCGATTCAACCTCCGGCGTTTCCCTGGATGAAGAAATGGCAAACCTGGTCAAGTATCAACATGCCTATTCAGCAGCAGCCCGCCTTATCACCATGTCCGACGAGATGCTGAAAAGCCTGCTCGACTCGATAAGATAGGAGTATCACCATGCGAATCACCATGCGGACCATCCATCAGAATATCCTGGGCAACCTGAATAAACTGACCACCGACATGAACCGGATCAATGCCCAGATCTCTTCCGGCAAACAGTTTTCCAAGATATCCGAAGATCCGGTAAATCTGATCACCGCCCTCAACCTGCGCACCAAGGTCAGTGAAATCGAGCAATATCAAGATAATATTCAATTTGGAGATAAGGCAATCAACGCCGCGGAAAACTCATTAACCTCCATGAAAGACCTTGTTATCCGGGCCAAGGTCCTCAGCCTCCAGATGATCAACGGCTCGATGACCACGGAAAACAGAGCAACCATGGCCGCTGAGATCCAACAACTGCTGGAAGAGACAATCACCCTCTCCAACACCTCGGTCAACGGCAAATATATTTTCGGCGGCTTTCGCACCACCGGCTATACCGATGTTGAACCGACCCCTTTTATCCAAGACACCCGGGATGGCTATTTTGTCAACGGCACCTCCTTTCCCGACCCCAACACCGCGCCTTTGACCGGAAGCCAGATTCCCCTTTCCGGCGCGGCGACCGACATCACCACCGGCGATCTGCTGATCAATAACATCGATGTGGTCGCCACCCTGGGTCCGGACATCGATCTTACATCGGTAGCCGACACCTTTGCCATCAACATGAATGGCGCGTTCAATATCGCCCAGGCCCTCAACGATCAATCGGTTACCTCCCTGACCGGCAGCACCGACGCCCTGACCTCACCCTATGTCGGCGTTGCGGCCACCGACCCTTTCGCCGCAACCCAGGTCGCATTTTACCTCAATGGCGAATATGTGGATGTCACCACCGGTGGTTTCGGTGACGACCCCACCCAGGTGGCCCAGGACATCATCGATAAAATCAACCTGCTGAGCGGCACCACCGGGGTCCAGGCCGAAATCGGCACCGGGGTTAACGGCGGCGAGGTTGATTCGATTATTTTAAAAAATGTCCAGCCAAGCAACACCTCGACCATCGATATCTCCGGCCTTTCCGATACCGAGAAAACGATCTCCGGCCTTAGCAATAACACCAGCAGTGAAGGCGTTAACGCCACCCTGACCACCCTTTACGCAGGGGCGGCTGCCACCGATCCGGCCGTGGCAACCACCATGACTTTCTACCTCAACGGCGAAACGGTCAACCTGACAACCGGCGGAGCCGGAGTACCACAAGTTGCCCTAGATATCACCGCGGCCATCAATGCGATCAGCGACCAAACCGGGGTCAAGGCCGAGGTCGGCACCGGACTAAACGGCGGAGATGTAGATTCCATTGTCTTAAGCAACATCCTTGCCGGCGATGATTCAGCCATCAGCCTCACCGGCCTGAATGGCGCTGAAGAGGCAATAAGCGGCTTTACCAACAACACCAGCCAAGCCGCCGACGCAACCCATAACACCGGAACCGTTTCCCTTTCCTCGCCAACCGCCTTCGAAATCACCACCAATGCGGCCGACGATACGATCCTCGATCTACTCGGCCTGGGGGGCGGCAACCTCGGTCTTGGCGATGAGGCGGCGGATGGCACCTTACGCTTCGGCTCACGCCTGGTAACCGGCGACCTCAAGGTAAACGGGGTGGAAATCATCACCGAGACCGACGATATTTCCGATATATACTCCGATGCCTCAGCGGCAGCCAAGGCGGCGGCGATCAATAAAGAAACCGCCACCACCGGGGTCTGGGCCGAGGCCACCCCGCCCGCCCTGCAAGGGGCAAGAGGGGTGCAGGCAACTCCTTATACCACAGAGCCGCTCACCGCCACCTTGGCCAACAATCTCGCAATCACCGCCGGCATCCCCAGCGACCTGGCCATTAACGGAACCGACACCCTTTCCGATATCCCCCTGAGTGCCGGAGCAACCAACGGCCTGTTCATGGACCGCGCCTTGGCCGCAAAAGATGTAATCAATGAAATCAGCGCACAGAGCGGAGTTACGGCCAGCCTGACCACTCTACAGGCAGGCACCGCGGTTGATCCTGCGCTTGGGGATAAGCAAATAAAATTCACCCTCAACGGGGTTAACATTGAGGCCGACACCACCTTTGCGGCAACCGCCAAAGATTTAACCAACATGATGGTGACCGCCATTAACGCAGTACGAAACCAGACCGGCGTTACCGCCCAAAGAGGGACAGGCAGCAATGGCGGGGAAATAGACGCTATCGTTTTAACCAACACGGTAGAGGGAGACGAAAGTCCCATCACCCTGGCCGATCTTTCAGCCGGCGAAACGAACCGCATCAAACTTAGCAACGGCACCGTCACGGCGGACACCACCCACAACACCGGCCAGATCACCTTTGCATCGGATACGCCCTTTACCATCACGAGTCCTAACCATCCAGGCACAAACATCCTCACCGAACTGGGACTGGCCTCGGTCGAGGGCATCACCGGCGACCAGCCCAATGACGGCACCCTGCCCTACGGCGCCACCCCGACCTATCTTGACCACGACGATCTCGTCATCAATGGCATCAACATCTTTGACACCATGACCCGGGTCACCGAAGATGACTCCAGCAACGCCATCATCAAGGCCATTAACGCCAAAGTTGAGCAAACCGGGGTTAAGGCAGGCCGAAACAGCGACGGACGCCTGATCCTGAGCGCTATTGATGGCCGCAACATCCATCTGCAAACTTCAGCCGCCGGGGAGACGATCACCCAGCTCAACGGCAACTCAACCGACCCTCAAGACAAAGTATATTTCGGCACGGTTCGCCTTCTCTCCAACAACGAATACTTCCTGGACAGCGCCACCTCAAGCTTTGGCCCCACCATCTTTGAATCCGGTTTTGCCGCTTTGGGCCTCAGCGGCGGTCAGACGATAACCGACATTGACGGCGACACCATCGAAGACGGCAAAATATTCGTCAACAAAATCTATTCGGAAGATGGCTATGTCCGCTATGCCGGTGACCGCAACAACGATTTTGCGATCAAAGTCGGCCGGGCCAGCACCTTGGAAGTTGCGAAAAACGGCGAAGACACCCTGATGTCTTCCGAGATCTTCACCATCCTCAACAATCTGATCAGCTTTGCCCAAAGCCAAAACTTCAAAACCCATACCGGCTCAATCCAGGCAACCGACACCACCGCCCTGCTTAACAGTGGCGACACCGGCCTGGAATTTGCGGATGAGATTGTCAACGGCTCATTCAATATCCGCATGACCAACCATTCGTTCAGCCCCCCCACCACTACCTCATACGATATCAATATCGACATTGAGCAGGACTCCCTTGATGACATAACCCAACGAATCAACGGCATCCCCGGGCTCTCCGCCTCCTGGACCGACAGCGGCTACCTGACCATCACCACCGACGACCAGGATCGATATTCTTTTGCAATGCAAAGCGACTCAAGCAATTTTCTGCGGGCCGTTGGCGCACGCCCGGAAGACGTGCAAGTAAGCAATATCAGTGACTCGATTGCCAAGCTCGACATTTTACTGGAAACCCTGTCCAGCCGAACTTCGGACTTTGGCGCCAGATCCAACCGAATAATGGTTCAGACGGAGATCTATTCCAAGCTTGAATTAGCAGCGAGGGAAAACCTCTCCGAAAAAGAAGACACCGACATGATCAACGCCCTGATGGAGATGAAGGCCAAAGAAATGGCTTACGAGGCGGCATTATCCGCCGCAGCCAAAACCATGCAGATGAGCTTGGTGGATTTTCTCAAATAGTTCTTGAACATTGCACAGAGCATGCATACGCTAAAGGAATAGCGTAGTTAAACCTATAGCCAGGGAGGGCGACCACGGTGCTGATCTTAGCCAGGAAAATAGGAGAGGCCATTGCCATCGGCGATGATACCATCATCAGGGTGCTGGAAATCAAAGGGGGGCAGGTCAAGATCGGCGTGGAAGCGCCGGCCGAGATCGCGGTCCACCGAGAAGAAATCTACCTGAAAATTTTAGAAGAAAACAAACGGGCAGCCCACGAGGCTCCTGCCGATCTTTCGGCTCTCACCTCGGCGCTTACCGAAAATCGTCAGACCGGCAAAAAATAAAAAAAGCAGATGAAAACCACCGACAACATAACCACAGCAAGCCCCAGGGAGGAAGTAATGGCTCCAGCTACCGCCAATACCAAGATCGAAGATCAAGAGATGCTTACCGTTTCAACCTCCCGGTTCGGCGAACTGACGGTGAGCCCGGACAAGGTCATCCACATGACCTCCCCGTTCTTGGGTTTTCCCGACTCCAAAAACTTCATGCTCAAACCCCACGGCAAGGAATCCCCCTTCATGTGGCTGCAATCTCTGGAAACGCCAACCCTGGCCTTCGTGGTCATTCAGGCGGCAATTATCGCCCAGGAATACGCCCCCCATATTCCCAATTACGTAAAACAGGAATTGAAGGCCAGCAAGGATGACCAGCTCGAGATCCTGCTCATCCTCACCGTTCCCAAGAACGATCTGAAGAAAATAACCGCAAACCTGCTGGGGCCCCTGGTTATTAACACCAAGCAAAGACTGGCCAAACAGGTCTTACAGGA
Organism: Deltaproteobacteria bacterium; assembly: GCA_013349285.1. Taxonomy (GTDB): domain Bacteria; phylum Desulfobacterota; class Desulfobulbia; order Desulfobulbales; family Desulfurivibrionaceae; genus DUZU01. The sequence goes on along the minus strand of DUZU01000010.1, from coordinate 67,023 downwards.
TCCGACCATTTATGATGCCTGCTGGCCGATCTTCAAATAAAGAAAGGTGCGAAGATGAAAAAGAGAGAGGAAAAAATGAACGACGGGAAAAAAACGAAATTAATCGTTCAGAACCTCGGAGATAAGGCCGGCCATCATCTTATCGGCAACCTTGTAGGGATCAACTTGATATTCGCCACGGGCAATCTGCTCCTTGAGAGCCGTAACCTTGTCGGCGCGCACGGCGGGAGTCTGCTCCAGAATCTCCTTGGACTTCTGAACTTCCATAGAGCCGGCGGAGATCTCCACGCGGTCGGTGGGTGCAACTTGTGCTTTATCTGATTTGGACGCAAAGGTCCCTTCAGATTTTTTAACCTGAACTTTATCTGTTTTGATTTGTGAAAAAATTCCAGTCAGCTTCATACCCGGCTCCAATCTTCCTGCAACAAGATAGCGAAATCGCCACCCGTGCCCGGAAATCGAAGTATGCTGGAGAGCCCCCTGCCCAACCAACACACCTACCTATTCTTAGTTATCATATCGGATTTATACATACAAACTTTAAACAAAAAAATCCAGCCTATTTCCGGTCGACTGAGATAGGCTTCCCATCTGCTGGAAATATAAAGAAATTACCGGCAGGAAAACGTTAGAAAAAAAATAAATTTATTTTTTCCCCCGGTTTTAATGCCGACGATGTTGTGGATTGCCAAACAGCAGCGCGGCTGGTAGTATCACTGCCCATGACTGCCAACGAACCGATTTATCTTATTGACGGAAACGCCTATATTTACAGGGCCTACCATGCCATTGCGCCGCTGACCAACAGCAGCGGCCTGCCGACCCATGCCATCTTCGGCTTCACCAATATCCTGCTCCGGGTCATCCGTGAAAAAAACCCGAAATACCTGGGCATTGCCTTTGATGTGAAGGGCCCCACCTTCCGTCATGAAATCTATAATGAATACAAGGCAAATCGGCCGCCGATGCCGGACGACCTTGCCTGCCAGATCCCCTATATAAAGGAGATCGTGGCCGCCTTCAACATCACCTGCCTGGAACAGTCAGGCTATGAGGCGGACGACATCCTGGCCTCTGCGGCCAGCACCTTGAGTGAGAACCAGCCGGTCATTCTAGTTTCCGGCGACAAGGATCTTGCCCAGCTGGTGTCCGACAAGATCACGGTCTGGGATCCGATGCGCGATGTGGTAATGGACAGGGCCGGGGTCAAGAAGAAATACAACGTGGACCCCGAGCAACTGCTCAACTTCTTTGCCCTGGTCGGCGACAGTTCGGACAATATTCCCGGAGTGGCCGGGATCGGCCCCAAGACCGCGGAAAAACTGATCAACCAATTCAACACCCTTGAGAATCTTTACCAATCCATCGACGAGCTCACCCAGAAAAAACTCAAGGAAAACCTGCTGACCAATAAAGAGAACGCCTTTCTGTCGCGAAAACTCATTGCCCTGCGGCAGGATCTGACCACACCGGAGTCGGCCGCATACACGATCCGGGAAGCAGACAACGATAAGCTCCGGGAACTCTTCACCTTTCTCGGCTTTACCCGCCTGCTCAAACAGGAAACCACCGCCCCGGAACTGGAGCGCAAGGGCTTTCAGCTCGTGCACTCCGTTGACGAGCTGAAGAAACTATGTGAAAAGCTCAAAAATGGCCCCTTACTGGTAATCGACACCGAGACCTCATCGCTGGACACGCTCACAGCCGAACTGGTCGGCATTTCCCTGTGCACCACCAAGGACGAGGCCTTTTACCTGGCCATCGGCCACCGCGATGAAGCCGGCAACCTGCGGCCCGATCAGTTACCCCTCAAGGCCGCCCTTGAAGCGTTACAGCCCCTGCTGGCTGACGAAAAACTGCCCAAACTGGGCCACAACCTCAAGTTTGACCTGGGCATCCTAAAAAACCATGGGGTGAGCATCCACGGCCCGATCTGGGACACCATGATCGCCTCCTACCTGATCGACCCCTCCAGAAACTCACACAAGCTCGACGACCTCTGCCGGGAAATCAGCGAGGTTCGCCTGACCAGCTTTGCCGAAGTAACCAAAGGCGACAAACGGCCCGACGCCTTTGCCTATGTCGAACCTGCGGCGGCCAAGGATTATTCGTGTGAGGACGTGATCGGCGCCCTGCTGCTCTGGGAAAAATTTCGGCCGCAGCTTGAGACCCTTGATCTCTGGCAGCTTTTTGCCGATCTCGAAATGGCACTGGTGCCCATCCTGACCCGGATGGAAAGAGCCGGGATTCTTGTTGATCTGCAGCTGCTCGAAGAGATGACCAGGGACTTCGGGGCCCAGCTCGACGAATTGGAGACCAAAATCTATCGGCTGGCCGGAGAAGAGTTCAACATCAACTCACCCAAACAGCTGGGGGTAATCTTTTTCGAAAGACTCAACCTGCCCCATGGGCGAAAAACCAAGACCGGCTATTCCACCGATATCAAGGTCCTGGAAAAACTTGCCCCTCTCCATGATTTGCCGGCAACCATCATGCTTCACCGCAACCTGACCAAACTCAAAACCACCTATGTGGATAAACTCTCCGGCCTGATCCATCCGAAAACCGGTCGGGTGCATACCTCCTTCAACCAGACCGTAACCGCCACCGGCCGCCTGAGCAGCAGTAACCCCAACCTGCAGAACATTCCCATCCGCACCCCGGAAGGGCAACGGATCAGGCAGGCCTTTATCGCCAAACCGGGCCACCAGTTCCTGTCGGCGGATTATTCGCAGATCGATCTCAGGGTCCTGGCCCATTACTCCCAGGACCCAGCCCTGCTGGCGGCCTTCCGCAACGGCCATGACATCCACAGCCAGACCGCGGCCGAGATCTTTCGCGTCAATCAGGCCCTGATTATTCCCGAGATGCGCAGGGTGGCCAAAACCATCAACTTCGGCATCGTTTACGGAATGAGCGCCTTCGGCCTGGCCGGCCAGCTCAACATCAGCCGCAAGGAGGCCGCAACCTTTATCGACCGCTATTTCGACCATTATGCCGGGGTCAAGAGGTTCATGGAGGATATTATCGAAAAAGCCCGGCAGGACGGCCTGGTCACCACCCTGCTCAACCGCCGCCGCCTGCTGCCGGATATCAACAGCAGCAACAAAACCAGCCGGGAATTCGCCGAACGCACCGCGATCAACACACCGATCCAAGGCACGGCCGCCGACATCATCAAGCTGGCCACCATCCACACCTATCGCGCCCTTCAGCAAGAAGGACTGCAGGCGGAACTGCTGCTGCAGATCCATGACGAGCTGGTCTTTGAGGTGCCGGAACCAGAAATCGACATCACCGGGGAATTGGTTAAACAAACCATGGAACAGGTGCTGAAACTTGATGTGCCGCTGATAGTCAACACCGTGGTGGGTAACAATCTGGCAAAGGTGTAAATCTCAAAGCCCGAAGCACCTCCTTACACTAAATCAGTTGACGGCCAGACGTAAAAAAATTAGGATAACGCCGTAAATTTCATGCAAATTATCAATCTGTTCTTCAGCTTATATTAAGGATAACCAAATGTTAGATTTTATGCGCCGCAAGGCCAAGTCCGCCTACATCCAGGCGGCCATTATCATCATTATTCTCGTTTTTATCTTCTGGGGGGTGGGCACCAACCAGAACGACGGCCCGAATGCCATTGCCACGGTCAACGGCCAATCAATCACCTACCAGCAATATCGCCAAAAATATGACCAGACCTTGGCCCGTTACCGCGACCAGCTCGGCGGCAATCTGCCGGCCGGCCTCCTCGAAGGGCTGGGCATCAAGCAGCAGGTTCTCAATAACCTCATCCAGGAAAAACTGATGCAACAGGGCGCAGCTACTGCAGGCTTGCTGGTCAGCAATGAAGAGGTGCAAAAAGCCATCCTCGAGATGGAATCATTCCGCGAAAACGGCATGTTCAGCAATGACCGCTACACCAAGCTTCTTGCCTCCTCCAGCCTCACCAAGGCCAAATTTGAGACCGGCATCCGCAATGACATGCTCAATGAAAAAACCGTCTCGGCCATAACCCGTTTTGCCAGGATTCCGGACAGCGAGCTCAAGGATCGCTTCAGCGATGACAACGATCAGATCAAACTCGAATACGCCACCTTCAACAGCGCGGACTTTAAATCCAAAATAACGCCGACCCCTGAAGAACTTGCTGATTTTTTCACGAAAAACGGAGATTCTTACAAAACAGCGCCCCGGGTGAAGCTTAAATTTCTCAGCTATCGTCATGACCAGGCCGCCGCCGCCATCCAGTTCAGCGAAGAAGAGATCGAACAGTTCTACCAATTGAACATCGACAGATTTTCCTCTGCCGAACAGCGCCATGCGCGCCATATCCTGATTAAAACCGAGGCCCTGGACAGCGAGGAGCAGAAAACGGCCAAACGTGAAAAACTGGCCGCGATCCTGGCCCAGGCCAAGACGGGTAAGGACTTTGCCACCCTGGCCAAAGAACATTCCGAAGGCCCCAGCGGCCCCAGCGGCGGCGACCTTGGCTTCTTTGGCCGGGGCCAGATGGTACAGGCCTTTGACAGTGCTGTTTTTGCCATGCAAGAGGGGGAAATCAGCAATATCGTGGAAACCCAGTTCGGATTCCACCTCATCAAGCTTGAACAGATCAAACCGGCCAAGGTGCAGTCCATAAACGAAGTCCGGGCCCAGATCATTGCCGAGCTCAAAACCCAAAAGGGCAAGAACATCACCTTTCAGCTTGCCAATCAAGCCTATGAAGGCATAATCATGGCCGGCAGCCTGGAAAAATACGCCATCGAGAGCACGACCACCATCCATGAAACCGACTTTTTCGCCAAGGCCGCTCCCCCCAAGGAACTGGTCGGCGAGACGGCCCTGCTCAATACCGCCTTCACCTTGAAAAAAGGGGAGCTGAGCTCCCTGCTTGAGGGCAAGGACGGCTATGCGATCCTCTACGTCACCGAGACCAAAGAGCCGGTCATCCCACCGCTGGAAGAGGTCAAAACTGCGGTTGAGAAAGATTTTATCGCCGACCGCGCCAAAACCATGGCCAAGGAAGCGGCGGACAAGCTGCTGAGCGAGGCAAAAACAGCAAGCGCTTTTGCCGAGGCGACAACCCGGGCCGGGGCCAAGCTAAACACTACCCCATTTTACTCCCGCAGCAATCAGACCGCCAGCGGCCTGCCGGCGGCCATTGCGGACCAAGGCCTTAACCTTACCGGCGCCAACCCCTATCCGGCAGAGGCGGCAACGGTGGGGACCAACTTCTATGTAATCCATTTCGCCGAAAGCCTGACCGCCGATGAAACCGACTTCGCCGCCCAGAAAGAAACGATAGCTCAAAACCTCAAACAGGAACAGCAGATTAAAATCATGGAAGCGTGGCTCGGCTACCTGCGGGACAAAGCCGACATCACCGTCAACCAGAACCTGCTGCAGTAAGTTATTATCCGCCGATACGGCATGGTCACCCAACAACAAAGGGAGATTTCCAGACTTGGAAATCTCCCTTTTATTTTGTTAAGCCGCCGCCCGCTTCATCAACCAACCGATTAGTTCATTTTTTTTTCCAGCTCTTTTCTTCCCGGCGAATGAGCCGCCCTATATTCTGGTGATGCTTAACCCAGATCAAAACGCCGAGCAGACCGGCGAGCACCGTAACGGTCGGCGACTGATACAACAGCCAGACCAGGCCCGGCATCATCAAGGCCGCGGTCAATGACCCCAGGGAAACATAGCCCCAATTGTATACTACGCCGACAAAAACCAGAATATCAAGCAGGGCGGCCAAGGGCGCAAGGTATAAAAATATCCCCAGGGCGGTGGCCACCCCCTTGCCCCCTTTAAACCCCAGATAGATCGGATAGAGGTGCCCAAGAAACGCCATCCCGCCGCATAAGGCGACCCACAGCTCCAGGTTCCCATCCTCCGCCAGCAGCGCACCGGCCAGCACCATGGGAATTACCCCCTTGAGCACATCAAAAACCAGGGTAATAATCCCGAACTTTTTCCCGGCCAGCCGGGTGACATTGGTGGCGCCGATATTACAGCTGCCTTCAGTCCGCACATCGATCCCGGCCATTTTGCCGAACACCAGCCCAAAGGGAATGGAGCCAACCAGATAGGCCCCGATCACCAAAATATATTCCATAACCAACACTCTATAATTTATAGTAAACAGCAAACATTTTTTTCACCCTCACCTCGGAGGGGTTATATTAGCATTTCAGGCTTTATTTCGCGTCTTTTTTTTCCAGAACAAGGTCGAAACAAGGGCCGCCGGCGTAAAATATACTGAATTTACAGTTGCTCAGTTGCCAACCCGACCAAAAGGAGCCACCATGCACGAAAAATTCATGAGCGAAGCCATCCGCCTGGCCACCGAAAAAATGCAAAACGGCGACGGCGGTCCCTTCGGCGCGGTAATCGTCATGGATGGCCGCATCATCAGCCGGGGCTGGAACCAGGTAACCTCCACCAACGACCCGACCGCCCACGCCGAGATCGTCGCCATCCGCAACGCCTGCCGACAAATCAACAACTTCAGCCTTGCCGGCGGCACCCTTTATGTCAACTGTGAGCCCTGCCCCATGTGCATGGCGGCCGCATACTGGGCCGAAATCGCAACCGTCTACTACGGCACTACCCGCAAGGATGCCGCAGCCATCGGCTTTGCCGACGACCATATTCATCAGGAATTGAGTCTGCCCAACGAAGAAAGGGTAATGAACATTAAGCAGATCATGCGGGATCAAGCCCTGCCCGCCTTTGCCCTCTGGGAATCCATGGCGGACAAGATCAAATACTAGCCCCCGCCACACCAACTACCTGTTTTCACTAATTTTTTTTGAGAAAAAATTAAAAAAATATATTTTTTCTAAAGTTTAATTTCCCTTGACCGATAAGATCGACAAGGAGAAATGTTAAACGATGAGACAAAGCCTGCACCAAGAAAACATTTCAAGGATTTTCATCGAAAATCCGACAATTTGCGGCATGTGCGCGACCAACGGCCCCACCTGCTGTCAATGTGGAATTAAAGAGGAAGAACTGGTGGCGCCTCTGTCGGAAGCTGAGTTGCGGCGGATTCAAAAACTTGCTCCTTGGGTCGAAAACACCACCTTTGTAGTCCGCGAAAAAAACAGTCCATTCTTTATTTCTGAAATGGCAAAGCTGTTCCCCGATCATCCTGAAGATATTAAATCTTCATTTCCAGTCGATAGTTTTCATCTCCGCTTGGCCCAAAACAGTATCGGTCAATGTGTTTTCCTTGGGCCACAGGGCTGCCTGCTGCCCAAGGCCGCCCGCCCCCATTTCTGCAACCTCTATCCGTTCTGGTTCATTGGCCGCAATCTTCATGCTTTTGAGAATCACCTTTGCCTGGCTCTGCAACACCGGAACTCGATACCCAAGATGTGCACCGAACTTCACACCCATCCGGATGATCTTTTCCAGGCTTATCTAACGCTTTGTCAGGACTGGGGAGTTGCACCTCCCAGCCAAGATCTACAAGTTGAAATCCAATAACAGGGCTCATAAAATCCTCATCGGCTGATTTTTAAGTTTTGTTAAATACAAAAGCAAAATACGTACCACCTCGAACCCAGCCCATGATATTTGCCCCGACTTGGATTATTCCCACGGATTATCAGCCAATTGGCAAACAACAGCCAACTAACACTCTGCTGTCGCCGGGCAAAAAAACGCCAAACCGGACCGGCAAAAAATTCCTCCTTCCCAAAACACCCCGGCCCAGCCTAACAATTAATCTCCTTGATGTTTGCCGCAAAATTAAAGAAAATAAAAAAAATCATTTTCTTGATCTAAGTCAATGGCTGCAGTCTCGCGGATTGCTATAGTCAGGTCAACAACAACGCCTTATCCGATTTTATGACCTGAATAATGGAGATCCAAATGAATTTAAACCCATTCAAAAACCTTTTCAGCAGGAGGAAAGAAACTATGTTTTGCAACCAATGTGAGCAGACCGCCAAAGGACAAGCCTGTACCACCATCGGCGTATGCGGCAAACAGCCCGATGTCGCCGCCCTGCAGGATTTGCTGATCCATGCCAACCAGGGCCTCGCCCTGGTAGCGGTTGAAGGCCGCAAGGTCGGCGTGGTTGACGCCGAAGTCAACCTCTTTACCTGTGAGGCTGTTTTTTCCACCCTCACCAATGTTGACTTTGATGCCCAACGTTTCGTGGACATGATCAACCGCACCGTGCAACTGCGCGAAAGCCTCAAGGCTAAAGTAAAGGCCGCCGGCGGCAATGTTAATTTCAGTGATGCCTGCGCCTCTTTTGCGCCGGCCGGCAACCTTGCCGATCTGGTCAAGCAGGGCGAAAAAGTTGCCCTTAATGCCGGGGAAGAAAACGAAGACATCCGGTCGCTCAAGCAGATCCTGCTCTACGGTCTTAAGGGTGTTGCCGCCTATACCGACCACGCCAAGATTCTCGACCAGGAAGACGATGCCATTTACGCCTTTATCCATGAAGCACTGGCCACCCTGTTAAGCAAGGATCTCACCGTGGACGACTGTGTCGGCGCGGCCTTGAAATGCGGGGAAATCAACCTCCGGGCCATGGAAATTCTCGATGCCGGCAACACCGGCACTTACGGCCATCCGGTCCCCACCGAAGTGCCTTTAGGCGCCAAGGCCGGCAAGGCCATCCTGGTTTCCGGCCATGACCTCAAGGATCTCGAGCTGCTGCTCAAACAGACCGAGGGCAAGGGCATCAACATTTACACCCACGGTGAGATGCTGCCCTGCCACGGCTACCCGGAACTGAAAAAATATCCTCACCTCCACGGCCATTACGGCACCGCCTGGCAGAATCAGCAGAAGGAATTCGCAGAGTTCCCCGGCGCAATCCTGATGACCACCAACTGCATCCAGAAACCGCAGGAGGTTTACCAGGACAACATCTTCACCACCGGCCTGGTCGGTTGGCCCGGCGTTAGCCATGTTGCCGGCAAGGATTTCAGCCCGGTAATCAACAAGGCCCTGGCCATGCCGGGCTTCAGCGCCGACACCGAAAAAGCCAAGGTTCTGGTTGGTTTTGGCCGCAACACCGTACTGGGCGTGGCCGACAAGGTTATCGACGCGGTCAAGAGCAAAGCCATCCGCCATTTCTTCCTGGTGGCCGGCTGCGACGGCGCCAAACCGGGCCGCAACTACTACACCGAGTTTGTCGAGAAGGTTCCGGCCGACTGCATGGTTCTCACCCTGGCCTGCGGCAAGTTCCGCTTCTTCGACATGCAGCTGGGCGATATCGGCGGCATTCCGCGCTTGCTGGACATCGGTCAGTGTAACGATGCCTACTCCGCGATCCAGATCGCGGTCGCCCTGGCCGGCGCCTTTGAGTGCGGGGTCAACGACCTGCCGCTCTCCCTGGTCCTTTCCTGGTACGAGCAAAAAGCAGTGGCGATTCTGCTCACCCTGTTGCACCTTGGCATCAAAGACATCCGGCTTGGGCCGAGCCTGCCGGCTTTCGTTACCCCCAATGTCCTTGATGTTTTGGTCAAAAACTTTGACATTAAACCGATAACCACTCCGGATGCGGATCTCAAAACCATCCTTGGTTAATTAATGGATAACCCACAGGGGCCGGCACCCTTTTCCCCACCCCCCCTCCCGCCGGCCCCTGTGGGCCCTGTTTTTTCTTAAGGAGCCAACACCATGCAATGCCCCGGTCAAGACAGCCGCTACTGGGACTCGGACGCCGTCTTTGAGACCAGCTGCCCAACATGTGGAAATTCCGTTGAATTCTTCAAGGATGATTCCACCCGCAAGTGCGGTAACTGCGGCCAGCGCATGGTTAACCCGCACAATGACTTCGGCTGTGCCGCTTACTGTCCGCACGCCGAACAATGCTTAAGCTCCATGCCGCCTGAACTGCTTGCCAAAAAACAAGAACTGCTTAAAGAGCGCGCGGCGATTGAAATGAAACGACACTTTGGCGCTGATTTTAAGGGGATCGGCCATGCCACCAGAATGGCACGCCATGCGGAGCAGATCTGCCGACAAGAAGAAGGAGCCAACCCGGCCGTGGTCTTGATCAGCGCCTATCTGCACGGAATCGACCTAGCGGTCACCGGCGACATCCTTACCAAACTAGGAGCCCCGGCAGCCCTGATCACGGAAGTCTGCGACATAATCGGCCACCTGCCCAGTCCGAGAGCTGCCGAAACCGCCAACTTTAAGGTGCTCTTCGATGCCGGCCTTATTGCAGAGCTGGAAGAGAAACACAAAGAAACACCCTCTGAACATGAGCATTTACAAAAAATAATAAATACCTCATTCTTAACCAAAAGCGGCGCTCAACAGGCAGCCAAGTTATTTTTGCAATAATGGAGAATCATCATGAGAATCATGCGAAAAATCATTGAGATAGACGAAGAACTTTGCAACGGCTGCGGGCAATGCGTACCCGGCTGCGCCGAAGGCGCTTTACAGATAGTTAACGGCAAGGCCCAAATGCTTGCCGAAAAATACTGCGACGGCCTCGGCGCCTGTCTCGGCGAATGCCCCACCGGCGCCCTGCGCATTGTTGAGCGCGAGGCCGATGACTTTGACGAAGAGGCGGTGGAAGAGTTATTGCGGAGCAGAGAAGAGGTGAGACCCCCGGCACCCGCCACTCAACCCTGCGGTTGCCCCTCGGCGCAGATCCAATCCTTTCAGGCGGCCACCCCGTGCCAGGCTGCGAATAAACCGGTCCAACTCGCGGGCCAGGCCGCATTATCCGGCTCAGCCTTAAGCCATTGGCCGGTCCAAATCCGCCTGGTGCCGCCGTCGGCTCCTTTTTTGAAAAACTCCGACCTGCTGGTGGCGGCGGACTGTGTCCCGGTGGCCTATCCCCATTTCCACAGCAACCTTCTTGCCGGCAAAACCGTGATGATGGGTTGCCCTAAATTTGACGATGCCGAAGCTTATATCCAGAAATTTACCGAAATATTTGCAACCTCGTCGATCAACAGCATCACCATGGCGATCATCGAAGTTCCATGTTGCAGCCAGATGCGCCATATCTTGAAAGAAGCGCTCAAGCGGGCCGGCAAGGAGATCAAGGCCCAAGAGGTTGTCATCAGCGCCAGAGGTGAAATTATCAGCAAAGGCCCGCTGGCCTAATGATCATCACAAGTTTTTCCGGGGAATAATTGTCATGGGCGGTGTCGCCGACAATTATTCCCTTTTGTTTCTCTTTAAAACCGAGTAGAAATTAACGATCTTATTCTTAGCTAGAATAAATTTACCTCATACCTCTAATTGCCCCATGGAGAGAAACATGCAGAAGCGCAAAGCCCTTGCAGTCAAAAGGCTTTACTTATCAACCATCCTCGCTCTTACCCTGCTGCTGAGCACCACGGCCCTCGCCGCCACCACCATGCCGCATTTTGCCCTGCCATCGGCGGTGGATGGCGCGACCATCGACTCGAACAACTACCAAGGCCGGGCACTGCTGGTTAACTTCTTTGCCACCTGGTGCCCGCCCTGCCGCCGAGAGATCCCTTCGTTTATCGAGGTCCAGGAAAAATACGCAGACCAAGGCCTGACCATTATCGGCATTTCAACCGACCAGGGCGGCTCGAAGATGGTGGCCAATTTCATTAAAAAAATGAAAATCAATTATCCGGTGGCCATGGAAGACAGCCAAACGCAGAAAAATTTCCAAATATTCTCCGGCGCCGTCCCCACCTCATTCCTGATCAACAAACAAGGAATAATAGTAAAAAGATACGACGGTTATATCGACCATGATACCCTGGAGCATGATGTCAGCTCCATCATTAAATAAAACCCTTATATTTTGATGTTGACATCTTTTCAGACTTTCTTATATTAACTGAATGGCTATTCATTACAAACCATGTGGTGAGATGCAGGATAATTTATTCTACTAAACCCCCAGGAGGTAACGATCAATGAAAAAAATGGTAACTTTAGCACTGGCTCTGGCTTTCGTAGTGAGCACCGCCGCCGTCGGCATGGCTGCAAGCGTAAACTGTGAAGTGAAATCCGTTGACGGTAACACCGTAACCATGGAATGCAAAAAAGCCGACAGCCTTAAAGCCGGCCAGAAAGTAAAAGTAAAAGCTTCCAAAGCTACGGCCATCGAGGGTTGCTAATCCCCTGTTGCCCGTATTCTATTTTGTGCTTAAACGCCTGGCCATTGGCCGGGCGTTTTTTTTATGTTAAGAGCAGACCATGAATTTCTTTGAAGCTATCATATTCGGCCTCATCCAGGGGGCGACGGAATTTTTGCCGATCTCAAGCTCCGGTCATCTGGTTCTGGCCCACGCCTTGTTCGGCACCGACGATGTCGGCCTGGCCTATGACGTTGCCTTGCATCTCGGCACCCTGCTGGCCATCCTCATCTATTTCTTCACCGATTTTTGGCAGATCGCCAAGGCCCTCATCGGCGGTCACCAAGATCCAGCCGAGAATACTCGCCTGCGCCTGCTGGCCGCCGCCATCTGCGTCGGGACCATCCCCGGCGTCATCGCCGGCTTGCTCCTGGGCGACATGGCCGAAGAATATTTCCGCAACCCGCTAATGGTGGCCCTCTCCCTGACCGGTTTCGGCCTGTTGCTGCTGGTGGCCGATAAAACCGGCAAAAGAAGCCGCGATCTCAAAGAGCTCACCATGGTTGACGCGATAATCATCGGCCTGTCCCAGGCCCTGGCCATAATTCCCGGGGTCTCCCGCAGCGGCATCACCATTACCAGCGGCCTTTTTGCCAACCTGAACCGCCAGGCGGCGGTCCGATTTTCCTTTCTGCTCTCCGCCCCGATTATCGCCGGGGCCGGGGTATACAAGATCCCCGAAATTATCAGCCAGGGTGTGCTCACCGATCAAGCCGGCTATTATCTCGCCGGTTTTCTGAGCTCCGCCGTCTCAGGCTACCTCTTCATTGCCTTTCTCATGCGTTTTATCAAGGCGAGAAGCTTTGCGATATTCAGCTATTATCGCTTCGGCCTGGCCGCCCTAGTGGTGACAGCGTACCTGCTCACCTGATTTACTCGGCCCAACATGAAACATTCTGCCATAACGCGAGGTAACAATGGACCCAACTACTCTTCCGGAAAAAGAATACAAACGGCTACGGGAAATCCGCAAAAAATATAAGGTCGACTTTGAGCCGCTCAAGGTCCGGGACAAAGAAATCCAATTGCTGCAGGTAACCGATCTCGAACCGTTACTGGCCGGCAAGGACCCCTTCAAGGACGTGGAAGACTTTCCCTTCTGGGTAAAACTCTGGGAAGCGGCGATGGTCCTGGCCGACTTGATGGTAACCATGCCCCCGCCAAAAAAGGACGCCACCCTGCTGGAACTGGGCGCGGGCCTGGGCGCCCCTGGTCTGGCCGCCGCCCTCAACGGCTACCAGGTCACCATCAGCGATTACGAACCCCACATCCTTGATTTCGAACGGGTGAGCGCCGCGGCCAGCGGGCTTTCCGGCGTACAATTCAAGCTGATCGACTGGCTCAAGCCGCCGGATTTGCCTAAATTCGATATGATCATCGGTGCGGAAATCCTTTTCCGGGAAGAATTTTTCACCCCCCTGCTCACGGTCTTTAAAAAATTGCTGGCCCCGGACGGGGTCATCTATCTGGCCCATGATATCCGCAGAAAAAGCATGCCCAAGTTTCTGCTGCAGGCGGAAAAAGAATACGTAATCGCCACCAGCAAACGGACCATGCGCTCCGACGACAAGGAAACCGTGGTCATCGTCAGCCGTCTCACCCCCCGGCACTAAGGGAAAAAGGCCACCATCAACAGGCAACCGGCAATCATGCGCTATCGAGATATAGACTGGAACCGAATGTGGCAGGAGTCACGTTCGGAGAAATCCTGGCAGAAGAAAAAGAGCCAAGACTGGGACAAACGGGCCGCAGGCTTTGCCGAACGCAACCTCAACTCCCCTTTTGCCGAGCAGTTTCTGGCCGCCCTTCAGCCGGAGTCGACCTGGTCGGTGCTCGATGTGGGCAGCGGCCCCGGCACCCTCGCCCTGCCGTTGGCCCGCCGGGTACAAAGGGTTACGGCCCTTGACTACTCCCCGGCCATGCTCGCCGAACTCCGCAACCAGGCCGGGGCCGCCGGGCTTGACAACATCACCGCCATCCAGGCCTCCTGGCTCGATGACTGGGATGAGCTTGCCATAGGCCGCCACGACATCGCCATTGCCTCCCGCTCGCTCTCGGTTGACGATCTGGCCGGAGCGCTGGCCAAACTTGACCGCAGTGCCGACCAGGGGGTGTACATCGTCGACCGGGTCGGCGCCGGCCCCTTTGACCCGGACCTATTTTTGGCCATCGGTCGGGATTTCGACCCCGGCCCGGACTATATCTTTACCCTCAACATCCTCTACACCATGCAGATCAATGCCCGGGTCGACTTCATCACCCTGGACCATAATCGCTGCTATCACTCCCGGGAAGAGGCCCTCAAATCATACCGGTGGATGGTGGACAACCTCACCCCGGCCGAGGACGAAAAGCTGATCGCCTATGTGGACGCCCGCCTAACCAAAATCGACGATAACACCTGGCGCCTCAACCGCCGGATTCCGCCGAAATGGGCTCTTATCCAGTGGCGCAAATAAGCTCCATTTGCATAATTTCATCAAGCCAGCTATAATGTCCTGTTTTTTAGAGGATAACTTTGTAGCGGTTAAGTCATAACTAGCCGACTTCCAAAACAATTTGCAACAAAGAACGGACCAAGGTGATGGCATCCATCAACATGCGTCCGATTTTTTTTCTGGAGATAACCGATGCGAATCATGATCGTCGGAGCGGGAATGGTTGGCTACCACCTCAGCGAAAAACTGTCGGGGGAAGGCCAGGAAGTAGTCCTTATCGACCAGGATGACAACAAACTTCGCCGGATAGAGCGCGACCTCAATGTGCTGCCGGTGTTGGGCAGCGGGGCGTCGGCCCGGGTTCTTGAAGAGGCGGGGATCGACAAGACCGACCTCTTCATCGCGGTCACCGACAGCGACGAGGTCAACCTGATCTCCTGCATCATCTCCAAGCAATACAACGTCAAAACCCGTATCGCCCGGGTGCGTAATGAAGATTTTTACGCCCAGGGCACGGCCCAGGCCGAGCGCGCCTTGGGCATCGACCTCTTGATCAGCCCGGATCTTGCGATCACCGAAGAAATCATGCGGCTGATCACCATGTCCCAGGCCTTTGAGGTGGCCGAATTCGCCCGGGGCCGGATCGAACTGCTCGGCTATAACGCCCAGGCCGGCCAACCCTGTGTCGGCAAAAGCCTCCAGGATCTGCGCGACCTCCAGGGTATCTACGACTTTGTTATCGTTGCCATCAGCCGCAACAACAAAACCATCATCCCCCGCGGCAAGGACAGAATCGAGGTCGGCGACAAGGTCTATCTGGTGATGCGCAAAAAAGATGTGCCGCCGGTTGAAAACCTGTTGTTCAACGCGGCCAGCCATGCCCCGAAAAACGCTTTTATCGTCGGCGGCGGCACCATCGGTTACCTGGTCGCCCGCCAGATGGAACAGAAAAAAATCAATGTCCGCCTGGTGGAACAGAATAGCAAACGCTGCGAATTCCTGGCCGAACAACTTGAACATACCGTGGTCTTGAACAGCAACGGCCTGGAAGCCCACGACCTGCTCGACGAAGGCATCGACCAGGCCGACCTGGTGATCTCGGTAACCAACAGCGACACCACCAATATCCTGTCCAGCCTGCTGGCCAAGCATCACGGCGCCAAAAAATGCATCACCCATATCACCAACCCCGGCTTTATCCCCATGCTCGGCAAACTCGGCATCGACGTGCCCTTGAGCCCGCGGCAGGTGGCGGCCAACATGATCCTGCGCTTTGTCCGCGGCGGCGGCAAGATCGTCAACATCACCACCCTGCAGGGCAGCGATGCCGAAGTAATCGAGATGAAAATCCCCAACAACGACAAGTTCGCGGATCTGCCCCTTAAATATCTGGAATTTCCCATGGGCGCCATTATCGGCGCCATTATGCGCGGCGGCGAGATAATCATTCCCACCGGCGACACCCTGCTCCAGCCCAACGACAATCTGGTGGTATTCTTTACCAAAGATGCCCTCCAGGCCGTCGAAAACCTGTTCGGCGAATAACATACCGGTGATATAATGCGCACAGGCGGCGTTCTTAACCTTTTCGGCAAATTACTTATCCTGATCTCCCTCTTTCTGCTGACCCCGATTCCATTCAGCATCTATTACCACGACGGGATGATCGGCTCATTCATGCTCTGTGCCGTGATCGGGGCCATCATGGGGGCCGGGCTGGTGGCGCTTTTCGCCCCGGAAAAGGATCTCGCCTACCGGGACGGCTTCGCGGTGGTGGTCTTAAGCTGGCTGGGCTTGGCTTTTTTAGGGGCGTTGCCCTTTTATTTCTGCGGCCAGATGCCCTCCTTTGTCGATTGCTTTTTTGAATCGATGTCCGGCTTTACCACCACCGGCTCCACCATTCTCACCACGGTGGAGGTGCTGCCGGAAAGCGTGCTGTTCTGGCGGGCCACCACCCACTGGATCGGCGGCATGGGAATCATCGTGCTCTCCCTTGCCATTCTGCCCCTGCTCGGGGTCGGCGGCATGCAGCTCTTCCAGGCCGAGATGCCGGGGCCGACCAAGGATCGCCTCGCGCCGAGAATCCAGGACACGGCCCGCATCCTCTGGGGGGTATACGTTCTGCTCACCGCAATCCAGACCGTGTTGCTGATGTTCGGCGGCCTCACCTTTTTTGATGCGCTCTGCCACTCCTTCGCCACCCTGGCCACCGGCGGCTTTTCCACCCACACCGCCAGCGTCGCCCATTTCAACTCCGCCTATGTCGAATCGGTCATTATTATCTTCATGATCCTGGCCGGCACCAACTTCTCCCTGCATCATTACGGGCTCAAGGGCAAACTCTCCGCCTATTGGCAGAATGAGGAGTTCCGTTTTTACCTGACCTTATGCTCGATCGCCACCGTGATCATCGTCATGGTGAACAGCTACCATCAGGTGTACGCCACCTTTGGCGAAACCCTGCGCACCGCGGCATTTCAGGTGGTCACCGTTATCACCACCACCGGTTTCGGCACCGCCGATTTTGACCAGTGGCCGCCGGTCCTCAAGATTCTGCTGGTATCCTTCATGTTTATCGGCGGCTGCGCCGGCTCCACCGGCGGCGGGATCAAGGTGGTTCGCATCCTGCTCTTTTTTAAATTCGCCCGCCTCCAGCTCCGCAACCTGGTGCACCCCCGCACCGTGGGCACCTTAAAGCTGGGCAAGGTCAAGGTTCCCCAGGAGGTCATGGTCTCCATCCTCGGCTTCCTCGCCCTCCACATCGGAGTCCTGCTCCTGGCCAGCCTGGTTATCACCGCGCTGGGAGTCGATATTGTCACCGGCACCACCGCGGTGATCGCCACCTTAAACAACATCGGCCCCGGCCTGAGCCTGGTGGGGCCGGCTCAGAACTTCGGCCACCTGCCGCCGCTGGCCAAGGTGGTATTAAGCTTCTGCATGCTGGCCGGCCGCCTCGAGCTGTATACGGTGGCCGTCCTGCTCACCCCGGATTTCTGGAGCATGGCCCGCAAACCCGTCTGGCGCTGGCAGCTCAGCAAAACCGGGGGCCAATCTTCTAAACAAACTCCTTACAGGTCGGCATAATGGTCAACATAACCCATCATCAATATGACATCATCGTAGTCGGAGCCGGGCACGCCGGTTGTGAAGCCGCCCTGGCCGCCGCCCGCATGGGCTGCAAAACCGCGGTGCTGGTCATGAACGTGGACGGCATCGGCGCCATGAGCTGCAACCCGGCCATCGGCGGCCTGGCCAAGGGCCATCTCGTCAAGGAGATCGACGCCTTGGGCGGCGAAATGGCCAAGAACATCGACGCCACCGGCATCCAATTCCGGCGGCTCAACACCAGAAAAGGTCCGGCCGTCTGGTCGTCCCGAGCCCAGGCCGACCGCCTGCTCTACCGGCTGCGGATGAAATCGGTAATGGAAAACCAGGCGAACCTCGACATCATCCAGGGGGTTGCCGATCGGCTTATTATCAAAGACGGGGCCATCGCCGGGGTCAGGACCTCCCTTGAGGAAGAGATCACTGCCCGGGCCGTGATCATTGTGACCGGCACCTTTTTAAACGGCCTGATCCACATCGGCCTGAAAAATTTCCCCGCCGGCCGGATGGGGGACGCCCCTTCCCTGCAACTGCCCCTCCACCTCAAGGAGCTGGGCTTCAACATGGGGAGGATGAAGACCGGGACCACCCCCCGGCTCGATGCCACGACCATTGATTACACCGAGCTTGAGGCGCAATACAGCGATGAGCCGCCCAACCTCTTTTCCTTCAGCAACAAAGGCAAGGCCCCGGTGCTGCCCCAGCGCCCCTGCCATATCACCTACACCAACCAGCAGGCCCATGACATCATCCGGGCCGGCACCGCCCGCTCCCCCATGTACACCGGCATAATCGAGGGGGTCGGCGCCCGCTACTGCCCCTCCATCGAAGACAAGGTCATGCGCTTCCCGGACAAGGATCGCCACCAGATCTTTCTCGAGCCCGAGGGCATCGACACGGTGGAGGTCTACCCCAACGGCCTGCCCACCAGCCTGCCCATGGATGTCCAGATCGGCATGCTGCGCAGCATCAAGGGGTTGGAGCAGGTCAAGATCATCCGCCCCGGCTATGCCATTGAATATGATTATGTCGATCCCCTGGAACTGCGGCCGTCCCTGGAGACCAAAAAGGTGAAGGGTCTCTTTCTCGCCGGCCAGATCAACGGCACCTCGGGCTATGAGGAAGCAGCGGCCCAAGGCCTGATCGCCGGCATCAACGCGGTCAAGTATGTACGCGAGGAAGAACCCCTGATCCTCAACCGCTCCCAGGCCTACACCGGGGTGCTGATCGACGACCTGGTCACCCTGGGCACCAAGGAACCATACCGCCTTTTCACCTCACGGGCCGAGTACCGCTTATTGCTGAGAGAAGACAACGCCGACATGCGCCTGAGGCAGATCGGCCATGAGCTGGGACTGATCGCCCCCGAGACCTACCGGCAATTTATCGCCAAAAAAGAAGCGATCACCGAAACCCTGGCCCGCTTTAACACGAGCAACGTCAAGCCGACCCCGGCGATTAACGAGAAGCTGGCCACCATGGACAGCAATCCGCTTAAATCCATGGTCAGCGCCGCCGAGCTCCTGCGCCGCCCGGAACTAGACATCAATCAGGTCGCCGAGATCGCCGCCATCCCCATCGAGATAAACAACGATGAAAGGATGGAAGTACAACTCGAGGTTAAATACCATGGCTATATCGAGCGACAACATGAACAGGTGGCTCGCTTCCGCCGCATGGAGGCGGTGCTCCTGCCCGAGGAGCTGCCCTACCAAAAAATGAACGGCCTTTCCGCCGAGGCGGTGGAGAAACTCTCGCTGATCAAACCCCGGACCCTGGGCCAGGCGGCCAGGATCTCGGGCATCACCCCGGCCGCGATTTCCGTACTCCAGGTCCACCTGAAAAAAGAAAACATTAGCTGATTTTTCACCCAACACGTCAGCCGGTTTACCGGCCCTGTTTTTTCAACAAAACACTTGCAAAATCAAGCCGGATCGCTAATTATAGCCAACCTGATACAAAAAATAATTTACCGGAATATCGTGAGGCGTAACTTTAACAATGAAGTCATTTAAGTACCAGACAACAACCAGAGGAGTCCCGAAAGAAATTTGGGCCTGCGAAAACTGCAAGAGAAGCAACTCCGATAATATCCTTTTAAAAAAATGGCGGTTGATCGACCATCGCGAAGATGCCGAACAAGGTTACTTTTTATGCGATATCTGCAACAGCAATAAAATGGCGGCAAACGAGTAAGACCGCCCTGCTTGCCCTTAATCCAGCTCGCCCCCCCTTCCCTATCCTTGTTGTGTTAACATCGGTAGCCCACCCGCCGCACCGGTTAGGCGGACAATACATATCTCATATAGAGAAAAACTATCTCCCTTCTGAAAAAAAGATAGAGCATTGCCGCCACCGCCAGAAAAGGCCCGTAGGGGATAACCGTCTGACCGCCCTTGCGCTGCTTGAGCATGGCGCCGATACCGATAATAGACCCCATCAACGAACTGCCGAAGATCACAAAGGGCAGGGACTGCCAGCCCAAAAAAGCGCCGATCATGGCCAAGAGCTTGATATCGCCTCCCCCCATACCATCCCGCTTGGTCAACAGATAGTAAACAAAAGCGACCAGATAAAAACTGCCGCCCCCCACCATGATGCCGATCCCGGAAGACTGCCAGGAGACAAAAGGGTTGATAAAAGAAACAACAAAGCCCAGGACAATGCCGGGCAGGCTGATTACATCGGGGATGATCTGATGGGCTAGATCAATGAAGATTATGGCCAGCAGGGCCGCACAGAACACAAAATAAATAACATAGAGCAGCGAAAGCCCGAAATAGCTGAACAGGGCCAGGGAGAGCAGGGTCATGGCCAACTCCACCAAGGGATACTGCCACGAAATCGAGACCCCGCACTGGCGACAGCGCCCCCGCAGCAGAATAAAACTGAAAATAGGGATATTATCATACCAGCTGATGTCATTTTTGCAGGCCGGACAGTGTGATGCGGGAAAAACTACGGAAGCGCCCTCTTCGGGAAGACGAAGAATCACCACATTCAAAAAACTGCCCACCAGGGCTCCAAATAACGCAACGAATAAATATGACATATTATCAGGCATTAACCTTTCCTTTCCCTAAAACGTGCTTTTTACCATAACCCAAAGACGCCAACTCAAAAAACGACGGCGGGCCCTCAGCTCCCCACGGCAGTAACCTGAAGTGTTTGTTGCATAAAAAAGCAAATTGCTGCTATAGTACTATACAAAATTTCCAGCCACAATAGGCCATCGGCCCGACACAACCACTTTGGAGAAAACCATTGTCATTGCAGGCAACAAGATTTAAATTCCCTTTTAAACAACCTCGGCGCCCAGCCAAAGAATGTTCCTGCCTTGAAGGTCAATACCACCAAGGGCCAACCTTTTCGGAGAGCAGCAAGTGATCTTGTCGTTAGATGAAGCAATAAAGAAACTCAAGGCGGAAATCCTCTCTCCGGTCTGGGACCTGCCGCAGAAGAAAATAGAACCTCTGGAGGCTGCTTTTTCCTGTCTTAAAAACCGTTTTAAAACCCGCAAAAACGCCCTGGCCATTCTAACCATGGCCGACAGCGTTCTCCAGTACGCCAAAAAACAACAGGAACCTCTTGCGGTTGAGTTCATCGACTTTCTCAAAGAAGCCATGGCCCATATCGTCAACATCTACGAAGAGGGCAAATTCGACCCTGAACATGAAGAACAACTCTTCAAAAGGGTCTATTCTCGATTTACAATCCTGAAAAAAAGGGTTCAGGCTAAAAAAAAAGCCCAGGCAAAGCCAGACAAGCAACCCGAGATCCATCAGTAGCCAAACCAGCAACACCGGAACATGCCATGCTCACTAAACCAACCATACATCCCATAGCCGGCCACGGGCTGAACGACTACCAACCCGCGACCGGCACCATGATCCGCAAGATACTAATCGGCCGCACCGCCATTGGTATTGCCGAAGAAGCGATTGCCCTGATCAAACCCGTGGCCGATAAGCAAAGAAGAAAATACATCAAGAACAGCCAGGTGCCGCTCAAGGATTTCGGCGGCCTGTTCCGGGGGCTGGCCAAACAGTTTCAGGGTGAGTTGAGTAAACTCAAAAACAGCCGACTCAGGAAACTGGCGTTGCCGGTCATGATCCCCCGCGGATTCGGCCTGCCCACCACGCCGGATGAAAGCGGCACCTTGCTGCTGACAATAAGCAATGGCCCCCGGCATGGCATTATCATCTGCAGCGAAATAGGGGAACAGGCCGCCCCCCTCTCCTCTTTTACAAAAACAAAAAACGGAGACATTGCAGGAATGGCCGAAATAAGCGACAATGAAGAACTTCCTGTTCTCAATTATGCATCAATCCTGGAACGAGAAGGCTTTCTTTCCATTCCGGCCTAGCCTGCGACACCATCATTGACCAAGGCGAAATCCGGAATCATCTTGATGAGGCAACCCGACAATAAGGATGAGTCATGATGGACAACAAGCGCAAAAACAGCAGGGTGGCATTCCACGCCACAATTACCTTGATCTTCCCTAACCGGAAACATGAAGAGTGCGAAACCGTTGACCTGAGTATCAAGGGGGTTTTTGTGGTAGGTATCACCGGCCATGTTCCCGGGGAAAAATGTCATGCCTCGCTCCACTTGACCGGCACCACCAGCAATCTGACCCTTGAGATGCAGGGCGAAGTGGTCCGGGTCGAAAAAAACGGCCTGGGCCTGCGTTTTTTCGAAACCGACCTTGACAGCTTCTACCATTTAAAAAATATCCTCTATTACAACTCGGAAAACCCGGACAAACTCAACGAGGAGATGGCCGAAAGCTTTGATTCCTACTACCGGTCCATCGATTGATTTTTTTTTGGCGCAAGCCACCGGCAACCACCTGGAACCAAAAATGGCAATCATGCAGCTGACCATAATCCCCTTGGGCACCAATGACCCAAGCGTAGGCGAATATGTCGCGGATATCCAACAGGCCTTAACCAGAGAAGGGGTAGCATTCCAACTTACGGACATGGGAACCATGGTGGAAGGCACGCCCCGGCAGCTGCTGGGCCTGGCCGCCGACCTCCACGCCCTGCCCTTTAACCGAGGGGTTCACCGGGTGGTGACCCAGATCGTCCTTGATGAGCGCCGGGACAAGGTCGTCCATCTGCACGACAAGGTTCTCTCGGTTGAAAACCGCCTCTCAAATAAACCAACAACCACAGACAAAGATTTAAACACATGACCCCCCGCACCAGTACCCGAAAACAGAATAAATGGCCTATCCGCAAAGCGCCCCTGGCGGTGATCTCTTTTTTTCTTCTGCTGTGGCTTGCCGGCAACGCCACCGGCGAACCGGCAAGAGTTCTGGAACAGGCTATCCGGGTCTGCCTTAGCTGCATAGGAATCGGCTAAATGGAAACCGTTAGAAAATGGGTCCAGCTCTTCATGGGCTTTTTGATGAACGGCTCCTGGTCATTCCCCTTTACCCGCAGCATTTACCAGGGACCGCTCAAGGTCATCTGTGCCCCCGGCCTGAACTGCTATTCCTGCCCGGCGGCAACCACCTACTGCCCCATGGGCTCAATCCAGCAGCTTTTGAGCGGCCTCCGTTTTGCCCTGGAAAACAGTCAGTTCTATTTCGGCCTGTCGGTCGTCGGCGCCATCGGGGTGCTGGGCGGGCTGTTCGGGCGGATGATTTGCGGCTGGGCCTGCCCTTTCGGTTTTATCCAGGAGCTGCTGTACAAGATTCCTTCAAAAAAATTCAGGATCCCCCGCATTCTTTCTTACGGGAAATTCATGTTCCTGATTATGTTCGTCATCGTGCTCCCCTTGGTGGTGGTCGATGATTTCGGCGCGGGCCAGCCCTGGTACTGCAAATTCGTCTGCCCGGCCGGCACCCTGGAGGCGGGCATCCCCATGCTGTTAATGCAGCCTAATTTACGCGCCACAGTGGGGCTGCTTTTTTTCAATAAATTTGTTATCATGATAACATTCCTCGGCTGGTCGGTTTTTTCCAGCCGCCCCTTCTGCCGGACCGCGTGTCCGCTGGGGGCATTTTATGCATTGTTCAGCAAAGTAAGACTCATCAAGCTTCACCTTGATGAAGCGAAGTGCACCAACTGCAAGGCATGCCACTTGGTCTGTCCCATGGAAGTCAAGTTTAACGAATCCCCGGACGATTACGAGTGCATCTCATGCCTGGCCTGCATGAACAAGGCCTGCAAGTTCGACGCCATTACACTGGAAATAGGCGGCATCCCCTTGGAAACACCGGGAAAACGTCTGCCGTCACCAAGCAAAATCGCATAAACCCTACAACACCGGGAGAGTTTTTTCATGATCCGGCGACTCTGTTTAGGATTCGTTTTTATTTTCATTGCAGCCACCGTGGCCCAAGCGGAGATGGTGAGCGTAACGCTACCCAAGGTCAACATGCGCTCAGGGCCAGGGGAAAAATACCCTATCCTCTGGGAACTGGGCAAAGGATTCCCCCTTAAGGTGGAAGAACGCAAAGGCAACTGGCTCAAGGTGAGCGACTTTGAAAACGACGTGGGCTGGATCTACAAGAAACTTGTCGCCAAAAAAGCGCACCTGATCGTAAAAAAGGAACGGATCAACATCAGGAGCGGCCCCGGCTCCAACTATAAAATCGTCGGCAAGGCCAAGTACGGCGTGGTGCTGCGCACTATAAAAAACGGCAAGGGCTGGGTTCAGATCAAGCACGAAAACGGCCTGACCGGCTGGGTCAAAAGAAGTCTGCTCTGGGGCTGGTAGAGATCCGCCAGGCTAGCTACCGATCACCACCTGGCTGAGCTCTTTTTTGTCCGTGGTCAGGATATGATCCTGCAGCCAACTGTATAAGAAATCATGGATTTCCGTAGCCAAGGCGGGCAGATCTCTACTGCCGGCCTGATACTTTCTGATAAACTTGAGCACTTCACCCAGAAAATCCCAGTGCTTGCGGTTATGCACCTCAAAACCGGGAAATTCTTTCAGATAGATCTCTTCTTCCCGAAAATGCTCCTTAAAATAGATCTCCAACATATCCAGCAGGTAGGGAATTGCGGAAAAATCCTGCCTGGAGATGGCTTCTTCCAGTAATTTAATATTACAAAATAAGATTTTATGCTGACGGTCTATCCGCTCGATACCCACCCGGTACTCTTCCCGCCAAACGCCCAGCTTTTCCACCATGCCAACCTCCAGCCCCGGTTATCCCCGGCCAAAAAAAATAAACCACAGCGCCAATTATCATGGGAACGACAATTATTTTTCTTTATCATAAACAATTAACCAGAAAATTTCCGGCCAATTATCAACGACGATTCCGCCTGTCCCGCAAACTTTTACCGGATGAAAGCCTCCCTGTTTTCGGTTAGAATCAAGCGGCCTTCTTCGCGGCAGGCAGGTTAAGCCTATTTCTTCAGGAAAAAAACACATGCAAACAAAAATCACCGAATGCCAACGGTGCGGCACCTGCTGCCGCAAGGGCGGCCCGGCCCTCCATCATCAGGATCGCGAGCTCATTACGGCCGGCCACCTCACCTTCCCGCAGCTAATCACCATCAGAGCCGGCGAATTCGCCCACAACCCGATCAGCGACAAAAGCGAACCTGTCAAGCAGGAACTGATCAAACTAGCCGGCCGAGGCCGGGAATGGGCTTGCTGTTTTCTGGGCAGCGACGACGCCTGCACCCTCTATCAGCACCGGCCCCAGGAATGCCGCCTGCTGCAATGCTGGGATACGGCCGCCATCTGCGCGGTCATTGGCCAGGACTATCTGACACGCGAACACCTTATCCGACCCGACGACCCGCTGCTCAAGCTGGTCCGCCAACATGAACGGGAATGCCCATGGGGTGCGCTGGCAGAATTAACCAGCCGGACAACTGATAAAAAAGAAGATTCGGCCAGGCTCAGCGGATTGAGCAGACTTATCAACCGCGATCTGGAAATTCGCCGCCGGGCGGTGGTCGAATTCAAACTGGGGGTTGCGGTGGAGCTGTTTGTCTTCGGCCGCCCCATTTTCACGGCGCTGGCCGCCCTGGGCCTGCACATCCAAGAAACCCCGGACGGCAACATCATGGTGAGCCGGGCCAACTAATCCCGACATCCCCCTAAAATCCCCGCCGATCAGCCTTCCTCGGGCCCCAAAGGCTTGAGAACGATCAGCAGCTGCGGCAGCAAAGTGAGGTCCGCCAGCAGGGCAACCACCATGGCAAAGCCGGTGAACAGACCGAAATAGATGGTGGGCAGAAAGTTGGACAGCACCAGGATGGAAAAACCGATGGTGATGGTGATCGAAGTATAGTACATGGCCCGACCGATGCTGCAATGGCAACGCTTGACCGCGGCCAGATAATTGCGATCCTTGGGAAACTCCCGCTGGAAGCGATGCACATAATGGATGGTATCATCCACCGCAATCCCGATGCTAATCGAGGCAATGGTGATGGTCATCAAGTCCAGGGGAATACCCAGCCAACCCAGGACGCCGAGCACGACCACCACCGGCAGCACGTTGGGCACCACCGCGATCAGGGCCAGATAGAACGAGCGGAACAGAATAGTAAACATCACGAGTATGCCTAAAAAAACCACGCCGATGGTCAGGATCTGCGATCTAAACAGACTCTGCAACATATTATTATAGAGCACGTACATATTGGTGAAATGAATCTGCTCTTTCTCAAACTTCATCTCCCCCACCAGAAAGTCCTTGATCTTGCCGAGCAGGGCGGTCCGCTCCAGATGCTCGTTCGACTCAACAATCCGCATGGTAAGCCGGGCCTGGGTAATATCCTCCGACACGTAAGGGGCAACCAGCAACTCCTTGATGTCCGACGGACAATGCTTTTGGAGCAAGGTGAGCTCATAGTTATCCAGGGGGATATTGTCGTTGAGACGGGTGGCGATCTTGCCGGCGGTGGCCAGCGAGACCACCTCACCGACCTCGGGCAAGTCGAGGAGATAATCATGCACCCTTTCGATCTGCTCCATGGTATAGGCATCGGCAAACCAATAGGAAACGCCGTCACCAGCCGCTTCCTCCGCAAAAGGATCATCAAAGAGCTCATCATCGCCAACCTCGCCGGTCACCTCCGCCTTTTTATCAAAATCAATAATCAGATCAAGGGGGGTGGTGCCGCCGAGCTTGGTATCGATTAAGCTTAAGCCCTGATAGATTTCCGTGCTTTTTCGAAAATAGTCGATAAATTTATTCTCGACCTTGAGTCGGCTGATCCCGGCCACGGAGATCAAGATAATCAGCAGCGTCCCCACTAAAATTTTGCGGCCATGGGCCTCGGTAAAGCGAGCGAAATGCATGGTAAAAGGATTGGAGCGATCCTCCACCGGCTCTGGTTTCCCTTTTTTGAGAAGAACCACCGTGGCCGGAAACAAAATAAAAGCCAGGACAAAGGAAACGATCAGCCCAATGGTCATCATCATCCCGAAATCCATCACCGGCCTGATCTCACTGACTAAAAGCGAGGTAAAGGCAACCATGGTGGTAAGGGTGGTATAAAAACAGGGCAGGACAATGGTGCGCACGGTCTCAAGGACCAGAGTCCGCTGATCGGCCTCCGGGGAAGCGGCCTGCACCTCGAGATAGCGCTGGATAAGATGGATGGTCAGCGACATGGTCAGAATAATCATCAGGGAGATGAAATTCGACGAGATCACCGTGACCCGCCAATCAACCATTCCCAGGCAACCCATCATGGTGACCACCGCCATGGCGCAGCAGAGCATGGGCAGGAAAACCCACCGCAACTTCCTAAAAATAATGGTCAGGGTGACAATCAGGAAAATACCCACCCCGATGCCGAAGACCACCAGATCATTGCGGATAAAGGCGATCATGTCGGCGACAATCATCGGCACCCCGCCCAGGTAGATATCGGCCGCGCCGCGATGGCGGTCGGCAATCACCCGCACCGCCTCCACCACCCGGCTTTCCCGCTGGGTGAGCAGGGTCAGATAGCGCCGATACTCACGGGAAACCTCATCCAACTCCCCGGCCTGTTGAGGGGTCAGGGAGTTATTGTACTCCTTTTCCCGCAACTCATAACGGCGCTTCAACAAAGCGCGGTAAGTTTTATCAACGGGCAAGGCGATCAACACCGAGGTCGTTTTGCGATCAGGACTGAGCATCCTGCCCTTATAAAAAGGATTTTCCTCCAATTCGGCAAGCACTGTTTCCCGCGCCACATCGAATTTTTCCAGGGTTTTCACCTTGTCCACATCCTCGAGATCGCTCAGGGAGATGTCGGTGCTGAGCAGCAACGGCACATCGAGCATGGTGGTCACCGACTGGATGCCCTCCATGCTGCGCAGTTCATCCCGCATCGCCTTGAGATCGGCCAGCGTCTCCGGCGCAAAGAGATCGCCATGGGGCGTATAGGTGAGCACCAGGATATCGCTGGTGCTGTAACGCTCGGCAATATTACGGGCGTAATAGAGATCGGCATCGTTTTCCAGCACCAGGGAATCCCCCGAGGCATCGAGCTGAAACTTGGGAATTTGCCAGGCAAAAGCAAGGACAAAAACCAGGGTAAGAAAAAGCGTTACCATGGGATGACTCAGAATGAGCCGCTCGTATATCTTGGCAATGGTAGATTTCATAAGAAATTAATCAGAGATTGGATTAACAGATGCCCCGCAGAGGAATTATTTAGTCCGTTTTTTTACCAGAGCCGACCACGAAAGAAAAGTGTACAAAAATATTATATCATTTTTTTTGCGGTTTTTCTCGCCATCGCTTATTTGTTTTTAAAAGAAAATTGTAATCGCACCCTCGGAGCCTGCCTTGCACAACGCCAAAATCACGCCGCTTGATATCTACAAGCTTCTGCCCCGGACCAATTGCGGCAAATGCATCCTGCCCTCCTGCCTGGCCTTTGCCTCCGCCGTGGTCGCCGGCCGCAAAAAAGCCGGGGATTGCCCTGAACTTAGCGGCGAACAGCTCACCGAGCTCTTCGGCCGCATTTCCCGCCCCGCCCCAAAAGAGATTGATCAGGCGGAATTTATTGACCAACTGGAAAAAAAGACGGCCCGCATCGATTTTGCCGCCGTAGCTCCCCTGATCGGCGCCGAAATTAAAGACAAAAGGCTGGTCATTAATTCACTGGGCCGGGATTTTTTTGTTGATCAACAGGGCAGGGTTACCTCGGAATGTCACATCATCCCCTGGGTCAAGGCGCCGCTGCTCTCCTACATCACCCACCAGACCCATGGCGAGATCACCGGCAACTGGATCTCATTTCGGGAGATCAGGGGCGGCATCGACTGGCAGGGGCTGTTCACCAGCCGCTGCGAAACGCCGTTGAAAAAACTGGCCGACGACAACCCGCATCTGCTGACCGACATCATCGACCTGTTCCAGGGCCGAACCATAGACTGGTATCAGGCGGATATCGCCCTTATTCTTTACCCTTTGCCCAAGATCCCCATCCTTATCTGCTACCAGGCGCCGGATGACGATCTGGCCTCGGCGCTCACCATCTTTTTCGATGAGTGTTGCGCCACAAATCTCCACATCAAATCGATCTTTACCCTCTGCTCAGGGCTGGTGCAGATGTTTGCCAAGATTGCCGAACATCATCGCTGAGCAGCCCCGGCGGCACAGGGTGGCCCTTCGCCCGCCTCGGCCAGATTTTCACAATCGGCCCACAGATAGAGCACCGACCAGCCAGGCCCCGGTTTTACCTGTGGTTTTTCGGTAAAAATACGGAAGCGCTCCTTGGTGTCGATCGCAAAAAGAAGCAGGGCCGCCCCACCCTGTTTCTCGACAAACTGATCAAAACTGAATTTTTCGGTCAGTTTGGTGGTGCGGATTTCCCCGCCTTTTTGCAGCAGCGAGGCAAGGTGGGCATAGGTCGCCCTGCTTTCAAAAATAATACTTTCCCGCACCTGAACCGGCAGATTAAGCCGCTCCGGGGTCTTGTCCGCCGGTTTGGTTTGAACCATGAACACATTGTTGCGGCCAAGCTCCATCCGGTAATGCATGACCGCGGCGACGTTGAGATTCTCATGGGGGGTGATGGCCAGCATCCCGCCGATTCCAACCAGATCAAGATGGCGATCCGCATGCTCGGAAATAGGATTACCGAGATAGGTGGCAATGCCATCCATTTTTGCGGCGGAAATGTCACTCCGGGAGGCATCGGCCACCAAAACCCGCAACCCGTTCTGCACCAGGGCCTTGGCCATGGCCCGGGCGACGAGATTGGCGCCGACAATCAAAAAGCCCTTGGGCTCGGGCTCGGCCACCCCCAGCCACTGGGCAATGGGCCGGGCCGTGAAGCTTTGCAGCAGCACGGTGCCGATAATCACCGAAAAGGTGAGGGGCACCAGCAACCCGGCTTCGGTAAAGCCGATGTTTTCAAGCTGGATGGCAAAAAGCGCGGCGATGGCCGCGGCCACGATACCCCGGGGCGCAATCCAGGCCAACAGATGGCGCTCCGGCCAGGTAAGCCTGGAGCCCAAGGCGGAGACCATGACATTAAGCGGCCGGGCCAAAAACTGGATGGCGAGAAAAACGACCAGGGTTGACCAGCCCAGCTGGCCGAGGGCGGCAGGATCAAGCCTGGCGGCGAGCATGATAAACAATAAGGAAATCAGCAAGATACTGAGACTTTCCTTAAAATCAAGAATATCATCAATATCAACATCCTTCATATTTGCCAGCAGAATCCCCATAACGGTCACGGTCACCAGGCCTGATTCGGCCTGCAGGCTGTTGGCCAGGGCAAAGGCCCCGAAGACCAGGGAGAGGGTCGCAACGTTGTGGAGAAACTCCGGCAGCCAGTGATGCCGGAGGATCAGCCCGAAAACATAGCCGCAACAAAGCCCGATGACGCCGCCCACCAGCACAATCTGGCCGAAGGTGAGCAGGGTATGCCCCATGGCCTGCTGGCCGCCGCCGGAGATGATGAACTCATAAACCAAAACCGCCAGGGATGCGCCGATGGGATCAATGACGATCCCTTCCCAGCGCAGGATATTTGAAACCGAGGCCGTCGGCCGCACCGTCCGCAACATGGGCACAATTACCGTGGGCCCGGTCACCACCGTTACCGCGCCGAATAAGAATGAAAGCTCCCAGGACAAGCCGATGGCGTAGCGGGTGGTTACCGCGGTAATCAGCCAGGTCACCAGCATGCCGAAGGAAATCATGTTCCTCACCACGGCTCTCAACCCCAATATCTCCCTGAACTTCAGGGTCAGGCTGCCCTCAAAAAGAATAATGGAGACGGAAAGAGAAACAAAAGGGAAAAAAAGGTCGCCCATCAGCCGGTCGGGCTGCAAAATCCCGAAAACAGGACCGGCCAGGATGCCGGCGACCAACAAAAAGATAATGGCCGGCAGCTTGACCCGCCAGGCCACCCACTGACAAAGGGAACAAACAACAAACAAGGACGCGATTTCGATCAACCCTCTTTCAACCACCTGAAAATCCTTTGCGACGTAAAATTTTAAAAAATTACCTATAACACCCTTATCTGCTCAAAACACTACCAAACAAACCCTGCAGCCACCACAAAAAAAACCAATCAAGAGGTTAGGCGACGACACTTTTTCCCCATAACAAAATCAACCTTTCTTTATATTCTTCATTTCTTCGAGTTCTTTGGGGTAATGCTCCTCCAGACAATCCGGACAGATGCCATGGGAAAAATCCGTGTCCGAATGGTTTGTAATATAGACCTCCAACTGATCCCAACAGCCGTCATCGTCTCGAATTTTTTTGCAAAATGAACAAATCGGCAGGATATCGCGCAGAGTTCTCACCTCGGATAAGGCATTTTTCAACTGGAGGATAACATTCTCCTTATCCATTTCCAGCTTTTTCCGAAAATCGATTTCACTTGCCAGCTTTTTATTTATTTTTTTCAGCTCTTCCTCCCTGAGCTGAAGACACTCATAGGGACGCCTGAGCCCGATGGCGATGATCGCATGATAAATCAGGTAGAAAGCGACAATTTTAAACAGATGGCCGACCAGATTTGACAGGCCGTAGACACTGACATAAAAGGTAAAGGCAACCTCCGAGACAATGGTCAAAATGATGGAGAAAACCACCAGACGATAGGTGTTGAAATCAAGCTTTAACCTGTTTTTGTAAAGCAACAGATAGGCGCTAACCAGCACACCCGAGATCAGATATTCACTGATCTTTTTAAAAGGCGTCAGCCCGACCCCTTCCACAAAACAGTCGGGAAAAGCCCCGGAAAACACGGCGTACAGAGCAGATGCCCAGATTATAAAATACCCGACAAAGGCAACCCGAAAATTCAGCCGGCGGGTTAAAAACAAAGGAGCGATCAAAAAACTGACGGCCTGCAGATAACGGGCTACAATCCAGAGCTGGGTCGGCAGATTGGCGCCGAACCCCACGAAAACACCCATCCCTTTATAAGATAGGGCATGCAGCAAATCCAACGACCCGACAAAGAGAAAAGCGATCCCTAAAAAGAGAAAAAAATCATTCTCCGTCAACTTCCTGGTGTTCCAGGCAAACATAAAGACGCCACAGGCAATAACCACACTGAACACCTCGGCCAAACTATGAAAAACCAGAAAATTAAAACGCGCACAGATGACAAGTCCCGCCATTACGGGCAGTGCGGCTAAATATTGAAAAACCCTGAGCTTCATCTGCCATTCCCCTGATTAGTGAACGAGACAACAACCACTACTCATCAGGCTAGCTGCATCAATATCTTATGTCCAGTCGATTTACAAAAATCCTACACATTTAAAGTATCAAAACCACCCAAACCAAGAAGTGCTAATCAGCCAACTGATATCGTTTTATTTTCTTGATCAACCCCTGCCGGGAAATCCTCAACAATTCGGAGGCCCGGCTCTTATTGCCCCCTGTTTTCTTCAGGGCATTGACGATAAGAGAGGATTCCAGGGCGCGGACTGCCTCGGGCAGGGTTTGTTCGCCCAAGCCGGAGATCGAGGCCGGCTCGGCATGATCGCCACCGACCGGCGCGGCCAGCAACTCCTTGGAGCATTTTTCCAGCTCGATCACCTCGTTGTTGCCGGTGAGCACCACCAACCTCTCCACTTCCCGCCGCAATTGCCTGATATTGCCGGGCCAGGGGTATGACTCAAAGACCCTGAGCACCTCCGGCGAAAAGCCGGCCACCCTTTTCTTGAAACGCTTGTTGATCTCCGCCAAAAAAGCCACGGCCAGGGGCACGATATCCTCTATCCGCTTGCGCAAGGGAGGCAGTTCGATCTCCACCGAAAAAAGCCTGAAATAAAGATCTTCCCGAAACCCGCCATGCTCCTTGGCCGCCATCAAATCCTTATTGGTGGCCGAAATCATCCGAAAATCGTAATGGAGCAGCCTGTTGCTCCCCAAGCGGCTACCCTCTCCCTCCTGGAGAACCCGTAAAAATTTAGGCTGGATATCAAGGGGCATGTCGGCAATCTCATCGAGAAAAAAGGTGCCGCCGTCCGCCTCTTCAAAGCGGCCCTGCTTGACCTGGTCGGCTCCGGTAAAGGCCCCTTTCTCGTAGCCGAAGAATTCGCTTTCCATCAGGCCATGGGGGATGGCGGCACAGTTTACCGCAACAAAGGGCCGGCTTTTCCTGGGGCTCATTTCATGAATCAGCCGGGCAATCAGCTCCTTGCCGGTACCGTTTTCGCCCTGGAGCAGAACATTGACCGGCAGGGCGCTGATCTCCTTGACCTGGGCCAGGATATCCCGCATGGATGGGCTTTCGGCAATGAGGAGATTTTTTCGGAAAAAGCTGAAGTCGAGCTTTTCAACCTCCCGGTTTACCTGCTGGGAGATCCGGAGAATCTCCTGGTTGAGGATAATACTTTCGATGGAGATGGAGAGATAATCCGCCACCTCCTCAAGCATCTCGAGATCGGGCCGGGCAAAACCAGCCTCCCCTTCTTTGTTGAGCACCTGGATGGCGCCGGTAACCCCGTGGCCGGTAAGGCTTTTAATCGGCGCGCATACCATATTCCGGGTGACAAAACCGGTTTCCTCATCAACCTGGGCATGAAACCCCTTCTGCCTGACCAAATCATTGGCAATAACACTTTCGCCGCTGGAGATAACGCTGCCCACCACGCTGCCATCCTTGGGCGGCTCTATCTCTTTTTCATGAATGCCGGTGCCGTAGATCGAGCAGATCCTCTCGGTGCCCATCTCAATAATGAAGATGGTGCAACGCTCCGCATCGAGCATCTTGGGCAGGATTTTAACGAAAAGCTGGACAAAGGCGCGGTAATCCTCAACCCGCCAGGCATGCATGACCTGGGTCAGGCGTTGGCGCAGCAGACCCAGCCGCTTGCGGGGATCAAGGGAACCGATAATGTTTGAATTTAGACCAGCCATAAACGTAAACTAAATATACACTAAGTAAACAAAGTTAACACTTTACTTTTTCCACCACAATTCAGTATTATATTTCAAACAAATTATATTTATCTATTTATACCCCATCAAGCTGTAAACTTTATTGACAATACCAGTCTAAACAGACGGAGGAACAATTGCAATCATAACCATTTGATCCACAACGAAAAAACATAATTATTCCCATCTTGCACCATCTGGCATCACATTTGCTTTAAGACAAGACAGGAAGAAAACAAACCAGGCAACGGAGCAACCACCGATTATTTCACAAGACAAAGGAGCACATCATGAACTTTTTAATTAAATTCATGTTTTTTCTGGCCTTTATATTCCTGCTCATCTCCGCAAACAACGGCAGGGCCATAAAAAACACCGCCGACGCTTATCCAGAGCAATTAACCCAGACCTTTCCCGCCAACAACAGCGGCCACATCTACACCGGATTCTCCTCCGAAAAAACAGCCGAGTAAAAAAATATCAGCGGGGCGGGGCTGACAATCGGAGCACCCCATTCGCGGGTGCTCCGATTGTCAGTATTTGCAAGGGAATAAGTCGAACAAAACCAGGGGGGACCAGAAAAAACAGCAATCCTCCACCTATTCGGGGCGAGGTCTCCGGAAGACAGGAGCGAAGCCTTGCCCTGAATAGTTTTATCAACTGCAATCAGAACACGAACAGCCTTGAAACAGGAAGGGATCCGCCAGATCATCGCCGGCCGCACCAACCTCAAGCAGGTAATGAGCACCTGCGCCCAATAAAAAAAGGCGCTACGATTAAAATCGCAGCGCCTTACAAAAAACATGGCGGAGAGAGAGGGATTCGAACCCTCGGTGGAGTATAACCCCCACACTCGCTTAGCAGGCGAGCACCATCGGCCTCTCGGTCATCTCTCCAAACCAAAAACTAATTGTTACAGTGGCGGAGGAGGTAGGATTCGAACCCACGGTACTTTCGTACAACGGTTTTCAAGACCGCCGCCTTAAACCACTCGGCCACTCCTCCACTGAATGCAAAACTTTGTACCATCAATGCTATTTCCTGTCAACGATGAAGGCGGCTACAGGTAGAAATTTGAAAGCAGCGGGAAAAACCGGCTCAAACCGCGGCATCCAGCGCCTCGGCAAGCCGGGTAACCCCGACCACCTCGATCCCTTTGATACCGCCCTTGGGCACATTGGCCTTGGGCACGATGGCCCGCTTAAAGCCATGTTTCACCGCCTCCCGCAGCCGTTCCTGGCCGTTGGGCACCGGCCGGATCTCGCCGGCCAGCCCCACCTCGCCGAAAACCACCAGATCATCCGGCAACGGCTTATTCTTCAGGCTTGACAGCACGGCCAGCAACAGGGCCAGATCACCGCTGGTTTCCGTAACCCGCACCCCGCCCACCACATTTATAAAAACATCCTGATCATAGGTGGCAACACTGCCGTGCCGATGCAGAACCGCCAGCAGCATGGCCAGCCGGTTCTGCTCCAGCCCCACCGTCACCCGGCGGGGCATCTCGCTGTGGCTGTCATCCACCAGGGCCTGGATCTCGACCAGCAGCGGCCGGCTGCCCTCCCAGATCACCATGACCACGCTGCCGGGCATGGGCTGCTCATAACGGGAGAGAAAGATGGCCGAGGGGTTCTTGACCTCCTTGAGCCCGGTGTCGGTCATGGCGAATACCCCCAGCTCATTGACCGCGCCGTAGCGATTTTTCACGGCCCGCATCACCCGGTAGCGACTGTCGCCGCCGCCCTCGATATAACAGACCACGTCGATGATATGCTCCAGCACCCGGGGCCCGGCCAGATCGCCGCTCTTGGTGACATGGCCGACGAGAAAGATGGCGGTGCCGCTCTGCTTGGCAAACTGGGTGAGCATGGCCGCGCTTTCCCGCACCTGGCTGACGCTGCCCGGCGCAGAATTGCTTTGCGCCACCTGCATGGTCTGGATCGAGTCGATCACCATCACCGCCGGCTTTTCCTGGGCGGCAGTGGCACAGATATCCTCGACCTGGGTGGCGGCCAGCATGAGCAGGTGCTTCTCGGGCAAGCCGAGCCGTTTGGCCCGCATGGCGATCTGCTGCAGGGATTCTTCGCCGGTGACATAGAGCACCTTTTTGGCAGTGCTCAGATTACAGCAGACCTGGAGCAGGCCTGTACTCTTGCCCACCCCGGGATCGCCGCCGATCAGCACCACCGAGCCCGGCACCAGACCGCCGCCCAGCACCCGGTCAAGCTCGGAAAGACCGGTGGAAAAGCGGGGCGCCTTCTCCAGGCTGACCTCGGCCATGGTGTGCACCTCGGACAGCACCCCGGCATAGCCCTGAAAACGGCTGCCCGGCCCGACCGGGCACACCTCCTGCTCCTCAACCATATTCCACTCGCCGCACTCCCCGCACTGGCCGGCCCATTTGCTGAATTGGGCCTTACAGGCGAGACAGATGTATGTTTTCTTTTCTTTAGCCATATCCCTTACACCTTTACCCCCTTAGACCAGCCGGGCCAACACCTGATTGGCCACCGGCAAGCCAAGGGCCGTGAGCCGCAGGTGATCGCCACCAAACTCGATCAGCTTCCGGGCCAACAAATCATCAAGAATCTTTCCATAATAATCCTGGGGCGTCAAACCATACTGCTCCCTTAACAGGGGCAAGGAAACCCCGGCCAACAGCCGCAGGCCCATGATCACGCTCTCCCGGAAGCGGGCGGTCAGCGGCAGACATTCACTATCATGGTAAGGGGCCTTACCCGCCGCAATCAGATTCACATATTGCCCGGGATCAGCCACATTCTTGACCCGCAACCCGGAAAAACAGGAAACCGCCCCGGCCCCCAGCCCCAGGTATGAGCCGTTCTGCCAGTAGTTGATATTGTGGCGGCACTGGCGGCCCGGCCGGGCATAGTTGGAAATCTCATACCGGATAAGATCGCTGCCGGCCAGCAGCCCCTGGGCCGCCTCCTCCATCGCCGCCAGCTCATCGTCATCGGGCAGCGGCAACCTTCCCGCCTGCTCCAACGCGGCAAAAGGGGTGCCCTCCTCAACACTGAGCTCATAAAGGGCCAGGTGTTCCGGGGCAAAAGACAAGGCGATCTCCAGGGACCGGCGCCAATCCTCCAGGGACTGGCCGGGCAGACCATAGATCAGATCAAGATTGATATTGTCAAACCCCGCCTGCCGGGCCAGAGTGATCGCCTCCCGGGCCTGGGCCACGTTATGGGCCCGGCCGATTCCCTTGAGCAGCCGGTCGGAAAAGGCCTGCACCCCGATGCTCAACCGGTTGACCCCGGCCCGCCGCAGCTGGACCAAGGATTCATGACTGATACTGTTGGGATTGCCCTCCACGCTGATCTCTGCCGTATCGCTCAAACGAAAATGTTGCCGCATAAAGCCAAGCAGCTCGGCCAGCTCGGCCCCGCCATAGATGGTCGGCGTGCCGCCGCCGATGAAAACAGTGGCAAACACCCGCTCCCGACACCAATCCTGCCCGGCAAAAAAAAGGGCCTGTTCCTTGAGCGCCTCAAGATACGCGGCGGGCGGGGTCTCGCAGGGAAAGGAGCTAAAAGAGCAATAGCCGCACTTGCTCCGGCAGAAAGGGATATGCAGATAAAGAGCCGGCGGCTGCTCGCCGCTCTCCGGGGTGATCATCCTCTCGACCATCATCAGCCTCCGGCGGCCAGGGGCAGACAATCCCTTCGGATCTGCTCCATCAGGCCGTTATCGGCAAAACTGAACGGCCTTTCGCTCCCGCCGATAATCAGGTGATCCAGCAGTTGGACCTCGGCATAGGCCAGGGCGACAAAGAGATGACGGGTCAGCTTTTTATCTTCTTCAGAAGGGGTCAGACTGCCGGAGGGGTGGTTGTGGGCAATGATCAGGGAAGCGGCATGGCCGGCCAGGGCGACCTTGATCAACTCCCGGGGATGGATGGTGTTACGGGCCAGGGTCCCCTCGGCCACCACCCGGGTATCGATAATCGCCAGGGAAGAATCAAGAAGCACCGCCATCAGTACCTCACGCTTGAGGCCGCGCATGGCATGGACCAGATAGTCGCCCACCTCCCGGGAGGAGCGCAGATACTCCTTATCCTTGAGCCGCTCTTTGAGATAACGGCGGGCCACGGCCTGGACAAAGCTTAGGGCAAAGGTGTTTTTCTCGCCCAGCCCCTTGATCTGCTGCAATTCCACCGGCGCGGCATCGAGAGCCGCGGCCAGGGAACCAAAGCGATCAAGCGCCGCCCGGGCCGTTTCCTTGCAATCCTTGCGGGGGGTGCCCATGGCCAAAAGCATCTCCAACACCTCGGCATCGGCAAAGCCGGCAAGGCCATGGGCCAGAAACTTATCCCGCAGCCGCTGCCGATGCCCCTGCCCTTTTATCTGCCAGTCGGATTTATTCATTTTTTTGCCACGAAAACCACGAAATGACACGAAATTTAGAAACGAATCTTTTGACGGTTGCCTTTGGCTAAGTAAACCTAAAAAGCAAACCGACTTTTTTAACGGTGGCCTTCAGGTAGTCGAATGCCCCTTACTTGTTCAACTCCTTGGCAAACAACTGGTTGGCCAGCTGCGGGTTGGCCTTGCCCTTGGTCTTCTGCATCAACTGGCCCACAAAAAAGCCCATGACCTTGCCCTTACCCTCCCGGAACTGCTGGGCCTGTTCCGGGTTGGCGGCGATGATCTCCTGGACGATGGCGACCAGCTCGCCCTCATCAC
Organism: Deltaproteobacteria bacterium; assembly: GCA_013349285.1. Taxonomy (GTDB): domain Bacteria; phylum Desulfobacterota; class Desulfobulbia; order Desulfobulbales; family Desulfurivibrionaceae; genus DUZU01. Next base: position 28,307 of record DUZU01000010.1, on the reverse strand, counting down.
TCATCTGGACCAGATTTTTCTCCTTGACCACTGCCTCCGCATCCTTACCCGAGATCATCATCTCCTCAAACACCGTCTTGGCGATCTTGCCGCTGATGGTACCCTTGTCGATCATGGTGAGCAAGGCGGCCAGATTGGCCGGGGCAACCGGGCACTGGCTGATGTCCATGGCATCCTCCCCCTTCATCGACTTCATCAGCTCGGTCATGATCCAGTTGCCAAGCTTCTTGCCGTTGCCGTAATCCTTAAGGGCGGCCTCGAAATAATCGGCCAACTCCCTTGACGAGGTGAGCACCCCGGCGTCATTTTCCGAAAGCTCCAGCTCGGTTACAAACCTGGCTTTGCGGGCATCGGGCAGCTCGGGCAGGGTTGCCCTGATCGCCTCGATCCACGCCTGATCGATCACCACCGGCACCAGATCCGGGCAGGGGAAATAGCGGTAGTCATGGGCTTCTTCCTTGGAGCGCATGGAAGAGCTGACCCCTTTGTCCGGATCCCAGAGCAGGGTCTGCTGGATCACCTGCTCGCCGTCCAGCAGCAGATCGCGCTGGCGCCGCTCCTCATACTCCAGGGCCCGCTGCACATTGCGGAAGGAGTTCATATTCTTCAACTCGGTCCGGGTCCCGAACTCCTGCTGGCCCTTGGGCCGCAATGAAATATTGGCGTCGCAGCGGAAGCTGCCCTCCTGCATGTTGCCGTCGCAGATATCGAGATAACGGAGAATGGCGTGCAGCTTTTTCAGATAAGCCACCGCCTCTTCCGGCGACCGGAGATCAGGCTCGCTGACGATCTCGATCAGGGGGACGCCGGTCCGGTTGAGATCCACATAGCTCTTGGGCTCTCGCTCGTCATGGATCAGTTTGCCGGCGTCCTCTTCCATGTGGATCCGGGTGAGGCCGATCTTGCGGGTTTTACCCTCCACCTCGATCTCGACCCAGCCATGCTCGCAGATCGGCTTGTCAAACTGGGAGGTCTGATACCCCTTGGGCAGGTCCGGGTAAAAATAATTCTTCCGGGCGAACTCGTTCATCGGGGGAATCTCGCAGTTGGTGGCCAGCCCCATCTTCATGGCATACTCCACCACCTTCTTGTTAAGCACCGGCAGCACGCCGGGCATGCCCAGGCAGATCGGACAGGTATTACTGTTGGGCGGATTGCCGAACTCGGTGGTGCAACCGCAGAAAATCTTGCTCTTGGTTTTCAGCTGGGCATGAACCTCAAGCCCGATGACAGTTTCAAACTCCATAACTACTCTCTCTTTTTCGATATGTTGTTGCCACTAACGCCACGAGTCAATGATCGGCAGCAGTGCCCGATAAAAGACCCGAAAGTTTTCTAATGCTTCGCTGACATGCTTCCGACATCGGCTACCATGTCGACAACCTTAGTAACATAGCAAATATTTTTTGGATTTCGTGTTGTTTAGTGGTTTTCGTGGCTATTTTTCTTTCACTTTTCCTGGTGCACCCACTCGCGGAGGCGGGTCAATTCCTGGCCCCAGCCCGCGCCGATTCTAACCTCGAGAAACATCCTGAACAACTGATCCACGGTGCGCATCAAAATCTCATGCAGGCCGATATGTTCAAGCATCCGCCCCTCCACCGCCTCGGGCTCGTCACTCTCCTCCGAGGTGGCCATGGTCTTGGGCGACTTGATATTGCGAAACTCAAGCAGGGTGGCCTTAAGCGACAGATTCCACTCATATTCGCCGCGCACCAGCTGAATCCGGGCCTGCTCCAGCTTCTTGCCCATGGCCAGACCGGTGCGCGCCTCCCGCAGCTCGGTCTGCAGCCCCTGACAGATCACCTTCTCACTGGAATCCCCCTCGCCATAAACCAGGATCATATGCTTGGCAAAGATCACCTGCACATCCTCACCGGCCTCGGGCAGAAAGATCGAACCGCCGCGCTCGTCGCTTTTAAACCAGAGCCAGGTCAAAAACTCCTGGCCCAGAAATCTTTTTTCTTCAATAAGATCTACTAAATCCACTATGGCGTCCTCAACGGCTAAACAAAGATTGACGGGGTGATCTCGGCCAGGGCCGCATGGGAGTCGGGGCCGAGCAGATGCTCGGCGGTCAGATAGGGCACCTGGAGCATCAACCCCAGGTCAAAGGAATCCTTGAAAAACTCCTCCAGCAACTCCTGGGCCTTCTGGCTGGTCGAGAAAAAAAGCAGGGTGGAGTCGGCCAGATTCCAGCAGATATCATAGACCGCCGGCACCGGCACCGCCTTTTTCATGAGCATCAGCTTGACGTTTTCCTTGATCTCCAGCTTCTGGGAGCGGGCCAGCTTGGGAATCTGGCGGGCCTTCTTGAGCCGCTCCTCTTCCTTGAGGCAGAATTTCTTGAGCACGTTGGGCGCCACCTTGCGCTCGTCGATCCTGAGCGACAAAACGACATGGTCGGCCGCGGCATAGGAGGCAAAGGCAAATTCGCTGTCAAACATATTCAAGACCGAAACCCAGCCCACCGATCGCTCCTCATAGCTTTCGTCGATATCGCGAAACGAATGGAGGGCAATGCGCTCGGCAATAAACTCCCAAAAATTTTGCGGCAAATCCCCTTCCACCGTATAGCGGACAAAGCTTGCCGAACTGGACAACAGCCCCATGACTCACCTGTTTTTTTCATATATTTTTATAACAGCAAGGCCCAAGAAATAACCCGATGCCGCCTGCGAACAAGTATCAAGATATAGCAGACATACCGCTCTGCCACAAGTTATTTAACATGCCGCTTCATCCATAAAAAACCACAAAAATTGCGCGTCCGCAACACGATAACAAGTTAGGCGCCAGGGTTTCCATTTAGAAAAAAAAGCAAATAGATCAGTAAAATTCTTGACACGAAAAACCTACTATTGTAAAAGAGCCTTTTCAAAGGGCGGGTCGTTAACTCAGTCGGTAGAGTATCTGCCTTTTAAGCAGAGAGTCGTTGGTTCGAATCCAACACGACCCACCAATGAAGTCCCCATCGTCTAGCCAGGTCCAGGACACCGGCCTTTCACGCCGGCGACACGAGTTCGAATCTCGTTGGGGACGCCAGCAAATAATCAAAGGGAATCAACTACTTTAAGTTGGTTCCCTTTTTTTATGCCATAGGCCGCATTACACCTCTAAAACCCACCTTCCACTCCCCTCCATGAAGCCACATGGCGAGCAATCTATCTGTTGGGCCTCCTTCCTGATTTTTTTCACAAACTTTTTCTTCTTGACCTATAAAGCCAGGATGATACTAATATGAAATAAGTAACAAATATTATTACTACAATTTCAACATTGCTCCTCGAAACATCATTCCTATGGAACCCATAAAAAAAACCCTCCTCATTCCCCTGGCCCTCGCTATGTTCCTGCTCCTGGCCATCTCTTTTTTCAATTCACAATGGGGAATGCGAAAACAGTTCAACGATGAAATCCAATCACACATCAAGAGCATTGATAAAATTTTCCAAAGTGAATTGAGCAAGGATGCCCAATTACTGGAGGGGCTTTCCGACTTTTTAGCCAAAGACGACAATCTGCAGAAAGCCTGGCTTTCACAAAACAGGCAGGCACTTCTCAACTACAGCTCACCGATATTCGATCGCCTCAAGGCCAAATACAGAATCACCCATTTTTACTTCCACGACTTAAACCAAATAAATTTCCTCAGGGTCCACAACCCGATCCGCCATGGCGACCACATCACTCGACACACTCTGCGCGAAGCCGCGGAAAAGCAAAAAACTTCCTCAGGCATCGAACTGGGCCCCTTCGGCACCTTCACCCTGCGGGTTGTTACGCCATGGCGCATCAACAACAAAGTGGTCGGCTACCTGGAACTCGGAGAAGAAATAGAGCACATCAGTAAAAATATAAGCGCATTGATCGATGTTGACCTGATCTTTCTAATCGACAAAAAACACCTTAACCGCAGCAACTGGGAAGAAGGACTGAGGATGCTCGGCCACCAAGGAGACTGGGATACCCTGCCCAATTCGGTAATCAGCGATAAAACCATGGCCACAATCCCCGACGAGATAAATAGGCACATTTCCCGCCATCAAAGAGCCGCCAACCCCATCTTCAACGATTTCACCTTGGCCAACGGCCATTTTACCGACGGCATCTTGCCCCTCTACGACGTGGCCCACACCCAGGTTGGTGAAATTATTGTGCTGCACGACATCACCCACAAGAAAAACACCCTGACGCAACTTTCGATCAGACAGACCATGGTTACCATCCTGATAGGATTAGGGCTGTTCTTTATCTTTTTTCAGGTAATCAGCCGGCTTGAAGGCCGCCTCGCCGTGGAGCGCAAAAATCTATTGGCAGAAATCAACAAACGCGAAAAAACAGAGCAGGCTCTCCGGCAAAACGGTGAAAGATTTGACTACCTTCTATCATCAACCCCGGCAGTCATCTACACCTGCGAGACCTCCGGCGACTTCCCCACCACCTTTATAAGCGATAATGTCCGGGTGCAGCTGGGTTATGAACCGCTGGAATTCACCACCGACTCTCGCTTCAGGATGAGACTGATCCACCCGGACGACCGGCAACGGGTGCAAGAGAGGTTCTCCGCCATGCTGAAAAAAGGCGGCCGCCATACGCTGGATTACAGAATGCAGCACAAAAACGGCTCATACCGCTGGATCAGAGACGAATCGGATGTAACCTGCGAGGGGGAAAAGATCCCCATTGAAATAATCGGAGCCTGGACCGACATTACCGAACTTAAACATTCCCAGGAGGGACTGCTTGCCACGGAAAAAATTCTAAGGCAAATCAATTCTCAATTGAACGCCACCCTCGAATCCACCACCGATGGAATTATGGTGGTGGACACCTCCGGCAGGATTTTAAAATACAATAAAAACTTTGCCGATCTCTGGGCCATTCCCGGCTCGATTATCTCTGCGGGAGATGACGCCAAGGTCTTGGAATACGTGCTCAAACAGCTGCAAAAGCCCAACGAATTTCTCGACAAGGTAAAACTCCTTTACAACTCGCCGAATGCCGAAAGCTTTGATGTAATCGAACTTAAAGACGGCCTGGTCTTCGAACGTTTTTCCCGGCCCCTGATCGTTGACGGCCAGGGCATCGGCCGGGTCTGGGGCTTTCACAACATCACCGACCAGCGAATTTCCGAAAACGAGTTACGCCGGGCCAAGGAAGCCGCAGAAGCGGCAAACGACGCCAAAAGCCAGTTCCTGGCAAACATGAGTCACGAAATCCGCACCCCCATGAACGCCATAATCGGCCTGACCGAACTGGCCATGCTGACGCCGCTTAACCCCGAACAGCAGGAATACCTCGGCGGGGTAAAAAAATCATCCACCCTGTTATTAAAGATCATCAACAACATTCTTGATTACTCAAAAATTGAAGCAGGCCACCTGGAGTTGGAAAAACACCCGTTTTCCCTGTTAAACACCTTCAATTCGGTCCATCGCTCACTTAATCTGGAGGCGATGGCCAAAGGCCTGGAACTTGATTTCGCCATAGCTCCGGAGGTGCCGAAGACCTTATTGGGTGACGACTTTCGCCTGCATCAAATCATAATGAACCTCATGGCCAACGCTATTAAATTCACCAACCAAGGGGCGGTAAAAATATATGCCGCCGTGGCGAAGGAGAAGGAAGATAAACTGCTGCTGGAATTTTGCGTGGCCGACAGCGGCGGCGGCATTGCCGGAGAAAAACTTCCGCATATATTCGAGAGCTTCAGCCAGGCAGACAACAGTATTACCCGCCAATACGGAGGAACAGGACTGGGGCTGGCCATCTGCAAAAGCCTGGTTGGCCTTTTTGGCGGAGATATCCGGGTGGAGAGTGAGCTCGGCAAGGGCAGCCGCTTTTACTTTACCGCCTGGCTCCAAAAAGCCCAGCCGGCAATGGCGCAGATAATCGCGGAAAAACCTTTGCCGCCGACAACCTCACCAACCCCGACAAGATCTCTTAAAATTCTTCTGGTCGAAGACAATGAGTTCAATACCATTGTGGCCCAGCAGTTGCTCCTCCAACAAAACCACCGGGTAGCCTGCGCGACAACCGGCCTGGAAGCGCTCAAGATACTGACAGGCAAGGATTTCGACCTCATCCTGATGGACATTCAAATGCCGGACATGGACGGCTTGACGGCCACCAGGTTAATCCGCCTCTGCGAGCAGGATCAAGAGCCGGATAACAATTTTAGCGAACACCGAGCCTTGCTCGCCGAGCTGCGCCGAAAAATAAAGGGCAGAAAAACACCGATCATCGCCATCACCGCCCATGCCTTGTCCGGCGATGAACAAAAATATCGCGAGGCTGGGATAAACGACTATCTCAGCAAGCCATTCATCCCGGCCGATCTATATGCCAAAATCGAAGCCAACACCTTCGGCTTGGCCCTGCCCCTCCAAGCTGCCGTGCAGATCACCCCGACATCACCCGAAACCGGGGCCGCCCGGATCGACCCCCGGAGCTTAATCGAATTCTTAAAAACCACTTTCAACATTGCCTCAAGCCGGGAGGCTGAAGCCATGCTGAACATCGCGATCAAAACCCTTCAAAAAGAAATCGCGGCAGGGGAAAAGGCGCTTGCCGATAAAAATCTGGACGAACTCTGCCGAGTTGCCCATGGCCTGAAGGGCACCTTGGGCAACCTGGGACTAAGCCACCTGTCGGCGGCCGCCAAAAAAATCGAGAAACAACAGTTGGAAACTGAAGGCGATAAGTTCCGCGGCTTAAATAACATGTTCAAAGAACTTACCGCCCCCCTTACCCCGTTAATCAAAAAATACGGACAGACCGGCGGCTGAACAACATGCCAGACAAGGCCAACGCCAAAAGGATCCTATTGACCAATGCATGAGAGCATCCGCCCCACCATCCTTGTTGTAGACGACTCTGAATTCAACCGTGCTTTGTTGCACAAACTGCTCAGCGCAGACTACAACGTGCTAACGGCCGAAGACGGCGGCCAGGGGCTGGCCATTGCCCGCAACCAACTGCCGGATCTGATTTTCCTTGATATCATCATGCCGGGCCTCGACGGCTTCGCCATCTGCCAAACCCTTAAAACCGACAACGCAACAACGGACATTCCCATTATTTTCATAACCAGCATGGATGCGCCCCAAGACATCCAGAAAGGCTTCGCAACCGGGGCGGTGGACTACATCACCAAACCCTTTAACGGCGCCGAGGTTATGGCCCGGACCAAAACCCACCTCTCGCTCAAAGCCGCCGGAGAGGACCTGAAACAACAAAATGCCATCCTCAAAAAAACCATCGAAGAGCAGGAGTTGAACATCGCGCTTGCCCGCAACATTCTCGACTTTATCAGCAACTATCCGGCCCGATACATCAGGATCGGTGAAGGATTTGCCCTCTGCTTCCATGCCTTTTCCTCACCCTGCAAAACCGAAGGCGGCGACCACCTGTTTGCTCGAAAGCTGATGCCCAACCCCAATTACCCCCGAGGCCGGACAGTCATCAGCCTCAAGGATCAATCAGGCCACGCGGTAAACTGCATGCTGCGCAGCATCATCTCGGACCTTACCCACAATGTTCTTCTCAACTTCCAGCACCTGTCCCTGGAAAAAATTGTTTCGACACTCAACCATACCCTGTGCAAGACTAAACTTTTCAAGGATGATCAGTTTTTCACCTCCATTACCGCAGAAATCGACCACAACACCCTTCTGCTTAATTTTGTCTCTTGCGGCCACCCTCCTTTCTTTCTAATCCGGCAAAACGTGGTCACCGGATATCCGCAGCCCGGGGGCGGGGGTAATAATCTACCGATGGGGATCATCGATCAAGCCGAATTTAAGGCGGGCCAACTACAGCTCATGCCGGGCGACAAGCTCATTCTTTACACGGACGGCCTGCCGGAGATGCCCCTTAGAAACGAGCAGCAGATTCTCAGTTATTACGAACTCAAGGACGTGCTGACTGAACTTGTGCACAAGACCCCGCTGTTGCCGGTGGCCGATCTTGCCGAACAACTCATCAGCCACATCGCCAACCTTTGCAATGAAGAGGTTTCCGCCACCCATAACACCTCAAACGATGACATCACCGTGCTCGGCGTTGAGCTGGAAAACACCAACGACGTTACGGAGATGGAACTGCTGCCCGATGATTTCCAAGATATTGACGATCTTATCTCGTTTGCCTGGACACAAATAAGCCAGGAACTTATCCGCCATGATTATGAAAATTCAGACTATAAAATCCAGACGGCCTTGACCGAGGCCATCCTCAACGCTTGGAAGCATGGCAACAAAAGGAATTGCAGCCTGCCGATAACCGTGCGCTGGCGCTTCGGCAACGACTTTACCCTTGAGATAATCGACCGGGGCCGGGGCTTCAACTACCGCGACCTGCCTAACCCCACCGACCTCGATCATCTCTTGGCCGAATCGGGGAGAGGGATCTTTATCATCAAAAAACTTTCCAGTTATACCAAATGGAAGTCTTCCGGCAGCCACCTGATCATCACCTTCCAAAAAACAAGAATGAACTCGCATAAACCGCCTTCGGAAACCAATGAAAAATTCAACCTGTGGGGCACCATGCTTAAACATTAATTAAAAACTTAAATTCCTCAAAATAACAACTAGATGCATATTATGTTTACAAAAAAAATATGCCGGTATATCATTTTTCATAAATAGCATTTTGTATGGCTGACTTTTTTACTCTGGGGAGAATCATGGATATTGCATGCGTGACAAACGACAACCAAACTCAAATCACCCTTGCGGGGATTATTGACGAAAAAGGGGCGGATGAGTTGAAATCCAACTTTAAGGCAATTGATCTAGCCTCGACCAAAAAAGTAATTATCGACTGCCGCCAGATAAGCCATATCGGCAGTTCCGGCATCGGCAAAATCCTGTTGCTTTACAAACACCTGGCAACGGCGGGCGGCACACTTTCCGTGATCAATCTTGGCACCGACCTATTTGAACTGTTCAAAGAACTGAAACTCGACACCTTATTTACCATCAGCAAAAAATAATAATTACAATTCAGCGCCAATTGCCATTCTCAGCCGATGGTCACCTGCATGAGGTTATTAATTGATTACAGCAAAAAATAATTTAAAGACCGTTGCCTCCACCCTCACCATTAACCAGCGGATAACCATCGGCTTCGGCATTGTGCTGGCACTGTTCATCATTTGCGGTTTTTTGAGTCTGTGGGGCACCAACTCCATCATAAAAAATGCGTCGGATGTAATCGACGGCAACCGACTGGATGGGGAACTGGCCCAAAGGGAGGTTGATCACCTCAACTGGATCAACAAGGTTAACGCCCTGCTCACCGACGACCAGATCACCACCCTGAAGGTGGAGACCGACGACCATAAATGCGGCTTCGGCAAATGGCTTTACGGCGAGGGGCGCAACGAGGCGGAACGACTGGTGCCCAGCCTTGCCCCGCTAGTCAAAAAAATTGAAAAACCCCACGCCGACCTGCATAACTCAGCCATTAAAATCGGCGAACGATTTCGGCAGGCCGATCGATCCTTAGGCAACTTTCTCCGCGAAAAAAAAGTAGACCACCTAAGCTGGATAAACAAGGTCAAAGATGCCTTTCTGGATGACAAAACCACCACCATTGACGTGCAGATGGATCACACCAAATGCAGCCTCGGCAAATGGCTTTATTCCGAGCCGGTTGCCGCCCAGAAAAACGCCAATCCCGAACTTGCCACCCTTCTCAAAGAGATTGAAGAACCGCACCTCCATCTGCATCAAAGCGCCAAACAGATCGATGAAATGTTAAGAGAAGGCAGCATCCAGTATGCCATCTCCTTTTTCAACAACAACACGGCCAAATTCGCCCAAAGCACCCTGGCCGCCATCGACCGGACCCTGAGCTGGCAGGATCTGCAATTACAAGGGATGCAGGAAGCCAACACCATTTACGCCACCGAAACCGTTCCCACCCTGGAAAAGGTCCAGGAACTGCTCCACACCATCCGCAAAGAAGCAAAAAGCCAGATCATGACCGATAAAGTCATGCTGGATGCCGCCGGCAACACCAAAACCCAGGTATCAGTAATTACGATCATCGCCGTAATCGGCGGCATGGTCATCTCCTACCTCATCGGCTCGATGCTGACCAAGACCCTGGGCAAGGTCACCCGGGAAATCCAGGCCAGCGCCAACCAGGTGGCCTCGGCCGCCGCCGAAATAGCCAACGGCAGCCAACTCCTGTCGGACAGCGCTGCCCGGCAAGCCGCCTTTACCGAGCAATCTTCCACCTCCCTGGCCGATGTAGCGGGTAAAAGCAAGGAAACCAACGTCCTGACCCAGGGCTCGGAAGAGCTGATGAAGGAAAACATCAGGAAATCGGGCCAATCACTTAAGGCCCTGGCCGCCCTTACCCAAAACATGACCCAGATCGAAACAGATAGTGATAAAATCAGAAAAATCATCTCCACCATCGACTCCATCGCCTTTCAGACCAATCTGTTGGCCCTGAACGCCGCCGTTGAAGCGGCCCGGGCCGGCGAAGCCGGCGCCGGCTTCGCGGTAGTGGCGGATGAGGTCAAAAACCTGGCCATGAAGACCGCCACGGAAGCCAAGCAGACCCAACTGCTGCTAGATACCACGGTTGAAAGAATCACTTCCTGCGCCCATTCTCTCAAAAATATCAATGCCGATTTTGACGGGATTGTGGAAACCGCCACCAAAATCGGCGACAAAAACGCGGCCATCACCGAGGCTACCGGCGAACAGTCCAGGGGAATCAGCCAAATCACCCAAGCCATGGAAGACGCCGCCGCCACCACCCAGAACATCGCCTCCACCTCGGAGGAATCAGCGGCGGCCTCAATTGAACTGACCGCTCAATCCGAGGAACTGACCATGGTCGTCGCCAACCTTGAAAAACTTATCTACGGCAATGACGCCGGGAACATCCACAACGAAAAACCGCGCAATCGCGAATACTTAAAAATCGGCCATGACCAGTGATGGCCGAATATGATGCGCTTGAGCAACGGCTCTCCACCCACATCTCAGAGCTGAGCAAAATCCTTAGCGCCGGCCTGCACTGTACCGCCGGTTGCACCGATTGCTGCATGGCATTCAGCATCCTGGCCGTGGAAGCCGACCGCATCAGCAAGGCTTTTAAAAAGCTGCCCGAACCGACCCGGCGACAAATCGCCGGTCAGGCGAAAAAAGATACGGAAAAATGCCCGCTGCTCATTGACGGGCTCTGTACCGTCTACGCGCAGCGGCCCATCATCTGCCGGACCCACGGCCTGCCCCTTGCCTATATCAATGAGGAGCAACAGGCCATTGAGGTTTCAGTCTGCCCTTTGAATTTTTCCCCGGAGTACCAATTCAGCCGGGAAGAACTTCTTTTCATGGATGAATTTAATGCCGAGCTCTTCTTGCTGAACCTTAATTATTGCGAAGAGCATGGCCTTGACCCCGAAACCAGAATTGAGATCAGGACACTGGTTCAGGAAGCTGCCGAAGCAATAAAGGCGTAGCCCTTTTCGGTTCTTACCGACGAGAGGCCCGCACCACCGGCAAATCGTGCCAGCAGGTGGTATAGGCCGGCGATTTGCGCTCCTGCCGATTTTTCCAGCTCTTTGTAAAACCGGCGGCCGCAGATTGCACCGTCTCCCGGCCCCACCGATTATTGATCTTATCCAACGCCGCCATCAGCGGCCCGGCCTTGCCGGAATCACCACCAAAAAGATGACCCTGCTGCCTGGCCTCGGGCAAGAGATCAAGTAAGACAACCCCGGCCTTCTGATAGGCATAACCCGGCCGATAGAGATGATCCAGGCAAACCCTGGCGCGGCTGAGCAGCTCCGGGGTCGAGGCCGTGGGCGGCTCCAGCCGCACCGACTCGCTGTTGCTGTACTGGGGGGCATCCTTGTTAAAACGATTGGTGGTGACGAACACCTGCAGACAACCGGCCACCAGCTTTGCCCGCCGCATTTTTTCCGCCGCCATTGTCACATAGGTGGCCACGGCCTCGAACAACTCAGCCTTGCCCTGCACGGTCCGACCAAAGGAGCGGGAACTGGTGATGGATTTTTTGGCCGGCGGCAGCTGCTCAAAGGGCAGGCAGGAAAGCCCCCGCAGCTCCATGGCCGTGCGCAGGCCGGTGATGGTGAGGTGCTTGCGGAGCCAATCATCATCGCCCCCCTTAAGATCAAAGGCGCTGCGGATCCCGCAGGCCGTAAGCTTCGCGCCATGGCGGCGACCGATCCCCCACACCGCCCCGACCGGCACCTCGGCCAGCAATGCATCAAGCCGGGGATGATCGAGGAGACTAAACACCCCGTTGCCGGCCTTGTCCTGCTTGGCCATCCGGTTGGCGATCTTGGCCAGGGTCTTGGTGGGACCGAAGCCGATGGAAACGGGGATCCCCACCCATTGCCGGATGGTCTCCCGCAACTTCAGGCCATAAGCGACCAGATCGCCGCCCCCCGCAACCGGCAGGGAGACAAAGGCCTCATCAATGGAATAGATCTCCACAAAAGGCTCCAGCTGCTGCAGCACCGCCATGACCCGCTGGGACAGATCGCCGTATAATGCGTAATTGGAGGAAAAAACATGAACCGCGTGTTTTTCGAGAAAGGCCGCGACCTTAAAATAGGGCTCGCCCATGGCAATACCCAAGGCCTTGGCCTCTTCCGAGCGGGCAATGATACAGCCGTCGTTATTGGACAGCACCACCACCGGCCGGGCCTTAAGTTGCGGGGCAAACAGCCGCTCGCAGGAAACATAGAAATTATTGCAGTCAATCAGGGCAAATACTTGCGCCATAAGAATCAGCCCGTTACAGAGAATGGATCACATAGGTGGCGACACCCCAGATCTCGCACTGGTTTTCCTCGACAAGCTCGATGGGCTCATAGTCGGGATTCTCCGCCACCAACCGGCATGAGCGCTCGGTCTTCACCAGCCGTTTCACCGTCAATTCGCCGTTGAGGATGGCGATTACGATCTTGCCGCTCACCGGAGCGAGCGAGCGGTCGACCACCAGGATATCGTCATGATTGATCCCGGCCCCGACCATCGAATCTCCGGCAACCCGCACAAAAAAGGTGGCCGCCGGATTGGCGATCATCAATTCATTAAGATCAAGATGGCGATCGATATAATCATCGGCCGGCGAGGGAAACCCGGCGGAAACCCCACAGGAAAAAAGAGGGCGGGCAATCCGCTTTTTCCGATCAAAGCTATAGATTTCGGCAATGGAATTATCCGCCCGCATCTGAACCATATTCCTTAACACCTCTGTCGCCGACCACCCCGCGGCCCGGCAGGCCGCGCCCGGTATGGCCGCATCAAAATAATTGAAAAAACGTAAAAATTTCCACTTGCAAGAATTTAAAAAAGCGATTAAGAGGTGAATTATTAAAGGTAATCGTTAATCGATCGGCGGCCATTAACCGATCTTGACAAAATGTCGGCCAACGATAGTTCAGACAAAATAATTTTTCCCATCGCGCAAGCGATGTTCTCCTTTCCTTCCCCTCTAAAAAAGCCGTCGGGACTTTTGTCCCGGCGGCTTTTTTTTATGCGATGCCAACCAATCAATCTTCCTGCTTGGCAGACAACTCCTGCTGCACATCATAGGGCACCGGGGAATACTCCTTAAAACTGCGTTTGAAACTCGCCCGGCCCTGGGTAATCGACTTGAGAGCGGTGGTGTACTTGTACTGCTCGGCCAACGGGGTGGCCGCCTTGATCACCTGATAGCGACCCTGGGCATCCATGCCGGTAATAACCGAACGCCGCGCCTGCAAATCACTCATCACGTCGCCCATCAGATCTTCGGGCACCAAAATCTCCATCTCGTAAATCGGTTCAAGGATTAAAGGATCAGCCTGCCGGAAAGCATCCTTAAAGGCCTGGGCCCCGGCAATCTTGAAAGAAATATCATTGGAGTCAACCGTGTGCATCTTGCCGTCAAAAACCATGACCCGCACATCCCGCACATAGGAACCGGTAATCGGCCCCTCTTCCATCTTCTCCATTACCCCCTTGAGAATGGAAGGCAGATACCGCAGATCAATGGCGCCGCCGACAATACAGTTGTAAAAAACAAGCTTGCCGCCCCAGGGCAGATCAATCTCCTCCTTGCCGCGCACCGAAAGATCCTCGGGATCAGGCGCCCCTTCCACATAGGGATCGATCCGCATATGCACCTCGGCGAACTGACCGGAACCACCGGACTGCTTTTTGTGGCGGTAGACGGTGGTGGCCGCCTTCTGAATCGTTTCCCGATAAGGAATACGCGGCTCCGCAAACTCCACCTCAATGCCGTAGACCTTCTCCAGCCGCCATTTGGCCACCTGCAGATGGAGATCGCCCTGGCCCCAGAGAATGAGCTGTTTGAGTTCCGGCGAAAACTCCGCCCGCAGGGTCTGATCCTCCGCCTGCATGTCACGCAGGGCCTCGGTCAATTTTTCGTCATTCTTTTTATCCTTGGCCACCACCACGCTGCGAATCCGCGGCTCGGGAAACTCGATGGGCACCAGGGCCACCTTCTTACCCTTGCCGTGCAGGGTATGATTGGTTGCCGTGTTTTTCAGCTTTAAGGTGGCACCGATATCACCGGCCACCAGCTTTGCCACCTGCCGGCGCTCTTTACCGTCCATGATAAAGAGCTGGTTGAACCGCTCGCTATCACCGGTCTGGTAATTGGTCAACTCGGTGTTTTCCACGACCTCGCCGGAGCAGACCTTGAAAAAGGTGATTTTGCCGAGATAGGGCTCAACCAGGGTCTTGAACACGAACACAACAGGGGGGCCGGCCGGATCGCAGACCAGCTCGTCGCCGTCCGTGATTTTCTCGGGCAACATCTCGTTGGCCGACGGAGCGACATTGTCGATAAAGCCCATCATCCGGCCACTGCCCATATTCTGCTTGGCGGACATACAGAAAATGGGGAAAACATCCCGGTTGAGCATGCCGATCTTCAACCCCTTGCGCAGCTCATCCTCATCAAGGCTGCCCTTTTCAAAGTAGAGCTCCATCAACTCTTCATCGTTTTCCGCCGCCTTTTCGACCAGCTCGTTATGGAGCTGATCAGCCTTCTCTTTCTCGCTGTCCGGGATGGGTAATTTCTCGGGCTTGCCGCCCTCGGCCGGGAACTTGTACATGGTCATCTTCAACAGATCGATGATGCAGTCAAAGCCCTCGCCCTGGTTAACCGGATACTGCATGCGCACCGCGGCATCACCGAACCTCTCGCGCAGGGACTCCACGGCCAGGTCATAATCGGCCTTGGGATGATCGACCTTATTAACGGCGAAAATAACGGGCTTGCTGAATTTCTCAACGGAATTCCAGTTGAGTTCGGTGCCGACCTCCACCCCGTACTGTGCGTTGATCAGCATCACACAGGTGTCGGCAACCCTAAGGGCCGCGGCGATTTCACCCACGAAATCATCAAGGCCCGGGGTATCAACGATGTTAATCTTATAGTCGCGCCATTCGGTATGCAGAGAGGTGGCATAGACCGAGTTGCCGCGATCATGCTCGATTTCGTGATAATCGGAGATGGTGTTTTTATCTTCGACACTGCCCCGCCGCTTGATCAGGCCGGCCTCGAAAACCATGGTCTCGGCAAGGGTGGTCTTCCCTGATTTTACACTGCCAAGTAAAACTATATTCTTGATATGTTTTTCATCATAGACCTTCATGCTTCCTCCTCTCTCCTCTTTATGTTTCAAGACCCCGCAACACTTGCAGCTGCAGTGTGTTTCATCCCAAAGGGCAAACCAGGCGAAATCAGCGGTTTTTCCGACATTACCGGAATTATCCCCCTTGATTTAATAAACAAATGCGCCCGGCTTTTGCAATATACCATTTCATTTTCTGTACTTGGCGTTTATTTTATATAGAGTAGATATTTTTTGTTGTATTATTCCCAACAAGATATCCGGCGCCACCAATCGCCTGACGGCACAACAAAAGGAACCAAATGTCTTCTCTAAAATTTACCGCCATGGTTGTTTCCGAAACCAAACCCGACACCTTCAAACGCGAACTTCGGGAAAAAACCATCGACGAGCTGCCCGAGGGCGAGGTTTTGGTCCGGGTAAAATACTCATCGCTCAACTATAAAGACGCCCTGTCCGCCTCCGGCAACCGCGGCGTTACCCGAAAATACCCGCACACCCCTGGGATAGACGCGGCAGGGGTTGTCGAGCACAGCGAGCATGAAGACTTTGCGGCGGGCGATGAGGTGATTGTCTCCTGCTACGATCTGGGGATGAACACCCCGGGCGGCTTCGGCCGCTACATCAGGGTTCCGGCCAAATGGGTCATGCCGCTGCCCGCCGGGATGACCCTGCGGGAAAGCATGATCTACGGCACCGCGGGCTTTACCGCGGCCCAATGCGTTTACCGGCTCAGCCAACATCCGGTTACCCCCGACCAGGGCAAAATCCTGGTAACCGGGGCCACCGGCGGGGTGGGCAGCATGGCGGTGGCCATGCTCGCCAAGGCCGGCTACCGGGTGGTGGCCGCCACCGGCAAGGTTGAAGAAGAGAGTTTTCTGCGGGAACTTGGCGCGGAAGAAATCCTGCCCCGCGCCAAGGCAATCGACACCTCCGATCGCATGATTCTCAAGGGCAAATGGGCGGGGGTCGTCGATACGGTGGGCGGCCCCATCCTGGCCACCGCCATCAAATCCACCCGCTACGGCGGTGCGGTGACCTGCTGCGGCAATGCCGCCTCGCCGGATCTGCCCCTCAACGTCTACCCCTTTATCCTGCGCGGCATCAGCCTGATCGGTATCGATTCCGCCAGTTGCGCCATGGAGGTCCGGATCCCGATCTGGCAGAAACTTGCCGATCAATGGCGGCTGCCGGACCTGGAGAAACTCGTTACCGAAATCTCCCTGCCGGAACTGGATCAATATATTGAAAATATTTTACTGGGAAAACACCGGGGCCGAGTTATACTGAATTTGGATGCGTGATTTTTTACCCCGCCCAACCAAGGATGACAGCGATGAGATTACGACCCGGCCTTTTGATGATTCCCCTTTGCCTCTTTGCTTTCAGCGGCTGCTCCGGCCTGTTGCCGGTGGCTAAAACCACGGCCCAGTCACAATGGGACACCTTTGGCCAGCTAAAGTCCTCCTATGACCAGATCATTCCCTTTGCCACAACCAGCGAGGAGTTAAACAAACTGGGCTTTGACCCGTACAAAACCCCTAATATCGAAATCCTGAACTATCTCTCCATCATCGAAAAGTTCATGCCCAACTCTTCCATTACCAAAAATGATCTCGACGTAGGGCTTAAGGGCTGCGTCGAAGCCAAAAACGCCTGCCTGGCCTATGAGCTCAAACTGCAAAAGGTCAAAAGCAAAAGACATGGCAATGTGGTTTTGGATCTTTTACGGTTTAAGAGATTGTCCCAGCAGACCGGCTGGCGTTTTTCCGCCCTCATCGTGCTGGTTGACGATCTTGTCGTTTACAAGATTTGGGACGGCAAACCGCTCATCGACGAAGAAATCTACAAAAAAAATCCTTTAGGCCCGTTGCAGGAACCGGCCGAGATTGCCACCGACGCCGCCCTGGTCGGCACCTTTTAGGCTAGCCTCGCCCTAACGACTCAACTGGCCCCCTTGGCTCGTGGGGGCGAACCGCCGGTTCTTTCAACAAAACAAGCCTCCCCTTTCCAACTTCTGATTTAGCCAGCAGGGTCGGCAGCACCTCCCCAAAACAGAGCTCACTTTTTTTCATTCTTTCACAAAAAAAACCATTGCACACAAAAGGTGTTTGTTGTAAAAATAGTAATCATTCTTAAACAATCTCGGGAGGGAGTATTGTGCTAGAACTAGACCAAATTGATTGCAGCAGCTTGCGGATTACCAAACAAAGGCAGCTCATCCTTGACGAATTGATGAGCGTAAAATCTCATCCGACAGCAGATGAGCTCTACCAGATGGTGCGCAAGAGATTGCCCAAAATCAGCCTGGGAACCGTTTACCGCAACCTGGAGATCATGTCCGACTGCGGAGTTATCCAGAAACTGGATATCGGCGGAACCCAAAAACGCTTCGATGCGAATGCCGAAACCCATTACCATGTCCGCTGTGCCAAATGCGGCAAGGTCGACGACATTGACATGCCGCCTGACCGGAGCGTGGAAAAAGAGGCGGGCAAACTGAGCAAATATACAATCATCCGGCATCGGCTGGAATTTACCGGTATCTGCCCGGCCTGCAAATAAGCTTTCCCCCTGCTCAGCCGAGTTGAGGCAAGTTAATCAGGATAATTGCGCCCTGATATCCTCACCAAGAAAAGCAGCATTTTTTTTCACCAAACCCCTAAAAAATATGTACAATTAAAAAAAATTGGTCCATTCTATAATAAGTAATTTACAACAGGAGGATTCGCAAACATGTCTTCACTAAAAGGTACGCAGACCGAAAAAAACATCCTCACCGCCTTTGCCGGTGAGTCCCAGGCCCGCAACAAATACACCTACTATGCTTCCAAGGCTAAAAAAGAAGGCTACGTTCAGATTTCAACTATTTTTGAAGAAACCGCCAACCAGGAAAAAGAGCATGCCAAACGGCTGTTCAAGATGCTGGAGGGCGGCGAGGTGGAGATTACCGCAAGCTTTCCCGCCGGGATGATCGGCACCACCCTGGAAAACCTGCTCGATGCGGCCAACGGCGAAAATCACGAACACACCATCATGTACCCGGAATTCGCCAGAATCGCCAAAGAAGAGGGATTCCCGAAATTAGCCGGGATCTTCATGGCCATTGCCAACGCCGAGAAACAACACGAAAAACGCTACCGCGAACTGATGACCAATATCCAACAAGGCCGGGTTTTTAAACGCGATGAAAAAGTTACCTGGCGCTGCCGTAACTGCGGCTATCTTCACGAAGGCACCGAAGCTCCGGAAAAATGTATGGCCTGCGACCACCCCCGGGATCATTTCGAGCTACTCGGCGAAAACTGGTGAAAACATGCCGGTACCGACGGCCACACAATGATGACAACTGCCTCAACCGGGGCAGTAAAAAACAAAATTAAGGAGAAGTACCATGGCTGAAAAAATGCAAGTATACAAATGCGAACTTTGTGGCAACATGGTTGAGGTTATTCACAGTGGCGCCGGGGACTTGGTTTGTTGCGGCCAGCCCATGACCTTGCTTGGCGAAAATACCGTTGATGCGGCCCAGGAAAAACACGTGCCGGTGATCGAAAAGGTTGACGGCGGCTACAAGGTAAAGGTCGGCAGCGTCCCCCACCCCATGGAGGAAAAACACCTGATCGAATGGATCGAACTTATTGCCGGAGGCAAGGCCTATCGGCAGTTTCTGACCCCGGGCGCCCCTGCCGAAGCTTTTTTCGCCATTGACACCACCACCACGGTATCAGCCCGGGAATACTGCAATCTGCATGGACTTTGGAAGGCCTAACCGTCCTTAAAATTTTCACGAGAGAACGAACCATGTTAAGCAAAAAAATGGAAAAAGCTATTAACGAGCAGATCAATGCCGAGTTTTATTCATCTTACATGTATCTGTCCATGAGCACCTATTTCGACTCCAGCGGCCTGCCCGGCGCTGCCCAATGGATGCGGGCCCAGGCCGAAGAGGAATGGTTCCACGGCATGAAGCTTCTCAATTTTGTCAACGAACGGGGCGGCCGGGTTTCGCTAAAGGCCATTGACCAGCCCCCGACCACCTGGAAATCAGCTCTGGCGGTTTTCCAGGATGTTTTGGCCCACGAACAAAAGGTCACCGGCCTGATCAACAACCTGGTCAATCTCGCCCTGGACGAACGGGACCACGCCAGCAACATCTTTCTTCAATGGTTTGTCACGGAGCAGGTTGAAGAAGAGTCGGGGGTGGGAGCGGTGCTTGATAAACTCAAACTCATCGGCAAGGATACCAGCGCCCTGTTCACCCTGGACGCCGAACTCGGCCAGCGGGTTTTCACCCCTCCTCCGGCCAAGGGCTAACCAACCGGCGAGCATGATTTTCTAGTAAGTATATATCAGTTCCATCAATTGCCGGTCGGCAGCGACCGGCAATTTTTTTAAATGAAGAGGAAGCCATGGCAGCAATTGAAGTAAAAGAAAATATTTACTGGGTCGGCGCCGTTGATTGGAACATCCGGGACTTTCACGGCTACTCCACCGAAAGCGGCACCAGCTACAACGCCTACCTGATCAAAGACGAAAAAACCGTTCTGTTCGATACCGTAAAAAAAGAGCTGAAGGGCGATCTTCTCCACCATCTGCGTCAGATAATCGACCCGAGCAAGATCGACTATCTTGTGGTCAACCATGTGGAAATGGACCATTCCGGCTCTCTGCCGGAAATAATCGAGCTGATCAAGCCCGAAAAAATATTCTGCTCACCCATGGGCAAAAAAGCGATTATCGAACATTTCCACCGGGAAGACTGGCCCCTTGAGGTTGTTAAATCCGGCGACTCCATCAGCCTGGGCAAAAGAAGCGTTCAATTTATTGAAACCAAGATGCTCCACTGGCCGGACAGCATGTTTTCCTATATCCCGGAAGACAAACTGCTCATCTCCAGCGATGCCTTCGGCCATCACTGGGCCACCTCCGAGCGCTTCGACGATGAGGTCGACACCGATCAGCTGATGAAACATGCGGCCAAGTATTACGCCAACATTCTGATGATTTTTTCGCCGGTCGTCCAGAAACTGCTGGCCCAGGTGAAAGAGATGAATCTCGAGATCGAGATAATCGCGCCTGACCACGGCATCATCTGGCGCAAGTCACCCCGGATGATTATTGAGGCCTATGATCGCTGGAGTCGTTATGAAGCCAAAGAAAAAGTCGTGATCATCTATGACTCCATGTGGCACTCCACCGAAAAAATGGCCAAAACCATCATGAATGCCCTGCAACGGGAAGGGATCAAGCACGTCAAACTGCTCCATGCCCGCCGAGCGCACCGCAGTGATATTATCACCGAGATTCTCGATGCCGGGGCCATTATTTTAGGCTCCCCCACCCTGAACAATAATATCATGCCGGCCATGGCCGACATCCTCACCTACCTCAAAGGGCTGCGCCCCAAACATAAGGTCGCGGCGGCATTCGGCTCCTTCGGCTGGAGCGGCGAATCAGTCAAGCACCTCAACAATTATCTTGAGGAAATTGGCCTGGAGACGGTCCACCCAGGGGTAAAGATCAAAAATGTGCCCACCCATGATTCGTTAAAAGATTGCACAGAGCTCGGGACCGCAGTGGCACGGGCTTTAAAAGCTTAAACCAAGAGGAACAGTTATGAAAATTTCGATTGAGAAAAATCTGGTCGAGTTCACCCCCGAATCAGAAGAAGAGGCGCTGGCCATGACCAAGGTATGGAATACCGTGGTGGACTGCGTTAAATTCAACAAAAAACTGGTGCCGGTGGGCGAGTATCAGCCGCCCCGAACCACCTCCGCCCGCTTTGCCGTTGAAGATTAGACTAACCTCGGGCAACCTCGCCTGGTTGCCCGATTCCGCGCAAACCTTGTTAAGGCTGACCACTTCAGCCATCTGTTTTTAGGGAGAATCTCTATGCTCGTAAGCCAGCGAGGCCTTAAAACAAAGATCTCCGCCCTGCTCAAAAACGATGAGATTGACAGAATTTTAAAAGAAATCAACGGCCATGCCCCCCAAAAACTGCTTAACGCCCTTTTCGCAGGCATCTGCAACTCCGACCCCAAGATAAGATGGAACGCCATCATCGCCATGGGCGTCACCGTTGCCCGACTGGCCGATCAGGATATGGAGGCGGCCCGCATTGTCATTCGCCGCTTCATGTGGAGCCTCAACGACGAATCCGGCGGCATCGGCTGGGGCGCGCCCGAGGCCATGGCTCAATGCCTGATCAACCACCCGGCGCTCGCCGAGGAGTACACCAATATCCTGGTTTCCTTTATGCGGGAAGACGGCTTTTACCTTGAGCTGCCGGTCATGCATCGGGGCCTGTTGTGGGGAATCGGCGAAATGGCCAAGGTCCGCCCGGAACTGCTGCATAAATGGCGGGCCGCTAAATACCTGATGCCATATCTGAATTCGGAAGATGTCGTGGTGCAAGCCTTGGCCGGCCGAGCCCTGGCACTACTCGGCCATCAGGAGGCGGCAGCCGGCATCAAAAAATTGGCCGACGACCGGACCACCTTTGATCTTTACGAGAACGGACAACTCAGGGTTACCAGCGTCGCCATGGTGGCTGCCGCCGCTTTGGCCGCCCTGGCCGGTGCCGATAATTAATATTGCACCCGCATCAACTTGCAGCCGCCCCTTTCAAACCAATATTTCGTTGAAGCCGCAATCACTTTTACCTCGGCTGTTAAACGCAAAATTAACACAAACTTTTTCTTGACAATAGTTCCTAATACTATTTATATAAGACCAAAATTATCTCATTAGTTTTAAATGGAACTTCCGCATGAAACTTACACGAGCAGGAGAATATGGGGTCCGCTGCGTTCTTTACCTGGCCAAGCAAGATAAAGAACGCTTGGTCAGCCGCAAAGAGATTGCCGCCAAAACCGATGTCCCGCCGCCCTTTCTCGCAAAAATTGCTCAACAACTGGCCAAGGCCGGCATTATCGAGATCCAGCAGGGGGCAACCGGCGGCTACCGTCTGCTGCTGAGCCCGGCAAAGATCACCCTGCTGGCCGTGATCGAGGCCATCATCGGCGAGATTTCACTGAATACCTGCGTGACCAGGCCCGGCGCCTGCAAGGCCAGCGCCGGCTGCACCGTGCATCGCGTCTGGAACAAGGCCAGGAGCCAACTGCGCGCCACACTGCAAGAGGCTGATTTCGCCACTCTGGCCCGGGAAGACTCCTGTTGCCTCAGCCCTTTTCCTTGCAACCCTAACCAAATAAAGGGAGAAAAAATTTGACCTCACCCAGCCAATCAATATACAACAGTAAAAAGATCTTGTTAGTCCCAAACGAGGGGGACCTAGCGATGAAAACTCTGCCGAGCAAAATCTACACCTTTTACCGGGACGGCTTCCGCGCCATGGTGGTGGGCCGCACCCTGTGGAAAATCATCTTTATCAAGCTGTTCATCATGTTCGGCGTGCTAAAGATTTTTTTCTTTCCCAATTTTCTGGCAACCAATTTCAACACCGACACCGAACGGGCCGCCCATGTGCTGGACACGCTGACCAATACCGAGCGGCCCGCTGACATAACTCAAAAAACCAATAACTTTTAACTTAGTAACTACTTAACCCCGCTGCCGAAAACGAAAAGCAGCGGCAACCAAAGGAGGCAGTTGTGGGAGAACAACTATTAACCACCGTGGATTGGGCCCGGGCACAGTTCGCGCTCACCGCCATGTATCATTGGATCTTTGTCCCGCTTACCCTGGGGCTGTCCTTTTTACTGGCATTTTTCGAAACCATTTATGTCAAAACCGGCAATGAGGAGTGGAAAAAAATCACCAAATTCTGGATGACCCTGTTCGCCATCAACTTTGCGATCGGCGTGGCCACCGGCATCATCATGGAGTTTGAATTCGGCACCAACTGGTCCAATTACTCCTGGATGGTGGGCGATATCTTCGGCGCGCCCCTGGCCATCGAGGGGATCTTCGCCTTCTTTTTGGAAGCCACCTTCTTTGCCGTGATGTTTTTCGGCTGGAACCGGGTCTCCAAGGGCTTTCACCTTTTTTCCACCTGGATGGTGGCCGTCGGCTCCAATCTTTCCGCGGTCTGGATTCTGGTGGCCAACGGCTGGATGCAATATCCGGTAGGCATGGCCTTTAATCCGGACACCGCCCGGTTCGAGATGGAAAATATCGCCGAGGTGATCTTCTCGCCGGTGGCGATCAGCAAGTTCACCCACACCTCAAGCTCAGGCTTTCTGCTGGCTTCCCTCTTTGTCGTCGGCATTTCCGCCCTCTTCCTGCTCCAGGGCCGCCACCAGAAGATGGCCAAACAAAGCATGGTGGTCGCCGCGGTTTTCGGCTTGCTCTCCTCGACCTTTGTCGGCCTCACCGGTGATGAAGCCGCCTATGCCGTGGCCCAGAAACAGCCGATGAAGCTGGCGGCCATGGAAGGCCTGTACGATGGCGAAAAATCGGCGCCGGTTGTTGCTTTCGGCATAATCAATTCCGCCAAACAACCCGGGGATGACCAACCCGTTTTTCTGCAGGCGGTAAAAGTGCCCGGCCTGTTGTCGCTGCTCGCCAACCGCGATTTCACCAGCTATGTGCCGGGCATCAACGACCTGGTCTTCGGCAACAGTGAGCACAACATCATCGGCGCCGAGCAGCGCATCGCCAACGGCAAGATCGCCCTGACCGAACTGGCCCGTTATAAGACCGCCAAAAACCATGGAAATCTGGTCGAGGCCGACGCCGCCCTGGCAATCTTCAACCAATACAAGGACGACCTGGGTTACGGCCATTTACAAAAACCGGCCGATGCCGCACCGCCGGTGGCCACCACCTTTTACAGCTTTCACATCATGGTAATCCTGGGCACCATGTTTCCGCTGATCTTCCTCTTGGTTCTCTTCTTTGCCTTCAAGGGAACCCTCGAATACCAGCGCTGGCTCAACTACCTCTGTTTTTTCTCGATCTTTTTGGGCTATCTGGCTCAGGAGGCCGGTTGGGTCGTGGCCGAGGTCGGTCGCCAGCCATGGGCCATCCAGGGCTTACTGCCGGTGGGGGTGGCCAATACCAATCTGGCGGCGGCCAATGTGCAGACCACTTTCTTTATCTTCCTGACCCTGTTCACCGTACTGCTCATTGCGGAACTTAAAATCATGATCAAACAAATCCAGATCGGACCGGAGGCATAACACAATGATAGGAAACCTGGATTACTCGACATTACAGCAACTCTGGTGGTTGATCGCATCCCTGGTCGGCTCGATCTTTATCGCCCTCACCTTTGTCCAAGGGGGGCAGACCCTGATCTTTACCGCGACCACCAATGAGGATGAAAAATCCCTGATCATCAATTCCATGGGCCGCAAGTGGGAACTGACCTTCACCACCCTGGTCCTGTTCGGCGGCGCCCTGTTCGCCGCCTTCCCGCTCTTTTACGCGACCAGCTTCGGCGGCGCCTACTGGGTGTGGATGCTGATCCTCTTCACCTTTATCCTGCAGGCGGTCAGTTACGAATACCGCAAAAAACCGGACAACCTGCTCGGGGCGCGCACCTACGAGATCTTCATGTTCATCAACGGCAGTGTCGGTCTGCTACTGATCGGCGCAGCGGTAGGCACCTTTTTCACCGGCTCCCAGTTTTCGCTGAACATGTATAATCACGTTAGCTGGGAAACCCCCTACCGCGGCCTGGAAGCGGCCCTCAACCCCTTCAACCTCGGCCTCGGCCTCTTTTTGGTCTTCTTAGCCCGCAGCCTGGGCGCGATGTACCTGGTCAACAACATCGACCATGAGCCGCTCACCAACCATTGCCGCAAGGCGGCCTGGATCAATTTTCTCTGGGCCCTGCCCTTCCTTCTCGTGATCCTGGGCGGCTTCATCACCATGGAAGGCTTTGCGGTCGACCCGGAAAACGGACGGGTCTTTATGGAAAAAGGCAAATATCTCCATAACCTGCTGGCCATGCCCGCGGTACTCGTTCTGCTGTTGGCCGGACTGGGCTCGGTGATCTACGGCGTAGCCGCCACCCGTTTTCTGGGCAAGGATAGCGGCATCTGGTTCGGCGGCATCGGCACCGCCCTGGTGGGGTTGGCCATCTTTTCCCTGGCCGGTTACAACCACACCGCTTTTTATCCGTCGGTCGCCGATCTGCAATCAAGCTTGACCATCTACAACGCCTCAAGCAGCAAATACACCCTCACCGCCATGAGCTACGTGGCCCTGGCCGTTCCGTTTGTGATGGCGTATATTGCCTATGTCTGGAAACAGATGGATGCCAAAAAGCTTACCTTGGCCGAGTTGACCGGTGAAGAAGCCAAAGAGATGTACTAAAAAGAGGAGATAACAATGACAACCTTATTACTGTTCGGCTATGTGGCCCTGGTGATTGTATCTTACCAAGGAGCGGTGATCGTTCTTAAAAAGACCAATCTGCTCTAAAAAAAGCGGCAGACATCAACAAAGCAAAAGGGGCCTTTCCGGCCCCTTTTTTTTATTTAATCACCAATTAACCATACCGATTCATTCACCGCGACCAACTATCTGTTGAACACACTCCGCCAATGTATTAATACTATCCGGGTAAGAGATTTCATAATAAGAGTTGCGGCACACGATTACCTAGTTTTTGCACGGCCACTTTAAGGTGACATGCAGCCTTGCTTACAACCTTTTGGGCGCTACCCCTATGACTTATCGTACCAGTCATGACTAAAAATATCTCCTCGCCTTTCGGCAATCTCGACCAATATACGGGACGAATTCTTATCGGACCGTATAGCCACACGTTGAAAAACAATCTTGCCTCCGCTATCGCCCATTTCAAGGCGCTTGAGCAACTTGGCTCCGCATTAATCCCCTATATTGCCGCCTGGTTGCCCGAGGACGGCGGCAACATCTGGTATGAATATGCAGGAAAAACGCTGCATAGCCTGCTCGGGTTTCACACCACCGAGGTGGCGGAGGCGTTGCGGGACAATATCATCACCCGCTGCCTCTACCGGATTCAGAAAAACCCTCCCGCCATCGATAAAATCATCCGGGACAAATCCCAAATCGAGCGGATGCGCCCGGCGCTGCGCCGCATGGCGGAGCGGGGTGGCGGGGTTGACGCGATCTACAAGTTCGAGGTCAACAGCAGCCCGTTCTGGCTCAAAGATCTGTCCCGGGTGGAGATCCACGAGCGAGAGGGGGTCGTACTCTCCTATGGAACCTTAATTGATGTCACCAAAGAAATGCAGCTTGAAGAAAGCCTGATCAAGGTGCAAACCGAGCTGGAATTTCATAAGGGAAACCTGGAGTCCCTGGTGGAGGATCGCACCAGGGAACTGCAAAAGGCCCAGCTTGATGTGCTCACCCGCCTTACCCAGGCCGCGTCTTTTCGAGATGGGGTCACCGGCGATCACATAAAAAGGCTAAGCCAGTATTGTGCGGTGCTCGGCAGCTCATGCGGCTTGAGCAAAACCGCCAATACGGTCCTTTATCATGCCGTGCCCATGCATGACGTGGGCAAACTGGGGATCGCGGACGCCATTCTGCAAAAGCAGGGCCCGCTCTCCGATGATGAGTTTGAAATCATCAAAACCCATTGTCATGTCGGCTCTGATTTGTTGAGCAAGGGCAAATCCTCCCTTTTGCGGGTGGCGCAGTCCATTGCCCTTTCCCATCATGAAAGGTGGGACGGCTCCGGCTACCCCCAAGGCTTGACCGACCGGCAAATCCCCTTGGCCAGCCGGATCACCTCAATCTGCGATGTCTTTGACGCGCTGACCTCGGCGAGGCCATATAAAAAGGCTTGGCATTTTGAGGAAGCAGTGGATGAGATCAGACGCCAGCGCAACATCCATTTCGACCCCAAAATCGTTGACCTTTTTGTGAAAAAAATCCCGCAGATAAAAAAGGTTTATCAGGATACCCCGCCGGTTTGATCGGACTGAATGAAGACGAATCAAACCAAGACGCGCCCCAATTTCTTTTAAAAAACTATCTGGACAGTTGCATCAAAGTAGTTTAAGGCGCCATGGCATATTACAGCAGGATATAAACTCCGATAGAACTGGTATAGACCGCCAAACCCTAGGCCAAAAGCGAAATAAAACAGGATTATGGCAAAATCACCCTGATAAACATTGGGATGCACCAGGGTGAAAATTAAGGCCTGCAATACAAGTCCGACCCGCCAGCCAAACCTACCGCGCAAGTAACCGTAGATTACCCCCCTGTGCACCAACTCTTCCATCACCGGCGTAATAATTACCCTGCCGAGTCCAGATGAAACAGCGAATAATGGTCCGCCAATTATGGCAACCCTGCTCCAGGTTAATTCAGAAATCGCGCCAAGGAACACTACCAAATCGATGCCTTTGAATATTGCGGCAAGCAAAATGGCAACGAGGGTAACCAATAGAATATTTGAGTCAGGAAGGCAGAGGCCAAGTTCCTTTTTTACTATTTTCTTTTTCCTAAACCAATAATAGAAGAAAACAAAAAAGGGGATTGGGAGGATAGATTCAGCAATAAAATACTGCGTTGATTCTTTTAGGCTTAATTGGGTTAACAAAAGCAATGGCAGCAGTAT
The DNA here is from genome assembly GCA_013349285.1 of Deltaproteobacteria bacterium. GTDB lineage: Bacteria > Desulfobacterota > Desulfobulbia > Desulfobulbales > Desulfurivibrionaceae > DUZU01. Next base: position 126 of record DUZU01000010.1, on the reverse strand, counting down.
CGCCAAAAAGCTTACCAAGAACACCAAAATCGAACTTTTTGCTCCCCATGCAAGTTCTTTGTTCTTTCCGCTATCCATTCCCTTGCTGTTTGTTTCATCCATGTTTTTTCTACACATTTAAACTCA
>DUZU01000009.1 GCA_013349285.1 Deltaproteobacteria bacterium | reverse complement strand
ATCTCAAATGCGATCATGGTCAGCCCTCTCCCCTGGTCCTCCATGAACCGCAGCTGAAAGAAGCGGCGGCTAATCTGGCCGCCGCCAAGGCGGCCTACGCCCTGGCCGAACTCAATCTTGACCGGACCCGGATCCTGGCCCCTTTCAACTGCCGGATCCGTTCCGAATCCGTGAACCTGGGCAAGGTGCTCAAGAGCGGTGACACGGTGGGGGTGCTGGCCGACACCGATCTGGCCGAGATCGTGGTTCCCCTTTCCCTTGGCGAGCTTGGCTGGCTTCAGGTTCCCCTGGCCGGCAGCCAGGAAGTAGGATCATCAGCCGTGGCCCGGTTGGCGTTGGCGGATGGTTCTTTTGCCTGGCCCGGCCGGGTGGTGCGTTCCCTGGGCGAGGTGGATCAGGCAAGCCGCCTGGCCAGGGTGGTGGTGGCGGTGGCCAACCCCTACGGCCCGGAGCATGCCATGGGCCTTGCCACCGGTCTCTTTGTCAAGGTTGAGCTGGCCGGCAAAACCATCCCCCGGGTGGTGGCCATCCCCCATGGGGCTCTGCGCGACGAGAGCTCGGTCTGGGTGATGGACTCGGCTGACCGGCTGCGGATCAAACCGGTCAGCGTCATCCGCAAATCCCGGGATTATATCTATGTCAACGGCGGCCTGGCCGCCGGGGAGAGGATCGTGCTCACCAGTCTGGCCGGGGCGGCGGACGGCATGTTGCTGCGGCTGGCCACGGTGGTGGAGACTAAACCATGAAATTAAAGGGTCCGGTCAGCTGGATGGCCCACAACCATGTGGCCGCCAATCTTTTAATGTTTATGTTTATCATTGGCGGCCTGGTCCTGGGCTATTCCCTTAAACAGGAGGTGTTTCCCGAGATCCTGCTGGATAAGGTGTCGGTGGAAGTCCGCTACCCCGGGGCCAGCCCCGAGGAGGTCGAAGAGGGTATTATCCTCAAGATTGAAGAGGCGATCAGCGGCATTGACGGGATCAAGGAGGTCAGCGCCCGGGCGGTTGAGGGGTCCGGCACGGTCACCGCCCTGCTCCACCTCGGCGAGGATGCCGACCGGGTGGTGCAGGATATCAAAAGCGAGGTGGACCGGATCACCACCTTCCCCGAAGAGGCCGAAAAACCGGTGACCGCCAAGCTCACCAACCGGATGGAGGTTGTCTCCCTGGTGGTTTACGGCAATTGTCCGGAGCGCTCCTTAAGGGAATGGGCCGAGATTATCCGGGACGAGTTGCTGGCCCATGATGAGATCACCCAGGCCGATTTGGCCGGGGTCCGCCCCTATGAAATTTCCATTGATATCGATGAGAACAACCTCCGCCGCTACAATCTGACCCTGGAGCAGGTGGCGCAGCTCGTCCGCCAGGCCTCCCTGGATCTGCCCGGCGGCGCGATCAAGGCCCAGGGCGGCGAGATTCTGGTCCGCACCAAGGAGCGGCGCTACGACAAGGCCGCCTATGACAATATCATCGTCAAGGTTAACGGCGACGGCTCGATTCTTCGCCTGCACGAGCTGGCCGAGGTCCGGGATACCTTTGAAGAGACCGATCTCTCCTCCACCTTTGACGGCCAACCCGCCGCCCTGGTCAAGGTTTTTCGGGTGGGCAGCCAGAAGCCGCTGGTGATCTCCAGGCTGGTCAATGAGTACGTCAAGAAGAAGCAGGCGGCGCTGCCGGACTCGATCAAGATTGCCAGCTGGAACGATACCACCGAGCTTTTTAAAAGCCGGATGAATCTGCTCATTAAAAATGCGGCCCTGGGCCTGATCCTGGTTTTCATCATCCTAAGCCTTTTTCTGCAGATTCGCCTGGCCCTCTGGGTCATGCTCGGGATCCCCATCTCCTTTTTCGGTGCCGTGCTCTTGATGCCTTTCTTTGGGGTTTCCATTAACATGATCACCCTTTTCGCCTTTATCATGGCCCTGGGCATCGTGGTGGACGATGCCATTGTCGTGGGGGAGAATATCTTCGAGCATCGGCAGATGGGCAAGAGCTATATGCAGGCCGCGGTTGACGGCGCCCGGGAAGTGGCCCGCCCGGTTACCTTTTCGGTGCTCACCACCATTACCGCCTTCACCCCGCTGATTTTTGTCGAGGGGGTGCTCGGCAAATTCATCAAGGTGATCCCCCTGGTGGTTATCGCGATTATTGCGGTCTCCCTGATCGAGTCGCTTTTTGTCCTGCCGGCCCATCTCAGTTTCGGCGGCAAGCGGCCACCGGCCGCCACCGGTTTTATCGCCTGGCTGGACCGGGTGCGGGCCAGGGTGGCCGCCGGTCTTGCCCGTTTTATCCAGGGACCGTACCGTTGGCAGCTTAACTGGTGTCTGAAAAACCGCTATGCCTCTCTGGCCCTGGCCCTGGTCTTTTTGATGTTGAGCGTGGGATTGGTCAAGGGCGGGTTGGTCAAATTCAATTTCATGCCGGTGGTGGACGCCGATTTTATTACCGCCAACCTGGAGATGCCCACCGGGACCCTGGTGGGTAGAACCGCTGAGATTGCCGAGATGATCGTCAAAGCCGGGCAGGAGGTGGTGGCCGAGTACGACAGTCAGCGGCCGGCCGGGGATACCGTGCTCCGGCATATCTACGCCATGGTCGGCGGCCGGCTTGATGCCTCGGGGCCCATGGAAGGCGGGGGCGTCAGCGGCGCCAACCTCAGCTCCATTGCCATGATTTTAAAGCCCAGCGAGATCCGCAAGGTCAAATCCTCCGAGATCGAGGCGCGCTGGCGGGAAAAGGTGGGGGAGATCCCCGGGGTCCAGGCCCTGACCTTTTCCGCCAACCTGGTCCATATGGGGGCCAATATCGATGTGCAACTGGCCCATGATGATGAAGAGATGGTAATCGGCGCCATGCAGCGTCTTAAAAAGGCGCTGACCGAATATCCCGGGGTCAGTGATATTGCCGATAACTTCCCCCAGGGTAAACGGGAGTATAAATTGCAGCTGACCCCGGCCGCCCGCACCTTGGGCATCACCGAGGAGGGGCTGGCCCGCCAGGTGCGCAGCGCCTTCTACGGGGCCGAGGCCTTGCGGTTGCAGCGGGGCCGCAACGAGGTCAAGGTCATGGTCCGCTATCCCGAGGCTCAGCGGCAAAATGTCTGGGATTTCAACAATATGCGGATCAGAACCCCAGGCGGCGGCGAGGTCCCCCTGCTCATTGCCGCCCAGGTCGCCGAAGGGCGCAGCTACAGCGCGATCAATCGCAACAATCGCAAGCGGGTGATCAATATCACCGCCAAGGTCGACAGCAACAAGGCCAACAGCGAAGAGATCCTCTCCGAGCTCAAAGAGAGTGTGTTGCGGGAGCTGGTCCATGATTATCCGGGGCTGACCTACTCGATGGAGGGTGAGGCCAAGGAGCGGCGTGACTCCATGGGCAGCATGCTGCGCGGTTTTGTGCTGGCCCTGTTTGTGATCTATGGCCTGCTCGCCATCCCCTTCCGCAGCTACAGTCAGCCGTTGTTGATCATGACCGCCATCCCCTTCGGCATGGTCGGCGCGGTGCTCGGCCATCTGGTGATGGGCTTTTCCCTGAGTATGCTGAGTCTGTTCGGCATCGTCGCCCTTTCCGGGGTGGTGGTCAATGATTCGCTGCTGCTGATCGATTATGTCAATGGCCACCGCCGGGATGGCAAGCCAATGGTTGAGGCGGTGAAAATCGCCGGGGAAAGAAGGTTCCGGCCCATCCTGCTCACTTCGCTGACCACCTTTTTCGGGCTGATGCCGATGATCTTTGAAACCAGCGTCCAGGCCCAGTTTCTGATCCCCATGGCCATCAGCCTCGGCTTCGGCATCATGTTCGCCACCGGCATCACCCTGCTCCTGATCCCCACCCTTTATGTGGTGCTCGACGATATCCATTGTTTGCTGGAAGGGGGCAAGAAGGAAGAAGCGGCCGGGGGTGAGACGGGGATTATCGGTTAAAATAATTGATTCGGTTAAAATAATTGATGACGAAAGCCGGTTTCTGGGTGGTGGGATTTATGAACCGGAAGAGGCTATTTCTTAATTAGTAGATAATTTTTCGCAAACCAGCCTGGCGGCCAGGGCGAGATCATCCTCCTGGTGCAGGCGGGTGATGGTGAAGCGCAGGCGGGCGGTGCCTTCCGGCACGGTGGGCGGCCGGACTGCGGTGACAAACAGGCCGAGGGTGCGTAACTCTTGGGCAATGGCCACCGCCTTTTTACTGTCGCCGATCAGGATGGGAATGATCTGGGACGGGCCGAGCTCGGCGCTGATCCCGCCTTTTGTAAGTGCTTCCTTGAAAAACCGCACCTTGTCATGCAGTTCGCGCCGCAGCTCGGGCTCCTGCCGGATCAGCTTGACCGCGGCCAGGGAGGCCGCCGCCACCGCCGGCGGCAGAGCGGTTGAAAAAATAAAGCTCCGGGCCCGGTTGATCAGGTAATCGATCATCTCCTTTGATGCGGCCACATAGGCGCCGTAGCTGCCCAGGGCCTTGCCGAAGGTGCCCATGGCCAGATCCACCCCGGCCCCCACCCCATCCTCTTCGATAATTCCGCCGCCGTTGGCGCCGTATACCCCGGTGGCATGGGCCTCATCCACCATTAACAGGCAGTGGTAGCGGTTCTTGAGTTCGACCAGCGCGGGGAGCGGACAGCGATCGCCGTCCATGCTGTAGATCGACTCCACCACGATCAGCGCGGTCTGGTTCTCTTGTTTTTTCTTGAGCAGGGATTCGAGGTGGGCCGGGTCGTTGTGCCGGAAACGGATGGTTTTCGCCCCGGAGAGCCTGCAGCCGTCATGGATGCTGGCATGGTTGAGGCGATCGGAAAAGATCAGGTCATGGCGGCCGACCAGGGCCGGAATGATGCCGGTGTTGGCCATGTAGCCGGAACCGAAGGTAAGGCCTGCTTCCTTGCCCTTGAGCTGGGCGATGGCCGTCTCCAGTTCCTGATGGATGGCGAGGTTGCCGCTCATCAGCCGGGCCGCGCCGGAGCCGGTGCCGTAACGGCTGATGGCCTCGGTGGCCGCGGCGATCAAGGCCGGGTGGCTGCTCAGGCCCAGGTAGTCGTTGGAAGAAAAATCAATCAGCTCGCCCGGCTCGTCGGTCAGGCGGATATGGCCCGCCGTCCCCTTGTGCAGAGGGCTCAGGCTGCGCAGTTGCCCTTGCGCCCGCCGGGTTTGCAGCCAGCCTTTCAGATCGCCCATATTTTCTGCATTTCTTGGGCAAATTTATGGTCGTCTTCGGGCAGGCGGCCGCCCTGGGTCAGGTAGCCGCCGATCATCATCGCGTCGGCCCCGGCCAGGAAGGCGGAGCTTAAAAAATCGGCCAGGGCGGTTTCCCGGCCCGCGGCCAGCCGCAGGGGAATTTCCGGCATGATCAGCCGATAAAGGGCGATGGCCCGGAGCATCTCGGAGAGATCCAGCCTGGGCATTTCGGCGAAAGGGGTGCCGGGCAGCGGGATCAGCATGTTGAGCGGCACCGAATCGACCCCGCACTCCTTAAGGGTCAGGGCCATGGAGATCCGGTCGTTCTCGCTTTCGCCCATGCCGAAGATCCCGCCGCTGCAGACCGAGAGGCCGACGGCCTGGGCCGCCTTGATGCAATTAATCCGGTCGTCAAAGCTGTGGGTGGTGCAAACCTTGGGGAAGTACTCCCTGGAGGCCTCCAGGTTGTGGTGGTACCGGCTCATCCCCGCCTCTTTGAGCAGGCCGAGCTCTTCCCGGCTCAGGATGCCCAATGAGCCGCAGACCTTGATTCCGACCTTGTTCCTGATCTCGGCGATAATCTCGGCAACCACCGGGAGCTCGGCGGCCGGCAATCCCTTGCCGCTGGTGACCAGGGAAAAGCGGCTGGCCCCGATCTCTTTGGCCTCTTGGGCGGCCGCCAGGATCTCTTCCTTGTTTTTTAAGGGGTAAACCGGGGCATCGGTCCGGTAATGGGCCGACTGCACGCAGAACCGGCAGTTCTCGCTGCATTTGCCAGATTTGGCGTTGATGATGCTGCAGAATGAAAACGCGGTGCCGCGGTTGGCGAGTTTGGCGGCCAGCCCGCGCTGCATGAGCTCGGCCAGGGGCAGCGCCATCAGGGCGGTTATGTCGGCGGGGAATTTATACATAATAATTGCTTGTAATCGAAAAAGATCGAAAAGGCAACGGCTTAGTGGCCTTTAAGTCCGAAGATCCCGCCTTTTTTGCTGGTAAAGGTGGCATTGCGGCTGCCGCGGCGGCCTGAACGTTTGCGGGGTTTGCTTTTACGCTCGGGCAGTTTTTCAACCAGCTGGATGTTGGCCGCCGAACCGCCTTGGGATTCCTGGAAAATCTGGAGAAAGAGCCGTCCGTTTTCAAAATAGCTTTTACGGCTCAGCCATTTCGGCCAGTCCCGCTCATCGGCGTACTGGATGAAAATCGGCAGGTTGGCCAGCAGTGAGGTGATCGTCTCCCTGGTGGCCCGGTTGATGCTGAGGTGTTCAAGCAGCTTGTCCAAATGGTCCCGCAGATCTCGGGAAAAGGCATAGGCTTCCTGCCCTTTGAATCGGAGGTTGATGAGGTTGAATTTGGTTTGGGCCCAGGGCAGCATCAGGCAGGCGATCAGGAGATGGTCCGGCAGGGGTTGGCCTTCGTTGTGCAGGCGGTCGGCCACCGTCATCAGGGAAAGCAGGAACCGGGTCGGGTTGAGCCGCTCCTCGGCCTCCATCTCTTCGGCCTTGATGATATCGCGGTAGAAGGGCAGCAGTTCCGGCAACAGGCCGCTGCTAATAGCCAGGCGGCACCAGGGGGCGACCCCGTTGCCGTGCAGATCGCGGAACAGTTCGTCCCGGATGCGGGAGACCGGGCAGAGGTGCAGTTTGTCGATATTATTTAAGATTGCCCGCCAGGTGTTCTCTTCAATGGTGAAGCCGTTTCTGGCCGCATGGCGCAGGGCGCGCATGATTCTGACCGGGTCACGGGTAATGCGCCGTTCCGGATCGCCGACGATGCGGATGATTTTATCGTTGAGATCATTGATGCCGCCCACATAATCGATGATGGTGAAGTTTTCGATCTCGTAAAAAAGGGCGTTGATGGTAAGATCCCGGCGAAAGGCGTCCTCGGCCTCGCTGCCGAAGGTGTTGTTGGAGGCCAGCACCTGTTCTTCTTCTTCCTTGGGGTCGAATTCGCTGCGGCAGCGCAGGGTGGAAACCTCGATGATCTTGTTGCCGTGGAAAAAGACCTGGACCAGCCGGAAACGTTTGCCGATGATCCGGCTGTTTCTAAAGAGTTTGCGCAGCTGGCCGGGCCGGGCGTTGGTGCTGATGTCGAAGTCCTTGGGTTTTTTGCCCAGGTAGAGATCGCGCACCCCGCCGCCGACCAGATAGGCGGTGTAGCCAGCATCCCGCAGCCGGTAAAGCACCTTGAGCGCTTCCCGGTCAATGTCGTTGCGGGAGATCGGGTGTTGGGCCCGCTGGAGAATCAGCGGTTCTGGTAAATTGTCAGCAGAATCTGGCATAGACCGATCGGGGCAGGTTGGCTGATTATGGAGGCCGCTGCCGTTAGTAGACAGCGGTCGGCTCCTTGTACATTGATTCGGCCTGGGAGACGAACTGGTCAAACACCTCGCGCACGGTCAGGATGTCCTTGAGTTTGAAGACATTTTCGCCGGAGAAGAACAGGCCTTCTTCAATATCGCCGTCGCAGGCGGCCATCAGTCTTTCGCTGATGCAGTAGACGTGGTCGCATTTTTTCAGGCACTTGTATTTGCATTCCTTTGCCTTGAGATCAGATTCATGGTGCTTCAACTTCTGGACAAAGGGGGTGTTCAGAGCGCGGCCGGGCAGACCGACCGGCGACTTGATCAGCTTGATGTCATCTTTGGTGGCATTGAGCATGGCCTGTTTGAAGTTGTCGGAAACCGAGCATTCCTTGGTCATGACAAAGCGGGTGGCGATCTGGATGCCGTCGGCGCCGTATTTGTCCATCATTTCCGCCATTTCATAGCCGTTGGTCATGCCGCCCGCCGCAATGAGGGGAACCTTGGTCACCACCTTGCGGATCTCGGGAAAAAGATCGCGCAGGGCGATGTCGGTCCCCAGGTGGCCGCCGGCCTCCTTGGCTTCAACGACAATGGCCGCCGCGCCCAGTTTTTCGGCGAGCTTGGCAAAGGCGGGGGAGGAGACGATGGAGACAATGGGGGTGTTGGTCTCCTTGCCGATCTTGAAGATATCGCGGGAAAATCCGGCGCCGGTGACGATCATATCGACCCCGGCATCAATGGAGCCCATTACCAATTCATAAAAATTCTTCATGGCGAACATGATGTTCACCGCAACAATCCCCTTGGTGGCAGCCTTGGCTTTTCTGATGTCCGCCTTCAGCTCGTCAATAGGGATTGCCGACCCGCCGATGGTACCGATGCCGCCACAGTCGGCAACGGGGATGGCTAATGCGGATGTGGAAACACGGATTGACATGCCTCCTTGGACGAGGGGCACCGGGGCCGTGAATCTACCGATTTTAAGCGGGGGTAATTTCATGTGTATATTTTACTCCGAGAATTATTAAAATTGAAGCAGCTACTATGCTTTTTTTCCTTTTTTTTGTCAAGCAAACCTTCTTTTGATGATGAAGAGCCTTTTTGTTGGTAAGCTGGAGCAACCCTTTGTTAAACTCATAATAAAGTATTGCTTTTTTGCATAGTTTTTTTCCGTCTAAACGCAGGAAAATCATCTTGCTCCGGAGTTGAGGTTGAAGATACATCCCAAGTATATCGGTTTTGACATTGACGGCGTGGTGGCCGACACCATGGAGGCTTTTATCCGGCTGGCCTTTGAAGAGTATGAAACAGTGGTGGCCCCGGAAGAGATTACCGAGTTTCAGGTGGAAGATTGCCTTGATCTTGATCCGCTGATCGTGGATGAGATTTTTTGCCGCCTGCTCGTCGAGCCCGGCAAAAGCGGCCTGCGGCTTATGGCCGGCGCCAAAGACGTGCTCACCGAATTTGCCGAATATGGTCCCTTAACCTTTATTACCGCCCGGCCCCAGCGAGAACCCATTGCTGATTGGCTGGCCGAACAGTTGGGCGGCGCGGTTTATGACCGGGCGCGGCTGGTCGCCACCGGGGAGCATGACGGCAAGGTCGATCACATCAGGGATTTGGGGCTTAAATATTTTGTGGATGACCGGGCGCAAACCTGTATTCAGCTTTCCGCCGAGGGGATAAATCCCATTGTCTACCATCAGTTCTGGAATCAAGGCAAGCATGAGTTGCCGGCCGTGGAAAACTGGGCGGCCATCCGTGGCCTGTGCTTTGGCCCTTGATTTCATTCGGAACTCTGGGGTAAATAAGAGGCATATTCATGCAATGTCCCAATTGCGGTCAGCGGTGGACGGGCTACAGAAATCCGGTGCCAACCGTCGATATCATCATCGAAATCGGCGGCGGCATTGTGTTGATTAAAAGAAAAAATCCGCCCCATGGCTGGGCTCTGCCCGGCGGCTTCGTCGATTACGGCGAGTCATTGGAGGAGGCGGCCAGGCGGGAGGCCGCCGAGGAAACCGGCTTGGCGGTGCGACTGATAAAGCAGCTCCACACCTATTCCGATCCCCGGCGCGATGCACGGCTGCACACCATTAGCACCGTTTTTGTCGCTGCGGCCGATGGGGTGCCGACGGCCGGTGATGACGCCCTTGAGGCGCGAATTTTCAGGGAAGATGAGTTGCCTGATTTAGTTTTTGACCATAGGGAAATTCTGAATGGCTATTTTTCTGGCAGATGAACCTGCTGTTGAGCAGAAACCACACCTTTTGCTGGTGGATGACGATGCCTTCATTCGAGATCTGTTGCGGACCTCGGTGGAGAGCTTCGGCTATACCTGTGAGGTTGCCGAAGACGGGGCCGAGGCGATCGAAAAACTGGAAAAAGCCGAATTTTCCATTGTGATAACCGATATGACCATGCCGCGTTTTGACGGCATGCAGCTGTTGAAGTATATCAAGGAAAACCTGCCCGCCATCGAGGTCATAGTTGTTACCGGTTATACCGATGAGTTTACCTATACCGAGGTGATCAAGGCCGGGGCCAGTGATTTTCTGGCCAAGCCTTTCAGTGTTGATGAGCTCGAGGCAAAATTGCGGCGGGTTATTCGGGAGCAAAAGCTGATCTCAAAGCTCGAGAAGCTTTCGATGTGTGATGTGCTCACCGATATTTTCAACCGGCGCTGTTTCGACATGAAGCTGCAGGAGGAGGTACCCAGGGCCCACCGCCAAGGTTATCCCGTTTTTTTGCTGCTCATCGATGTCGACAGGTTCAAGAAATATAATGATAATTTCGGCCATCAGGAAGGCGACAAGATTCTCCAGAATATCGGCCGGATTTTATTGAAGAGCACCAGGGAGAATGTGGACTGGTGTTTTCGCTTTGGCGGCGACGAGTTTGCCGTGATTATTCCGTACGCCTCGATGGACCAGGTCGGCCAGGTGGCGGAGCGCATCCTGGAGCGCTATCTGGAGGCGGGCTATGCCGACACCAGTCTCAGTATCGGCCTGGCCCGTTTTGTTCGTCATCCGGGCCGCTCCTGGGCGGAAGATATTGATGATTTGGTGAGCCGGGCCGACAGGGCCATGTATAATGGTAAAGATGGCGGCGGCGGGCAGATTGTCTGTGATTCATCCTTCCCGCAGATTGAGCCCTCTTCGTAAAAAAAATCATAAGCGCCGCCCTGCCTCTGGGCCGGGGCCTTGATTTTTCCAGTGTTCCTCAAATCCGTCCGCTGTTTTTTAAAAAAGATAAGAATTCAGCATCGATCATAATCCGCCGCCTTCTCCCCTCTTCTTTAAATTCTGTAAAAAAGTTTGTATTTGCGCATAATCTCTGGTATATAAGCTCGATCTATTATCGTAAGGAGGATTGTCTTTCATGGGAAACAGCACAACAACAACCAAAACAGCAGTAAGTAGTGACGCAGGTGAAATGAGTTTTGCTCAGATGTTTGAGGAAAGTCTCCAGGTAGCGGCAGTCGGCGAAGTCGTAGTCGGTACCGTAATCGCCATGACCAAATCCAACGATTATGTCGTTGTTGATATTGGCGATAAATCGGAGAGCGAGATTTCGATTTCCGAATTCAAAAACGAAAACGGTGAGATCGAAGTCAAAGTCGGTGACGTTTTCGATGTTTTCGTGGAAAAACGCGAGGCCGAAGGCGGCTTACGGCTTTCCCGCGAGAAAGCCATCGGCATCAAGGTCTGGGAAGAGATTGCCAAGATCCAGGAAGATGACGGCGTTATTGCCGGCCGCATCGACAACCGGGTCAAAGGCGGACTTTCCGTCGACATCGGCGTTCCGGCCTTTCTGCCCTATTCACAGATTGATCTTAGGCCTGTCAAGGATCTGGATAACCTTATCGGCCAGACCTTTGACTTCAAGGTCCTTAAATATAATCGCAAGCGCAACAACGTTGTGATTTCTCGGCGGGCAATTCTTGAAGACGCCAGGAAAAAACTGCGGGAAGATATGCAGTCCAACCTGGAAGAAGGTCAGGTTGTCAAGGGCTGCATCACCAATATCACCGATTACGGTGTTTTCATCGACCTGGGCGGCATGGACGGCCTCTGTCATATCACCGATCTTTCTTGGGGCCGCGTTTCGCATCCCTCCAAGCTGTTCAAGGTCGGCGAGGAGATCGAGGTCAAGATCCTCAAGTATGACCGCGACAACGACAAGGTTTCCCTTGGCGTCAAGCAGCTCAAAGAGGATCCTTGGGCTACGGTTCAGGATCGTTACCCCGTTGGTTCCAAGACCACCGGTAAGGTGGTGAGCATCACCGATTATGGCGTTTTTGCCGAGTTGGAAGAGGGCGTTGAAGGCCTGATCCACGTTTCCGAGATGTCCTGGTCCAAAAAGACCCGCCATCCTTCCAAGATCGTGGCCGTCGGCGATGAGGTCGAGATCGTGATCCTCAACATCGATGTCGATGCCAAGCGGATCTCGCTCGGCATGAAACAGCTGCAGCCCAACCCCTGGGATCTGGTCAGCGAGAACTACCCTGCCGGTTCGATCATCGAAGGCAAGATCAAGAACATCACCGACTTTGGTGTGTTCATCGGTATTGAGGAGGGCATCGACGGCCTGATTCATGTCTCCGATCTTTCCTGGACCGAGCGGATCAAGCATCCTTCGGAAAAATATGCCAAAGGCGAGACCATTCAAGCCGTTGTGCTTAAGATCGATCGCGAGAACGAGCGGTTCTCTTTAGGCGTCAAGCAGCTTGAGCCCGATCCTTGGGAGGCAACCATTGCCAAATACCCGGTCGGCGCTACCGTTGAAGGCAAGATCACCAACGTGACCGAGTTCGGCGTGTTTGTTGAGGTTGAAGAGGGAATCGAAGGTCTGGTTCATGTCTCCGAGATCAGCAAGGAGAAGATCACCACTCCGGTTGGGATGTACAATGTCGGCGATACCCTTGAAACCAAGGTGATCAATGTTTCCGCCAAGGACCGGAAGATCGGTCTGTCCATCAAGGCGCTTACCGATGATTCCGGTGAAGGCTCCTATGAGGATTACAAGCAGAAGCAGGCTGCCAGCGGTCCTTCCACCATCGGTGATCTTTTGAAAACCGAGATGAAGAACAAGGGCAAGGAAGGAGAATCACAGGAGTAATTTCCGGGTAAATTTTCAGTCCGAGTCTGATATGACAAAAAGGTTATTCCGCCAAAAGCATCCGGTTTTCACAGGACTTCTGATCCTGGGGGCAATCATGCTGTTTTTTTGGACCGGAATAACCTTTTTTATTTCCAGCCTGATCAATCCCTCCCAGGCGGAGCTGTTTAAACGGGAAGGGGTCGGCATTGTCGAGGTTAAGGGGGTTATTGTCGAACCCGAAGAGGTGATTGCCAATCTGATCGCCTTCCGGGAGGATGCCAAGGTGAAGGCCATTGTCCTGCGGGTTGACAGCCCGGGGGGCACGGTTGGCGCTTCCCAGGAGATTTACGACGAGGTGCGGCGGACCAACAAGGTCAAGCCGGTGGTGGCCTCGTTGTCCTCGGTGGCCGCTTCCGGCGGATTGTACGTCTCTTTGGGCGCCGCCAAGATCATGGCCAACCCCGGCACCTTGACCGGCAGCATGGGGGTGATCCTTAAGTTTGCCAATCTTGAGGGACTTTTTGAGAAAATAGGTTATAAGAGTGAGGTGGTCAAAAGCGGCCGGCTCAAGGATATCGGCTCTTCTTCCCGGCCGATCACCGATGAGGAGCGCCAGGTGTTGCAGGCGCTGATTGACACGGTTTATGATCAATTTGTCGCGGCCGCCGCGACCAGTCGTTCTTTGCCGGAAATAGAGGTGCGGAAGATTGCCGATGGCCGGATTTTTTCCGGAGCCCAGGCCAAGGAGTACGGCCTGGTCGATGAGCTCGGCAATTTTACCGATGCGGTTTTGCTGGCCGCAAGTTTGGCCGGGTATAAGTCTGAGGGGGTGCCGTTGTTGATCTATCCGGAGGAGGATGACTATTCTCTGCTGCGATTGATGACCGGCAAAAACAGTAAATCATTGTTAAATCAGGCCACGGTGTCTGGTCCGATCCTCGCCTATGAGTGGCTGGGGAATATGCGATAGGGAGTGTAGAGCAAGATGTTGAAACGTGATTTGGTAAATGCGGTGTCAGGTGAAATGGGTGATTATCTGAAAAAGGACGTCGGTCAGGCAATTGATATCATGCTTGACACCATCGTCGACGCTTTGTCCGAAGATCGGCGGGTGGAGATTCGTGGGTTCGGCAGTTTTTCCGTTCGGGAGCGCAAGTCCCGGACAACCAAAAATCCGAGGACCGGTAAAATCATGGAGATTCCGGCCCGCAAGAATCTTCATTTCACCATGAGCAAGTCCCTCAAAGATGCCTTGATCCAGAAAGGCAAATAAGTTTGTAAGCGGTCGGCGGCAATCCACCCGGCTTTACCGGGTGGCTCAGAAGCTGCTGATATCGCCTTTTCCTGCTCGGATAATTTCCGGAACATCGGAAATAAGGGAAATTACGCTGGAGGGCTCAGGGTAGACCGGTCCCCCATCAATGATGATGTCGATCTGGTTACCCAGCCGCTCCTCGATTTCGTATGCTTCGGTAATCGGCTGCTCGTCAGGGTTCAAGATTACGCTGCTGTTGACAATGGGATTGCCGAGGGCTTCGATCAGCGCCAGGGAGATCGGGTTATCCGGCACCCTGATCCCCACGGTTTTCTGATTGGTGATCATGATTTTCGGGACCAGCTTGGTCGCTTGGAGAATAAAGGTGTAAGGGCCCGGCAGGTGTTTTTTGATGATCCGGTAGCTCGTGTTGGAAATATGGCAATAGTCGCTGACGTTTTTGAGGTTTGAGCACATGAAACTGAACGGTTTATGTGTCGGCCTCTTTTTTATTTGATGGATGCGTTTAACCGCCTTTTGGTTGAACATATCGCAACCGATGCCGTAAACGGTGTCCGTCGGGTAGCAGATGACCGCGCCCTTGCGCATGGCGTCGGCGGCCTGTTTGATCAGGCGTGCTTGCGGATTTTGCGGGTTGATGTTCAGGATCACGGTGGTTGCTCCTTTTGGCGATGGTCGTTTTATAGCGCGTAACTGCTTATAACAATTATATTTTAATGCATTACGGGTTTGGAGGCAATGACAAAGCAATGGTCAGGGCGGCCGGCATCGATATCGGCACCAACAGTTTTCGACTTTTAATTGCCGATCTCGGCCCGGGAAAATTTGTCCCCAGCTGCAAGGAACTCAACACCGTCCGCCTGGGTGAAGGGCTTGGGGCGGATCATCTGTTGCAGCCCGGTGCCATTGAGCGCGGCATCGCCGCTCTGGCTCAATTTGCCGGGATGATTGATCATTATCAGCCCCGTTATATCCGGGCCTGCGGGACCCATGCCCTGCGCCTGGCCGCCAACCGGGACCTTTTCCTCGCGAGGGCGCACTCCGCGCTCGGCTTTGCGGTTGAGGTGGTCGATGGTGCGGAAGAGGCGGCCCTGTCCTTGCGCGGCGCGCTTTTTACGGGCAAAGGGGCGCTTGAGCCTCCCCTGCTGCTGGTTGATGTCGGCGGCGGCAGCACCGAAATGATCTGGCTTGCTGAGCATGGCGCGCCGCCAATGATACGGAGTCTGCCCATCGGCGCGGTCAATCTTACCGAAGCTTTTGCTGAGATCGCTCCGGAGAGCTTAGCCCTTGCCGCGATGGCCGGTCATGTGCGGGCGAGGCTCAAGGAGGGTTTGACTGATCTGGCGCTGCCGGCTGCCGGCTGCCGGGTTGTCGGTTCCGGCGGCACCGCCACCAGCCTTGGCGCCCTGGATTTAGGGCTTGCCGTCTATGATGAAAATCTGGTCCAGAACCATGTTCTCGGCCAAGGGCGGCTGGAAAATATTTTTGCAGTACTCACCGCTCTTTCTAGTGAGCAGCGGCTGGCCTTGCCCGGTCTGGGTGAAGGCCGCGGCCGGATCATTGTGGCCGGGGCGGTTATTTACCGGGAACTGTTGCAGCTCTTGGCCTGCGACGAAATCGTGGTAAGCGACGGGGGGCTGCTGGAGGGTATTTTACTGAGCTCTCTGCCGAGCGCGGCTGGTTTGTAAGGTCATCTTTATGTTGTGGCGGCCGTCGGCTTGATAAACTGATCATTGACCGGGAGCCCTTAAGTTTTTTATAAAAGAAGTTTGAAGTGTTTTCCTGCTTGTTGCAGTTTTTTAATTTGAAGCGTTTTTTCCCAGCAATATTTTTTTAGGGAGTCCCCATATGTCACTCGATAAAATAGAACATGCCTATACCTTTGACGATCTGTTGTTAGTGCCTGCCGCTTCCGAGGTTTTGCCCAATGAAGTGAGCCTGGCCACCCAGTTGACCAAGACCATCAAGCTCAATATTCCCCTGGTCAGCGCGGCGATGGATTCGGTCACCGAGCACCGGGCCGCGATCACCATGGCCCGGGAAGGCGGGATCGGGATTATTCATAAAAACATGACCATTGACGAGCAGGTTCGCGAGGTGAAACGGGTTAAAAAGTCGGAATCCGGCATGATTATCGACCCGATCACCGTGGAAGAAGGGCAGACCGTGCGGGACGTGAATAAGATCATGAATAATTACCGGATCTCCGGGGTACCCGTCTTAAGCGGCAAAAAGCTGGTCGGGATCGTCACCAACCGCGATCTCAGGTTTGTCACCGATGAGGATCTGCTGGTTCAGGATGTAATGACCAGTAAGAACCTGGTGACCGCCAAGCCCGGGATCACCTTGGAACAGTCCAAGGCCCTGCTCCATGAGCATCGGATCGAAAAATTGCTGGTGGTGGATGATGACAACAACCTGCAGGGGATGATCACCATCAAGGATATTGAAAAGGTTAGAAAGTATCCCCACGCCGCCAAGGATGAACTGGGCCGCCTGCGGGTGGGCGCCGCCATCGGGGTGAACACCAGCCTGGAGCATGTGGAAAAATTGATCAATGTCGGTGTTGACGTGGTGGTGCTTGATTCGGCCCACGGCCATTCCCGCAATATTCTCAACGCCCTCATCCGGATCAGGGACGCTTTTCCCGATCTGCAGATTATTGCCGGCAACGTGGCCACCGCCGAAGGGACCGAAGCCCTGATCAAGGCCGGGGCCAGCTGTGTCAAGGTCGGAGTCGGGCCCGGCTCGATCTGTACGACCCGGATCGTCGCCGGAGTCGGGGTGCCGCAGATGAGCGCCATTTACAACAGCGCCAAGATGGCGGAAAAATACGGGATACCGGTGATTGCCGACGGCGGGATCAAGTTTTCCGGCGAGATCACCAAGGCCATCGGCATCGGGGCCAGGGTGGTCATGATCGGCAGCCTCTTTGCCGGCACCGATGAGTCGCCGGGCGAGACCTTTCTTTACCAGGGGCGGACCTACAAGGGCTACCGCGGCATGGGCTCGCTGGGGGCCATGAAAAAGGGCAGCAGCGACCGTTATTTCCAGGACAATGTCGAGTCCCAGTCCAAGTTCGTCCCCGAGGGGATCGAGGGTAAGGTTCCCTACCGTGGGCCCCTTTCCTCGATGATCTATCAGTTGATGGGCGGGTTGCGCTCCGGCATGGGTTATCTGGGGGCGTCCAGCATCGAAGAGCTCCGGCAGAAGGCGCGCTTTGTCAAGATCACCGCGGCCGGCCTTAAAGAGAGTCATGTGCATGACGTGATCATCACCAAAGAGGCGCCCAATTATCGCCTTGGTTAATGGTTTTTGCTTTAACTGATTGAAAAAATAAAGAAGGATTCAGCATGGATATCCATAGCGGCAAGATACTTATTCTTGATTTCGGCTCCCAGTACACCCAGCTCATTGCCCGGCGGGTCCGGGAGGCCGGGGTCTATTGCGAACTTTTCCCCTGGGATCTCGATGACGAGGCCATTCGGAACTTTGCCCCCAGCGGCATTATTCTCTCCGGCGGCCCCCAGTCGGTGCACGAGGCCGAAACCCCCCGGGCGGCCGAGGTGGTATTTGCGCTTGGCGTGCCGGTGCTCGGCATCTGCTACGGGATGCAGACCATGGCCGCCCAGCTCGGCGGCGAGGTGGAATCGGCCAGCCATCGGGAGTATGGTTATGCCCAGGTCCGGGCCCGGAATCATTCGCAGCTGCTGCGGGATATCGAAGACCATGCCAGCCCGGAAGGATACGGGCTGCTTGATGTGTGGATGAGTCACGGCGACCGGGTCAACCGGATGCCCGCCGGTTTTGTCGCCATCTGTGAAACCGACAACGCGCCGCTTGCCGGCATGGCTGACGAAAGCCGTAAATTCTACGGGGTGCAGTTTCACCCCGAGGTCACCCATACCAAACAGGGCGGGCGGATCCTCGAACGCTTTCTCCATGAGATCTGCGGCTGCGACCGGCTGTGGACCCCGGCCAATATTATTGAGGAATCCATTGCGCGGATTCGGACCCAGGTGGGGGATGACGAGGTGCTGCTCGGCCTTTCCGGCGGCGTTGATTCGTCGGTGGTCGCCGCCCTGCTCCATCGGGCGATCGGCACACAGCTGACCTGTGTTTTTGTCGATAACGGCCTGTTGCGGCTCAACGAGGGTGACCAGGTGATGACCACCTTTGCCAAGCACATGGGGGTCAAGGTGATCCGGGTCGATGCGGAAAAGCGTTTTCTCGATAACCTGCGAGGGGTTGCAGATCCTGAGAAAAAACGCAAGATCATCGGCAATACCTTTATTGATGTTTTTGAGGAGGAGTCGGAAAAGCTGACCAACGTCAAATGGCTGGCCCAGGGCACCATCTATCCGGATGTGATCGAATCGGCCGGCGCCAAGACCGGCAAGGCCAAGGTGATCAAATCGCACCATAATGTCGGCGGCCTGCCCGACTATATGAAGCTCGGCCTGGTTGAGCCCCTGCGCGAGCTGTTTAAGGACGAAGTGCGCAAGATCGGGGTCGAACTGGGCTTGCCCTCGGAGATGGTCAACCGGCATCCCTTCCCCGGCCCCGGCCTCGGGGTGCGGATTTTGGGCGAGGTGCACAAGGAGTATGCCGACACCCTGCGGCTGGCTGATCATATCTTTATTGAAGAGCTGTTCAAGCATGATCTTTACGACAAAACCTCCCAGGCTTTTACCGTTTTTCTGCCGGTAAAATCGGTGGGGGTGGTCGGCGATAACCGGCAGTATGCCCATGTCGTCGCCCTGCGCGCCGTGGAAACGGTGGATTTCATGACCGCCCGCTGGGCCCATCTGCCCTATGATTTTCTCGACCATGTCTGCCGGCGCATTGTCAATGAGGTGCGCGGCGTCTCCCGGGTGGTCTATGATATCACCGGTAAGCCCCCCGGCACCATTGAGTGGGAATAAAAGACGGCCATGCTCAAGACCGGGATCTATGTTGATGCGGAAAATATTCGCCTGTGCGGCGGGTACGGCATGCGTTATGACGTGCTGGCCCAGTTGGCCAATGTCAGGCCTTCGGTCTTGCTGCGGGCCAACTCCTATGTGGTCGAAGACCAGAAGCGGACCCGGGAAGATCCTGAATACCGGCAGAAGGTCTATAATTATTTCGATATCCTGCGTAACTGCGGCTTTAAGCTGATCAAGAAGTATGTGAAGTTTTTTGTCGACGAAGAGGGCGAGGTGACCACCAAGGCCAATGCCGATATGGACCTGGCCATTGATGCCTTGTTGCAGTCGCGCAATCTCGACCGGATCATTCTGCTCACCGGCGACGGTGATTTTGTCCGGCTGGTAACCGCCTTGCAGAACAAGGGCTGCCGGGTTGAGGTGATCGGTTTCAATAACGTCAGCGCCGAGCTGCGGGAGGCGGCCGATCTTTACCTTTCCGGCTTCCTTGTTCCCGGCCTGTTGCCCATCGGGGCCAAGGCCAACGGTGATGAGTGGTTCCGGGGGGTGCCCATCAACTATAACCCCGGCCGCGGCTTCGGCTTTATGCGTTATTACCGCCTGTCCCCCGACGGCCTTACCAGTGAAAGCGTCTTTTTTCACTACTCAAAATCCCAGGGCGAATTGGACCCCCAGCTTTTTAGCAATCCGGCCAATATCTTCGAGTTCCGGGTTGCGGTCAACCGTCAGAACCAGAACCGCCGAGAGGCCCAGGATATCCACCTCTACGCCTGTGACGACGACAAGCGCTGAAGGTGTTTTCCAGCCGATTTTTTTTTAATGGCCATCGCCTATTTTCCGCCCCTGTTTTTTCCTTAGGTCATTTACAATGATATTTTGTCATTCTCTGATTTTTTTTGTGGTATTATTTTAGAGTCGCAATTCAATTTCCCAGCAGATAACAGATAAAATTTGTTGAATAAAGGTGCAGCGTTGCAAGGTGCAAAAAAAGATTTGACTGACCTGGAGATGGCCAATCGGCTACTTGGATGTTTTTCCCGGATTGCCGAGGTAATCAACGCCAAGGGCTTAACTTATGAAAAACGCATCGAAGGTGTTCTGTTGGTGATTTTGGAATATCTCGGCGTGGAGCAGGGCTCGCTCATGGTTTTGGAAAAGAAAAAATATCTGGTGGTCAGGGCGGCCAGCAAAAAAGAGATCATCGGGCACCGGGTAAACATCCAGGCCCAGGAGCCGTCGGTGGCGGCCTGGGTGGCGATTAATCAGGAGCCGCTCTTCATCAGGGATATCAGCAAGGATGATCGGTTCGGCAACAGTTTCCGGGGCGGTTACAAGAAAAATTCGCTGTTATCCGTGCCCATCCTCCATAAGGGCCAGGTATTGGGCGTGATCAATGTAACCGACAAGATCGGCGAACGTGATCTGCTCAAGGATGACATCACCCGCCTCTTTGATTTCAGCAGCATTATTCTTTCGCTGTTGGTTCAGGAAAATATGCAGATTGAGCTTAAAAAACAGCAGCAGACCCTGCGTAAGAGAAACACTGAGTTGCGCAGGCAGGAAACCTTGCGCAATGAATTGTCCCGGATGTTGATCCATGATCTCAAGGGGCCGCTCTCCGAGGTGGTGGCCAACCTCGATATCATGTCCTACTCCGCCCCTGAAGAAATCCGGGAGTTTCTCGAGGCGGCCCAGATGGGCTGTGACCGGGCGGTGCGCATGGTATCCAATCTGGTGACCATCGGCAAGATCGAAGACGGCAAGCTCAAGCCCATTGAAGAGGTTGCCGATCTTGGTGCCGTGTTGGCCGAAAGCCTGAGCAGCATCAAGGGCATGGCCAAGATTAAAAACGTCAATCTGCTTCTTGATGCCAACCCTGATCTGCCCCAGGTCAGGCTTGATCGCATCCTTATTTTGCGGGTGTTGCAGAACCTGCTCACCAATGCCCTGGGCTATTCCACCCCCGGGACGACCATTTGTTTCGGTTGTAATTCCCTGCCCGAGAAAAAGCAGGTGGAGTTTTATGTGCAGGATCAAGGACCGGGTATCCCCGCGGAGAGGCAGAAGGAGATTTTTAACAAGTATGCCATTATTTCCGACCGCAAAGATGCCTTGATCGGCACCGGCCTGGGCCTGTATTTTTGTAGGCTGGCGGTTGATATGCACAAGGGTAATATAGGTGTTGTCAGTGAGTCCGGCCAGGGTGCGCGGTTTTTCTTTACTCTGCCGTGTTAATGTTAATTTTGAAGCGAGTTTAATGGATTGAATAGTGAGCATGAAGCTTAAATCACCCAAAGATATGAATTTTCTCATCGTGGACGATGTCGATAATATGCGGCGTTCGGTGAAGGCCATGTTGAAGTTGATTCATTACGGAAAATCGTTTTATGAGGCAGCCAATGGCCGTGATGCCTGGCAGATTCTCCAGGATGAAAATGTTGCCATCGATTTTATCGTCAGTGACTACAACATGCCTTATGTGTCCGGCACCGAGTTGTTGAACCTGATTCGGGGCTCCAAAAAACTGCGGGATATTCCTTTTCTGATGATCACCGCCGAGGCGAATATGGATATTGTCGCCGAGGCGGCGGAGCATGATGTCGATGCTTATATGACCAAGCCTTTTGTTACCGCCACCCTGGAGCAGAAGGTCAATGAGCTTTTGGGTCAGATCAATAATCCCAATGAGTTCACCAAATTGTTGCTCGTGAGCCGAACCTTGGAGGAGGCCGGCGATATCGACGGCGCCATTGATGCGGCTAAAAAAGCATCGCAACTTAATGGCCAATCCTCGCGGCCATATCGGGAATTAGGCCGCCTCTTTGTCAAAAAAGGCGACCTGCCCAAAGGGCAGATCTGTTTTGAAAAGGCCACTGATATCAATCGCTTGGATGTCAGCTCCTACCATGCCCTGGGCCAGATTTATTTTCGGCAGGGCAAGGTGGACAAGGCCATGGAAAATTTTTCGCGGGCCATGGATATCAGCCCGCGCCATTCGGATCGGGCTCTTAATTTCGCCAAGCTGCTGATGAAGAAAAACCTGTTGAAAGAGGCGGAAAAGGTGTTGCGGTTGGTGTTGAAAACCAAGGCAAATGACGCTGATTTTAAAGAGGATATTGCCGATTCCTGCCGTGACTTCGGTATATATGACCTTGCCGTAAAAACCTATCGGGAGGTGCTCAAGCTTGATCCGGAGCGTTATTATCTAAACAAGAAGATCGGTTTGACCCAGATGTTGATGGAAGATTTAAATGAAGCGGTCAAATCCCTTGAAAAGGCGGCGGATAAGTTCACGGAAGATATCGAGGTGATGCTGGCCCTGTCCCGTGCTTATTTTAAGATGAAGATGAAGATGCGGGCCGATAAATGGGCGACGAAAATCGTCCGGATTGATCCCGGCCATAAAGAAGCTCGCGATATTATGAACCAGTGTCTCTAGTTTGAGAGAATGGTAGCGTACACTCCGATAAGCCATGGCAGATAACTATTCCATACTGGTGGCCATCCATGCTCTTAATTATCAGGGCAAGGAAATTCTTGGCGAAAACTGGGATAATCTTTTCCGGGATCTGAAAAAGGCTTTGCATGAAAAAGGGATTGTCGATCAGGCCGGCAGCGATGAGCTTTTGCTTGTTGGTTTTGAGCTGCCCTTTACCGCTTTCACCTCGGTTTTGGAAAATCTGGCCCGGTTAAAGATCCAATATGAGTGGCAGGAAAGTCTGGGTCCGTTGCCGCTGCAGATCGTTTTTCACTTGGAAAAGCCGGGGGATCTCCCCACCCCCCTGCGTGATGTGAAGGCTTCTCTGTGGGATTTGTTGCGCTATGAAGAACCCTATGTGAGCCGGGCTCTGAAGTTGCAATGGGAGCAGCTTAAATTAGTCGAGAAAATGCCGGCCCATCAGTTTGAAGATGTCGGCATGGGCCTATATCTTCTCAAGCTCGCCGACCTTGGCGCGGTAAGATCCATCAAGCTTTTCCCCCCGAGAACCCTCCCCCTTTCCGGCAAGCTGCCCCCCTGTTTTTATTGCGGGATGACCACCCACAGGCCTGCCGATTGTCCGAGCAAGATGTTGACCATGGCCACCCAGGGCATCCCCCATGTCGGGTATCTGCCGGTGGAGACCATCGGTGATCTTTTTGCCAAGGCCTTTGCCAGTCAGATCAAACTCGACAATATCCTTGAAACCGGGCTGACCTCCTTCCAGATTCGCCAACAACTGCTATTGCAGGTTTATGTCGCCTATTTTGATCTGAACAGAATTTTTCAACCCCGCTTTTTGTGGAATAATGCATTCTCCGGTTACTCCAAATGGAAAGATCTGCTCAAGCCGGAAACGGTAACGGTTGACAGCCATAGTCTGCATCTGGCCCTTGATTGCCTGAGGGTCGGGCAATATGGCCAGGCCGAAGAGTTGTTTGTCGATGAAAGTCGGCGTCCGAAAGGGAGGCAGTTTCATGCGACCATCGGCCGTGCCTTTATCGCTCTCGAGTTGGAAAGAGAGAGCGATATGGGTCATTTTTTAGAAAGCGCCGCTGCCTTGGCCGGTCCGGAAAAGGAGAAGATTTATATTTCTCTGCTCCTGGCTCGTTTTTACGGCCTGCAGGATAACTCGTGGAAGGCGGAGCATACCCTGGACAATGTTATTGCCGTAGATTCGGATTGTGCCGATGCGCTTTATCTGCAGGTTCAGCTCATGGCCAGGGACGGGATTGACGAGAAGGGAATTCGGCAGCTGCGGCGGCTGGTCGGTGATCATAAGGAGTTGTTTATCGCCGCCCTGATGGATCCGCAGCTCGCCGCGATTGCCGGGCCGGTTGAAGAGGTGCTGCTCAACCGTCTGGAGGTTCAGCGGCAGGAGGCGGAGGGCAAAATCAGGCAGGTCCGGGAGATGGTACAGGATGTTGCCACCTGGTTTGCAAGCGATGACGAGACCTTGACCCCGACCTTGGCTGATCTGGCCGGCCTTGAGCAGCAGTTTGAGCGCGGCAGTTACTATGACAACCTTGAGGTGGCCGGTAAGGCGCAGGGGATGTTGGAGTTCTGCTATCGGCTCCAGGAGAAAAAGCTTGATGAGTTGCATGACGCCATTAAAAAGGCGAGCAAGTCATGGGAGATCCACCGTAATTACTGGAAGCCATACCCCTATAAGTCATTTTTCAAAGAATTCCATGAGATCTTGGTGGCCGGCAAGGAGACCCTTGATAAGGTCGGCGTTACTGCTGAAAAAAATATGTATGGCGGGCTTTATCGACAGAGTGTCGAAATGTTGGACGGATTGGATGAGGGCTTGCTGGCCCTGAATGTTTTGGCCAAGAAGATGGCCTGGCTGAAGATTTTTTTCGATGGGCTTAAACTTTTCGGCCGGAAACTGGTGGCCACCGAGATTGCCTTGCTTGTCATTGGGGCGGTGGTGGTGCCGATTGTCGCCTTCTGGCTGGCCGGGACCAAGGCGGCGGGCATCATCGAGCTGGTGCGTAACCCCTGGGTGCAGAAGCAGGCGCTGATTGTCGTCACCGTTCTCGTTGCCCCCTTTATTGCCCTCATCCGCACCCTGTGGGCATTGATGGAGTCGTGATTATTCCGTATATCCCATGGGTTCGGGATATCTAACGTTGTATAGCAGTGAGAGCTTTGGTTATGGCGCATACCGTTTTGTTCGTTGATGATAACCCGGTGATCCTTAAAACCATTGCCTTGGCCTTTGCCGGGGAAGATTATAATATCCTCTATGCCGGCAGCGGCGAACAAGCCTTGACCATGATTTCGGCGGAGGCGCCCCAGGTTATTGTCAGCGACCTGCGGATGTCGGGCATGGATGGGCTGGAATTTTTGCGCCGGGCTCGACGGATCAATTCTTCTTTTATCGGCATGATTTTCACCGCTTATCTTGAGGTGGACAGCATTATGGGGGCGGTGGGCGATGATGCGATCTGGCGCTATATCGTCAAGCCCTGGCAGGATAGCCGGGAGTTGATCCTGGCCGTACGCAACGCGGGGCAGTTTTATGATGCCTTGGCCGCACAGCGCAAGGCCCGTGAGCTGTTCGATCGATCGGAAAGATTGTCGGCCCTGGGGAGCCTGGTTGCCGGTATTTCCCATCAATTCAATAATATAAACGTCGGGGTCTTCGGCTATGTCCAGATGTCATTGGCCAACAAGGCGTTACCTGCCGAAGTCCGTGATCACCTGGAAAACGTGAAGCTTTTTACCAAACGGGGCAGTGAAATAGTCAAGGAGCTTGCCGCGTTCAGCGATCAGAGCAAACAGTGGGGTTTTACCTCGGTCTGCCTGAGCGAAACGGCGATGGATGCCCTGGCCGTCTGCGCTAAAGCCCTCGCCGCCGATGGCGTCGAGGTAGAAACCAGATTTGCCGAGACCTGTGACGCCGTGATCAATTACGGGTTGGTGAAGCAGATGATTGTAAATTTTATTACCAATGCCCAGCATGCCACCCTCGGCCGGGTGCCTCGCAAAATTATGGTGGAAACCGGGCGGCGGGATGATCATGTTTATGTGAAGGTAATTGACAATGGCTGCGGCATTCCCGACGGTTATCAGAAAAAGATCTTTGATCCTTTTTTTACGACCAAGGGGGCCCAGGCCGCTCCCGGCTCGATGCAGGGTAAGGTTTCCGGGGTCGGCCTCGGCTTAAGTTTGAGTCAAACCGTGGCCACGGCCCATAATGGTGAAATTTCGGTGAAATCCGCTATTGATGAGGGTTCGGAGTTTACCTTTCTGCTGCCGGCGGCCTAAACCGCCAGGTCTATTTCGTGGATGGCGCCCACCGTGCCGTTTTCCTTGACGAAGATCGAGCTTTCCCTTAGTTGGCCGACCAGCGCGTTGCCGCCGTCTTTCATGGCAAAGGGGGTGGCGGCCGGGGCCAGGAGGATGGCGCCGATCTTTTGTGTCGCCAGATTTAAAAAATAATCATTGCCGTTTTTATCCTTCATCCAGGCCTGAAGTTTTGCAAAAAGCGGGTCGTTTTCATCCAGCCAGCCGTTGCCATCCTCATCAAGCTGTCTAAGCTCGTTAAAGCCGTTGCCGCTGGCCGGCCCGAACAGCTCAAGACCGTTGTTGACCACCCCGTCGTTGTTGCGATCAAGAAAGAGAAAGCCCTGGCCGGGGCCGACAAACGGGATTTTTTCTTGATGGCCGTTGGCGGCAAGGTCAAAGTCGAACTTCATCTCGGTCAGTTCGATGGCTTTGCCGTCAAAATTGATCACCAGGGGATCAACCAGCCGGGCGTCTCCCGCCCGGAGGCTGATCGAGGTTGATTCGCTGAATTCGCGGGCCAGGATAAGTTCGAGCTCAAAGTTTATTTCCCGGGCATCGGCGGTTCTGATCACACCTGTGGCGTTGAAGCGCATGGTCTCTTCTTCGTGGTAGCCGGCAAAATAATCATACTCCATGCCCCACCCTTGTCCGGCCGGGCCGTTTTCATCCCCGTTATTACCACGATTCAGCGTGGCCGGGGTCTGGGCCGGGTCGTGGGCGCTGAACCGGGCGAGCTCGATTTTTTTGCCGGTGAGGGCCTCGAGAATCAGGCGCATGGTCCTGAGTTTAGGATCTTCCTTCCCTGCCGGCTCATCAACCGGTTCGGCCGTTGCGGACGGTGGCCGGTGGATCGCCTGGGCGCGGGCCTTGGCCTGCGCGGATAGCTCGACCAGGGTCGAGTCGTCAAGCGGGGTGGCCGGTGGCATTGCCTCGTCGGCAAATAGGGGGCGCTGCTCGCCGACCCAGAGGTGCAGGGATTCCTCGCGGATATGTTCTTCCCGCAGCTGGTGTTGGCTGGTGAGGTTGGTTGCCGCTTGTTGAATTTTCATGGTCCCTTCCGTGCAATCTAATGGTTATGAGTAGTTATCGACCAGGCGGGAAGCAAACTTGAAATTTGATGATGAGATTGGGGGAATAAATTTAGTGGTTGTTGGGGATGGGCACCAGCTCAACCTCGCCCCAGGCCCCGAGTTGATCGTCGCGGATAATGACCAGGCCGCTGATTTCGGGGATGGTTTGGCCGACAGCCAGGGCCTGGTTGATATCCCGGCCGGCGATCACCTCGTTGCCCAGGCGGGTGGCGACACTATCGGCCAGCGCGGTGTCGCGGGCGAGAACGGTGACCGAGTCGGCTTCGCCCAGGCTCAGCGAGTGGCCCACGGTGCCGGATGAGGTGCAGATGCCCAGCGGCATGGCCGAGAGAGGGATTTTGATGCCGACCTTGTTGCTCAGGGGTGAGGTGCCGGCAAAGATGGCGATGGTGCTGTCTTGCCGGCGATCGAGATAGATATCCCCGCCGTTTTCAACGATTATTTCCCTGGTCTGTTTCGGGCAAAGAGCCTTGCCGACAAATTCGGCGATGGCGCCGGCCACCGCCGCCATCGGCCCGACTCCGGCGGCGCGGCCGGCGGCGAGCATCGCTTTGACGATGGGGGGGGCCAGTTTGTCATCCGGCAGCGGGGTGAGCGAAGTTAAAAAGGCGGGATGGCCGGCAATGTAGCCCTCCAGCTGGCTGCGGAACTGGATAACCAGATCGGTGGCCGCCCCGGCCAGATTGCAATCGGCCATGATCTGCAGATCGGTTTCCTTGACCCGTACCTCAAAGGGCGTGAGGTTGCCTAACTCGGCCAGCCGGCGGTAGCTTCGGTCTTGATAGGAGGCCGGCGCCGGTTTTTTCTTTTTTGTTTTGACGGTCACGGGCAGACTGGTATTGTTAGTGGAATTATCATGGTGGGCGCATTATATCTGAGAGTGTTGCCTTCGGCAAGGCTTGTTGCCGGCTAGTCGACTGGAGTAGAATCGTGGAAAATAATTCGGGCCGGGACCTGCTTATTCTCTTTACCCGTTATCCTCAGGCAGGGAAGGCCAAAACCAGGTTGATTCCTGCCCTTGGCCCGCAAGGGGCGGCCGAGTTGCAAAAACGGATGACCGAGCAGGCGGTCGGCCAGATAAAGAAATTTTTGGCCACACAAGAGGTTGCCGCGCAAATCTGTTATGAAGGCGGCAATGAGCTTTTGCTCCGGGACTGGCTGGCTGTTGACCTGCCCTGCCTTCCCCAGGGTGCTGGTTCTCTTGGCGAGCGGCTGGAGCTAGCCTTTCGGACCGCTTTTGCCGAGGGCGTCGGCCGGGTGGTGATTGTCGGCTCCGACTGCCCCGGCCTTAATCCGGCC
Source organism: Deltaproteobacteria bacterium (assembly GCA_013349285.1). Lineage (GTDB taxonomy): Bacteria > Desulfobacterota > Desulfobulbia > Desulfobulbales > Desulfurivibrionaceae > DUZU01. Next base: position 48,321 of record DUZU01000009.1, on the reverse strand, counting down.
ATCTTCGCCCGGGCCTTTGCCGCCTTGGCGCGCCATGATCTGGTCCTCGGCCCGGCCACGGACGGCGGTTATTACCTGATCGGCCTTGCCGCGCCCCAGCCCTATCTTTTCAGGGAGATCCCCTGGGGGGGGAGCGAGGTTTTTGAGACAACCCGGTCCCGTGCGGACCTTCTGCAACTATCAACCCATTGTCTGGAGCAACTAGCCGATGTCGATCGACCCGAAGACCTGCGACATTTCGGTGATTATCCCTACTCTCAATGAGGAGGGGGTGATCGGTGCGGTAATGGCTGCTCTTGCCGGAGAGAGCGGGGTGGAAGTGATTGTCGCGGATGGCGGCAGTACGGATGAGACCGTCCGCGTGGCCGCCGCTCTGGGGGCCAGGATCGTCATGGCGCCGGCCGGCCGGGGCGGCCAGCTCAACCGGGGGGCCGCCATTGCCAGGGGGAGGATCTTATTGTTTCTCCATGCCGATACCAGGTTGCCCAAAAATTTTGCGGCGGCGATCATCGGTATTCTGGCTCGACCCGGCGTTGTCGGCGGGGCCTTTTCTTTCGGCGTTGATGGCGGGCAAGTCGGCTTTCGCCTGCTTGAATTTTTTGTTAATCTCAGGTCGCGATTTTTAAGGTTGCCCTACGGTGATCAGGCTTTGTTTTTGGATGCGGCCATGTTTGACCGGATCGGGGGCTATTCGGAAATTCCTCTGTTTGAGGATGTCGATCTGGTGCGCCGATTGGGGCGCAAGGGCAGGCTGGTGACGGCCGCCGCGAAGGTGGTGACCTCGGCCCGCCGTTGGCGGCATCTGGGGTTGCTTAAAACGACGCTGGTCAATCAGGTGCTGCTACTTGGCTATTTTTTGGGGGTTTCACCCTTTCGTCTTGCTGTCTGGTATGAGAAGGAGAAGATCAGGCAATGAGATTGCCGGTTTTTGGGGGATGAAATAAGGGTGCAGTTCCTGGTTTTTGATGAAAACCAGGAAAAACCCCGAGCTTTTGGTGAGATATGGGGTGAAAAACGATTTGGTCAGCACCGGGTTTGAACCGGCCATTATGCCTGAGAGCACCATGAAAAAAATGGTGCTGATGATGATTGCCTTGGCCAGGCCGAAAATGCCGCCCAGCAGCCGGTCGAACCAGCCCAGCAGCGAAATGGTCACCACCTTTTTCAGAAGAAAGCCCAGAGCCATGATCGTTATGAAAACCGCCAGGAAGATAACGGCGTAGGTGACGAGAAAGCTGATCCGGGGTGAGTCGATGAGGTTGTTGAGTTGGGGGCTGAACTGTTCGTAGTAGCTGCCGGCGATGATGAAGCCGAGGGCCAGGGCCATGATGGAGGCAAGTTGCCGGATCAGGCCGACCCAGATGCCGCGAATCAGAAAAATAAGGATGATAACGATAAAGATGCCGTCCAGATATGTATATGTCATGATGATTGTCCGGGTGAAATGAATATGTTACTTCATCAGCCATACCTAAACTTTTGCCCGAGGGCAAGTGTTTTCCCTTTTGCGCCACAGGTGACCGGATGAAATCATTGCCTGTTGAATCGTTGGTTCAAATAAAAAAGGTGGGCCCTTTTCAGCTCGCCCATGTTTTTTTGCCGCATCTGGCCCACCATTTGACCGGCGGCGGTTTGGAGGCGCTTGCCGCTCGATTCTTGGGCAAGGCCGAATTGATCAGGTTGCGAGGTTTTTCCTCGGAAAAAAGGCGCTTGGAATGGCTGGGCGGGCGGCTGGCCGCCAAGGCGGCGGTGGCCGCTTGCCTGGGCGAGGGCGAGTGGGCGGCCCGGACTCTTGAGATCCTGGCCGAGCCCGGCGGCAGGCCCTATGTGGTCGGCGGCCGCGACGCAATGCCCGATATCTCGGTATCCCACAGCGGCTCACTGGCTGTGGCCATGGCGGCAGATTCGCCTTGCGGGATTGATGTGCAGGAGGTAAGGCAAACCTTGATCCGGGTCGCGGATCGTTTTGCCGATCAACAAGAGCGAGAACTGCTCGCCGCCTATCTCGGCTCGGCCTGGCCTGCGGCTAGGCGGTTGGCCCTGTTGTGGTCGGCCAAGGAGGCGGTCAGAAAAATGATCGCCCTTGAGCCGCTGCTCGGCTTTAACGAAATGGCCCTTGCCGAAATCAGGGGCGCCGGGACCCCCGGTGCGCCCATCGCCATGCAACTTTTTTGCCGGCGGGGCAATGACGGGCCGTGTCGGGTGGAGGTGCTGGCGGTGGCCGAGGATGATTACCTGCTGGCCCTTACCCGGCTTGATTTCAACCAAATGGAGTAACAGAATGGAATTTATGGATTTTTTGTCAACGGTCTCTTTGTTCAGCGGCCTGACCCGGGAGCAGTACGACGAATTGGCCATGATCGTGACCATGCAGGAATATAAGCGCGGGCAGCCGATCTTTGCCGAAGGCGATGAGGGCAACGGCTTTTATCTGGTCATGGAGGGGTTGGTTAAAATCTATAAATTGTCCATGGACGGCAAGGAGCAGATCCTGCATATTTTTGGTCCGGGCGAGCCCTTTGCCGAGGCGGCGGTTTTCACCGGCTCACGCTTCCCGGCCCACGCCCTGGCCCTTGAAAAGAGCCGGATTATTTTTGTGCCCCGCGCCTCTTTTATTAAGATGATTGAGGCAAATCCGTCCCTGGCCATGAATATGCTGGCCGCACTTTCCATGCGGCTCAAGAAATTTACCCATATGATCGAGGATCTCTCTTTAAAGGAGGTGCCCGGCCGCCTGGCCGCGCATATTCTCTACCTGAGCGAGCAGCAGGAGGACCGGGAGTCGGTGCGGCTCAATATCGGCAAGGCGCAACTGGCCAGCCTGTTGGGCACTATTCCCGAGACCCTGTCCCGGATCTTGACCAAATTGAGTAAACAGGGCTTGCTCAATATCGACGGACCGGTGATTACTATTCTCGACCGGGACGGCCTTGAGGAGTTGTCGGCCGGGGAAACCCGCTTGAAATAGCGGTTATTGTTCCAGGCCGAACTCATAGGTGAAATTGGTTTTATTGAAGTGGTTCAGCACGTTTTTCAGATCCTGGAGGGTTTCCACCTGAAAGATGATCTGCCAGGCCGAGGTCTGGGCCGGGATCCGGGAGAGGAGTTCGATTTCGCTGATCTTCATCTCTTCCGGGGCAACGGCCAGCATCATCAGCAGGCGGTTGCGGGACGGGGCATCCAAAATCAAAATCGACTGGGGCTTGCGGACCCTGGTCTCCTTCAGCCGCCAGTAAACCTCAATGACATCTTCCCGTTGGACCTTAAGCGAGGAGATGGTTTCGCAATCCTTTTGATGGACCGAGAGCCCCCTTTCGCTCCGCAGGCCGTAGAGCCGTTTTTCGGTGGGTAACGGATTGCAGCAACGGGAGAATTTGATGCAGGCCGGGTCCAAGGTGGCAAGATCGATGCGGTTGAGGCTGCCGGTGGGCGGTTCCAGGGTTTCCATGCCCACATACAGGCCGTTTTTGACCTCAAAGATCAGTTCGCGCAAGCGCAGGTGCCCCTCGCCCACTGATAAGAATAGTTTATCAAGGTCGGGCAGGCCAAAATAGAGCAGGATGTCCGCCATGCCCGGTTTGTCAAGAAGATCGATGGGCAGGCCGTAGCGTTTGAATTCCTGTTTGATGATCGAGTGGCCGATGTTGTGGGCCAGGGTCTGGCGTCTGTGGCGGAACATCTTGGAGAGTTCGGCCCGGGCCTTGGGGGTCTGGCAAAGATTTTGGATATCCGGCTCAAAGCGGACCGGGTCTTTCTGGCAGAGGATTTCCACCTGATTGCCATCGTGCAGGATGGCATCCGGTTTTACCTTGTGGTGGCCGATCTTGGCGCTGATGCACCGTTTACCCACCTCGGTGTGGACCTTGAACGCAAAATCCAGGATATTGCTCTGTTTGGGCAATTCGATGGAATCGCCCTTGGGGGTATAGGTGTAAATGGTTTTTTTGCCGCTGGCCGCGATCATATCCCGGTAGGAAAGGGCCTCGTCCGTGCCGAGAATACCGAGCATTTCGCTCAGTTCCATCTCGAAGTTGCTGGGCATTTTTTTATTGGTGAACCAGGTGCGAACCAGTCCGGTGCGCGAAGAGGTGGTCATCTCTTTGGTTCTTATTTTAAAGAGATAGCTGCGGCCCCGGATGTTGGCGCGGACATGGAGACTCTGGTAGCCGGTCGCCTTGGGGTTGGCGATAAAATCCCTGATGGTGCGGGGGATGGGCGGGTAGTTCTGGTTGAGAATGCCCAGGATCCGGTAACAGGTCTGGATATCGTCGGTGATGATGATGAACTCGATGGGCCTTTCGATTGATTTGTAAAGAACCTTGTTCTTTTTATCAAAATAAGACCAGAGGCCCTTGGGGTTGATGCGGATCTCGCAGGTGAGCCACACCTCCTTCATTTTCGCCTCAAGGGTTTTCTTGATGTCCAGGACTTCTTCGCTGTTGAGGATTTTGTCGATATTGGACAGCACCTTCTGCCCCTGGCGCGGGAACTTGTAAAGCAGGGCCAGGTTGTACAGCTCGCGCTTCATGGCGTTGAGCCCCATGACCTGGGCCAGGGGCGCGTAGACATCAAGGGTTTCTTCCGCAATCTTCTGCCGTTTATGTTTGGGCATCGATTGCATGGTGCGCAGATTATGGAGCCGGTCGGCGAGCTTGATCAGCATGACCTCGAGCTGGGAGGCGGCGCCGGAGAAGAGTTTGCGGTGAACCAGCTTGTAAAAGGTTTGTTTGTCGCCGGAAAAATGGGTGATTTTGGTACAGGCCTCGACAATGGTTTCGATTCTTTTACCGAAAACCTCGCCGAGCACTTCATTGGTAACCTCTTCCACGTCTTCCACGGTGTCGTGTAAGACCGCGGCCGCCAGGATTTCCGGATCAGTGATTTCCAGCTCTTCCACCAGGATCTGGGCAACCATGAGGGGGTGGCTGATATAGGCTTCCCCTGATTTTCTTTTTTGGTCCTGGTGGGCGGCAACGGCAAAGGAGAGCGCCTTCCAGAAGACCTTGGCCGGCCCTTCCTGGCCGCCAAGATGCTGTTCCATGCGTTCGCAATATTCGGCTATGTTAAAATGATTAGTGGGAGGCATGGTTATTTTCTTGTCGGTTTGTATACTCTAAAAGAGGTGATCTGCTTGGGTAATTAATGTACAATTAAGTAGTATCATTGGTCAAATGTATGTTTTTTATTTTTGGAAAAATATCCATAAGAGACATTTGCCCATCATGGGTATTTATGCAACCGTTTTTCGCGGATAATTCGGATTAAAGCTTGCTAATCGGCAGTTGAAGTTAAGTTGAAGGAGAGACAATTTTGGCACGTAGACGAGCTAGCAAGAGCCGCATAGGACGACAAGCTCCCCGGCGGCGTGAGGTTAAACCGGTCCAGAAGCCGGGCCAAGGCGCCGCCCATCGCCTGGAAAGTGATATTTTAGCGCTTTTATATCAGGCCGGGCAACCGCGGTCGGACAAGGATATTTTCAAGGAGCTGGATCTGGCTCGGAAATATCGGCATGAGTTGCAGGTGGTGCTTGAGCATCTTTGTCGGCGGCATCTTGTCACCTGCCGCAAGGGCACCTATAAGTTGCCCGCCAAGAATGATTTGGTCGAGGGGGGCTTGTCGGTTAATCCCCGCGGCTTCGGGTTTGTGACCGTGGAAAATCCCCCGCCCCATTTAACCATTGAGCAGGATATTTTCGTGCCCCCGGGAATGTTGGGCAGTGCGGCCCATGAAGACCGGGTGTTGCTGCAGATTATCGGCAAAAACCGTGGCCGTTTTGAGGCGAGGGTCATCAAGGTCTTAAGCCGGGCCACGACCATGCTGGTCGGGGTTTATACGGCCGGCGGCAGTACCGGGTTGGTTATTCCCGAGGATGATCGCTTTCCCTATAATCTGGTGATTCGGCGGGAGTACAGTTGCGGCGCCAAAAACGGCGACGCGGTGTTGGCCGAGGTTATCTCCTTTGAGAGCGGCCAGCGCAATCTCGACGGCAAGATTATCGAGGTGCTCGGCAATCCCGATGATATCCAGGTGCAGACCGAGATGGTTATCCGGAAATTCCAGCTGCCCCATGTCTTTGATCAGCGGGTGGAGCAGCAGGTGGCCGCCCTTGATCCGCAGGTTACCCTTACTGCGGAACGCACCGATCTGCGCGATGTGGCGCATGTAACCATCGACGGGGAAACGGCCCGGGATTTTGATGATGCGGTGGCGGTCGAATCCCTGCCCAAGGGTTATCGGCTTTATGTCTCCATTGCCGATGTCAGCCATTATGTGCGGCCCGGCACGCCGGTTGACCAGGAGGCTTATGCCCGGGGCACCAGCGTTTATTTTCCGACCAGGGTGTTGCCCATGCTGCCGGAGCGGTTGTCCAACAATCTGTGCAGTCTGGTCCCCAATGAGGCTCGCTATACCTTTACCGCGGTGCTTGACTTTGATAAAACCGGCAAGATGGTCGGCAAGAATTTCATGAAAAGCATCATCAAGAGTCGGCACCGTTTGACCTATACCATTGTCAAGGAGATGTTGGTTGACCGGGCCGAGGCCCAGCTGGCTAAATATGCGGATATCCTCCCTGATATCGAGCTGATGGGCGAGCTGGCCCTATTGCTTGAGGCTAGGCGCATGCAGCGCGGCAGCATCGGCTTTGAGATTCCGGAGCCAGTGGTGGTGCTGAGCCCTGATGATAAGGTCGAAAATGTGGTGCGGGCCGAGCGTAATCGGGCCCACAAGCTTATCGAGGAGTTCATGTTGGCGGCCAATGAGGCGGTGGCCGAGGCCATGGCGCAACGGAAGATCGACAGCCTTTACCGGGTCCATGAAACCCCAGACCCCCTTAAGGTGACCGAGTTTGTCGAATTCATCTCCGGCATGGGCATCAAGTTGCCCGAGGGCGGCGGCTCGCCCCAGTGGTTTGGCAAGGTTCTCGAGCTTACGGCCGACAGCCCCCAGGAGTATATCGTCAGTAATCTGCTGTTGCGGACCATGAAGCAGGCCCGCTATACCGCTGAAAATTTAGGCCATTTCGGTCTGGCCGCCACCCATTACACCCATTTCACCTCCCCGATCCGGCGCTATCCGGATTTGATGGTGCATCGGGCCCTGGCCGCTAATCTGCTTGGTCGGGCTCCGGAAAAGGGGGTGGAATATGCCGACACCGAGGAAGCGGGACTGTTTTTGTCAAAGCGTGAACGGGTAGCGGTGGATGCCGACCGTGAGATGGTGGCCAGGCTTCAGGTCAGGTTCATGGCGGACAAAATCGGCGAGAGCTTTGAGGCGGTTGTTTCCGGGGTGACCTCCTTCGGTCTTTTTGTGGAGTTGATCGATGTTTTTATCAGTGGCGCGGTGGCGATCACCGATATGAGCGATGATTACTATCACCATGATGAGGAGCGTCACCGGTTGGTGGGCGAGCGGCGCGGTAATATCTACCAGTTGGGAAATTTGATCCGGGTAACCTTGACCGGGGTTGAGGTGGCGCGCCGGCGGATCAATTTCAAAATTGCCGAAAACCTTGACGGCATTGAGAGTGTGTGATGGGTCAGGCAGCGCATCTAAAGGTTAAAGAGCTTCTTGACAATGTCGCCATCGTGCTGGTTGCCCCCAAGTACCCGGAAAACGTCGGGGCAGCGGCCCGGGCGGCAATGAACATGGGCATCTCGCAAATCATTCTGGTTCGTAATGAGTTGCCTGATGATGAGCGGATGCGGAAGATGGCCACCCATAATGCCGGCCATATCATTGACAAGATCAAGCGTTATGATTCGGTCAAGGAGGCGGTGGCCCCCTTTGGCTGGGTGGTCGGCACCTCGGCCCGCCAAGGCCGGCGAAGGGTGGCTTTTAACAGCCCGCGCCAGGTAATGGATGAGTTGCTGCCCCTTATCGGCAACAATAAGGTGGCCCTGCTATTCGGCCCGGAGGATCGCGGCCTTACCAATGAAGATCTTCAGTACTGCAACCAGATAACCACTATCCCGACCGCTGATTTTTCATCGTTGAATCTGGCCCAGGCCGTGGCCATTCTTTGCCATGAGCTTCATTTTGCATTACTCAATGCGGTGGCGACCGGGTATACCGATTTTGTTCCCAAGCAGGTGGAAAGCCGGGAACTGGAAGCGACCTATGACCGGCTTGAGCAGGTTTTGCGCACCATCGGTTATTTGAAGGATACGGATTATGAGTATTGGATGAATAATATCAGGCAGTTTTTCGGCCGGGTCGGCCTGCGGACCAAGGAGGCCCGGGTGATCAGGGGGCTTTGTAAGCAGTTTATCTGGGACCGTGCACAGCAACGTAAAACAGCGACTGATGCTTAAGCAGTCGCTGTTTTATTTGAGGATCGGTTGCCGGTGTTTTGGCTGATCAGCGCATTTTTTTGGCAAGTCGGCAGGAGGTCTGCTTAGAATCCGCTTACGGCGTTAAACCAGCTGCTGACCAGCGCCATTGGTCCGCCCGCCGTGATAACTCCGGCCACCAGACAACTGAGTGACCACGCGCCGATCAGGCCGACCGCCATTGCCGCGACCCCAACCGCAGCGCCTTGCATGATATCGGTACCGATGCCGTCGGTGACCAGGATGGAGGTTTCTACTTTTTGTTTTGTCAACAGGCCATATTTTTTCATGCGCTCCTCCCTTCTGTCTATATTAGGCTTCCCTATTTTGAGTATAGGCATTTAATCCACTCCGTGCAAGTAATTTTTACAAGTAATTTCAGCCTATTAGCTATACATTGAAGGTGTCAGCAATCGGCGAGCTTGTGGTTGTTAAAATTATCCGCACATGAAGCCTCATGTAATTTTGACAACTGTGATTGTTAGGATGGGGGGCGGGAGCAGATTTAAAAGTCGGCCAGGGGGCAAGTTTTGCAGAGCGGATTTGTTTTTTTGCAGTAGTCCTTGCCCAGGCGAACCAGGAGGGCATGGTACTCGTTGTAGGTGGCGATCTCTGCCGGCAGGGCCTCGACAAAAACCTCTTGAATTTCGTGGTAGTCGCTTTCTTCGGCAATGAGATTATGGCGGCAGAGGATCCGATGGGTGTAGGCGTCAACCACAAAGGCTTGTTTTTCCGCTGCATAGAGAAGAATGGAGTCGGCGGTTTCCGGGCCTATCCCTTTGACCTGCAGCAGCTTGTCCCGTAAGGTGGCGGGGTCTTGCGCAAAAAAGGTTTCAAGGTCGCCGCTGTCGGCACGGATGGCGGCAAGCAGCCCCTTGAGCCGTTTGGCCTTCTGATTGTAGTACCCCGAGGGTCTGATGTTTTCCGCCAGGCTTTCCACGGGCAGGCTTTCCAGCCTCTCAAAAGAAAGTAGGCCCTGGGCCTTAAGGTTGTCCAGGGCGCGGCTGACGTTTAGCCAGTTGGTGTTCTGGGTTAAGACCGCCCCGATCATCACCTCGAAAGGGGTGTCGCCGGGCCACCAGTGCTGGGGGCCGAAATGAGCTAATAAGGTGTCGTAGAGCTGTTGGATGCGATTGGCCACGGCAATCAAGATCAGTCGGAGCGCATGAAGAGAAAGTAGATGGCAATGGCAAGGGCGACGATAAAGACGCCGGCCACCGGCAGGACTTTGCCGGCCTGCATTTCGCCGTTGACGATGAGTCCTTCCATATACCGGCTGCCGGTAAAGAGCCAGAGGCCGATGCCCAGGCCGGTCATGACCAGGGTATTGGATGCCTGTTTATACAGGTTGTAACAGAGGTAACCGATAAAAGGCACCAGGAACCAGGCATTGGTGAATAAGCCCTTGGCGTCGACCTCGCGGATTTGTGCGGGTACGTTGGTGTTGTTGATAAAATCGACTACTGAACTTAAAAATTCAAGCATATGCTACCTCCCCCCAGGTGGTATTTATTTCTGCAGCCGTTTTTCCGAAGTGGCCTGTTTGTATACTTTAATGGCACAGTAAGAACCACACATACTACAGGCATCACCTTTGTAGGTATTTCCTTCTTCCCGGTATCGTCTGGCTTTTTCCGGGTCGACGGATAGGTCGATCTGTCCTTTCCAGTCGAGATTGTTGCGGCACTTGGCCATGGCCAGATCTTTTTCAAAGGCGCCGGGCACTCCCTTGACGATATCTGCGGCATGGGCGGCAATGCGCGAGGCCATGATCCCCTCATGGACATCCTCCGGACTGGGCAGTTTCAGGTGCTCGGCCGGGGTGACGTAGCAGAGGAAGTCGGCGCCGGCTGACGCGGCGATCGCCCCGCCTATGGCGCCGGTGATGTGGTCGTAGCCCGGGGCGATATCGGTGACCAGCGGGCCGAGTACGTAAAACGGCGCGCCATGACAGAGGCGTTTCTGCAACATGATATTGGCTTCGATCTGGTTGAGCGGCATATGGCCCGGACCTTCAACCATGACCTGGACTCCGGCCTCCCACGCGCGCTGGGTCAGTTCCCCCAGATGAATTAATTCCTGGACCTGGCCGCGGTCGGTGGCGTCGGCCAGGCAGCCGGGCCGGATGCCGTCGCCCAGACTCAGGGTGACCTCGTGTTCCTTGAGGATGGCCAGCAGATCGTCAAACTGCTCGTACATGGGGTTTTCTTTGTTGTTGTAGCTCATCCACTCGATGGTAAAGGAGCCGCCGCGGCTGACTACGCCCATCAGCCGTTTGTGGTTCTGGATCCGCTCAACCGTGCTCCGGGTGATGCCGCAGTGCAGGGTCATGAAGTCGACGCCCTCTCTAGCCTGCTGTTCTACCACCTTGAACATCTCATCAACCGTTACTTCGCCGATTTTCTTTTTCTGTTTTTCCACGGTATCGGAAATGGCCTGATAGATGGGCACGGTGCCCAGGGGGATGGGACAGGCCTTGAGGATTTCCTGGCGGATGTGGTTAAGCTCGCCGCCCATGGACAGGTCCATGATCGTATCGGTGCCGGCCTTGAGGCAGACGCAGAGCTTCTGCATTTCCTGCTCAACGGTGGGATAATCCTTGGAGGCGCCGATGTTGGCGTTGACCTTGGTGGAGAGTCCCTTGCCCACCGCGATTATTTTTTCAAAATTATGGTTTTTGTTCTTGGGGATGCAGATGGTGCCGTCGGCCACCCCCTTGATCAGGGTTTCGGTGGTTATTCCTTCGTTTTTGGCACAGTTTTCAAAGATTGGGGTAACTTTGTTGTTGATGGCGTCTTCTCTGATGCTCATTAAGCTATCTCCGATAAGCGGCTGATTGCAATAACTGCGCGCCGCCGAATGTTTCGTAAAAAAAGTAAAATATCTATGAATTGAAACTCGAAAACATACCAGCGGCGCTATAAGAATGCAATGCAAAAGCGACGAGGCGGCCGGAGCTTAGAAAACTCCATGTTCGGCAAGGATTTTGAGGCCGATGGCCAGCAGGACCAGGCCGCCGCCGATTTCGGTGCGGGGTCCGAGCCGGGAGGCGGCCCCGAGCAGACAACCCAGCCGGAGGCCCACCGCGGTGAGGATCGCCGCGACCAGGGCGATAATCAGGGCCGGCAGCCAGACGCTTATTTTGAGCACCGCAAAGCTCAAGCCGACGGCGAGGGCGTCGATGCTGGTGGCCACCGACAAAAAGACCAGCATGCGGCCCCGAGTGGGGTCAATCCCTTCGGCTTCTTCCCGTTCTTCCTTGAGCGCCTCGATGATCATTCTGACGCCGACCACGGCCAGCAGGCCGAAGGCTATCCAGTGGTCGACACTCTCGATCAGCGAACGCACCGTCAAGCCGGAAGCCCAGCCGATGATGTTCATCCCCCCCTGGAACAGGCCGAAATGCAGAGCCAGGCGCAGGGTTTGCCGCAGGTTGACCTGGCAGAGATTTACCCCGGCGGCCAGGGCCACGGCAAAGGCGTCTACGGCCAGGGCGATTGCAATGAGGAGTATTGTCGTAAATTCCATAAGATATCAGCATGGCAGAGGCGGTGGTCGGAAAAAACGGTCAAAAATTTTGCGCTGAATTGACCATTTTTCTCTTTGGTTGACAAGGTTAAACCATTTTCCCCGCTGTTTTTAACTGGGCTGCCTTTGCTTGCTTGTTCTCGCGGTCGTGCCAGGCCGCACTCCGCCTGGAGTCGGAATGAATGGCCCAGGCCAGGGCCATGAAGATAACCATGATCAGGATCTTGATCGTGGTCAACTCATCAAAATTGATAATGGCATAACCGGAGACGGTAAAAGAAATGGCGGCCGCCAGCAGCCGGGCGAAGCCGATGAGCGAGGCCGGCAGCCTGGCCTTTGATTTTTTTGCGGCCCAGGGCGGGGTGTCATAGCAGCAGCCCATTGGTTAATCTCCATTGTCGCAGGGGACCGGATTTTGCGCCTCGCCGCATTCCACCGGCAGCCGCGGGTCGCGGGCCCACTCATTCCATGAGGCGAAATAAACCCGTAATTTTTTAAAGCCGGCCAGCTTCAGGGCAACGTAGGTGTGGGCGGCCCGTGATCCTTTAAAACAGTAAATGATGATGTCGCTCTCGGGATAAATGTGATGGGTGGCGCAGAGGGCGCGGATTTCCTCCACCGGCCTGAAGGCGGGTATGGGCTTGCGGTCCATGAAGCTGTACCATTCGATCCAGCGGGCGCCGGGAATCCGGCCCCGGCGCGGCGCAAAGTCGACGCCATAGGGGGAAGATGACTTGCCCAGCCATTCGGCCGCGTCACGGTTATCAAGCAGAATAACGGAGGGGTCGCCGATCGCGGCCAGCACGTCATCGCGGGTAGCCATGAGTTGCGCATCGGGCTGGGCGCTAAAATTTGAAGGGGCCGGGGTGGCTGGCGTGGTTTCTTCCCTGAGGCCCAAGTTCTGCCATGCGAAAAAACCGCCATCCAGGATGCCGCAATCCCGGTGGCCGAGATAGCCCGCCAGCCAGTAGCCCCGGCAGGAGGCGCCGTAGCGGCTGTCGAGGCTGTCTTCATAAAAAATAACCCTGCGGTCCGAGGTAACCCCGGCCCTGGCAAAGCTGTGGCTGAACGTGGCCTGCAGTTCGGCAAGGCCTGCCGGGCTGCTGGTGCTTAAAAAGGTGAAGACCTCGGGCACATTGACCGCCCCCGGGATATGGGCCTCGGCATAGCTCTCATTGTCCCGGATATCGATGAGCAGAACAGCGTGCTGGGCGATCAGGCTGTTCACCTCCTGGGGTGGGTAAAGAATTTTTTTAGTCATGAGTTGCCGTCTATTGCTGGTATTTTTTTAGGCCGGGGATTCTTGGTTCAGGATACCCGGCCGGCTAGGCAAACATCCAGATCTTTTTGTCTGGCACAGTCGGGAACTTGCGGCATTTTTTCGCTTTTATAATCTTTAACCGGCCGATATTGTGGGGCAAATAAAGTTTTTGCTCATTTCTTGAGCATTCGGAAAAGTTCATCTATAGTAAGTCAAGGAGGTAGTAACAATGGCCATTGATCCACAGATGAAAATATTGCTTGTCGAAGACGCCGGCACCATGCGGAAGATGGAAGCCCGGATCCTCAATCAGGTCGGCTTTACCAATATAATTGAAGCGGTTGATGGCAATGATGCCATGGACCAGCTCAAGGCCCAGCCCGATATCGCCCTGATTATCAGCGACTGGTCCATGCCCAATATGGATGGCTATGAGCTGGTGCAATGGGTGCGCCGGGAAGATGATTTTAAGGATATTCCCTTTATCATGGCCACCGGCCACGGCGACAAGGAATATGTGGCCAAGGCCAAGGCTGGTGGGGCCAACGGGGTGGTGGCCAAGCCCTTTACCGCGGATGAGCTCAAACTGCTGATCGATGATATTTTCGGGGTGGCCCGGGCGGTGGAGGCCAAGGTTGATGAAGGGCCCAAGGTAAGCGCCGAAGGCCGGGTGCATCTCAAGATGGCCCATATCCAGATCACCGATCATCTTGCTTTGGGCGTGTTGAAAAATATGGTGGATAGCGGCCGGCAGCAGCCGGAGAATTTCACCCTGGAAACCTTGTGCATGCCCGGCTGGAACCCGGTGCAGAAAGCCCTGGAAAATGGGGAGGTCGATGGGGCCTTTATCCTGGCGCCCATGGCCATGGATCTTTTCAGCTATGAGGTGCCCATCCGGCTGGTGCTGTTTGCCCACCGCAACGGCAGCATCTGTGTGCGCAACAAGGCCGGCAAATACAACAAGCCCTATCAGCAGTTTTTTAAGCATAAAACCTTTTATATCCCCCACAAGATGTCGATCCACAACATGCTTGCCCATATGTATTTTACCAAGATGGGGTTGCGGCCCGGGGTGGCCGGCAAGGAGGCGGTCAACGTTCTTTTCGACGTGGTGCCGCCCATTGCCATGCCGGAATTCATGAAGGAAAACCCTGATTGCTCCGGCTTCCTGGTCGCCGAGCCCATCGGCTCCCGGGCCATTGCCGCCGGGATCGCCGAGCAGCAGTTCGTTTCCAGCGAGATCTGGCAGGATCATCCCTGCTGCGTGGTGGTTTTTCGCGAGGAGATTATCAACAAGTATCCCGAGGCCTTGCAGGAGTTCACCAACATGCTGGTGGAGGCCGGAATCTTCATTAAGAATAACATCGATCAGGCCGCCGACATCGCGGTGTCGTTTTTAGACCCGGAGAAGAAGATCGGCCTGGAGCCGGAGCTGCTCCGCAAGGTCTTGTCCGATCCTCTGGGCATTACCACCGACAACCTTTATCCGGTGATCGAAGATCTGGAAACCATCCAGGATTATATGACCGCCAAGATGGAGATCGGCCGGCGGATCGACCTGCACGGCTTCGTCGATACCCGGTTTGCCGATATCGCCTGCAAGGATAAGGCCGCCGGGGCTGCCCGGACCGAGTCGCAAGCCCCGCGAAAACCCGGGTTTGAGCAGGTGGAAGCCCTGGCGACCCGGGAGGGCAAGTATCTGATCTTTACCCTGGGCTCGGAGCGTTACGGGTTGGGAATTCTTGATGTGCGTGAAATCATCGGTCTCATCGCAATCCATGAGTTGCCCAACATGCCGCCCTTTTTCCGGGGGGTGGTCAATTTGCGTGACAAGGTGATTCCGGTCATGGACATGCGCAGTAAATTCGACATGGCGGAAGTGGATTATAATGAACGGACCTGTATTATCATCGTCGAAATATCCGGTAAAACCGGCTCGCAACTCATGGGGGTGGTGGTTGATTCGGTGTCCGAGGTGGCCTTCATCAAAGAAGAGGAGGTGGAGGATGCGCCTGCTTTGGGCGGCCGGGTGGAGACCGAATGTCTGCTGGGCATGGCGAAGATGAAGGAAGGCGTTACCATCCTGCTCGATATCGATCGTCTGATGCACACCCGGGATGCGGTGCAGCTGGGCGGGGAATTTTAGGCCGGGTAATTTGCCGCGGCAAGCCGCGAAGCTCGTTTAAAGCTCGAACACCGATACGGTTTCGGTGAATTTATCGATATACTCATCGATGATCAGCCGCATGTTTTTTTCAAAATGGGGCACCTCGGGCAGGTTTTCCTTGTGGTCCTCATAGGCCAAGGCGTCAAAAAACATGTCTTCCGGTTTTTCCGGATCATACTCGGTGATGTGCGCCAGAAAGTCGGCCAAGTGGACGATCTTGACCCCTAGTCTTTTGGCGCGGGGCTGGCTCATGTCGTGGTGCAGGCCGACCGGCACGCAAATCGATTCGGGCAGGCCCCATTTTTCCAGCAGGGCCATCCCCACCTCCGCATGATCGGTGTGCAGCAGATTTCTTTCCCGTTCGATCATGGTCAGGGGCGGGTTTTGGTTATCGCGGTTATAGCTTTCAAGCTGTAACGGCCGGTCGAGGATGATCTTGCCCACGTCATGGAGCAGGGCTGCGGTGTAGATTGCCGCGTTGTCGCGGACCTTGGCGTAGCGGCCGATGATGTTAGCCAGGGTGGCCACCCCGTATGAATGATGCCATAGTTCCCCGCGGCCTAATGCATAGCCTTTTTGCGGGGTATTGAGCAGGCCCACCGATGCGCTGGTGATGGCGATGATTTTAACGGTTTCCAGGCCGAGGCGGACGATAATGTCCCTGATCGAGGTGATTTTTTTGATATGGCCGAAGTAGGCGGAGTTGGCCATCTGCAGCATATTCGCGGTCAGGCCCGGGTCCTGTTCGATTTTTTCCGCCAATTTCGGGATGGAACAGTCTGATTCGTGGGCAATGGACAGAACATCCAGGGCCACTTCCGGGCATGGCGCGATCTTGTCGATATTCTTGATATATTCTCTTGCTACGTCCATGGCTTACCGCATATTGGTTGATGTTGGTTGTTATGCTTGCCTAATCGCCCTGCCCCTTAATTTTAATCATATCAAAATTCGATTACCCCCGAGTTTGAGCCGGATCAAGGAAAGTCGCTGGGAGCGGCTTTCGCCTCGGATAATGGCTGGCTAAGAGCCCTGGTAATTTTTTTGTGAATAACTTCGCTCCCCGCAAAGACCTTCCAACTAAAGTTGCAGATTGCAGGCGGTGTTATCCCGGCTGCAAGTCCGCGGTAATCAGTATAAAAAATCACTACTATTTGAATTATGGCACAACCTCTCCGTGATGTAAATATTTTGGTTTTATTTTAGAGGGTTGACAGCAAAAGAGAGATGCTTATTTTTTCGGCCAAAATGGAGCGGCCACCGAAAATTCGGTGATACAGCGGTGAGCGGGCCGATGCCGCATGCATTATGTGTTATCGCGGCACATAATAACTGAGTATATCTGGTTTAACGCATCAAAAAAATATTGAACGAGGGAGTAGTTTATGAGTTCGGAAAAGAATACTGTCCAGTCGGAAACCAAGGAGTTTCAGGCCGAAGTTAAAAAGATGCTCGATATCGTGATCCACTCGCTTTATACCGAGAAGGATATTTTCCTGCGGGAGCTGATCTCAAACTCCGCCGATGCCCTGGAGAAATTCCGGCATCAGTCCATCATGGAGCAAGAGGTGTTTGACAGCCAGGTGCCCCTTGAAATCACCATCGACCTCGATGAGGAAAAGAATACCCTCACCATCACCGATACCGGGATCGGCATGGATCGCGGGGAGCTGGAAGCCAATCTGGGCACCATTGCCCATTCCGGCTCCAAGACCTTTTTCACCAAGCTCAATGAGAAGGAACGGCAGGACGTCAACCTGATCGGCCAGTTCGGCGTAGGTTTTTATGCGGCCTTCATGGTCGCCGACAAGGTGCGGGTCAAATCGCGCTCCTATCGGATGGATGACATGGGCCATGAGTGGGTCTCGGACGGGGCGGGCACCTATACCATTGCCATGTGTCCCGGTATCCGGCGCGGCACCAGCATTATCCTCGAACTCAAAGAGCAGGCCAAGGATTACGCCAACGAGCACACTATCAAGCGGATCATCAAACAGTATTCTAATTTCGTTCCCTTCCCCATCAAGGTAAAGGATGAGGCGATCAACACGGTGCAGGCCCTCTGGACCCGCAGCAAGAACGAGATCAAGGATGAGGAGTACACCGATTTTTATAAGTTTATCGGCAATGCCATGGATGAGCCCCTGGCCAAGCTCCATTTTTCCGCGGAAGCGCCCCTGTCGATCAAGGCCCTGCTCTTTGTGCCCAAGGATAATTTCGAGACCATGGGCCTCGGCCGGATTGATCCCGGAGTCAGCCTTTACTGCCGCAAGGTGCTCATCGAGCAGCACAGCAAGACCATCCTGCCCGAGTGGCTCCGTTTTCTCAAAGGGGTGATCGACAGTGAGGATCTGCCGCTCAATATCTCCCGGCAGGCCCTGCAGGATAACAGCCTGGTGGCCAAGATCAACAAGGTGGTTACCAAGCGTTTCCTTAAACATCTCGGCGAGTTGGCCCAGAAAGAACCGGAAACCTATGTCGAGCTGTGGAAGACCTTCGGCGTATTTTTGAAGGAAGGGGTGATCTCCGACTTTGCTTACCGGGAGGAGCTCGGCAAGCTCCTGCGTTTTGAATCCTCCAAGACCGACAGCGGCAAGCTCACCTCCTTGGCCGAGTATGTCGAACGGATGCCCGCCGAGCAGAATGACATTTATTATATCAACGGGCCCAGCCGGGAGGCGATCGAGAACGGCCCCTATCTCGAGGCCTTTAGAAAACGCAATATCGAGGTGATCTTCACCCTTGATCCCATTGATGATTTCGCCATGAGCCATCTGGCCCGGTTTGACGAGAAGAAGCTGCTCTCCGCCGACCGCGGTGATCTGGAATTGCCGGAAACCGAGGCGGCCAAAGAGGCGGCCAAGGAAGAAACGCCGAAAGAGGTTATGGCAACCGAGGATTCCGACAGCCTGACCAAGTGGATGAAAGAGGCGCTGGGTGAGAGGGTCAAGGAGGTGGTCGCCTCCAAGCGCCTGACCGACAGCCCGGCCATTGTCGTTAATCCGGACGGTTTTGTCACCGCCAGCATGGAGCGGTTGATGCGGGCCTCGGGCCAGGATGGCCTGCAGCCCTTTGGCGCCAAAAATCTGGAGGTCAATACCGGCCACGAGTTGATCAAAGGCCTGGCCGGGCTCAAGGAAAAGGACGAGGCGTTGGCCAAGAGTGTGGTGGAGCAGATCTTTGACAATGCCATGATCCAGGCCGGTCTCATGGTTGAGCCGCGGACAATGGTGGAGCGCACCTATAAGATTTTGAGCCGCCTGGTGCAAAATCAGTCTTGAAAAGAGTCAGCTTCAGGCGTATAACTCTTAATCGGTCAGGCGGTGTTAATCGCCTGACCGATTTTCTTGGTAACTTCATTATATATCATAGCTAACTAATCAGACCATGTTCTAAGCGGATAGGTGATTAACCATGATCCATGTCGAGGAGCTGTGTAAATCCTATGACGATGTAGAGGCTCTGCGCGGGGTATCGTTCAACGTGCAGCCCGGCGAGATCATCGGGCTGCTCGGCCCCAACGGCGCCGGCAAAACCACGATCATGAAGATTCTGACCGGTTATCTGCATCAAACCTCGGGCAGCGTAACGGTGGACGGCCTCGAGGTCATGGATCACACGGAAGAGGTGCAGGCGAAGATCGGTTATCTGCCTGAAAATGCGCCGCTTTATCCGGAGCTCACCGTTCAGTCCTATCTGCAGATGATCGCCGATCTGCGCTCCATCCCCAAGGCCCGGCAGCGGGCCAGGTTGTCCGCGGCCATCCATGCCGTGGGTCTTGAGGAGCGACTGGTGCGGCCGATCGCCACCCTGAGCAAGGGCTACCGGCAAAGGGTCGGCCTGGCCCAGGCCATCCTCCATCGGCCCAAGCTGCTTATTCTCGATGAGCCCACCAATGGCCTCGATCCGACCCAGATCGTCGAGGTGCGCCATCTTATCAAAAAACTGGCGGCAAACAGCACGGTGCTGCTCTCCACCCATATCCTCTCCGAGGTGGAGGCCACCTGTGACCGGGCCATTATCATCATGCGGGGCCAGGTCAAGGCCGATGCTAGGCTTTCGACGCTGGCCGCCACCACCGACGCCCTGTTCACCCTGGCCGACACCGGCCGGGAGCAAGAGGCGCTGGCCAGCCTTGCCGCGATGGATGATGTGCAGCATGTGGAGATCCTGGGCCAGGAGGCGGGCCGGATCAATTACCGGGTCCACGGCGCCACCGACCGCGATCTCTGCCCGGAGATCTATCAACTGGCCCGCCGGAACGACTGGACCCTGTGCGAGTTGCGCAAGGAAGTCCGGACCCTGGAGGCGGTTTTTAACGAACTGGCCGCCGCCGAGGGAGGTGTGCAATGAACCAGACCATGTCCCTTGCCAAGAAGGAGCTCAAGGCCTATTTCGGCTCGCCCATGGCCGCGATCTTTATCGGCGCCTTTCTGCTTACCGTGCTGTTTTCTTTTTTCTGGGTGGAAACCTTTTTTGCCAGAAACATCGCCGACATCCGGCCGCTGTTTCGCTGGATGCCCCTGCTGATGATCTTTCTCTGTGCCGCGCTCACCATGCGGCAGTGGAGCGAGGAGCAGAAGATGGGCACCCTGGAGGTGCTGCTCACCCTGCCGGTGCGGCTCAGCCGGCTGGTAAGCGGCAAGTTTCTGGCGGTGTTGGCTCTGGTCGGCTTGGCGCTGAGCCTGACCCTGGTGCTGCCCCTCACCGTCGCCATGCTGGGCGATATCGACTGGGGAGTGGTGCTGGCCGGCTATCTGGGCGCCATGCTCCTGGCCGCCGCCTATATCGCCATCGGCCTCTTTGTTTCCTCGAGGACCGATAACCAGATTATCGCCCTGATCCTCACCGTGCTGGTGAGCGGGTTCTTTTATATCTTGGGAGCGGCCAATATCGTGGCCCTGGTCGGCAATGACGCAGGAGAACTGTTGCGCAGCCTGGGGACCGGCAGCCGCTTTGCCAGTATTGAGCGCGGGGTCATCGACCTGCGGGATCTGGTTTATTACAGCTCGTTGACCCTCTTTTTTCTGTTGATGAACGGGGTTTCCCTTGAAAGTAAACGCTGGAGCCGCGGCCGGCAAACCGCCCGTCATCGGTTCAATCTGAAGCTGGCCCTGGTCCTGGTGGCCCTCAACCTGCTGGCCCTCAACATCTGGCTCGGCTCGGTGCACTTTTTGCGGCTGGATCTTACCGAGAACCATGAGTTCTCCATCTCCCAGCCCACCCGGGATCTGATCGAAAACCTGCCCGAGCCGTTAGTGCTGCGCGGCTATTTCAGTGAAAAAACCCATCCCTTGCTCGCCCCCCTGGTGCCGAGGATCCGCGATTTCATGGAGGAGTATCAGGTGGCCTCCTCCGGCCGGGTCAAGGTGGATTTTGTCGATCCCAAACATGATGAGGCCGCCGAGATCGAGGCCAACCAGCAGTACGGCATCAAGCCGGTGCCCTTTCAGGTCGCCGGCCGCTACGAGGCCTCGGTGATTAACTCCTATTTCAATATTCTGATCAAGTACGGCGACCAGCATGTGACCCTGGGCTTCAATGACCTGATCGAGGTCCGCACCCGGCCCGACGGCCAGCTCGAGGTGGGGTTGCGCAACCTGGAGTATGATCTGACCAAGTCCATAAAAAAGACGGTTTACGGCTTCCAGGGCCTGGATACTATTTTCAGCCGGGCGACCCAGCCCATGGAACTTACGGCGGTGGTTACCCCCGACTCCCTGCCCCCCCAGCTGGACGGGCTGGTGCAGACCATAAAGGAGATGGGCGAGGCCCTGGCCGAGGAGGCTGACGGCAAGCTGGTTTTTCAGCTGCTTGATCCCGATGCGCCGGGGGCAAAGCTTGATCGGGCGGAGGTGGACCGCCGCTTTCAGATCCAACCCCTGACCGCCGCCCTTTTTGCCAAGGATACTTTTTATCTGCACCTCGTGCTGACCGTTGGTGAACAGAGCGAGCGGATCTATATCGGCAGCGAGATGGGCGCGGCGGAAATGCGCCGGGAGATCGAAGCGGTGCTCAAGCGGACCTCCTCCGGCTTTTTGAAAACGGTGGGGATCTGGACTCCGGCGCCGGCTTCTCCCATGGGCGGCATGCAAGGGATGCAGGGCGGCCAGCAGTATAATTTTTTTCAGCAGGTGCTGCGGGAAAACTATAACCTGGCGCAGGTCGATCTTAAAAGCGGCCATGTTTCCGCCGAGGTGGATGTGTTGCTGCTGGTCGCTTCCCAACAGTTGACCGATATCGAGCGATTGGCCGTTGATCAGTATCTGATGCACGGCGGCAGTGTGGTCGCCCTTGCCGGCAGCTATGTGCTCGATCTGGCCCCCGGCGCCCAGTCCTTGAAATTATCGGAACTCACCGAGGGGCTCGGCGAGTTGTTGAGCCATTACGGGGTAACGGTGGACAAGGCCCTGGTCATGGATCTGCAGAACGAGCCGTTCCCGGTGCCGGTGGCCCGGGATCTCGGCGGCTTTGTCATCCAGGAGATCAAGCAGCTCGACTACCCCTTCTTTGTCGACGTGCGGCCGGACGGGATGGCCAAGGATAGCCCGCCGGTGGCCAATCTGCCCACGGTGACCATGAACTGGGTCTCCCCTCTGACGGTGGATGGGGATAAAACTCAAGGGTTGGCCCCGGTCGCCCTGCTCCGCTCAAGTCCGGATTCCTGGCTGGCCTCGGACATCGACATCCAGCCGGATTTTGATCGCTTCCCGGCCCGGGGTTTTGAGCTTGGCGAAGAGAGGCAAAGCCGGACCCTGGCCGTGGCTCTCAAGGGTTCCTTGCCCAGCTTTTTTAAAGGCAAAGCCGATCCCCGGCTGGCGGAAGGGGAGCATTCCGATGAGGGGCATGATGTGCAAGGCGCTGGGAGCCATGACCATAGCAAGGAGTTGGCCCTGAGCCCCCTGCTTGAAAAATCCCCTGATTCCTCCCGGTTGGTGGTGGTGGGCAGCTCCGAGTTTATCAGTGATACGGTGATTTCCATCGGCCAGTCCATGGGCCAGGATCGGATTTTGAACAGTCTGGAATTTTTGCAGAACCTCATTGATTGGTCGGTGGAGGATGAGGGGTTGCTTGCCATCCGTTCCCGGGGCACCCATGCCCGTCTGCTCTATCCGTTGAGCAGTCGCGAGCAGGCCTTCTGGGAGTGGTTAAATTACGGGCTGGCCCTGCTCGCCCTGGCGCTGGTCAGCTGGTATGGTTACCGGCGGCGGCACCGGGAACGGCCTATGCCCCTGGATGATGTTGAGAGCTAAGAGGAACAATGATGAGTAAACGTAATCTTGCCTTGTTGCTCCTGCTTTTGCTGCAGGTTGTTGTTATCGGCTTTATCAATCGGCCCGGCATCAATTCGGCGCCGGCCCGGGTTGCGTTTTGGGAAGGCGTCAAAGTCGAGCAGATCACCGGGCTGTCGATGCTCGGCTCGGATGGGCGGAGTATCATCCTGAACAAAGGCGAGCAGGGCTGGACCATCGCTTCCGCCGACCACCTGCCGGTTGATCCGCAAAAAATGAAGCAGGCCCTCGGCAAACTCACCGCCCTGGCCTCCGATCATCTGGTGACCCGGACCCCGGCCAGCCATAACCGTTTCCAGGTTGGGGTGAACAGGTTTAATCAACAGGTGACCCTGCTCCTGGCCGACGGCGGCAAAAAGAGCCTGTTTCTGGGCACTTCCCCTTCCTATAAATCGGTGCATGTCCGAGCTGCCGGCGATGATCTGGTTTATCTGGTCAAAGATTTTTCCACCTGGCAGGTGCCCCTCGAGGAGTCGGGCTGGTGGCAGAGCCGCTATCTTGATCTGGCTGAAGAGACCCTTAGCGAGGTGCGTGTTGTGAATCGCCACGGTGAGCTGGTGCTGCGCAAGGGTCAGGATAACGGTTGGCAGCTCGATCAGGTGCCGGCGGGGAAGACAGCCGATCCCGGCAAGGTTCAGGAGCTGGTCAACAAGTTGGACCAGCTTAATCTCACCGAGTATCTGGGCCGGGATGATAAGGAGCAATACGATCTGCTCGACCCAGTCGCCGTGTTGACGTTGGTCGGCAAGGATGAAAAGGTGGTGCTGGCGGTCGGCGCCCTGGATAGCGAAAGCAAGACCCTGGTGATCAAGTCATCGGCCTCCCCGTTTTATGTGCGGGCTTCAAGCTTTACCTTAAATCCCCTGCTGGAGGCGACGGTTGCTTCATTGCTCCGGGATGATAAGGAGAAGGACGCAACCGGCAAATAAGTTAGCCAGAGCTGGCACAGGATGAAAACCACCTGATCAGCAGCGAGTTTCAGCTGACTTGCGTAGAGTGTAGAGTTGGGTGGGAGCGGCTTCAGCCGCGAATCTTGGCTGGCTATCCGCCCTACCGCTTGATCGTCGTAAGGAATTTTTTCGCGAAGAATCCGCGACCAGCAACTATCCCCATCAAGCCCCCTTCCGCACTTATCTTTTCTCCACCAGCTCCTGCCTGATTCCATCCATCTTGGCCTTGAATTTTTTGATGTACTGGTCGAGCACATCCTCCGACTCGATGACGTAAGGGGTGATCATCACCAGCAGCTCGGTTTTGGTGTCCACCTCTTTTTCATACTTGAACAGCCAGCCCAGGATGGGGATATCGCCTAAGATCGGTACGCTGTTCTGGTTTTTGGTGAGATTCTTGGAGATCAGGCCGCCCATGAGAATAGTCTGGCCGTCTTTTACCGCCAGTTTGGTTTTAAGCTTGCGGGTGGAGATGGTCGGCGAGTTGATGGTGGACGAGGTGGTTTCGGTGGCCTGGCTCACCTGCTGGTCGATATCGAGGATGATCACCCCGTTGTAGTTGATTCGGGGGGTAACGGTGAGGATGGTGCCGGTGTCTTTGTACTGCACGGTTTTGTCCACCGCGGTTGATTCGCCGGTTTGTTGGGTCTCGGTGGTGACAATGGGCACCTGGTCGCCGACATTGACCGTGGCCTGTTCATTGTTGAGCACCAGGACCTGGGGCGAAGAGAGGAGGCTGACATCGGTTTCCGAGGCCAGGGCGTTGATCAGGCCGATTACATCGCTGGCGCTGTTGAACACCGCATAGGTGAGGCCGCCCACCGCGTTGTTGGCCACCGCTGTGAAGTTGGTGCCGACGGTCTGTTTATAGTTGGAGTTGTTAAAGTTGAGTTGGTTGTTTTTCAGCGCCCACTCCACCCCGAACTCCCAGGTGTCGGTGAGTTTGACCTCGGCCACCAGCACCTCGATCAGCACCTGGCGCGGCATGTTGTCCAGCCGCTCCAGCAGCTTGACCAACCGGGAGTAGTCAGGCATCAGCGCCCGGAGCAGGATGATATTACGGCTGTCATCGGCCATGAGCACGGGCTTGCCGGCAAAGCGCAGGGTCGAGGTGCTGGGAGCGGTGTTGGTGAGCCGGTTGCCGGCGGCTGGTATGGCGGCCATCGTTTTTGGATCATCGCCTGCTGCTTTTTTAACCGGGCTTTTGGTCTGGTTGGTGAGCGGGGTGACATCGCCGTCGATGAGCGCGGAAACCAGGGCGGCCAGTTCCGAGGCCACCGAGTTGCGGACGTTATAGAAAAAGATATTGTCGCGGCCCTCGGAGGGCACCACGTCGAGTTCCTTGATCCAGCGGTCGGTATTGTCGAGGAGTTGTTCGCTCTTGCTGACCATGAGCAGCGAGTTGACTCGTTCCAGGGGAATCAGCGATACGGCTTCATGGTCTTTGGGGTTGACCCCGAGCGCCCCCAGGATTTCCTGCAGTTCGTCGCGCAGGTCGAAAAGCGGCGCGTTTTCAACCCGGACCAATCTTATTTTCAAGGCGGCCAGGGGCGAGATGTCAAGCTTGGCCAACATGGTGACCGCATCAATGATCTTGCTTTCAAAGTCGTGGACGATCAGGGTGTTCTGGTTGCTCAGGTTATGGATCGCTCCGGCCTCGGAGAGATAGGGGGTGATCAGTTTTTCCGCTTCACTTGAGGCCAGGTGTACCACCGGGATGATCTGCAAAACCATCCGGGAGGAGTCCTTCAGGCTGTCGATCTGCTCGGGCCCCAACAGTTTCTGCGGGGTGGCCCCTTTGGCGGGGTAGATGTAATAATAATCCCCTTCGCTGCGCACATCCAGGCCGTTGATATGGAGGATTTTGCGGAAGACGTCAAAGAGCTTGTCCTTGCCGACCTTGCGGCCGGAGCGGATATTGACCACCCCCTTGACCTTGGGGTCGACAATATAGTTTATCTCAAGGGTTTGGGCGATGATCTGAACAAATTCGTAGATGTCGGTATTGTCAAAGTTGAGCAGGATGCCGTCCTTGGGTTCTTCGGCCTGGAGCTGGGCGGCGGTTGGTTGGCCGGCAAGAAAGTCGTTGGCCACCGGTTCGCTGCTGCTCATATCCTTAACCCGCTCCCCCTTGGCTTGCTCTTGGTCGGCCGCGTCCAGCACCGGGTTTTGGCTTTTGGCCTTTTCCACCTGGGCATTGATTTTGGCCAGGTCCACCCAGGGCCTGGTTTTTTCCTGGGTGGCGCAGCTGGTGTTGCAGAGCAGCAACCCAATGATGATCATTGTCAGCAAGCTTTTGTAACTCATTGTAAAATATCCCTTGGCTCTTGGGTTAAGCATCTTTTCCTCTTAGATCATCCGTCTCATGCCTGATGTCGGCCTATTGCCGGGGATCGGTAGCGGCAGGGGGCTATTGTCCAGCGGTTGCCGCTCCATCTGGTGTAGCGGCGGCATTTCCGGCGGCATTTCCGGCGGTATCTCCGGCGGCATGCCCGGGGTCCGGGGGGGGACAGGAGGCGGTGTTTTCGTGCTTTGCGGCCTTGCCGGAACCGGCTGTTTCAGTTCAAGCCGTTTTTTGTCCTGGTCGTAGAGATACTTTTCTATCTTATCGTTGCCCTTTAAAAAAACAATCTTTTCCGGCAAAATCTCGGTAATTTTGTAGCCGTCAACCGTGTCCCCGACCGTAACCTGCAGATGACCATCATTCTGGTGGCCGGCAATGGAATTTTTCCGGGTCGGCCTGATTCGTAAGGCATAACTTAACAGAGCCTTGGTGGTGGCGCCGGTTATAATAGAGCCGCTGTACTGGACGGTGTTGATGTCCACATCCTCCAGGCTTTGCTCTTTGCCCTCCTTGCCGGCTTCGGTCAGGGAGCGCTGCTCATTGAAGATGTAGCCCTCGTTCAGGTCCGGGAGCCGGGCCGGGGGGCTGGGGTAAAATGCGCTCATTTTATCCATGGCCGGCGGCCTGGTTGTTTTGGGGGCCGCGGCTGGGCGCGATGTTTCGCGCAACGGGTCATCCTGCAAGGTGGTAACCATGCTCAGCCCCTGGGCAAGCAGGCCGAGAGCCAGGAGGAGGATGATAATCAATCGGGAGATCATGATGATTCACCCCCGCTTGGGGTGAGCCGGTAAACTCCCCGCACCTCCAGAAAGATCTTGAGCTCATCTTTTTTAAAAGGCTTGATGGTCAAGCTTTCGATTTTGAAAAGCTGTTTGCCGGAGTAGATGGCCTTGATAAAGGCGGCAAAGTTGTTGAGGCTGCCCGACATTCTTATCTTGATCCCGATGTCGTTGACCCCCGGCGTCCCATTATTGTCCCGGTTGCGGAGGGGTTGGATAAACTCCGGCGACAGCCCGGCCTGACTGATTTCCGATTGCAGTTTGATCTGCATGGCCGAGGCGATTTGTTCTTCGGAATCGCCGGTAAAGAGAAATGATTCGAGATACTGCGTTCTTTTTTGGAGGCGGCTCACCCTTTGTTGCACCTGGGGCAGCTTGAGCACCGACTCCCGGTATCGGCTCAGCAGTTCAAGCCGGTCGCCAAGCTCCTGTTGTCGCGCATCAAGAAAATTTGCGCCCAGGCGGCCGAGATTGAGCAGCAACAGCAACGCGGCCACGCCCAGCAGCAGGTGGCGGCGGTCAAAACGGTTTATCTGGTCAAGGAGCATGGTCACTGCAGGCTGATCTCCAGCTGAAAATAATTTTTGTTTTGCCGGCGGCTGGTTGAGTTGAGCCGCACCTCGCCCAGGCTTTGCAGGCTGTTGGTTAATTCGCTGATATCATCGCTGTAGCCATGAATGAAAATGGCCTCGCTTTTTTTATCCAAGCGGATTTGATCCAGGTAGGATGAGGGGGGCAGCTTCCGGCTCAGTTCGTTGAAAAATTTGATGAGATCAGGATTTTTACCCAGGCGCTCCATCTGTTCGATTATTTTTCGTTGCTCAACTTCGTTGCCGCTCTCTTTATTGAGGGCCATGATCTGCGGTTGCAGGGCGGCAATTTCGCTATCAAGCCGGTTGCTGAGCCGATGGAAGCTGTACTCTTTTATGCCGATCAGCAGCAGCAGCGCGATGAGGTTGAGGCCGACCAGGGCGGTGATGACCATCTTGAAGTAATCGGGGCGCCGGAAACCGGCGGGCAGCAGGTCGAATTCCGCGGCCAGGGGAGACTCGGCCAGCAGTGGGGCTGGATCGAGAAAACCGCTGTCCGGGGTGGGCGCCGGCTGGTAAATCGCTTGGCAATCGGCCAGTTCCCTGGCCGCGGTCAGGTCTGCATCGTTGGGGCAGAGCAAGCGGCCACTGGTCCGGCCATGATCAAAAATCAGCAGCTTTGGCAGCGGGCCGGGCAGCAGCAATGCCCATTTTTCCTTGCGGTTGCTGCGGGTGAGGTAACGCTGGCCGAGGGGGAAAAGTCCGGCAATGGTTGAGCTGTTGGCGGCAATTTCCGCCAGGGGCTCTTCGATTTTATCCTTGGCCAGGGCATAGACGGTGACGACAATGGCCTCGTCCCGGCGCTTGCTGGAAAAGCTGTACAAATAGGTGTCTTCCGGGAAAGGAACCAGCATCCCCAGCTGATAATGGACGGCATCCTTGATACTCGCGGTTTTGGCCGGCAATTCAAAGGTGGTGTAGAATAAAAGCTCCTCGGCCACGTAGACGGTGGTTGCCGAGTTTTCCGCACTGCTGATGCCGAGCCGGGCTAAAAGGGCGGGGATTGCCTCGCCGGGCCCGGTTGGCGGGCAATAGGTAATCCCGGCGCCGGTGATGATTGCCTCCGGCCCCCTCATGAAAGGTGCTCCTTCCAGGCTATTATCTGATAATTATCGGTGAGCAGCCTTACCAGGGCCTTGACCGTCAGGCCCGGCCGGTTTGGCGGGGATTCTCCTTGCGGGTCGGCCCCGGCCCGGCCGGTGGCGCTGATGGTGTAGTAGCGGTTGGTGCCTTGGTTGTAGCTCAGATAGGGCTCAAGCAGGGCAAAGCGTTCATCGCCGATAATCTGCCGGGCCATGGCCTTGTTGAGGGTGGTGTACACATCCTGGGCTTCGCGGTAGGCTTGTTTGCGGTCGTTGTCGCCGGCCATGACAAAGTCGAGCATAACCGGGGTCAGGCTGTTGAAGTTGATGGTTTTCTGCGGATTATGAACGGTAAAGGCCGCATCGGCGGTAAATTTGCCGGTCACGGCAGCGGTGCCGTTGATCAGAAAAAATTCGTCCGGCTCTTTGATTCTGCCGTTTCTCGGGAGGTATGGGTCGTGCAAATCCATATAAAATTCCTGCTCAGCGCCGTTTAATCGGTGCAGGTTGTCGGCATCCCGCCAGTCCAGCAACGAGTCGCTGATGATGGCGATCTCTTCTTCCGTCAGGCCCTGATGGCTAAGAAAAAGTTCCAGCAGGCCGAGGGGCACGTTGTTCAGATCCATCTTACCAGATTCGCTGGTCATAGAGTAGCTGATCCGACCGTTTTCCAGCAAGGTTGTATAATCGTAGCCGGCGAGCATGGGGCCGAATTCTTCATTTTCCTCTTCGGTCGGCGCCTTATCCAGCAGCCGGAACAGGGCGAGGTTGACCCCGGCCTCGGCCAAGAACAGCGCGCGATCCCGTTGTTTGAGGTTGTAGGCGATCTGCTGTTCGGTGCGCAGCGCCAAGATGAGTTGTGAGGCCAAAAAGCTCACCATCAGCATCACCACGATGACCACCAGCAGGGCAAAGCCGCGATCATCGGCGCCGGAGTTGTTACTTGGTATCATAGTCATCAGCGCTTTTCAAGTTTGACGGAGATTAACTCGCCGTCTTCACTGCTTATTTTGATTAACCTGAATTTGCTCCCCTCGGTGAGGATCTCCCCGGTTGCCGCGGAAGCTGAACTCTCCCGCAGCCTGCCCTCAAAGGCGAGGCCGGCGGCAATGGTTTTGGCCTGGCTTTGCTCCAGCCGGAAGATATGGGCCATTGATTGCGAGAAGTTTTCCAGCACCGCCACATAGGCCAGGCTCAGGATTACGGTGGCGACCAGGACTTCGAGCAGGGTAAAGCCCTGATTGTTTGCCGGTTTATCTCGCCCTGCCCCTGTTTTGTCGCGATTCATGGCTGCACCAAGCGGCTGAGGATGATATTTGCGGCGACAGGCCGGGCTTTGGGGGCAAAAAGGTATTGGCGCTCATTATATTCAAGAGTTACCTGGCCGGATTCCTGTTCATAACCGAGGGCAAGGGGAAAGCTGGTGGTCAAGAGCCGGGTCATCTCCTCAACATTCGGCTGAAAATCCTCATCATAGTCGCTGTTGTAAAAATCCTTTTTTTCCAGGTAATAAAGGGCGGAATCCGCTTCGTTATATCGGTATACCGCCAGGACCGTGTTCGACTCCCCGGCCAAAAGGGATTGATTGGTCACCAGCCGCAAGGTGTCCGGGCCGGCGCTGATCATGGGCCGTCTCTGTTGCTGGTCGTAGATGGCGCCGCGTACCTGACGCCGCAGCAGGCCGACCAGCCCCTGCTCCTGGGCCAGGCGCTGCAGTTTATCTTCCCCCTTGCCGTTGAAATCGATTCCGGCTTTGAGCACCGAATAGATCATGGTGCTGACCATGGCCAGCAGCAATACGGCCACCAGCAGTTCAAAAAGGGTAACCCCGGCTTGCTTGTCGGTTTGTGATCGGCTGGATCTCGGGCGGCTTGCTTTCATGGCGCCGGGCTCCGATTTTTTGCCACCGGCCGCCCGCTGAGCGAATCAAGCCGGTAGGATTGGCTTCGGGGGCCGAGCATAGACACCAGCTGGGTCGGAGTGGCCTGCCCGGCCGGGGAGAAAACGAGATAATCGGGCTCAAGGACAATGGTGGCCGTGTCGGCAAGCTCCAGTGATCTCTTTTCGTCAATAGCGCCGCTGAGCAGGATGGTGCCGGGTTGAGCGCCGAGGGTCATTTTAACCGGCCTGCCCTTGCTGATCGCGGTCAGGCGGGCATAGTTGAGGACGGCCAGCAGGTTTTGGTTTTGTCGCCGAAAGCTTAAGTTGTCCATAATCCGACCGGTGGCCGGGGCCGCCACCCCGGCGATCATGGCGAGCAGTACCAGGACGATGAGCAGCTCGAACAGCGAAAACCCGTGGTCCCGGCCGGCCCCTTCGGCCGCAAAGCTCTCAGTCATCGGCTCACCCGGCAATATCGTTGATGCTGAGGATGACGCTCAGCATGGAGATGACCACGTAGCCGGCGACCAGGGCGATGAGCAGAATGAAGATCGGTTCCACCAGGGCGGTGAGCCTTTTGATCTTAAGCTTGAGTTCGCCTTCAAAATGGTCGGCGATCTGGCCGCACATCTCCCCCACCCGCCCCGACTCCTCGCCGATGGCCAGCAACTCGGTGGCCAGCTCGGGGAAGAGCCGGGCCTCGCCGAGTTTGCCGCCGATCCGTTTACCCTCTTTCAGGGCCTGGGTCGCCTGGTTGAGTAGCCGGCGGTACTCGATGTTGCCGGCCACCCCGCTGCTGATCTTGAGGGCCATGGCCAGGTGTACGCCGTTGTTGACCAGCACCTCGATGGTTCTGAAGATTCGGGTGGTTTCCAGGCTGCGGACAAAGCCGGCGATCACCGGTATCTTGAGCGATAAGTAATCAAAGCGTTCCCGGCCCTCCGGGGTCTTGAAATAGCAGATTAACGCGGCGGGGGGGCCGGTCAGCAGCAGCAAAGCTAACAGAGGATGGGCGCCGATGGTCTTGGCCGTGGCCATCAGCATGGCGACATGGCCGGGCAGCTGTTGGCCCATGCCTGCAAAGAGGATCTCAAAGCGCGGGAGGATGGTGGTCAAGAGAATAACAATGGCCACCAGGCCCACGGCTAACAGGAAAAGCGGGTAGATCGAAGCGGAAATGATGTATTGGCTGAGCTCCTGAAAGGTCGCCTGGTAACCGGCGATCCGGCTGAGCATGGCGGGCAGGATCCCCCCCTCCTCCCCGGCCCGGACGATGTTGATGTACATCGGCGAGAAATAGGGGTATTCGCTCAGGGCCTGGGAAAAGGATTTGCCCTCCTTGATCTTCTGCCCCAGTTCCGCGACAAACTCCTGGAATTCGGGCTTGGCGCTGTGATTTTTCATCACCCTGAGGGCCGCGTCCAGGGAGAGGCCGCTTTTGAGGAGCAGGCCGATCTGGTTGGTGAAAAAATCGATATCGTTTCGCTTAAGTTTTTGCCGGCCGAAGCGGAACTTCAGCCCCAGGCCGCCGGCGGCCGTCTGTGGTTGCCGGCGGATATCCACCGGCCGCAGCCCCTGGCGGACCAGGGTCTTGGCCGCGCTATCGCGGTCGATCGCTTCCAGGATGCCGTTGCGCAGGACATTGTCATGATCCAGGGCGCTGTATTTAAAACTGGCCATTCTCCGTTCCCCTGCAGACCCGCACCACCTCGGCAAAGGTGGTGACTCCCTGGCGGACCTTGGTCATTCCGTCGTTGAACATGGGCTTGAATCCTTCCTCTTCGGCAATCTGTCTGAGCTCGATTAAGTCAAGGCCCTTGGAGATACCGCGGGTGATGGTGTCATTGATCACCAGCAGCTCATAGAGGCCGATCCGACCGGAATAGCCGGTGCCCGAGCAATGGTTGCAGCCGGCGCCCTCGTAAATGGCAAAATCGTCGCCATTGGCCCGATAGCCGAACTCGCTGATCATCCCCTTTTCCCGCTTGCAATGGGGGCAGATGCAGCGGACCAGGCGCTGGGCGAGAACGCCGCGCAGGGATGAGGAGATGAGAAAGCGCTCCACCCCGAGGTCGATCATGCGGATCACCGCGGAAATAGCGTCGTTGGTGTGCAGGGTGCTGAAAACCAGATGGCCGGTGAGGGAGGATTGTACCGCGATTTCCGCGGTTTCCAGATCCCTGATCTCGCCGATCATGATCACGTCCGGATCCTGGCGGACAATGGAGCGCAGCCCCGAGGCAAAGGTGAGGCCGATCTCGGAGCGGACCTGGATCTGGTTGATGCCGTGCAGCTGATATTCCACCGGGTCTTCCACGGTGATGATCTTGTTGTCCCCGGTGTTGATATGGTTCAGCGCACAGTAGAGGGTGGTGGTTTTGCCGCTGCCGGTTGGGCCGGTGACCAGAAAGAAGCCGTCCGGCACCGCGATGATTTTGCGGAACATGGTTTCGATCTCGCGGCTCATCCCCAGGCTGGCCAGATCAAGAATGATCGAGCCCTTTTCCAGGATGCGGATGACCACCCCCTCGCCGAAAACCGTGGGCAGGGTGGAAACCCGCAGATCGATCTCCTTGCCCGAGACCCGCATCGCTATTTTGCCGTCCTGGGGCAGGCGGCGCTCGGCGATATCGAGGCCGGCCAGCAGCTTGGTCCGGGAGATGATCGCCGGTTGCATGGCGTGGGGCGGCATCTCAAAATCATGAAGAATGCCGTCGATCCGGAACCGGATCGAGAGGCCGTCCGCAAACGGCTCCATATGGATGTCGCTGGCCCGGCGACTTACGGCGGTATCGATCAGGTTGTTGACATACTTGATGACCGGCGCTTCCGAGGCCATGTCCTTGAGCTTGTCGATATCCGCCTCGTCGATGAGCAGGGTTGCCCCGTCGTTTTCCTGCTGGGCCAGGTTGTAATGTTCGCGCACCATTTTTTTGAGCTGGGCTTCGGCGGCAAGCTGGACGGTATAGGCTGCGGTAAAACAGACCTCGGCCGCGGCCAGGATCGCGCTGTCCAAAGGATCGCTGGTGATGAGGAGGTTGCCCTCCGCCTCGCGCCGGATCAGCAGAAAGGGGTGGTCGCGGAGAAAGGGCTGGGACAGCGGTGGGGTGAGCACCTCCTCGCCGGCCGCCTGGCAATAAAGGGCAAGATCAAGCTGCTCGGCCAGAGCGGCGGCCAGATCCTCCTCGCTGATATAGCCGAGTGAGATCAGGATCTCGCCGAGCCGGTGCGATACCGTTTCCTGATGGGCCAGGGCGCGGTCGAGGAGCCCGGCCTGGAGCTTGCCGGCTTGGAGCAGGATGGCGCCCAGTTTATCTTTTTTATGAAAAAAAACCGTTTGGTTCATGACCTCGATGAAATCCGCATTCTCCTGGTTTGATCTTGAGAGCAAAAATTAGCAGGCGACTCTTTAATGTAAAGGCTTTATTGCTCTTTTTGTCAAGAATATCCATTGCGGCGCGCCCCTTGATGGTAATACTTATCTGCCAGTTTTATTTGACTTTTTCGCAAACTTTCACGTAGGCTGAAGACGATTGGAGTGTCATTCTTTGTTAAGAGTCAAACCGTGCAGGCGGTCTGTTTCTGGTGTTACGGCATGGGGAGAAAGGCCTTTACCCCCTAACAATTCGGCCACCTTGATAAAAGGGAATATGTGTCTGAATCAAGTCTGAAATACGTTAAATGTCCGCCGGCTTTTGCGGATTTATTTCGCCAATCGGAAAAATCGATTTCCGATTTTTTGCCGGGATGGAACGCTGCCCTGAAAAAGGGGAGATTGCCATTAACGGGGAAAGGTACATCTTGGCGCGGGCCGCTACTTTCGGCGTTCAGCTTAAAAAAATCCTGGGCAGCGAATATGGAACACTGGCCGCCGAAAGGATCTCTTATGATCTCGGCCGGGCGGCCGGGACCAAGGATGCTGTGAATGGCGCAGGCCTTGGCGGTTGGGGCTCACTTGGGGCGAATTTAAATGATTCGCCCCAACCGTTGGCCTTGCCAAGGGTGGTGGAGGGGTGTTCAAGGGCCGGTTTTTGTGGGCCGGGTATCACCCAATAAGGGTGACACCCGGTTAAAATACCCGAGTGAGCCAGCCGTGGAGATTTTGCGACATTGTTTTTATAACTTCCAACCGCTGCTCCTTGGCCGATGGTGTTTCTTTCCGATGGTTGTACGGGAGGTAGTGGCCGGTCGGCAATGCCATCTTCTCTTTTCTGAACCCGATAAGCAGTCCTTCTCTTTGAAATCTATTCATGTTTTCACCCAGCAAGTAATGGTTTCCCCGCCCCCTCGCTAGTCTGTAATTATAGTATATTTTACTAAAAGAATGGGGGTAAGGCAAAGGGAAAAGACCCCACATGTAGTGGCACGTAGTTTGCTATCCTACAATATCTAGTATTTTCGGCAAGTTACAGTCTGGGAGTGAAAAGGCTTGTCCCAGCAGGGTTTTTTCGGGATGGGTCCGTCAAGCCAGCGCTATATCGGCCTTAAAAAAAAATAGAAATATACAAAAAATATCTGGTTCAGATAAAATAAGTTGATCAGAGATAAATATTTTTTATAGGTGATGTTTTGAGCGCAAAAAATGTGATTGTTTTCAGTTTAACCACCTGTACCTATTGCCGTAATCTCAAGCAAATGCTGGATCTGCATGGGGTAGATTATCGATTGCTCGAGCTGGACCTGCTCAGCGGGGACGAAAAGGCGCAGGCTCTGGCTGAACTCGCACAATTTAATCCGAAGCAAACCTTTCCCACCACCGTGGTCGGTGATCAGGTTATCACCGGCTATCGCGAGCAGGAGCTTAAAGAGGCGCTGGGCATTATTACCGAGGTTGATCGCCTGTACGACAGATTACGGCTCACCCAGGAGCCGAGGGGCTATTTTTTTAATAATGATAAGGAGTTGACCTTTGCTCTGCTCCGGGCGCTGTTTACCAACAGGGATCGCTACGGCTATATGAGTTGCCCCTGCCGCCTGGCGGCGGGGGAGCGGGAAAAAGACAGAGATATCATCTGCCCCTGTCTTTACCGGGAACCTGATGTCGAGGAATATGGCAGCTGCTATTGCGGCCTCTATGTTTCCGCCGCCTGGAATGCCATGGGGATTGAGCGCCGTCTGGTGCCGGAAAGGCGGCACACTGATTTGGCCCGGGGTTAGGGTCGGTTGGTTGTCGGTGGATTGTCTGGGAAAATACAGAACAAACTATTGCCAGCTGCCCACATCACTGTTTTCTTTATCGCCGTCCGGCTGATTGTCCTGGCCGTAGCTGAAAATATCAACCTCGCCATGCTCGCCGGGATT
Organism: Deltaproteobacteria bacterium; assembly: GCA_013349285.1. Classification (GTDB taxonomy): domain Bacteria; phylum Desulfobacterota; class Desulfobulbia; order Desulfobulbales; family Desulfurivibrionaceae; genus DUZU01. The sequence continues at coordinate 12,816 of DUZU01000009.1, read as the reverse complement.
TTTGTAATGGTAGGGATTGCCCCAGGGGTCGGTGGGCACCGCTTTTTTTAGATAGGGCCCTTCCCATTTGTCAAGGCCGGGGTCGGTGAACAGGGCGTCCAGCCCTTCCTGCTGGCTCGGGTAGCGGCCGATATCGAGCCGAAAGGCGTCCAGGGTTGCCATCAGCATCTCGATCTGGGTCTTGGCTGTTTTCTGCTGGGCCTTGCCCAGTTTGCCGAAGAGCTTGGGGCCGACCAAGGAGGCAATCAGGCCAAGGATCACCATGACGATCAGAAGTTCAATCAATGAAAAGCCTTGCTGTTTTTTGTTTCGCTGAAATTTTTTCATATTTTTGATTACAACGGCCTGGCTGAATCTGTCAAGGATAAAGGGGCGCCGTGGCTTTGCGCTGGATATCTTCTCGATGAGAATGGCAGGAATTTAATTAAGTTGTCTTACATCCATATGCAAGCAAAAGGGGTATCGGCGAAGTCGGCCGTTTTGGGGAGATGGGATAAAAAAGCGGTCAGCCGAAAAAATCGGCTGACCGCTTTTTTGTTTAGTGGGGAAAGATCTTAAAATTTGGCGGCATTTATCAGAAAGTGGACGTAAATGCTGGCCGCGTAACCCAAGGCGATGACCGGGGTCCATTTGAGATGGCCGAAAAAGGTGTAGTTGCCTCTCGCCTGGCCCATGAGGGCGACCCCGGCCGCCGAGCCGATGGAGAGCATGCTGCCGCCGACCCCGGCGGTGAGGGTGACCAGCAGCCACTGGCCCTGGGACATCTCCGGATTCATGGTGAGGACCGCGAACATTACCGGGATGTTATCGACAATGGCTGAAAGGATTCCCACCATCACGTTGGCCGGGGTGGCGCCCCAGCCGGTATACATGGTGTTGGAAACCATGGCCAGATAGCCGATGAAGCCGAGGCCGCCCACGCAGAGTATGACCCCGTAGAAGAACATCAGGGTATCCCACTCGGCCCGGGCGATGCTGTTGAAGATATCAAAGGGAACGGTGTCGCCGATTTCCTGGCCTTCATCCCCGCGCCGCCTTCTGGGCTCCTCGCCCACCTTTTTATGGGTTTTTTTCAGGTAGTAGCCATACAGTTTGAGGTAGGCCAGCCCGGTCATCATCCCCATCATCGGCGGCAGGTGCAGAAAGTTATGAAAGCTGACCGCCGTGCAGATGGTCGCCAGAAAAAGCCCCATAACCACCACGGCGCCCCGCTTCATGCTCACTTCCCTTTCGTTGGCGTCCGGCTGCAGATTGGGAACTGCCAGGCTCATGATAAAGGCCGGCACCAGCCAGTTGACCACCGAAGGCACGAAAAGGGAGAAAAAGTCCCAGAATTGGATGATTCCTTTCTGCCAGACCATCAGGGTGGTGATGTCGCCGAAGGGAGAAAAAGCGCCGCCGGCATTGGCCGCCACCACGATGTTAATGCAGGCCAGGCCGATGAATTTGGCGTTGCCCTTGCCGATGGCCATGACCACGGCACACATCAAGAGGGCGGTGGTCAGGTTGTCGGCAATCGGCGAGATGAAAAAGGCCAGCAGGCCGGTAATCCAGAATATTTTGCGGAAGGAGAAGCCCGCGCTTACCAGCTTGGAGCGCAGCGCTTCAAAGATCTGTCTTTCTTCCATGGCGTTGATATAAGTCATCGCCACCAGCAAGAAGAGAAAGAGTTCGGCATATTCCAGGATATTATGGCGCACCGCGATCTCCGCCGCATGGGTAAGGCCGTGGCTGGCGTAGACATAGGCGATGATTCCCCAGATCAATCCGGCCGCGAGCAACACCGGCTTGGATTTGCGCATATGGGTGAACTCTTCGCCCATCACCAGCAGGTAGGCCAGCACGAAAATTGCCAGGCAGGTATAGCCGACGCCGGCTGCGGTCAGGTTGATGGTTTCGCCCGGGGCCGCCGAGGCCAGCGCCATGCCGGGGATGGCGACGCCGATTGTGGTCAGAATTATAGCAAACAGTTTGCCTGTCACTTGCTTTCCTCCTTAAGCTGGATGCTTGATTTTTCTCTTAAATTTTACCGGAAAATGGTTTCTTAATTATTAAGGGTATTTCAATAATACGGGGTCTTTTGTCCTGTCAAGCAAATCCGAAATTTTTAATTTTTAGTTTATCCCGTCCCCGCAAATCTTTTCTACCTATGTTTGTCATTATAGTAGCATAACGGTCACGGCGTCATTTTTTTTATTAAACATCATCGTTGATCAATATAAATGGCGCGGAGGCCCCGGTGTCGCCATAAGGCGTTCTGGCAAAACCCCTTATATATCGATTAGTTCCGTGGGGTGGAGTATTGTGACACGGACAGTGGCCAAATTGCTGCAATTCTTCTGGGACATGAGTTTGCTTTTTGGCAAAAATCCCTGATGCAGGTTACCCGCTCCGAAGTTACAACAGGAGGAGCCGGTTTTTGGTCATGATGCTCACATGTGAGAGAGCAGAGATTGAACATAAAAAAAGCCTCATTCAGGAAAAGAATGAGGCTTTTTTTATACTTTGCACAACCACTATTAAAATAGATTGCTGTTCACATAGAGGTGGCAGACGATACTGGCTGCGTAACCCAAGGCGATGACCGGCATCCATTTAAGGTGGGCGCCGAAGGTGTAAACGCCGCGGGCCGTACCCATCAGGCCGACGCCGGCGGCCGAGCCGATGGAGAGCATACTGCCGCCAACTCCGGCGGTGAGGGTTACCAGCAGCCACTGCCCCATGGACATGTCCGGATTCATGGTGAGAACGGCAAACATGACCGGGATGTTATCGACAATCGCGGAAAGAACGCCGACCAGGGCGTTGGCATAGGTGGCGCCGAGCCCGTGGTACATCTGGTTGGAAACCATGGCCAGGTAACCGAACTGGGAAAGGCCGCCCACGCAAAGGATTACCCCATAGAAAAAGAGCAGGGTGTCCCACTCGGCCCGGGCGATCTTGCGGAACAGGTCGAAGGTGGCGGGTTTGTCGCCGTTGGGCCTGATCCCAAGGGGGTTGTCGTACTCAAGCTGTCTCTGTTCCTTTTTCTTGATGTAATAGGAAAAGAAGCCGAGATAGGAAAGGCCGAACATCATGCCGGCCGCGGGCGGCAGATGCAGGTAATTGTGAAAACAAACCGCGGTGGTGATGGTCATGAGGAAGAGGAAGATTATCCGCCTGGCCCCCAGTTTCATGAATACTTCTTCTTTCATCGGAGCCGGGTAAAGTTTGCCCACGGCCAGGTTCATGATAAAGGCGGGAATCAGCCAGTTGACCAGGGAGGGGATGAAGAGGTAGAAAAATTCGCCAAACTGGACTATCCCCTTTTGCCAGACCATCAGGGTGGTGATGTCGCCAAAGGGGGAAAAGGCGCCGCCGGCATTGGCGCCGACCACGATGTTGATGCAGGCCAGGGCGACGAATTTCGTGTTGTCGCCGCCCACCGCCATTACCACGGCGCCCATCAACAGGGCGGTGGTCAGGTTGTCGGCAATCGGCGAGATGACAAAGGCCAGCAAGCCGGTAATCCAGAAAACCAAGCGCAGGGAGAAACCACGGTTGACCAGCCAAGCCCTTAAGGCCTGGAAGACATTGCGTTCTTCCATGGAGTTGATGTAGGTCATCGCCGCCAGCAGAAACAGCATCAGCTCGGCGTATTCTAAAATATTGTGCATGATCGCATCATGGGCTGCCTCGGGCTTACCCAGCTGATGAAAGGCTACGGCGACCAGCACCCAGATCACCCCGGCCGCGAACATCACCGGCTTGGATTTGCGCAGGTGGAGCTGCTCTTCGAAGATGACCAGCGCATAGGCGCAGACAAAAAATGCCACTGCCGCGTAGCCCATGGCGGTATGGGTCAGGTCGGTGAGGGTTGAACCTCCCCCGTGGCCGCTTGCCCAGGCCGGGCCGGCTAAAAATAGCACGGAACAAAGTGCGAAGCTTATCGATATCAGGTTATTCATGGTTGTTGTCCCTTATAAATAAGAATAGCCCCTCGCCAGCCGGGGAGGCTGGGCAAGGGGCGAATATCCGGCAGGATGTGAACACCTTAAATGCCGTAGAAGAAGTAAAGCATGCTCATCATTACCACCATAAAAAGCACGGTCATGCCGCTGCCCGCTCTGAAGTAGTCGATGGTCTTGTAACCGCCCGGCCGCATGATCAGGGCGTTGACCTGATGGGTGGGCAGGACAAAGGTGTTGGAACAGGCCACTGCCACAACCAAGGCCGCCATCCGTGGGTCGGCGCCGGCTGCTCCGGCCATGTTCATGGCCAGGGGCACCATGAGAACGGTGGCGCCGACGTTGGAGGCCACCAGGGTGAAGAAGGAGGTCAACAGGCCGATAACCGTTAAAAGCACCAGGGGTGATACCGTGCCGATGGTAGTCATGATCGTGTTGGCGATGAAGTTGGCCGCCCCGGTTTTTTCAAAGGCGATACCCAGGGGAATCAGGCCCCCCAACAGGAAAACGGTCATCCAGTCTACCGAGTTGTAGGCCTCGTCGATGGTCATTACCTTGGTCAGCACCATGCCCAGGGCGCCGGCCAACAGGGCGATGGAAAGCTGGACGTTGAAACCGAGGATCATGATCAGGGAAAATATCAGGCAGCCGACGGCGATTTTCACCTTGTCTTCCCGGATGATCTCACCTTGGACCTCTTCGGTGAAGACCAGATCCGGTTTGTTTTTCAGGTTATGGAATTTTTCCCAGCGGCCTTGGAGCAGCAGGGCGTCGCCGGGCTGCATGATAATGTCGGAGATTCCGGCCACGAAGACCTTGTCGCCGCGGAAAATTGCCAGGGGGTTGACCTGGTATTTTTTCCGGAATTCAAAAGCGCGCATCGCCTTGCTCGCCAGTTCCGACCGGGGGGTAATGATCGCCTCGAGGATGCCGGCGTTGTTGGGCGAAAGATCCTCGGCAAAGGTGGAGAGTTCATTGCGCAGGGTCCAGCCGAAATCTCGGGCCAGGTTTTCCACGAATTCACGGGTGCCGACCACGGCAATATCATCGCCGGCGGCAATATGGTTGTCGCGTTTTGGGGCGAACAGCTTTTTCTTCAGCTGATTTTGGGCCAGGGCCACCACCGTGGTGAAGTAATGGGGCCTGATGTTTAATTCTTCCATCAGGGTCGGACCGTTGTAGTTTTCGGGAATGTGAAGTTCAAACACGGTTCCCATGTCCCGGTAAGTGTTCTGGAGGATGGCCGACATCGGGCCGGAGGTTTCCTCGCCCTGGGCCGAAGGCAGGACAAACTTGCCAAAAAAGATGAAGTAAAGCAGGGCCGCGATGGTTAGAGCCAAGCCCACCGGGGTTACCGAGAACAGCCCGAAGGGCTCGACATTGGGGTTGGTGATCTTCATCACGTCGTTCAAGAGGATCAGGGGGCTGGAGCCGATCAGGGTGATACAGCCGCCGATGATGGCGCAGTATCCCATGGGTATCAGAATCTTGGAAACCGGGATGCCGGTCTGCCGGCCGATACGTTTGGCTGCCGGCATGAACAGGGCTGCGGCGCCGATGTTCTGCATAAAGCTCGAGATGAAGGCCACGGTGGAGGCGATCAGGGTCACGATCCGGCTTTCACTTTTGCCGGCAAATTTTAAAATCAGCCGGGCCAGCGAGTTCATGGCCCCTGTTTTATCAAGGCCGGCGCCGATAATTATTACCGCGATAATGGAAACCACGGCGTTACTGGACAGGCCGCTTATTGCTTCCTTGGGGGTTACGAGTCCGAGCAGGGGTAGTGCAACCATCATGATGATGCCTACCACGTCCACCCTAACCCATTCAAATATAAACAGGAGAATGGCTACGACTAAAACGGCCATTACGATCATTATTTCTGGGGTCATTATTTCTACTTCCTCCGGGTTTGAAAAAAAATGTAAAAAATATAATGGGTTATACTAGTTCACCCCGACCGCGAAATGCGGCCAGGGTGAATGAAGGAGCCTCCCGCATCCGGCGGGAATTATTCCTTGTCTATCTATTTTTTTTAACGCGTTTTACCGCATTTTATGCCCCGCATTATGCTGACACGAAAGTGGCCATGTCGCATACGGGCACGGTTACCAAGCCTTTGGCTTCTTGAACCGCCTCGACGTCAGGCTCGGTTAGCACATAGCGTACTTGGGGAAACTTTGCATGCATTTTTTTCAAAACGCTCTTTTCGTCGCCGATTTCCACCAGATGGGAAAAGGCGATGCCGGCCTGTTCCGCTTTGGTTTTTAAGGTGGCAACATTGGCCTCGCTGTTTATGCGGAAATTCTCAACGGCGGCCGTCTGTTCGGAATCGGCCTGGGCCAACGGCTCCTCGGAAAAATTAAGGGAGATCATTTCGGCATTCATTCTTTTGGCCATGTTCACGGCATAATCGGTCAAAATGCTGGAAAAGCTGTCCTCCCGGCCGATAACCAGAAGCGACCGTTTGCCGGCCGGGGTGGTTATCATGCTGCGGGCGGTTTCATGCTCGCCGGCCTCGGCAAAGGCCGCCGCTACTGCGGCATTCTGAACGGTTGAGTGTTTGTGTTCGGTGACCTTTACTTCCTGTTTGTTTTTTTTGCCTTTGAAAAAGTCTAAAAATGCCATGTTGCACTCTCCTGCAAGGTGCCCTTTATTGAAGGCACAATTAAAAATATAAAGAATTTGATACGCAATTTTATATTCAGGTTTCTTGGCCTGCGGTCTGAAGCATTACTACCGGGATCGGTAATATCTTCTGTAAACTCTGGCCTGGTCCCCTTTTCCCTTGGCCGGCCTCGGGTGCATCGTAGACCGTGACGACAACCCGGCTGTTTTCTTCGACAAACTCGGCTGTTTTTTTCTCCGCCTCCCCTTTTTCAACGATCAGCTGGCAAGGGATGCCCGCCGCTTTTGAAGCGGAAAGCAGTTTTTTTATGTTTGCCAGGGCCTGGTCCATTAATTCGTCGGCGGCTTCGTGGACGTCAGCCTCGGCAAAGGCGGCGGCCATCATGGCTTCCTCCCAGATGTTTTTGGCCAGGCGAGCCTTTTTTTTCAAAGAACTCAGCCAGTTAGCGTCAACCTCGGGCTTGACCACCAGCAAAATTTTCAACTCAGCCTTGATCCGCTCGCATAACTGCAACGCATAATCAAGAGCCTTTTGATTGGGGGTAAGCCCGTTAATGACCAGTAAAACTTTTTGCATCTTCTCTTCCTGTGATGGGTCAGTGGCTTAAGCCTGCAGCCGCGGACGGTTGTCGGCTTGTTTGCGAACATGGGCCTGGTCCTGAAGGCTTTTGCGGTTCATAATCTGCAAGGCGGTTTCAGTTTCACCAGCCTCGGCAAAGGTTACCGCTGCCATCATCCGGTCCCACAGATTCAAGGTGGGTTGTTGGCGCACGCTTTTTTGTGCCAGTATGGCCTTGGCGGTTCCAGCTTCACCAGCCTCGGCAAAAGTAACAGCACCCATCATCCGATCCCAAGCATTGATTCGAGTATTCATTTTAACTTCTCTCCTTTAAATAAAGTTGTTAAGTAATTTTTACCCGGTTGTCGTCAGTATCATGTTTCTCTGATCTTCCCGGTAATCAATTTAAACCGTTCGTTTTGATTGGTGTATAAAGCAATAGGCGTGCCAACTCAGCATAAAAAAACTAACTTATTGATTTTGTGGATTTTATTTGTTTTGTTGGTTCGCTCGTGGGGGGAAGGAAAAAAATATCAACATGTTGCACTTTGCATCGGCGGCTTGGGTGACTTTAATCTTACCTCCTTTGTTTACAAAGATTTTCGCAGTTGTTGCAAAAACGTTTCACCGTGTTACAATATTCAACATCGGGGGAGCGAAAGCATTGTCAGGAACCACCACTCCATGATCATATTAAAAAAATAATGATGAGGCCGATGCGGCATGGGATTTTTTAGCGGACCTGGGGATGATGAACGCGAAAGTATGAAGCCTCGGTCGGAATTGGATGATTTGCAAAAAGCCATCCTGGAGGCGGCAATGCCGCAGGAGGTGGAGAAGGTTGCCCTTGATGAATTAACCAGGTTGAGCAAGGCCGACACTTCTTCGGCCGAGTACACCATCGGCGTTAATTATCTCGGCTATCTTAAAGGGCTGCCCTGGCATAGCGAGACCGTGGACAATCTCGATATGCGGCGGGCGGCAACGATTCTTGACGATGAGCATCACGGGCTGGATGATGTCAAGGAGCGGATCCTCGAACACCTGGCGGTGAAGATCCTCAAGTTGAGCCGGAAGCCGGCGATCCTGGTGGTTGATGATGATAAGACGGCACGGCGCAATTTGGCGCATGTGCTTGGCAAGGAAGGCTACGAGGTTCAACTCGCCGCCGGCGGCGCCGAGGCCTTGGCGTTGCTTTCCGCGAAAACCTTTGACGTGCTGGTGACCGATCTTAAGATGGACAAGGTCGACGGCCTGCAGGTGGTGGAGAAGGCGGTGGCCGTCTCTCCCGATATCGGGGTGATCATGGTAACCGGCTATGCCACTCCTCCGGCAGCGGTGGAAGCCATCACCCGAGGGGCGTTTCATTTTTTGGCCAAGCCGTTGCAGCTCGATCTGCTCAGGAAAACAATTAAAGATCTTCTTTTGAAAAAAACGGCCAACCTCGGTTCCAGGGGGCCCCTGCTTTGTTTTGTCGGCCCTCCCGGCACCGGCAAGACCTCGCTGCAGCGCTCCATTGCCAAGAGCCTGGGCCGCAAATTTATCAGGATTTCCTTGGCCGGGGTCAAGGATGAGGCCGAGATCCGCGGCCATCGGCGCAGCTATGTCGGCGCCTTGCCTGGTCGAATCATTCAGGAGATAAACCGGGCCGGTTCCAAAAATCCGGTAATAATGCTTGACGAGATAGACAAGCTTGACCACGAGGGCCGGGGCAATACCGCCGCCGCCCTGCTCGAGGTGCTGGATCATAGTCAGAATCACCATTTTCTTGATCATTACCTGGATGTGCCCTTTGATCTTTCCTGGGTGATATTTATTGCCACCGCCAATAGCACGGCCAATATTCCGGCCCCGCTGCTTGACCGGCTGGAAATCCTCTCTCTGCCCGGCTATACCGAGGAGGAGAAGGAGGTGATCGCGGTCAAGCATCTGGTCCCTCGGGAAGTCGATGAGGCCGGGCTTGCCGGTCATCCCTTGGAATTCACCAAGGAGGCGATCGAGAAGATAATCCGTGACCATACCCGGGAGGCGGGGTTGCGTAATCTGCAGCGGCAGATTGCCGCCATCTGCCGGAAAATCGCCCGCAAGGTTCTTGCCGATCAAAACGGTGTCGGCGGTGATTATATGGTGATCACCCCGGAGAAGGTGGATGAGCTGCTGGGGCCGCGAAAGTTTTATTTCGATCTGGCCGCAGTGCGGGAGCAGGTCGGGGTGGTTACCGGCCTGGCCTGGACCGAGTCCGGCGGACAGATTATGTTTCTGGAAGCCACCATCATGAAGGGCAAGGAGAATCTCTTGCTTACCGGTTCCCTCGGAGAGGTGATGAAGGAATCGGCCCAAGCGGCGTTGAGCTATATCCGCAGCAATGCGGCCCGTTTTCAGGTGGCGGATGATTTTTTCTTGGGTCATGACATCCATATCCATCTGCCGGCCGGCGCCATTCCCAAGGATGGGCCTTCGGCCGGATTGGCCATCGCCTTGGCCCTGCTTTCCCTGTTGACCAACCGGGCGGCCAGGAAGGACGTGGCCTTAAGCGGCGAGTTGACGTTAAGCGGTAGGCTGTTGCCGGTGGGCGGGGTCAGGGAAAAGGTGATGGCCGCGCGGCGGGCCGGAATTAAGAAGGTGATTTTCCCGAGCCTGAACGAGCCTGATCTTCTCGAACTTCCGCCGGAAATCAAAAGGGATTTGCAGATATTCTGCGCGGCCACGGTCGAGGAGATTGTTGAGCATGTGCTGCGCTGAGTGCAAGCGGCGTTGTCGGCAAAATTAAACTTGGAAGGTGGTGGTTATGAACTGGCCTTGGACAAATAGCATCGCCCAGAGAATACAGTGGGGTTTTTACATTATGATCGCCATGGTAATGGCCGGCCTTTTTTTCTCAGGCGGGACGTTATCCCGGGTGCAGTCCCGGGTCATTGTGCTGGAGAAGGTTACCAAGCTTCTCGATACAGTGCTGGAGATCAGGCGCTATGAGAAAAACTGGATTTTATATGGACTGGAGGATGACCTGGCGATCAATCACACCATGGTGGCCAATGCTTTTGCCTTGATTGAGGAATTGGACGGTTCGGATAATCTGGGCAAGGAAACCTATAAAAAGTTAAAGAATATCAAGATGATCCTCGGTGAATATGAGGATTTGATGGAGCGGGAGGCAGAACTGCTGCACGCCGGGAAATCCCACAAGATGCTCGAGACCATAAGGGAGAAGGGCAAGTATCTGGTGGATCTGGCCGACGATCTCAATGATTCGACCCGTAGTTCGATTAATTCCACCTTGAGCTCGGTCCATGCCAGCGGTGTTTTGTTGCTGCTGATTTTTACCTTAACCGCCATGTTTTTTGCTCGTAATCTCGCCACCTCGGTGGTGCGCCCCTTGCGGCAGATTGTTCACTGCACCGGCAAAATCGCCTCGGGCGAGACCGCGCCCTGCACCGACTTTGCCGAGGTTGTCAACCTGGCCGAGATCAAAGCGGTGATGCAGGCCATCCAATATATGCTGCATAAGATCGAAAATCGCGAGGAGTTGATCATTCAGAAAGAAAAGTTGGCCGCGGTCGGGACCCTGGTGGCCGGGGTTGCCCATGAACTGAATAATCCCCTTTCCAATGCCGGGACTTCGGCGGAGATTCTCCTGGAGGAGATGCGGGAAAACGAGGATGTTCCCAGGAAGTTTCAATTGGAAATGCTTGAGCAGATCACCGAGCAGACCGACCGGGCCCGGACCATTGTCCGCTCGCTGCTGGAATTTTCACGGGAGCGTGAGGTGCGCCCCGAGCAGCTGCTGGTAAGCGATGTGTTGCATCAAACCATGGATTTGGTGCGGGGGGAGATCCCCACTAACGTGGAAACCAGATTGCTGATCAGCGAGGATGTTTTTTTCTGGGCGGACAAGCAGCGCTTGCAGCAGGGGCTGGTTAATCTGCTGTTAAACGCTTTTCATGCCTTGGGCGATTTCGGCCGGATAGAACTTTGCGGCGGCTTTGATGACGATACCGGCAAGGTCAAGATCGAGGTCAGGGACAATGGGCCCGGGATTCCTGATGAGATAGTTAATAAAATTTTCGATCCTTTTTTCACCACCAAGGATGTTGGTGAGGGATCAGGGCTTGGTTTGGCGGTAACCCGCGAGATTATCACCAAGCACGGCGGCGAGATTAAGGTCAGTTGTCCGGATGAAGGCGGTACCGTCTTTACCATAATGCTGCCCGTGGAAAAATCTGGTTTTTTGGAGCAGTCCAATGGAAAAAGCTAAAATTCTGATTGTTGATGATGAAAAGATAGCCCTGCGCAACCTGCGTCACATCCTGGTCAAGGATGGACACGAGGTAGAGATGGCCGAGAGCGGCGCCCAGGCGGTGAAGATCCTGAAAGGGATGGTGGCGGATGAGTTGGATCTGGTCCTGACCGATCTGCGCATGCCCGGGGTGGATGGCATGGAGATTCTGGAGTTGTCCAAAAGTCTCTTCCCCGATACCGAGGTGGTGATGATTACCGGTTATGCCACGGTTAATTCGGCCTTGGAGGCCATGAAGTCCGGCGCCTATCATTATGTCGCCAAGCCCTATAAGCTTGAAGAGGTCAGGCGGGTGGTCCGCGAGGCCCTGGAAAAACGGCATCTCAAGTTGGAAAACCGGCAGTTGAAGAACACCTTGGCCAAGGCCCACGGCGCGACCATTCTCAGCGAAGATCCGAAGATGAAAGACCTTCTCCGCACCGCCAGGCAGATCGCCCAGGGAGATGTCAGTGTGTTGATCACCGGTGAATCTGGTACCGGTAAGGAGTTAATGAGTCGGTTTTTGCATGAGAACAGTCCCCGGGCCAAAGGACCGTTTCTCGGGGTGAACTGCGGGGTCTTTACCGAAGATTTGCTGGCCAATGAATTGTTTGGACACGAGAAAGGTGCCTTCACCGGGGCCGACAGCAGCAAGAAGGGGCTGATCGAGGCGGCCCAGGGCGGCACCCTGCTGCTTGATGAGATTACCGAGATGTCGACGGCCATGCAGGTGAAGCTTCTTCGGGTCCTGCAGGAGAAGGAGGTGCAACCGGTGGGGTCAACCAAACCGGTGAAGATTGACGTGCGGTTCATCGCCTCCACCAATCGTGATATCCTGAAAATGGTGCGCGACGGCCGTTTTCGGCAGGATCTTTATTTTCGGGTCAATGTGATGAATATCCACCTGCCGCCCCTGGCGGAACGGCGGCGCGATATTCCGTTACTGGTTCAGTTTTTCATCAACAAATTCAGCCGGGCGATGAACAAAAATATTCGCCAGGCGTCGCCCGATGCCATGACTTTGCTGATGGGCTATGATTATCCCGGCAATATCCGTGAACTCGAGAATATTATCGAGCGGGCCGTGGTTCTGGCGCCCGGCGAGAGCATCGAGCCCGAGCATCTGCCGGAAATGGGGATTCAGACATTCCGGGCACGGAAAAGCACCATGCCTTCCCTGGAGGAACAGGAGCGGACCTATATTGAATGGGTTCTGGAAAAAACCGAGGGCAATCGGACCAAGGCCGCCGAGATTCTGGGTATAGATCGGGTGTCATTGTGGCGGAAGTTGAAGAAATATAGCATGGAGTAGATTGGTTGGCTCGGCTAGTGCTGATTATCCATGGAGGGATGCATCGTCTGGCGGGAGTTGATGTTTTTTGCGCTTGCTGTCTGCGGGGTCCATG
>DUZU01000008.1 GCA_013349285.1 Deltaproteobacteria bacterium | reverse complement strand
AAGGCACCTCCATAATGGGTTATTGGTCTATCTCCATTATACCGCCATATTGGCGGTGCCGGCGGCTCTTACTGTAAGGCCGCCGGGGAGGAGCCTTTTAGATGATTATCAAATCTTTATCCTTGACGTCCTGTAGCCACAGTCAAGGATAAAGATTTGACCCCCCTTCTTCAATGCTGATTCTTCAACCACCTGGAGCTTCTCTGCTACACTCCAACGCCTTCGGCGCTGGACAGAGGGGATTACCTCAACATTTTTAAAATCATGTGAACTACTAGTATTTGACATAGTTATACTCCTAGTCGTTATTTAACATACTAGGGTGTCCGGTTCAAATGGGGGCCACTACAGACAGCATCAGGCCGGAGGCATATCTTTGTTAAAGCCAAGACCAAGAAAAAGGTGGATAAAACCTGCCAGGTCGTTAGGATATGTTTCATAGGGATAAGAAGATTTATTAAAATCAAAGCGGCAGCTAATCCTTATCTCCCAGAATTTGCGAAGTGCTTCTGGGGGTGCAGAAACAATAAGGCAAGCAAGCTGTTGCCAGCCATGTCTGCCCGTGAATACAGGGCATGACGGCATAAGAGGTAAATAGCCGGGCCGCCCACTAAGGGCTGCCTTTTGAGATGCTTGAGCCGGGTGACGGGAAACTGTCACGCGCGGTTCTTAACGGGGAATGGGGCTGTGAGGCCCCTGGCCTACTTGATCTTTCTAAAATTTCTATTGAAACAATGACGTATGATACATGTTGGAATATTAAAAGGGATAGCTATACTGCTGATTGTTGCCTTTCATATATGCGGGCAAATTTATCACAGTGAACCAAAATGGTTTAGGTTACTTTCATACCAAGGTGTTCCTGTCTTTTTTCTATTAAGTGGTATTGGCTTGACCTATTCAGTTTTATCCAAAAATTTCGGTGATAAGAAAATCAATCACTGGGGTAAATGGTATTTAAAGAGGAGTATAAGAATTTTACCATTATATTGGTTAATTCTATTCATAACTTTTTCATTATATTTCATTGATCTCAATATTATTAGAATCGCAGTAAGCCAGCAAAGTGAAAAAGCTTTATTAGATTTTGTCGTACACTTTTTTCTTATCAATATTTATTTTGAAGAGACATATTTTTCCATCAATGTTGCATGGTGGTTTCTTGCCACAATTGTTCATTTCTACCTCCTCTTTCCTTTTATTTTCTCTGTTTATAAGCACAAAATTAATCGGATACCATCAGTTGTGTTAGTGATCGTTTTTTATTATCTAAACAAAAATTACCACTTTATAAACAATCAAATCGCATTGTCTTTCATGTATTTTTTTCTTGGTATTATTTTGTCGTTTATAAATACGACTAAATTTTATAATTATATAAAAAAATATTCACTTGTCTTGGTTTTGTCTTTATTTTTTTTATCAATATTTTTTCTGTGTTCATTACGCGGCAATATATCAAATTATTTCCCAAAATACACATATGAGCTTTTCTCTCTATCTTTCACTTCATTCTTATATGTCTCCTCTCATTTGTTGGTATATATTCAGCCGCTTAGAAAAGTAAATTATTTTCTTGAGTCAATCGGTTCATATTCGTATGCACTATTTCTAGTGCACTGGGGTTTTATATATCCAATAATTAACTATTTCGATACTACTCAAGTAGGAATTATGGTTTACCTGGTTTTTGTCTTATCTCTGTCAAAACTCCTCACAATAATTGATAAAAAAACAACTTCATTACTTATGATTAAAACAAAACTAAGTGTTTGAAATATATGGTAACCGAACCAGGCGCTACTTTTAGGCGATAAAAGTCAAGCCTCTCCTTTAAGGCAAGAATGGGGTCAAATCCTTATCCTTGACATAGACAGGTGGAGGGACATTCTATCCAGCCCTCAGACCGGGCGCGCCCCCCCATGTAAACGTTGGGCTTAAAAAAATTATGCCAAAAGATAGCTATTGTCGAGAAGGTCAGATAGTAAAGAATAATCAAGTCTTGAATATGCAGTTGTACCTTCGTGGTCTTTACCCATCTTCGCCATTACACCAAGCACATAATCTTTATCTATAGTTGGCAACTTGTCGGGTGTACTTCCAAATTTCATTACCTTATCCAAGGCAAGAGTCATAGCGATATCGCCGAGTTCAGTATCCTTCATGCCGCCATAATGCTTACTCATCTGTTCAAATTTCAGTTTTTCTGTATCCGTGAGTAAGTCTTCAAACATCACAACTTCGCCTGAAGTTTTTGCTTTTTGAAGTTCCGCCATGACTGATCCTTCGCTACTTATACTAGCCTTGTCGCTCTTTAAATATTGACCACCACCTGCAACATTAGCTTTCTGATAAGCATCGCCGGATGATTTGTTTCGCCAAAATGCCGGATTAATACCTGCTGTTTGTGAATGTGCGGATATTTGCATAAGATTATCCTCGTTTTTGCTATACATTAGGAAAGAAGTTCCATCGTCGCTCACCAGTGCCTAACATATGCAACTTTAAAGCCAAAGGAGCAGTAATTATACAACCAGTTGAAATAATGATTAAAATTTAAAACAGCAAAAAAAAAGTGGGTAAATAGTTCCTAGCGCAATCTATGGTCGGGTGGTAAATCTTTATCCTTGATAGTCGGCAGAATCTTTTTGTTGTCGAGGAAATACAGAGTATTTCTCATCAATCACCAATTCGTAAGATTCATGTGCTGCCTAATAGTATGTCAAGCACGATGCGCAAACTTGCGCTTTGCTTAATCGGCTTCGGCCAACTTAATACAACCAGAACTTACTCAACCCAAGCTAGGCGCGCGTCTTAGCTTTGTGTTACGCTTTTCAAGAATAGGCATTAGGCAATAGATAAACAGCAAATTACCCCTGGAATTTTTAAAATGGTACCAGATATAAATATCACTGAGAATTCCCCTTCGGAACTCCTTGCCCAGCTAGAAAAAGAGATAAGATCAGACCAGAATATTTTGCCACCCGACAAAACTACAATTGAAAGTATTACATTGTCGATCCACAATGAAAATATTTTGATTGGTGGTTTATATGCACGAATTCCAGGGGATTGGCTTCACATAACAATGCTTTGGGTGGCAAAAAATAAAAGAAGATTCGGAATTGGAAAAACATTAGTTCAAAAAGCAGAAAATGAAGCAATAACAAGAGGGTGCAAGCATTCAATGCTAGAAGCATCTACATCAGAAACAAAAGATTTTTACATAAAACAAGGCTATGAAATTTATGCGGAACTTACTGATTTTCCAGTTGAGTTTGAGACGCGATACTATTTGAAAAAGCATTTCCCTTGATTCACGCAAAAAATAGCATAGCCAGCCCATAAGCGCAGACGGGAATAACGCTTGCTGCCTAGCGGTATAAGTCCGTGGCCCGCTGGTTGTGGGAATCGTCGGCCATAAAGACATTGCACTCCCTCAATCGATGATGATATCATAAGACAAAATATTAATCGATTGAGGATCGACATGCAAACCGTAACTGTTTCCCCGAAATTCCAAATTGTTATACCTCGTGACGTACGACAATCATTACACTTACGTCCGGGTCAAAAAATGCAAGTGATAGAATACAATGGCAGAATAGAGCTTATACCCGATCGGGATATCTCCGAACTTCGAGGATTTTTAAAGGGGATAAACACTAACTTCGACCGGGAAAATGATCGAGTATGAATATAATTGACTCTTCAGCGTGGTTGGCTTATTTCGCCGATGAACCGTCAGCAAAGAATTTTCATGACACCATTCAGAAGACCGAATCACTGATTGTGCCAGTAATAACAATTTATGAAGTATTTAAGGTTGTATTGCGAGAATCAAGTGAAAATGAAGCATTGCAAGTGATAGCAGCAATGCATAAAGGAAATGTAGTTGAACTTAGTACGAATTTAGCAATATCAGCATCAAAATTAAGCCTGAAACATAAATTGCCAATGGCTGATAGTATTATTCTTGCTACCGCAAAACAGTATAAAGCTACCATCTGGACACAGGATATAGACTTCAAAGGTATAGCTGGGGTCAAATATTTTAAAAAATGAATAGGCCAACAATATAATTAAGCGGGCTGTGGCTTATCTCGTCGTGAGCCCGCAATTATAAGGATTTGACATATGGCGAAAATAGGTATTTTGACGTGCTCAAATGCTACTCAAGACCTTGGTTGTTCATCGGTGAGTTGTCTTGCTGATTTTAGAAAACGGAAAGGAACATTCTCCGAATATCCTGATAATGAAAAACTCACATTAGCGGGCATTATCAATTGCCCCGGTTGTCCAACGCTTACTGGCTCAGACAAATTAATTGAAAGGATTAGAGCATTAACTGATTTTGGAGTGGACACTATTCATTTTTCTTATTGCCTCAAGGCCCTATGCCCTTTCAAGGAGCAATATGCAAAGGCACTTAAAGAATCATTCCCTGGTATCAGTATCGTGATCGGCACACACGAAGAACATGTTGCCCCTAAAGAATTTCGTCGGCGTGTAAAAAAGTTATTTTGTCAGCCAAGGAAAACAATGGTTGATATCATTCTAAACAAAGATGAAGAGGGCTAACCAATTTCTATCATCAAAGAAAATCCCTTTCAAAATCAACCATCATACGAAAAACTTGTCGGAGATCTATCCCGCACCATTCCATGAGTTAGGTGAATGTGCCATGGCGTGGTCGGCCTTACGCTGCTCAGAGACGCAACGCGGCCAACTCTGTTACTCGCCGATCACCTCTTACCCCCTCTTTCATTATCTGCTGCCTCTAAGCTTAAATTTAGATATGCCAATGGCGGGAAAGGGTTTAATCTGAAACAATGGGGAGCCGGAACTGAAACCGGCCAAAACCTGGCCATGACCGGGTAGTCCGCTTTTTGGGGCGAGTCAGGGGTGGCCTTGGCTGTTTGCTGATAATCTGTTGTTAAGCGATGTTTATTTTTAATAAAATCATTTATATCTTTTGGGATTCTTATGAAGAAAACGTTTAAAATGTCCCACCCCAAGATCAAACGGCCACGGCTGGTTGAAGCCATCAAGCATGAAGTAAAAAAGTATATAAAAAGAGAACAGAGAAAGACTCTGCCCCCCAAAGTCGATTTTTGGGATTTTGATTGCCGCTATGGTGCGGATGAGGCAAGTAGTGAAGTTATTCATGTCTCTGCCATTAATAAATGCATTTCCAAGGCCGAGGCCGAAGGGCTTGAGTCCTTTTATTTGGAAATTTTGGTCAAACCGGGCTATCGAACCAAAAAACCCAAGGAAGAGCCGGAAATAATCGAAGAAGAGTAGGGCGTTGGCCGGCGCGGTGATGGCCATTTTTTTATCTGATTACCACCGAGTTTCAGCCGGAAAAAAATGGCTTAAACATGATGTTTGAGTTGGATAAGCATGTTGTGGGAGCGAATTTATTCGCGAAAAAAAATTACTTGAGCACCAGCAATGTCTAGTGGCCGGCCAGCCATTATTCGCGGCTGAAGCCGCTCCCACTGGACTTTCATCAACTTGGCTGAAATTCAATGGTAATCAGATTTTTTTATACTTGATCTCCATCTCTTGCCGCTTTTAAGATAGTTGATAAGGGCCAGCCAATTCTCCGGCTCTGGTGACGTCAATTCGTTGGTCGGGCTTTTTCACCCATGGTTTCCCCCCTTGCGTAAAAAATGCGCACGGCAACCAGGGAAACCTTGCCGGAAAAATTGCCGATGCAACTGCCTTGGCGGTGTTTCGTTATCAACGGGTTGTTTACCCAGAAATAATAAGTGACAGGTGGAATCATGGAAAAGGAGATTCAGCAGGCGCAAGCGGTCTATCAACAGGTGATCGAATTTTTTGTCAATTACAGTTTTCAGGTTATCGGCGCCCTGGTTATTTTGGCCCTGGGAATCGTGGTGGCCAAAAAAGTCAGCGCTGCCGTATACAAACTCTGTGAAGGTAAAAAACTCGATGTCACCCTCAGCCACTTTATTGCCGCCACGGTCAAGATTATCATCATTGCCATGGTGGCGATTATCGCCCTGGGCAAGGTCGGCATCAGTGTCACCCCCTTTGTCGCCGCGATCGGCGCTCTCTCTTTAGGCGCCGGTCTGGCGGTGCAGGGGTTGTTGTCCAACTACGGGGCCGGCTTGAACATCATCCTGGCCCGGCCGTTTGTGGTGGGGGATACCATTCGGGTGCAGGGGGTGATCGGGCAGGTCAAGGAAGTGCATCTGGCCTATACCCTGCTTGCCGATGAGGATGAGGTGGCGATCACCATCCCCAATAAACATATTGTCGGCGAAATTATTCATAACTCCCACGCCGAGACCCTGGCCGAAGAGACGGTGGGGATCGCCTATGACAGTGATCCGGCCAAGGCGATTGCGGTGATCAGCCAAGCCCTGGCCCGGACCGATAAGGTCAGCAGCATAAGAAAACCCCTGGTCGGCATCCAGGACTTTGGCGACAGCTCGATCAATATCGGGATTCGTTTCTGGGCGCCGACCAGCCACTATTATGAGACGCGTTACCGGGCCAATGCCGCTATTTTTGAGGCTCTGCAGGCGGCGAACATCACTATTCCCTTCCCGCAGCGGGAAGTTCGGCTCTTGGGCGATAAGGGTTTGCCGGGTTAAGCCTGCCGGGCAGTCGGGGCTTGCTGGTTGGGATATCTTGGCCGGTGGTTTTCTTCATTACTTGGCCGTTACTTTTTTGTGCGATGATAAGCCATGAGCGAGAGGTCATCCGGAACCATGGTCGGCCGCATTGGTGGCTGGTGGTCCGATCCCTTTAAACGATGGCTGGGCATTGTCCTGACCTTGGTCGGGCTGTGGCTCATCTATCGGGAGTATGGCCCCCTGTTGGCCGGATTCTTTACCGAGCCCCGGCTTGAGCCCGCGGTCAGCCGCGGGGCCGGGGCGGGCGGTTTCGCGCCCCGGTTGCCGGACACCCTGACCATCCCCCTGTTCGGCGAGGTTGAGCTCGCCGCCCTGTCTCTGCCCGGTCTGGCCATGGTCCTCGGTCTGGTGGACGGCTTCAACCCTTGCGCCATGTGGGCTTTGGTCTATCTGATCTCCTTGATTGCCGGGCTTGCCGATCGGCGCAAGATCTGGCTTTTGGCCGGCTCCTTTGTCGCGGCCTCGGGGGCGCTCTACTTCCTGTTTATGACCGCCTGGCTCAATGTTTTTTTGTTTCTCGGCTACATCCGCCTGCTGCTCATTGTTGTCGGCTTGCTGGCCCTGGGGGGCGGGCTGGTCAACCTCCGGGATTTTGTCAGCCGGCCGGGGCCGGCGGCCTGCCCGGTGGCCCCGGCAACCCGGCAACGGACCATGGGCCGGATGGCGGCCATTGTCCGGGCCCCCATCTCCATCGGCTCGCTGCTGGCCATTCTCGCCCTGGCCTTTACGGTCAACGCCATCGAGTTCGCCTGCTCGGCGGGGCTGCCGGCCATCTTCACCCAGGTCCTTGCCCTGCACCAACTGTCGGCCGGTCGCTACTACGGCTACATCCTCCTCTACGACCTGTGCTTCATGCTGGATGATCTTGTTATCTTCTCCCTGGCCGCCCTGGCCCTGGACACCAATCTCGGCCATCGTTACGTCCGGCAGGGCAAGCTGGTCGGCGGGGTGGTGCTGATCGGGCTGGGGTGGCTGTTGCTCTTTGCGCCGGAGCTGCTGCGTTGAGCCTTGGCCGGTTTTGATGGCTGAGCCGCTGCGGGGCAAGCCTGGCATCGGCCTTGATTTTCGGCTAATTTTGCTGACAGGGCGGGCAAAGTCGAATAATGTGATTTGCAATCTGAAAAAAAAATCATCTGCCCTGCTTGATCAAGATCGGTCCCGGCCCATCAGATTAACCAGGGGGCAATGTTGTTTATCTTTTTCCACAGCAAGGGGCTTATATGAAATTATTAATCAGAAATCTCAGTCGCGCCACCACCGAAGCGGAGCTTAAGGCGATGTTTGAGCTCCATGGGGTGGTCCAGTCCTGCACCCTGGTGATGGATAAGGCCAGCGGCAACTCCAAGGGATTTGGCTTTGTGGTGATGGCCAAGCCCGGCGATGCCAAGAAGGCGATGAAGTCCCTCAACGGCACGGTGGTGGCCGGGAGCAAGATCCGGGTTAAAAAGGATGAGTCGAGCGATAAGGTCTGAAGCCTCGCAATCAACCCCGGTCGCCTAACTTGCGGCCACGCCGTTAAAGCCCTGGCCGGAAAAAATGAGGGCCCAATCTTGGGCCCTGGTTCATCTCGCTCATTGTCCCGGGATGGTGGTGCACGCTATGGGCGGTGCATGCCCTCCCAGAGTCCCTTGAAAAAGCTGTGGGCATTGGTCCCCAGCGATTTGGTGCGATAGCCTCCTTCCTGGACCACCAGGATGGGCAGGTTCAGGCGGCCGAGCATGAGGCCGTTCTGGAAAAAGTCGGCGGCTTCGAGGTTCCAGGTGCCGGTGGGATCATTCTTGGCCGGGTCGTAGCCCAGGGAGATCACCAGAAAACGGGGAGAAAACGCGCGGATCCGCTTCACGGCCCGTTCCAGGACCTGGCGGTAGCCGGCCCCGTCTAGTTTTTCCGGCATGGGATAGTTTTTGTTGTAATTGTAGCCCGGCCCTTCTCCTTTTTCATCCGCAAACCCGACAAAATATGGATAGGCAAAGCTGGGATGGCCATGGATGGAGACGGTCAGCACATCGGCCCGATCATAAAAGATATCCTGGGTGCCGTTGCCGTGATGGTAGTCGATGTCCAGCACCGCCACCTTGCCGTGGCGGCTTAAGAAATGGGCGGCCACCGCGGCGGAGTTGAAGTAGCAGAAGCCGCCGAAGACCTTGCGTTCGGCATGGTGCCCCGGCGGCCGCACCAGGGCATAGGTGATCCGATAGCCCTCAAAGAGCAGGCTGGCGCTGGTCAGGGCGCAGTCCACCGCCCCCCGGGCCGCGACGTAGGCATTGCTGTTTAACGGGGTAAAGGTGTCGATGCAGTAATAGCCCGCTCTGACCGGCAGCTCCTTGGGAGGGCGGGTGGCGTTGCGGATCGGAAAGACATAGGGGTAAACCGATTTGCCCGGCTCCACATTGGCGCAGACCCGGCGGAGATACTCGACAAATTTCGGGTCATGGACCTGTTTGATGTAGTGGTCCTGGAAATGGCGGGCCGGGTGCGGTTCAAAAAAATCGGTGCGGTCAATGCCCTTGAGGATGGAGCGGATCCGCACCGGCGCCTCGACATAGCCCCGTTCATTGACATGGTGGATGTCATGTTTGTCATTGATTACCAGGGCGATGCGCTGCTCCAGGGAAAAAACTTTTTTTACCCCCTCGGGCTCGGTCTTGATGTAACGCAAGGGCCGGAGCCGGATCGGGTCGTCGCTGAATGAGTCGACCACCATCTCGATGTAGCCGGCCGGGCAGGCCTTGCCGTATTTGCGGGTGAGAATGGCCAAGACGATCTTGCGCGCCGCCTCCCGGCTCGGCAGTTTTGTGATGCCGAGCCGGTCGAAAACCAGATAGGGCGGGCAATCATCCCCTTCTTTTAAAGGGGTGGCATAGGCGGTATTGTCGATCGGCACCGCGCCGTACCGCTCATAAAAACGGAGGCGGGCCTTGTTCTGCTTAAGGGTTTCCTTGTCCCGGCAGAGCGCGGCCTCATCCGGCAGACATTCCATGAAGATGCCGCAGACCTTGAGGTTTTTCGCCTCGTCCCGCACCCTTTCATACAGGGCGCCGCCGATGCCCCCGGCGTTTTTGCTCGGCTGGACCGAGAGAAAATCGAGATAGCTGAAGTTGAGATCCGGCGCGTAGTTGACCAGGGCAAAACCCTTTACCCGGTGGCGCTGGTCGTCCGCCACAAAGAGCAGGGTGCGGAACTGGTATTTCAGCGGGTTGAGGAGCTTGGCCGGCAGGCTGTCGATATCCTTGCGGGAAAGCCCGGAAAACTGCCGGGCCAGGATCTCCTGAACCTGGGTAATGGCGTCACGGTCAATGGGCAGGGTGTTATCGTAAACTCGGCGGATGCGAAACATCTCAGAGCTCCTTGCAGTAAACTATCTTGTCATCCCCGGTCGCATAAAAATCAGGGAGCACACAGGCCACCTGGTAGCCGTGCCGTTCGTAAAAGGAGCGGGCCTTGTTGTAGCCGGGGGTGGAGGAGGTATCCACATAGATCCGGCCCTGACCGAGCTTTTCTTCCATGGCCTGCAGGAGCAGGGTGCCGATCCCCAGGCGGGCCGATTCCGGGGCAACCGCGATCCAGTACATGTCCCAGCGCTGGACGGTGATCGGGATCGGCCCGTAGCAGATGAAGCCGAGCAGGGTATCCTGTTGGTCAATGGCCACCAGGATGTAATAGCCGTTTTTCTCCGAGGCCAGTCCGTCGGTGATCACCTCCCGGGCCAGTTCCTTTTCGGCGTTATTGAAGTTATCGATGGCGGCGATCAGCTCGAAAAGCTGCGGTCGGTCGAATTCTGCGGCAAGGCGGATAGTGATCATCATTGGGCCCGTGTCTGAAGGAAGTTGACGAAATTGCGGACAATCTCGGTGTAGTTCATCCCGGCTTGTTCGGCGGCGGCGATAAAGCCGGCGTCCGGACTGAGGCAGGGGTTGGCGTTGGCCTCAAGGACGTAGATCTTGCCCCGGTTGTCAAGGCGCAGGTCAATGCGCCCGTAATCCCGCAGCATAAACAGCTTGTAAGCGCCGGTGGCCACCTTGCGCAGGTTGCGTTCCAGGGGCTGCGGCAGATTCTGGGGAAAAATTCTGCCGGTGTTATGGTATTCGAAGGCCTCCTCGTCCCATTTGGCCCGGTAACCGACGATCTTCTGCAGCTCCTTGGGAAAGGCGGAGAAATCGATCTCGGCCAGGGGCAGGTTGTAGGCCCGGGGATAACCGAACAGCGAGATATTAAACTCCCGGCCGTCAATGAACTGCTCGAGAAGCAGGGGGCCGTATTGCCGGTGGAAGAGTGGGATTTTTTCCTTGAGCTCTTTTTTGTTGAAGATAATCGACTCCTGGTCGATGCCGATGCTGGCGTCTTCAAGCCGGGGCTTGATGATGGCCGGCAGGGCAAAGTTGAGCAGGGGGTTGATCTCGCCGCCGTCATAGGCGAGATAATCCGGGGTCATGAAACCGGCCGCGGTCAGCTGCCTTTTGGAGAGCAGCTTGTCGGTGGTGAGCATCAGGCTGAGCGAGCCCGAGCCGGTAAAGGGCAGGCCGAGCAGTTCAAAGACGGCGGCGGGGTGGCCGATCAGCTGGGCGTCATCGTCCACGGACTCGCAGAGGTTGAAGATCGCTTCGATTTTTTCCGCCTTGACCGTGGCCATGAAGGCGGCAAGATCCCGGTCAAAGGGGATGGCCAGGCAGTCAATCGCAAGCTCCCGCAGGGCGCCTTCCACCGCCGCCACCTGCTGGAGCACGTCCTGGGAGGACTGCCAGTTGGCGGCGCCGGTTGCGGCGGGCCGATTATAGACAATACCGATTTTCATCTTGGGGTTAACCCTCTACCCGTTTAAGGGCTGCGGCGACAATGTCGCTGATCAGCTGCTGGTAGCTGATCCCGAATTTGGTGGCAATGATGCAGAGGTCGGAATGCTCCGGATGCAGGCCGGCAATGGGGTTGATCTCGATAAAGTTGGGGCGGCCCTGCTTATCGGAGCGCAGATCCACCCGGCCGGCGTCCCGGCAGTCGAGGCCGTGCCAGACCTCCAGGGCCACCCGGACCGCCTCCCGGGCTTCCGGATCATCCACCGCCCGGTATTCAATCACCTCTTCGCAGATCTCCTTGTTATGATAAGAATAAACATCCGGTTCGGAGTTGGCCAGCAGTATTACCTCAATTACCCCGATGGCGCGGGCCTGGTCGCCGTTGCCGACGATGCCCACCGTGAATTCCCGGCCGGGCAGAAAGGTTTCCACCAGCACCGGCTGGCGGTAGGTGGCGAGCAGATCCCGGCAGACGGTTTGCAGCTGGTCCGGGGAAGAGATCTTGGACACCGGGGTCACCCCCTTGCCGGTACCTTCCGCCACCGGCTTGGCAAAGATCGGATAGGGCAGATTGACGGCCTCCACCTCGGCCAGATTGCGGACCAGGGCAAAATCCGGGGTAGGGATGCCCAGGTCGCGGATCACCCGTTTGGCCGTGGCCTTGTGTAGGGTGACGCTCATCATCAGGGGATCGGAAAAGGTGTAGGGAATGCGGTAGGCGTCGAGCAGGGCCGGCACCACCGCCTCCCGGCCGAATCCGTACAGGCCCTCGGTGATGTTGAACACCAGCTCCCAGCGTTGGCCGCCGGCCAGCCTTTTGACCAGGCTGTCGAGGTTGCCGATCCGGTCGGTCTGGTGGCCGAGGGCCTGCAGGGCGCCTTCAATGGCGTCAATGGTGTCGGGCCGGTCAAATTCGGCGGTTTCTTCCTCGCCGTAGCCTGCCGCCAGATAATCGGCGCGCAGGTCGTAGGTCATGCCAATCTTCATGATATCCTCAAAATAAATAAAGGTAAGAGGTCGCCGTTAGCTGGCGTCGGGGTAGCGATAGATGTTGCCCTCGTAATTTCTGAGGAGCACGTCATTGCCGTCGCGGCCAAGGCAGGTTTCCGGCAGCAGGGGGATCTTGCCTCCGCCTCCCGGCGCATCGATGACATAGGTGGGCACGGCATAGCCGGTGGTGTGGCCGCGCAGGCCTTCATAGATCTCCAGGCCCTTGGCCACGGTGGTTCTGAAATGGGCGGAGCCGGTGATCGGATCGCATTGATAGAGATAGTAGGGTTTAACCCGCATTCTTACCAGACCCTGCATCAGCTTTTTCATGGTGGGCACGTTATCGTTGATCCCGGCCAGGAGCACCGTCTGGCTGCCCAGGGGGATGCCGGCGTCGGCCAGCCGTTCGCAGGCCTTTTTCATTTCTTTGGTTTGCTCGGCCGGATGCATGGCATGGATGCTGATCCACAGCGGATGATAGCGCTTGAGCATCCGGGTGAGCCGGCCGGTGATCCGCTGAGGCAGAACGGCCGGGACCTTGGTGCCGATCCGGATCAGCTCGATATGGTCGATGCCGCGCAGCCGGTTGAGGAGATACTCCAACATCTCGTCGGGCAGGGTCAGGGGGTCGCCGCCGGAGAGCAGCACGTCCCGGATTTCGCGGTGTTGTTCAATGTAGACAAAGGCCTTTTCCCAACGCGCCTTGATGGCGGTGGTGTCCTGGGAACGGCCCACCATCCGCGACCTGGTGCAGTAGCGGCAGTAGTTGGAGCAGTAATCCGTGGTCAGAAAAAGCGCCCGGTCGGGATAACGATGGACCAGCCCCGGCACCGGGGTGTGGCTGTCCTCACCCAGGGGGTCATGGGCCTCGCCGGGGGAAACCATCAGCTCGTTGATCACCGGCACCACCGCCCGGCGGATAGGATCCTGGCAATCGTCCTTGGCCACCAGGCTCGCGTAGTAGGGGGTGATGGCAAAAGGCAGGGTGGAGTCGTGCCGTTGCAGGGCCTGTCGTTCGCTGTCGGTGAGGGTGATGATTTTTTCCAGTTGGTCAACGGTGGTGATCCGGTTTCTTAATTGCCAGCGCCAGTCATTCCATTCGTCGATGGTCGAAGAGGGAAAGTGTCGGTTGCGGAAGGATTTGGCGCGTGAAAGGGCGGGAAACCGTGCCGGAGAAGCGGCGGAGGTCAGGGGGGGGCAGATCGTCAGATGACAACTGCTGGGAGGCTCCTCTGGTTCTTCAATGGGGATGGTTTTAAGGGCCATGTTTTTTTCTCCTGATGGAAAAATTTTTCTTTTTTGTTCTCAAAAAAAACACTGTTAAAAACGTTAAAAAAAGCACCCTAAAAAAAAGGATTAGCCTATTATATTCCGCTTTATAAAAAGTCAATAAAATTTGTTATCCGCCTTTGGGGGCCGGAAAAGGGTGTGGTTGGTGATTGGTAGTAATTACAAGTAGTTATCTTGTTTTTTTGGTAGGACTGATTGACCCCTGCCGGGCGAAGATTTGTCGATTTTTTGGTTGGGGGATAAGCGGCTCTAATTACCTTGCCAAAGGGGGATTAACTTGTTGGAGAAGAGGATGATCTTTGCCCCTTGTAAAAGCCGGGAACCAGCGGTTAACTTCTCTTTCATGGCGGACGCCAAGCTTGTGCCGGGCTCTGGTTTGGGCAATCTTTACGCAGCTTAAAATACGCGGTCGAGCAGCGTGAAAATCTGCAGGCGCATGGCCAGCAAGAAGAGCAGAGCCAGGGCGGCGCTGGTCAGGACCAGGCGGTTGCTGCGCAGGATGTCGCTCGGTTCGATGGGTCGGGTGGCATCGCCTATGGTGGCTTTGGCAACCAGCCGGCCGAAGTAGATGGAGGGCCCGCCGAGCTGCACCCCTAAGGCCCCTGCCACCGCCGCCTCGCTGTGCCCCGAGTTGGGGCTGCTGTGGTTGAGGCGGTCGCGGGCCAGGGTGTAGAGCGCCCGTTTGGCGTCCAGCCGCAGGAGCCAGGCCGCCGCCGGGATCAGCATCGAGGTGAGCCGGGCCGGGATAAAGTTGGCCAGATCGTCCAGCCGGGCCGGACCCCAGCCGAATTTTTCATATCGTTCATTCTTATAGCCGAACATCGAATCCATGGTGTTGATCGCCTTGTAGAGCATCGCCCCCATCGGGCCGCCCACCACCGCGAAAAAGAGCGGGGCGGTGATGCCGTCGACCATGGACTCGGCCACGCTTTCCACCGCCGCCTTGGCCACCCCCTGCCGATCAAGGGCCGCCGTATCCCGGCCGACGATCATCGCCACCCGCCTGCGGGCTTCGGGCAGATCATCCTTGGCCAGGGCCTGGTAGACCTCTTTGCTGTGGCGGGTCAGGTCGCGGGCGGCAATGGTGGTGTAGAGCAGGTAGACGGACATGGCCGTGGCCAGGGATGGATGGATCAGGTTGGCGGCCAAAAGCAGGCCGTGCACCGTCAGGGCGGTTGCGGTCAGCACCAGCAGCACCGAGGTGAGGCCGGCCCCAAACGGCGGCAGGATTTTTCGGGTGATTTTTTCAAAGCGGCTGCAGGCCGCACCGATCAGCCGGACCGGGTGCGGCAGCCACCGGGGGTCGCCTAGGAGCTGGTCCAGGAGCACGGCGAGCAGGATCTGATAGGTAAGGGCCATTATATCCCCAGCAGTTGATAGATTTTGCCCATGTCGATCTGGCTGCGCACCAGCTCGGCCAGCCGGTCAAAGGCCGGTTCCAGGTCATAGGCGGCCTGGACCGTGGTCAAGGGGGCCAGCCCCTTTTGTTGGCGGATCTGGTCGATCAGCCAGCGCCGGAAGGGGTCGGCGTCAAAGATGCCGTGCAGGTAGCTGCCCCAGATCTTGCCGGATTCAATGGAGATCGCCCCGCTCTCGCCGTT
Organism: Deltaproteobacteria bacterium; assembly: GCA_013349285.1. GTDB lineage: Bacteria > Desulfobacterota > Desulfobulbia > Desulfobulbales > Desulfurivibrionaceae > DUZU01. Next base: position 62,765 of record DUZU01000008.1, on the reverse strand, counting down.
GCTGAAGGTGAGGATCTCGCGGGTATTCTGCGAACGGCTCTGGCCGTGGTGGATCTCGTAGCCGTGCACCGTTTGCCCGGAGGCGTGGTGGGTGCCCTCCTGGCGGGTCAGGGTTTTGTCCGCCTCCAGCACCGTGGTCAGATCGATCAATCCGAGCCCTTCAAGGTTTTCGCCGGCCGACTCGATCTGATGCGGGTCGGCGATGCCTTTGCCTAAAATCTGAAAGCCGCCGCAGATGCCGATGATCTCAATGTGGCCCGCGCCGGCCAGCTGTTTGATCTGCTGAGCCAGCCCTTTTTCCTTGAGCCATTTCAGGTCGCTGATCACGTTTTTGCTGCCCGGGATGATGATGGCGTCGACCTCGGCCAGCTCGGCCGGGGTTCTGGCGATCTTGATATGGACATCCGGCTCGGCGAGAAAGGGCTCGAAATCGGTGAAATTAGAGATATGGGGCAAATCGATCAGGCCGATGGTGATATGGTCGCCGCTGGGCCGGGTGGGTGAAAATAGGCCTGCCTTGAAATTGACCGAGTCCTCTTCCGGGATGCCGAGGCCGTGGATGTAGTGGACCGTGCCCAGCACCTCTTTGCCGGTCTTTTGCCTCATATAGCTGTAGGCGTCATCCAGCAGGGAGGCGTCGCCCCGGAAGCGGTTGACCACGTAGCCGCTGATCAGATCGCGTTCCCACTGATCGAGAATCTCCATGGTGCCGACAAAGGAGGCAAAGACCCCGCCCCGGTCGATATCCCCCACCAGCAGCACCTTGGCCTCGGCATAACGGGCCATGGCCATGTTGACGATGTCGTGGGACTTGAGGTTGACCTCGGCCGGGCTGCCCGCCCCTTCCAGGACCATGACCTCGAACTCGCCGGCCAGCGAATCGTAGGCCTGCTGGGCCGCGGTAAAGGCCTGGCCCTTGTAGGCCACATATTCGCTCACCTTCATATTGGCCACCGGCCGGCCCATGACGATAACCTGGCTGCCGGTGTCGCTGGAGGGTTTGAGCAATACCGGGTTCATTCGCACATCCGGATCGAGCCGGGCGGCCTGGGCCTGCACCACCTGGGCCCGGCCCATCTCGCCGCCGTCCCGGGTGACAAAGGAGTTGAGCGACATGTTCTGGGCCTTGAACGGGGCCACCCGCAGGCCGTCCTGGAGCAGAATCCGGCACATGGCGGCGGTGAGCACTGATTTACCGGCATTGGAGCAGGTGCCCTGGAACATGAGCGCCGGGGTTTTGGAGGGGGCCATGGTTAATCGTCCTGTTTGGTGAAGATAAGCAGATTGCGGCTGTTGCCGGAAAAGGGCAGGGCCGTGCTGATGGTTTGGCTGAGGCGATAGGGGCTGATCGGCTGTTCCTCTTGCCATTGTTTGATTTCTTCTTCGGCGCGCGGCCCTTTCATGCAGAGGATCTTGCCCCCCGGCGGGTTGATCGGGTCGGCCAGCGCCAAAAAGTCGGCAACCGAGGTAAAGGCCCGGCTGGTGATGAGCGGGGCACTCAACTCCTTGCCGGCCACCAGGTTGCTGTCCTTTTCCAGCCTGCCGCAGCGGACTTCGATCTCTTTGAGGCCCAGGGTTCTGATGATGTGGTTGAGAAAGGAAACCCGTTTCTGGCGCGGTTCCACCAGGATAACGGCAAGCTCCGGCCGGGCGATTTTAAGGACCAGGCCGGGGAAGCCGGCGCCGGTGCCGATGTCGGCCAAGGGCGATGCGGTGATCAGCGGTAACAGGGTCAGGGAATCGAGAAAATGGGTTTCAATAAGCTCCTTGAGCTCCGCCTTGCCCACCAGATTGATTTTTCGGTTCCACTTGATCAGTTCATCGCAATAAACCCCGAGCTGGTCGATGGCCGTGGGCCCAAGGTCGAGGTTAAGGATGGCCAGCCCCTGGTTTAGCAGCTTTGTTTTTTCGTTTAGCGTCATTATGGTGATTCCATCTCCCAGCCGTTTTTCTGACTTTATAGTTGAAGGCCTGTATTTCTACAACGCTTTTATGCTCTTTGCAAGCAGCCACCCGGGCTCACTGATTGAAAAGGGCAGAGCGGCAAAGCTTTTCCCGGGTTGGTTTATTTTTAATCCCCCCTTGCGCCCCTCGATCGAAGGAGTTAAAGTTATGCCTGGCAATGGAAGTAATCTTTTTAAGAAAATCAGCTAGATGCCATCTTGCTGATATGGCGAAGCTTAAACCGGTTTATGGCTTCAGCCGCAGATTAACCATTATGCCAGGGGGCTTATGCTCATGAGCCTTCCGGTCGCAGTATAAAGTCTCAAGTTTGTGGAATGAAATGAGGGGGGGACTCATTGAAATTCAATAAAGGGGCATCTGCCTCTGTCCGCCGGAAGAGGAAAAACTGGCGCTTGGCCGGCGGCGCGCCATGGCGTAAGCTGCAATGCGCCAAGATGCGCCGGTTGCTGGCTAAATCCGAAGGGCATTGCTGTCGACCGATCCCGGTCAAGTGTGAAATCTGCTGGCGGGCCATGGCTCTTAACGATCCGGAGCGGATACCTCTGGCCTGCCGTACGGCCCTGGCTTTTATCCATGTGCGCGATATGAAGGGGGTTATGCCCGGCAATCTGGTTGAGCCGCCTAAAAAAACGACCCAGGGCTCAATGAAGGCCGCCGCCCGAAATTATCATGGGGCCTATGGCAAGAATATCGGTGATGTCCTGGATGATTGGGACAATTACGGCCAGGTATTGACCTCCGAAGAAATCGCCGCCCTGTTGAAGAACGCCTGAGTTGCCGGCTCAGGCGGGTCCGGCTGTACTGTAAAAGTTTGTGGCCCCCGCTCAGTTCCGGGGGCCGGCAAGCCGGGCCGCATCAATATTTTTCCTGGTCCCACATCTCCTTGTCAAAACCAACCACCCGGTTTCTGCCGGTTTCTTTTGCCCGGTAAAGGGCCACATCCGCGTATTTAATCGCTTCCCAGAAGGCATCGGTATCGTCCGGGAACAGGCTGTAGCCGATACTGATTGTCTTTTTCAGGCTGCCTTCCGGCAGTTTGATGGCGGTGCTCTCCATGATCGACCTGATTCTTTCCGCCAGTTCGGCAATATCCTCGTTGCTGTGCACATCGGTGAGCAGGACCAGGAATTCCTCGCCGCCGTAACGGATGACGATATCGGCGGTCCTTACGCAATGCTGGAGGATTTCCGCGGTCTTGATCAGGACGATATCGCCGCTTTCGTGGCCGTAGTTGTCATTGACCTCCTTGAAAAAGTCCATGTCGCACATCAGGATCCCGACTTTTGAGCCGCGCCGCAAGGTGCTGGCCACCAGATTGTCGCTGTAGGTCTCCAGGAATCTGCGGTTGTAGAGATCGGTCATCGGGTCTTTCAGGGTTGTTTCCTGCAGAGCGGAGGCAAACCGTTTGGCCTCGATAACCGGGGTGGCTTCCTTGATATAGCGGCTGGCCCGCTTAACCCTGGTTTCAAAAGATTCCAGCTCGGAGGCCGGCCGGTTTTTTTCATGGAGAAACTGGACAATGCCCACGGCCCGGCCATTGGCGATCATGGGAATACAATGGTGCTCGAATTTGTCGGCGTAGGGGAACTTCTTGCAGATTTCCGGGAACTGGAAAGAGGAAATCGGATGGCCGGTGCGTTTGGCCCGGCAGAAGTTGCTGTCGTCGAGGATATCGGTGCTGCACACCTCCTTGTTGGATGAGCAGTAGGCGATGCTCATGTTGTTCTTGTTGCCGGTGACCTCATAAACAAAGAGCTTGTCAAACCCGTAGCGTTCCCTCAGGAGATTGGCCAGGCGCAAATTGACATCGGTGGTGGTCTCTTCTTCTTCGATGACCGCTTTGAACGAGTTGAGGCTGAAGATGTTGTCCACCAGCGTGTTCAGTTGCCGGGCCAACAGCCCGACTTCGTCGTCGGTCCGCACTTCGATGCCGTGGGAAAGGTCGCCCTCGCCCTTGGCGATGAATTTTATCTTTTCAAGGATATCGCGCAAAGGGGCGACGATGAGCATGATGTAGAGGATGGTGCCTAAGGTGAGGATGACGGCGATTATAAGGCTGATCAGGATGGATTGCTGCTGGGAGCTGTTAATAATTTCCTCGGTTTCCTTGAGGTTTTTATTGTAAAGGGTATTGGTCAGCAGGGCGAGGGTAGTCAGCTGTTCGTGCAGTTCGTTGAGATTGCCGATCACATCGCCCAGGGTTTCATCTCGGGTCGTCTGGGCGCCGGGTTGGGTAAAGGCCTTGATCAGCAGTTGAAAGTTTTCGGAAAGTTCGACAAACTCTTCGTCGATGGATTCGATCTGGGCCAGCACCTGTGGGTTGGTGGAGGGAATCAGGTTGATAACATCCAATGTCTTTTGGGATGATTTGGCCACGTCGAGCAAGGCCCCCCCCTTTTTCAGGGCAATGAGCATCCGTTCCAGTTCTTTCAGCCGTTGCTGGTTGGCCAGGATATTTTTATTGTCTACGTTGAGTTCCGGTTCGTTTAAGATGTGCAGCAGAGAGATCTTGAAGCCGTTGATGCTGCGCAGGATAAATTGGCTGACCTTGTATTGGGGGATGCTTACTTCCTTTATTTCATGGTTGCGGATTTTGATGTTATGGAGGGCGATATTGTGGAGAACGCAGACCACGGTAAAGCCGAGGAGGGAAACCACCAGCATGCCCAGGAGTTTGCCGGTGATGCTGGTATCAAGACATTTTCTGATAAAGCAGCCCCCCCAGTTATGGGAGTTGCAATTAAGGAAATCGAGCAACCCTTTATTGTCGTTATTCTGCTCGGGCATGGTTTCTCCTCGTGTCTAAATGAAAGTTTGTTACCAAATATTGTATATCATATTGCAATAAAAGATAAATTCTAATTTTTACTCCCCTTAACTTATTTTTAGTGGTTTAAAAAAATTAAAACAAGGGATTGAGGTTGCGGGCGGGCGGCCGGCAGGTTTTGCAGAGTATTGTGCCCCGGGATTTATGACCGGGTGCGGTAATCGTTATTTGCATAAAGAGGTAATGGCGGGTGAAAAGAGAGCAAGGAGAGCTTGGTAATAAATGGTCCTTCTGGATCGATCGGGGCGGCACCTTCACCGATCTGGTTGCCCGGCGGCCGGACGGGGAAATCGTCACGGGGAAATTTTTATCTGAAAATCCGGCTCAGTATCATGATGCGGCCCTGCACGGCATCCGGACCATGCTGGGCTTATCGGATCGGCAGGCCATCGACCGCTCCCTGCTGGCCGAGGTGAAGATGGGCACCACCGTCGGCACCAACGCCCTGCTTGAGCGGCGGGGGGAGCCGGTGTTGCTGGTAACCACCAAGGGCTTTGGAGACGGCTTGCGCATCGGCTATCAGAGCAGGCCCTCTCTGTTTGCCCTGCAGATCGTGCTGCCCCGGATGCTCTACCATGACGTGTTGGAGGTGGATGAGCGGGTTACGGCCCGGGGCGAGGTGCTGGCCGCGCCTGATGCGGCCGCGGTGCGGGCCGGGTTGCAAAAGGCTTTTGCGGCCGGGCTCAGGGCGGTGGCGGTTGTGTTTATGCATGGCTATCGTTATCCGGCGCATGAACAACTGGTGGCGGCTCTGGCCGCGGAGGTCGGGTTTAGCCAGGTGTCGGTGAGCCATGGGGTGAGCCCGCATATCAAGTTTGTGGCCCGGGGCGAGACCACGGTGCTCGATGCCTATCTCTCGCCGGTGCTCTACCGTTATGTTGAGCGGCTGGCGGTTGAGCTGGGCGACACCAGGCTGCTGTTCATGAAGTCCGACGGCGGCCTGACCCGGGCCCGGCTGTTCGCCGGCAAGGATTGTCTGCTTTCCGGCCCGGCCGGCGGGGTGGTGGGGGCGGTGCGCACCGCGGAGCTGGCCGGCTTTAAGCAGATTATCGGTTTTGACATGGGTGGCACCTCCACCGATGTTTTTCATTATCGCGGCGAGCTGGAGCGCGCCTTTGAGGCCGAAGTGGCCGGGGTCAGGCTGCGCTCACCCATGATGGATATCCATACCGTGGCCGCCGGCGGCGGCTCGATTCTGCATTTTGACGGCAGCCGTTACCGGGTTGGCCCCGATTCCGCCGGGGCGGCTCCCGGCCCGGCCGCCTATCGTCAAGGCGGGCCCCTGACCGTGACCGACTGCAACGTGGTCTGCGGCAAGATTCTGCCCCGCTATTTCCCTGCCCTCTTCGGGCCTGCGGCGGACCAGCCCTTGGATTACGCTGGGGTTTTGGCCAAGTTCGCCGCCCTGGCCACGGAGATCGCCTCGGCCACCGGTGAGCTGCAAAGCCCGGAGCAGGTGGCGGACGGTTTTCTCGCCATTGCGGTGGACGCCATGGCTAATGCGATCAGAAAAATCTCCACCCGGCGCGGCCATGACCTTGACCGCTACACCCTTACCTGTTTCGGTGGGGCCGGTGGCCAGCATGCCTGCCGGGTTGCCGATGCCCTGGGCATTAAGACTATCCTGCTTCATCCCTTGAGCGGGGTGCTTTCCGCCTACGGTATGGGGTTGGCCGATCTTTCGGCCATGGCGGAACAGGCGGTGGAAAAGGGGCTGGTCGCATCTCTTGCCGCAGAGTTAGATGAAAGTTGCGCCCTGCTTGCGGATCGGGCCTGCGCCGAGCTGATCGGGCAGGGGGTGGCCAGGGACCGGATTGTGGTTTCCCGCAAGGCCCAGCTGAGATATCAGGGCTCCGACACCTCCCTGCTCGTTGATTATGATTCGCCCCGGGCCATGGTCGCCTCTTTTGCCGGAGAGCATCAGCGGCAATTCGGCTTTGTCGATCAGGACAAACCTCTGATTGTCGCGGCGCTGGTGGTGGAAGCCGTCGGCCGGACGCAGGAGGCCCCTGGGATCGATCAAGAACCGCAACCAACCCAACCACTGCCTCCGGCGGCCTTACTTGAAACCTGCCGTTTTTTCAGCAATGGCCGCTATCATTCGGCCCCGGTTCTGCAACGGAAGCGCATGATCCCCGGCAATCGGGTCAGCGGCCCGGCGATTATTGTCGAGGCCCACGGCACGGTGGTGGTGGAGATGGGCTGGCGGGCCGCAATTACCGGGGGCCTTGATCTACTGCTGGAGCGGGTTGCGGTCAAGGCCGGGCCGCCGCTCGCCGCCACCGCCAAGGATCCGGTGCGGTTGGAGATTTTCAATAATCTCTATATGGCCATTGCCGAGCAGATGGGCACGGTGCTGGCCAAAACCGCCCATTCGGTCAATATCAAGGAGCGCCTTGATTTTTCCTGCGCCATCTTCGATTGTTACGGCAACCTGGTGGCCAACGCCCCCCACGTGCCGGTTCATCTCGGTTCCATGGCCGAAAGTGTCAAGGCGGTTATCGCCGCCCGGCAGGGGACCATGGCGCCGGGTGACGTCTATATGACCAATGCCCCTTATAACGGCGGCTCTCACCTGCCCGATATCACGGTGATTACCCCGGTTTTTGAGCAAAAAGGCGCCCTGCTTTTTTATGTGGCCTCCCGGGGCCACCACGCCGATATCGGCGGCCTGACCCCCGGTTCCATGCCCCCCGCTTCGGTTACGGTGGACGAGGAGGGGGTCATGTTCGACAACTTCAAGCTGGTGGATCAGGGCCGGTTTTGCGAAGCTCAGCTGCGGCGAATGTTGACCGCTAATCCTTGGCCTGCCAGAAACCCTGAGCAGAATCTGGCCGATCTCAAGGCCCAGCTCGGCGCCAATGAAAAAGGGGTTGCCGAGCTGCGGCGGATGGAGCAACGTTATGGTTTGCCGGTGGTGCAGGCCTATATGCAGCATGTGCAGGACAACGCCGAGGAGGCGGTGCGGCGGGTGATCGCTAGCCTGGCCGATGGCCGGGCCGAGTATGTGATGGATAACGGCGCCCGGATCGCGGTTAAGGTGACGGTGGATAAACAGGAGCGGACGGCGACTATCGATTTCACCGGCACCTCGCCCCAGCTCGGATCAAACTACAATGCCCCCCTGGCGGTGTGCAAGGCGGCGGTGCTTTATGTGTTCCGCTGCCTGGTGGGGGATGCGATTCCGCTTAACAGCGGTTGCCTGGTGCCCCTTGCGATCATCGTCCCGGAAGGCACCATGCTTAATCCCCGCTATCCCGCCGCGGTGGCGGCCGGCAATGTGGAAACCTCGCAAGCGGTGACCGATGCCCTGTTTACCGCCCTCGGAGCGGTGGCTTGCTCCCAGGGCACCATGAACAATTTCACCTTTGGCGATGCTAACTTCCAGTACTATGAAACCATTGCCGGCGGCGCCGGGGCAGGTCCGGGTTTTGCCGGCGCCTCCGGGGTGCAGAGCCATATGACCAATTCCCGGCTCACCGATCCCGAGGTGCTGGAGTTCCGCTTTCCGGTGTTGCTGGAATCCTTTGCCCTGCGGCAAGGCAGCGGCGGGGCCGGTCGCTACCGGGGCGGCGAGGGGCTGGTCCGGAAAATCAGGTTTCTGCAGCCGATGAGCGCGGCGATTATCTCCAATAATCGCCGGCAAGCGCCCCAAGGCCTAATGGGTGGTGAAGCAGGTCGGTCCGGGGAAAATTATGTGGAGCGGGTCGGGGGGGCCAGGCAGGCGCTCTCTTATGCCGATCAGGTGGAGATGGGGGCCGGGGATTGCTTCGTGATCAAAACCCCGGGCGGCGGCGGGTACGGCCGCCCCGGCTAGGCGGTCTCCACCCGGTTGCGGCCCTTGGCCTTGGCCCGGTACAGGGCCAGATCGGCTATCTTAACCAGTTGTTCCGCGCTATCCTTCGCCGAAATGTCCGTCTTGCTGAAGCATGCCACCCCGAAGCTGGCGGTAATGGTGATTTCGGTGGTGCGGTTGACGGTAAAGGTTTGTTTCTCGGTGATCTGCCGCAGTTTTTCCGCGGTGTGCACGGCGCATTCCAGGTCGCAGTCCGGCAGCAGGATGATAAATTCCTCGCCGCCATAGCGGGCGACAATGTCGGTTCTGCGACAGTTCTGATAAAGCATGGCGCCGGTTTGCTTGAGGACGATGTCCCCAACATTATGGCCATGGGTGTCATTGACCTTTTTGAAGTGGTCCAGGTCAAAGATAATCAGGCTCAAGCTATGGTCCTGGCGAATGGATCTGGCGATTTCCGTGTTGAACCTGCTGAAAAAATAGCGGCGGTTGTAGAGCCCGGTCAGGTCGTCGGTAATGGCCATAAGCCTTATTTGTTCCTGGGCCGCCCTGAGTCTTCTGAAGAGTTGGGCTATCTGCAGGTATATGATTCCCAGCAATAAAATCGATGTTAGCAGGTAGAGAATAATAAGGATCTGCCGGTTGTGGGTCAGGAGACTTTCAATATCACCGATATCAAAATGAAGGCTGATGCCGCCCCGGACGTCGCCGACCCGATAGCCCTGTTGATCATGGCACTCCAGGCAGCTTTGTTCCGTGTATAGGGGGGCCATGTAGCGGAAAATATTTTTTCCGCCGCGGCGCTCCTTGGTGAAAATCTCTTTTTCACCCTGTTCGAACAACTTCAGTGCTTTTGTTTCAAACTCGTCGGCTTTGTTGGCCGGGTTCAATGGCTGCAAACTGGTGATATGGAATTGATAGTCCCCCTCTGTTGCCGCCAACTCCGAGATTTCCCTGGTCATCAGGGCCGGATTTTTTTTGGTGTAGACGGTGCCGTCCGCCGTAACGATATCCGGATTTTTCAGGTAGGGGTTAGAGGCGACCCCTGCTTTTTTTTCAACATATACTCCGCCGTAATGCGCATTCCAGCGTCTGGTCAGAACGATATTGTTGAAGTGGGAGCGGGCCCTGGTTTCCAGTTCCGCTTCGATCAGCCGTTTGTTGTTGATGAACAGGCCGATGAAAATACCAAGTATTATCAGCAGAATGACCATGCTGATATTGATGGTGAAGGGCAACCAGATTTTTTTATTTGTAACTCCGTCTTGCAGTGTCATGGCGAAGTTACTGATTTACGATGATTATGAGCATGTTTTCCCCCTGGACTCAAACTCATAACAAATCAAAAGGCGGGAGTCAATAATGATTATCATTTTTAATGCAAAAAATTGCCAGGGGGATGGCGGTGGTTGGGTTTGTGTCGCGCACGCAACCAGCCGTGACCTTGTTTATGGGGTGACCGGGTCGGGGTCGGTTAACCCCTTGGCCTTGTCTTGGTTGAAGGCCTTGGCCATGTTTTTGAGCCCGGTGCGGATCGAGTTGTTGAAATCGGCGTACTTGAGATCGGCATTCTCCAGGTCGGCCCCGCTGAGGTCGGCCTGGTTGAAGTTGCACGACTTGAGGATGCTGTTGCGTAAATTAGCCTGCTGCAGACGGGCGCGGCTCAGGTTGGCGCCATTTAATTTCGCCCCGGTGAGAATGCTGCCGGTGAGATCGGCGCCGACCAGATTCGCGTTGGTCAGGTTGGCCCCGGCAAGGTTGCAGCCGCGGAGGTCGGCGTTTTCTAAAATGGCGCCCCTTAGATCGCTATTGGTCAACAGGCCGTTGTGGAGATCCGCCCCGGTCAAATCGGCGTTTTGCAGGTTGAGGCCGCTGAGGTTTATTTCGGCCATGCTCGCGTTTTTAAAGATCGCGGCATAGAGCAGGGTGTCGGTGAAGATGGTTTTGACTAACAGGGCGTTGGAAAGATCGGCGTAGCTGAGATTTGAGTTGATGAAGCTGGTTTGCGTGAGATCGGCGTTGATGAGCTCGGCTCGTTTCAGATTGGAGTTGTTGAAGGTGGCCCGGCTGAGATCGGCCCGGCTCAGCCGGGAATCGGTAAGGTCGGTTTCATTAAACAAGGAGCGGCTCAGGTTTGCCCCCATCAGATCAGAATCGATCAGAGCCACCGCCTGAAGCGTGGCCGCGGACATTCGGCAATTTTTTAAGATAGCATGGTTGAGTTGGGTTTTACTGAGTTGGCTTTTATCAAGGTTAACCGAGGTGAGATCCGCTCGGTTCAGGCGGGAGTCGCGAATGGTCGCCCGTTGCAGATCGGCTTCGGTCAGGTTGGCCTTGTCCAGGTTTACCTCGGTCAGGCTGCTGTCGGGAAGAGATGCTGTTACCAGCAGGGTGTTTTCCATATTGTTCCGGCTCAACTCGGCGCCGGCAAGGTTTGCGCCGCTGAGGTTTGCCCCGGAAAAACTGCTGTCTCTTAATGATGCGTTTGCCAAGGAGGTAAAACGAAGATCCGCATCCTGGAAATTGCCTTGGATCAGAGAAACATTGTCCAGATCGGCGTTGCTCAGATCAGCCTGCTTAAATGAACAGTTCTGCAGATATGCCCCAAAAAAGTAGGCATCCCGTCCATTCGCCCGCTCAAGATTGACGTTGTGCATAAAAATGTGATTGAGGTTTGCCTCAACCAGGCTGGCACCCTTGCCGTTGCGGTCGCCCATGTCGATGTTGCGAAGGTTGCCGCCGCTGAGATTGCATTGGGATAGGTCACTGTTTTGCAGTTGGACCTCGGTCAGGCTGGCGCCATGGAGATCGGCGCCCGCCAGGTCGGCTTGGTCCAGGCGCACCTCCCGGAGATCGGCGTTGCTCAGGTTGCTGCCCCGGAGGTTGGTGGCGGTCAGGTTGCTATCGGCAATGACCGCCCCGCTGAGATTGGCTTGGCGTAGTTGGGCCTTTTGCAGGTCGCCTTTGATGATGATGATCCGGTTGAGATCCCCGTGATCAAGCCTGGCCGAGTTGAGGTTGACGGTTTGCAGTTTACCTCCGGAAAGATCGGCCTTGAGCAGGTTGGCCTGCTGGAGATCGCTGTCAATGATGATGGCATTGTTGAGTTTGCACTGTTCGAGGTTGACCTGCTGCAGGCTGGAGTTATCAATTCGGAGGTGATTAAGCGTCAAGCCGTGGAGGTCGAGCCGGTCGAGGTTGCGGTGGGAGATGACCCGGCTGGTCTGCAGTAATTGCCGGAGCTCTGCTGGGTTTAATTGGTTGCGGCCGGTCTGGCCCATGCTTGGCGTCGGCCGGAAGATGCCGAAAAACAGCGCAAGCAGAAGGGCTGCGGCCAAAGGCAACCAGGGCCGGCTCAGGTTGTTATTTAGGGCCGAAGAGTTCAAATTCATCTTTATCCGGGGTTGAGGGCGCCTTGTCGGCGGGGGAGGATGGCTGCGGAGATGAGGGAGCGAGCAGAGGCTGCATGAATTCTTTCGGCATCATCTTGGTGGTTTTGAGCAGCTTGGCCGGCACAATAATGCGATCGCCGGCCGCCAGGCGGCCGGGCACGATATTCGGGTTGGCATTGACGAGTTCTTTCCAGTTCCGGCTGTTGCCGGTATACCATTGGGCAATTATCGGCAAGGTTTCGCCCGGCCACTGGACGACGTGCACCGTCAGCTTCTGCCGGGCCTGCACCGGCGGCCAGCTCTCTTTGCCGGTGTGCATGCAGCCGAAAAGGCTCAGCAGCAGAGCCATGATCGTTATCCAGGTTACGGGGAAAGTTGCAGGGGTCGTGTTATCCATTACCGCGTTTCTGTAAGTCGGTTGATAAGTTTGGCGGCCTGTTGGTTATTTGGGTTGGCCACCACGGCCTGGCGGGCATAATTGAGGCTCGCGGCGTTATCGCCCTGATTTTTCTTGATAATCGCCAGGTTGAACAGGGCCTCGTCCCGGTACGGCGGGGCAAGCCTTATCACCTGAGTATACATTTTTTCCGCGGTGAGATAATCATTATTCTTGGCATAGAGATAGCCCAGATTAAAAAAAGCCTCGGTCAGCTTTGGGTCGAGCTCGGTGGCTTTTAGATAGGAATCCATGGCGCGGTCTGGTTGTTGACGGAAGGTGTAGAGGCGGCCGAGCAGGAAGTGGGCCAGGGCGGTCTCTGGAAATTTTTTTGTAAGTTTTCTTAAAATTTCATAGGCCTCTTCCGGCTTGTTGCCCACGAGAAAGCTGGCGTGTTTTTCAAATTCCGCAAGATCCGGTGAGGGAAGGTGCCTTGCGCCGGCAGGCGGATCTTGGTCGGCAAGCAGGGTGGTGAAGAATGCTTTGGCCGCTGCGTATTGGTCCACTGTGGCGTGGGAGGGGGCGGCGGGAAACGAGATGATCCCGGATTGCTCCAGGCGGGTGACCAGGAAATGCTCAAGGGGGTCGCGGACCTTGGGCAGCCATAACGCGGCGGCCGTTAGCGTGATCAGCAGGGCGCCGAGTAAGATCAGCCGCCAGGGGGGCGTGGCTGGTTTAGAGAGGGGCAGAAAGATTGTTTCCTCCTGGGCGAGGGTGGCCGTGGCTTCGGCCGCATCTTCCGGGTAGGGCAGTTCGATGTCGGCGGCCTGACAGAGGGCTTGCTCTTCCAGGGCTGTTTCGTCACGGAAAAGTTCGGCCATGAACGAGGCCAGATCCTTGGCCGTCGCCTGGTTGCTGTATTGCCGGGCGCAATCATCAATATCCGCCTGCATCTCCTCCGCCGACTGGTGGCGCAGGTTCGGGTTTCTGGCCAGGGCCTTATCGATAATGGCGTAGAGCCGCGGCGGCAGATCTTCTCTTATTTCCCGGGCCGGGGTAAATGAGGCATTGGCCGCCTTCCCCAATAATTGTTGAGAGTCGCCGGTGTACATATGCTGGCCGGTGGCCAGTTCATACAGGCTGATACCCACGGAAAAGATATCGGAGCGGTGATCTATCTCCAGTCCCCCGGCCTGCTCCGGTGACATGTACGACAGCTTGCCCTTGAGCGAGCCCAGGGAGGTCGCCGAATTATGACTGGCCGCCCGGGCGATGCCGAAATCGATAATTTTAACCTGGCCGTCATAGGTGATGAAGATGTTCTGGGGGCCCATGTCCCGGTGGATGATATTGAGAGGGCTGCCGGCAAAGTCTTTCAGGTTGTGGGCATAGTGGAGCCCGGCGCATATTTGGGCAATGATGTAGAAAACGAGTCGGAGGTCAAAGGGGGGACCGCTGCTGGTCGCCTTGTTCATGACCGTACGCAGGGGCAACCCGGAAAGATACTCCATGGAGATGAAATAGCTGCCCGCCATCTCGCCGAAGTCGAAAATCTGTACGATATTATGGTGTTGAAGGAAGGCGGCCAGCCTGGCTTCATCGATAAAGGCGGCGACAAACTCTTCCTGGTCGGCCAGGTGGGGCAGAATTTTCTTGATGGCCACGAGTTTTTCAAAACCCTTGGAGCCGATGCTCTTGGCTCGATAAAGTTCGGCCATTCCACCGCGGGCGATGCGATCGAGGAGGATGAATTTACCGTACTGTTGTGGTTTAAACTCGGCCATGGTGTTATCCGCGCATTGTTGCGCAACAAACAGAAAGTAGATAGGTCGATAAATAAATTACTTAAAAATTACGAGCCATTATAACAAGTTCTCTTTTGTCTGTCAGGTCCGGGATGCTTCTTTTTTTAAGTTCGGAGCGGGAGGTTGCTCAGTTGCCGGATTGCGGTTTGCAAAAGTAGTGCTCGGGGGGTACCGGATCCTGGTGAATGATGACATCGGCGGTGGGAAAGCTTTCGATAATTTTTTTTTCCACCTCTTTGGCAATTTGATGGGCATCGGCCAGGGGGAGATTTTCAGCCAGATCCAGATGGAGCTGGATCACCATGGTCTGGCCGGACTGGCGGGTGCGCAGATCATGGACCCCGAGTACGGTTTCATGGGCCAGACCGATGTCGCAGATCGCCTTGCGGGTTTTGTCGTCAAGTTCGCGATCCATCAAATTCTGCATCGCTTCGTGGCCGATATGCCAGGCGCTGTACAGGATGTATATGCTGATGCCGGCGGCGCAGAGCGGGTCGAGGATGGGCCAGCCCGAGGCGACAAAGAACAGGGCGGCGATGGTGCTGATGTTGGTGAGCAGGTCGGTTTGGTAGTGAAGGGCGTCGGCCCGGATGGCCGTGGAATTGGTGCGCCGGATAACATAGCCCTGGACCGCAAGCAGGATCAGGGTGGCCCCGATGGCAAAGAGCATGACCCCGATTCCCATATTAATGTCTTTTATGGGGTGCGGATTGTTGAGCCTTTCCGCGGCATGGATCATAAGGAAGATGGCTGAGCCGGCAATGAAGGAGGCCTGGCCCAGACCGGCCAGCGACTCGGCCTTGCCGTGGCCGAATTGATGATCCGCATCCGGCGATTTGAGGGAATAGCGGACGGCCAGCAGGTTGAGAATAGAGGCGGCCGCGTCCATCAGCGAGTCCACCAATGAGGCCATGATGCTCAAGGAGCCGGTCTGAAACCAGGCCGCGGCTTTTACGCCGATCAGCAGGATGGCGGTGGAGCTGGAGGCGTAGGTGGCGATCCGGAGCAGGCGGTCGTTTTTTTGTGATGGGTTGGCCGGGGGCATGGTTTCAGGGGGAGCGGCGGTCAAGTTTCTCTGGAAAAGGTGATGATTGCGGCCTCGCGCTGCCAGAACAGCATGAATCGTTTCTGCTCGACCACCATGAACTCCAGGCTCCAGCCTTTGGCGCCGTATTGGTTCATCACTTCTTCCATCTTGTTGATCGGTAGTTTGCTGGCGCCGAGAAAAAGAGTCCCCAAAGCCCCTTCCACCACGACCTCGATCTTGTATTCCTTGGTCATTTTATCAATCCATGTCGATGTTGTTGTTGGCCATGTACTTGCTGATTCGCTGGGCGTGGTCCTTGTCGTTTTGGTTGAGCTCCTGCAAAATTTCTTCCACCGGCGACACTGCGATTTTGTTCATGAAATAATTGTAATGGATCTCGCAGGCGGAGTTTTCAAGGGCAAAGGCCAGATCAAAGGCCTTGCGCCGGGAAGGGCAGTCGGCGCGGATCTTATCGAGCTGGCCGGCGATATTTTGGTTGGTGGCCTTGATTTTGTCCAATGATTCGCAGAGGAAGATTTTGGGCAATTCATCGCAATCGGTGCCCAGGTGTTCTTTTACCGATCTGAGTAAGGCGGCGTGGCCAAGTTCTTCTTCGGCCAATTGTCCCCAGAAAAGGGCGTCATCGGCAAATTCATGTTGAAATATCCGGTATAATGACGCCATATTCATCTCGAGAACGATGCTTTCATCCAAAAGAGTTATAAGTTTATCATTGTCCATCCTGTCATCCCCGGGACTGAATTGTCGGTAAGGCTGTTTTTCGAGATCATTTCTATATATTTTATTATATTAGAAATTACCGGGGGTACTGTCCAGCCATATTTGGCCGGATCCTGAAAAATAAAAGCAGCCAAGGCCTGTTGCCGCGCCAAAGCAATAACTGGATTTTTATACGAGCAATGATGGAAAGAGCAGATGTGATAGTTATCGGGGCCGGGGCTGCCGGTTTGATGTGCGCGTTGTCCGCCGGCCGGCGGCAGCGCAAGGTGCTGGTCCTCGATCATGCGGCCCGGCCCGGCCAAAAACTACTGGTTACCGGCGGCGGCCGTTGTAATTTTACCAATTACCACCTTGACGCCGCCAATTATCTTTCCCATAACCCCCATTTCTGCAAATCAGCCCTCAGCCGTTTCAGTCAATGGGATTTCATCGATCTGGTCAAGCTGCATTGTATCCCCTTTCATGAGCGCGAGCAGGGCCGGCTTTTTTGTGACGGGAATGCCCGGGAGATCCTGGATATGTTGCTCGGCGAGTGCGCCCGGGCCGGGGTGAATTTTCGCTTTAACACGACCATCACCGGGGTCGAGAAATGCGGGGAGCATGAGTTCAGGGTGTCCGGCGCTTGGGGTCAGTTGCGCTGCCACTCCCTGGTGGTGGCCACCGGCGGCTTGTCGATGCCGGCCATCGGCGCCACCCCTTTCGGCTACCGGCTTGCCGAGCAGTTCGGCCTCAAACTCAGGCCGACCCGGGCCGGGCTGGTCCCCTTTACCCTGCAGCCGGCGGACAAAGAAAAATTATCGCCCCTGGCCGGGATCGCGGTGTTATGTGAGGCGGCCAATCAGCGCCGGAGTTTCAGGGAAAATATTCTCTTTACCCATCGGGGTTTGAGCGGGCCCGCCATTCTTCAGCTTTCTTCTTATTGGCAGCCGGGGGAGGAGATTGTGATCAACCTGCTGCCCGGGCTTGATCTGCTTGCCCTGCTAAAAGGGGCGAAGGCGCAGCGGCCCCAGCGTAAACTCAAATCGGTGTTGGCCGAACTCTTGCCCAAACGGCTGATTGCGGCTTTTATTGATGAAGTGGACTTGGAAAGTACCTTGCAGGCCATCTCGCAAAGTCGCCTGCAGCAGGTTGCCGAGCTGCTGCAGCAATGGCGGATCAAGCCCGGCGGCACCGAGGGCTACCGGACCGCGGAGGTGACCCTGGGCGGGGTTGATTGCGATGGGATTTCGTCCAAAACCATGGAGAGCCGGGAGCAGGCCGGGCTCTATTTTGTCGGTGAGGTGCTTGATGTCGCCGGTTGGCTTGGCGGCTATAACCTGCAGTGGGCCTGGTCTTCGGGCTGGTGTGCCGGCCAATATGCCTGAATGGCTTGAGGGGGCGCCCGGCCTGCAATCTTAGCCGCATCGTTAACGGCGGCTAGATTCTGCCGCAGATGCTGGAGGGCAGGGCATTACCGTTGGCGGCCGGAATGGTCAGCTCCAGGGCCTCGCCGGTTCGGTCCTGAAACGGCCGGATCGCTTGGAGCATCTTCAGCAGGTCATTCGCGCGCAGGTTCGGGGCGTGGCAGCTGAGGATGATGAAGCTGGGGCTGGAACTTACCAGTTGCGCCACGCAGTCGAGCAGTCGGGGCAGATCTCGTTCCAGCTGCCAGGCGCCCCCCGGCCCCCGGCCAAAGGCGGGCGGGTCGAGGATAAAGGCGTCATATCTTTGCCCCCGTTTTATCTCCCGGCCCATGAATTTCAGCAGATCATCAACGATCCACCGGATCGGCCGTTCGGCCAGGCCTGAAAGTGCCGCATTGCGCCGAGCCCAGGCCACCGCGGTTTTGGCGCCGTCCACATGGCAGACCTCGACATGTGGGCCGGCGCTGCTCGCCGCGAGGGTGGCCGCCCCGGTGTAGGCAAAACCGTTGAGCACCCGCAGCGGCCCTTTGCCTTCGGAGAGCCGTTTTTTCAGCCAGCGCCAGTTGGGAAGTTGTTCCGGGAAAACTCCTACCTGATTGTTGGCGGCCGGCCTTAGTTCCAGGATTATCTCATCAATGGGCAGCCGCCACGGGTTGGGGAAAAAAGAGCCTGTCCGCCAGCCCCCCTTGCCGGTTGCCGGGCGCTCATAATAGGCATGGGCCCGGGGCCAGTCTAAACAATTCTTGCTCTTCGGCCAAACGGCCTGGGGGGCGGGGCGGTCGACAATGATTTGGGCAAACCTCTCCAGCCTGCGGCCGTCGCCGCAGTCGAGTAATTCATAATCCGGGAGCAGTTGTTTGTTGGAAATTGTCATGAATGGCTGAGGTAATCAGTAATGGGGCGGTTTTTCATTGGGGATATTGTCGCCGGTGGCTTCGGAGAGTATTTTTACCCGTTTTAGCAAGAAGTTACAGGTCGCCTCAAGCCTGTCGATCTGTTTTTGTTGTTCGCAGACCACGGTGTTGAGTTCCTGGATCGTATCTTCCAGAAAGGCGATTTTTATCTCAATGTCGATCAGTCTCTCGTCGCTCATAATGTTTTGCCTCGGTTTTCTTTGGGGTGGGGTCTGAAATATATAGCCTGCCCCCTTATAAACACAAGACAATTATACCGGATAGCATCGCCTAAAAAAGGAGATCGGCCCTCCTGTGGCCAAGGCCGGGGGGGAGCCTGACGATTGGGGGGGCGGATTATCCCCGGCTCTGCTCCTCAGGGGGTCTGATTTTGGCGCAGCAACTCATCAAGGGCTTGGCAGGTCATATCGTGGGCTTGTTGGATGGCGATAAAAATCTCGCTCGCTTTATCGGTCCGGTTTTCATGGCCCAGGATTTCGAGTTGCAGGCTGAGATCGGCCAGTTTGGTGGCGCCGAGGTTGGCGCTGGTCGATTTTAGATCATGGGCCGCCTCCCGGATGGCCTTGGCATTGTTTGTCATAACCCCATCTCGAAGAAGATTCATCGTTTCCCGTGAATTTTCCAGGTACATGGTGATAAGCTTGGCCAGCAGATCTTCAGCGTCTGGCCGCTGTACATTTTTGATTTGTTGCAGCATATCCCGGTTGAGCAGATCCTGGTCCTCCGGCGTTGTTTCGGCCCCTTGCCGCTCATCGGTTGTTTGCTCCGAGGTTGATCGGCGCTCAGGCAACACCTTGTCCTCATCGCCCCGCAGCCAGCGCTCAAGGATGCTCTGGAGTTGCTTGGTGGTAAAGGGTTTGAACAGATAGTCATCCATGCCGGCGATGAGGCATTTTTCTCTGGCGTGCTGCAGGGTATGGGCGGTTAGCGCTATGATCGGGATGTGGCTGTCGTCCTTTCTTGCTTCTTCCATGTTGCGGATGGCGGCAGTGGCCTCATAGCCGTCTTTTTTCGGCATCAGGCAGTCCATCAGGATCAAGTCGTAACAGTTCCGGTCATAGGCGGCAATGGCTTCTTCGCCATTGGCGACCACCTCGGTTTGGCAATCGAAAATATCGAGAAAGCTTGTGGCCACCTGTTGATTTATGGGATTGTCTTCGGCGAGCAGGATCTTTTTTCCGGCAAAGGAGGCGGCGACCGGTCGCGTTTTATCTCGTTTCTGTATGGCCTGAAAATCCTTCGGGCTCAGGATATTGATAAAACAGAGGTAGAGGTCGAAATTGGACAGGGGGGCGGGGATGGTGTGCTTGATGGCCCGGTGTTCGATTTTACTCTCATCTATTTTTGAGTTTAACGCCACCAGATTAACCGTGGCGGTGACCGGGCTGGACTGCAGTTCTTCGATCAGGGCAAAATCGTTTTCTCGCATAAGATTGGATTCGATCAGGGCTATGTCGTATGGTTTTTGGGCGACCCCGGCCCTGATGACCATTTCCACGGCTTGCTGACGGCTGGTGGCGCAATCGCTGGACATGTTCCAGTATTCGCTGTCCTGCTGCAGAATTTCCCGGCGGGTTTGATTGGGGTCAACAATCAATAACCGCCTGCCCCGCAGGGCATGGTGTTGAGGGAGATCATGTTCCGGGGAGTTTTTGGTCAGGTTCACCGTGAATCTAAAAGTGCTTCCCCGGCCCGGGGCGCTGTCGACATGTATTTCTCCGCCCATCAGGGCGATCAGCCGCTTGGAGATGGTCAGCCCCAGTCCGGTGCCGCCGTATTTGCGGGTGGTGGAGGTGTCTGCCTGGGAAAAGGAATCGAAGATCTTGGTCATGGCTTCCGGGGCAATGCCTATCCCCGTATCACTGATCGCAAAGGAAAAGATGTTGCTTTCTTGGTCGGTGGAGACTCGGATGATGATCTCCCCTTGCTCGGTAAACTTGATGGCGTTGCCGATCAGGTTTACCAGAACCTGGCGCAGGCGTTCAGGATCGCCTTTTACCAGGCGTGGAATTTGGGGGGGGATTGCCAAAATAAGTTCCAGGCCTTTTTTGTGGGCTTTTTCCACCAGCAGGTTGACCGTTTCCTCGATAACCTCCCGGAGGCGGAAGTCGATATTTTCAAGAATCAGTTTGCCGGCTTCTATCTTGGAAAAATCAAGGATTTCGTTAATAATGCTCATCAATGACCGGCCGGAACGCATAATGGTTTCGGTGTAGTTTTTTTGGTCATCGTCAAGGTTAGTTCGACTGAGCAGTTCCGCCATTCCCAGCACGCCATTCATGGGGGTACGAATCTCATGGCTCATGTTGGCAAGAAACTCCGACTTGACGATGTTCGCCGTTTCCGCTTTCTCTTTGGCGGTTTTCAGCTTTTCTATGGTTTGGGCCAGTTCCGTGTTTGATTTTTTCAGTTCTTCAGTGCGGGCCTCGACCTTGTTTTCCAGTTGAAAGTTGTAACTGGCCAGATCCCAGTCCCTGATCTGGATCTGTTCCAGCATGTTGTTCAAGCCGTCGGCCAGAGTGCCGAGTTCGTCGTTGCTGACCTTGATGGTTCTGGTTGAGTAGTCTTTGTTTCTGGTTACCTTGTTGATGGTATGCATGATGCTGAGAATGGGGGCGGAGATTATTTTTTGCATTCGAACCGAAACAAAAAAAACAATAATAAAGGTGAGGATGCTGATGGAGCCGGCGATCAAAAAATAATGGCGCAGTTTTTGGGTCAGGTGCTGCATATCATATATGAGGTGAATTGTGCCGATCTGTTCCTTGTCAAGCATGATGGGGCGGCTGAGGTGCATGTATCCATTGTCTTGGTGGTGTCCGAAAAATGGGGCTTCTTGCCTGATTTCTCGGTGTTTTTTTATTTCCAGATCCGAGAAGTCTTCGGCAAAGTAACTGGCAAAGATTAAGTCATCCTGGGAGTGGATATGGGCGGAGACGATCCAGGGATTTGCCTTCAAGGTGGCCAGGCTGTCTCTGCTGGCCACATGATCTTTGAAAATCAGGGCGGCGGTGTTGTTGCGGCCGATAATCTCGGCCAGGTTCCATAGTTCGCCGGTTATCTCTTTTTTCTCGTTGCTGGTTTCGAAAACAGAGTAGGCGATGGCCGACAGCAGCAAGGCGATGGTGACGGTGGACATGATCACCGCCATCAGTTTGTGGGTGATCGGCATATCTTTGATTTTTTGTGTTATCATCGGGTAAGCGGGTTGTCCTTGTTGATTATGGTTGAGATGTTAAGAAGTTGCGATCGCAGGATCAGGCCTGCTTCTTTTGCCGCCATGACGTTGATGATGATGTTTATTTTATTGTCCATTTCCTTGAGGCCGATCATGCCGCCTTCTTCGGCAAATCCGCTCATATCCGAGACGGTAAGGACCGGTTGATCGGCCAGCAGTGACAAAATCTGTTTAAGCCTCCTTTTTTCAGAGGCGCTGATAAACAGGATATGGCAGCCGCGGGGATCGCCGCCCTTGCCCAA
This sequence comes from Deltaproteobacteria bacterium, assembly GCA_013349285.1. Classification (GTDB taxonomy): domain Bacteria; phylum Desulfobacterota; class Desulfobulbia; order Desulfobulbales; family Desulfurivibrionaceae; genus DUZU01. Next base: position 41,039 of record DUZU01000008.1, on the reverse strand, counting down.
TTTTTTTATAATCAGCCTTCGCCCTTGGATTTTTTTAGCCGTGATCAACTCCAGGGCCTCACCAAAAACATCTTCGCCGAACAGGCCCAACACCAGCTCCTGTTCCGGTTCGGTAAAGGCGGTCTGCGGCCATTGGGTAAATTTGCCTAAATTCAGGAGGTACACCGCCTTGACTTCATACTCCGCCATGGCTTTTTCCCCCGCGCCGGCCGGTGCCGCCGTGCTCACGGTTATGCCCGGCAACATCAGCGTGGTCAGGCACAGCATGGTTCGGATTATGGCGCGTGGGGATTTTTTCAAGGGTATCTTCGGCCTGTTTTAAAAGTTGTATGAAAGTTGCATGCGAAAGGTTCTGCCGTCCTGGGGAATATTGAACAAAATGTTTTCGTCGGTATTGGGGTCGTAATGGTAATGTTCTCCGGCGCCGGGGACATTAACGGTCTGATCGAACAGGTTGTAGATGTTAAAAGACAGATCGATGTTGCCAAGAAGGCTGCCGGTGGTTATCGCCAGGTTGACCAGGGTATAGGCCTCGACATCCACGGTCGGCGAGGTACGACGGCTGAGATGCTGAAAATTGGTCGAGATATAGAGCTTTTCAGAGTAAACGGGGGCCGATACCCCGCCGGTGATGATAAAGGTCGGCGAATTGTTCAGGCGGCTATCCTGGGCCAGCTCTTTGGTGTCGGCAAGGCTTAATCCTAAAAATCCGCTGATGCCGTTTTCAAGATGTGATTCCAGCTGGATTTCCGCCCCGTCGCTTCTGACCGTGCCGCTTAGATTCTGAAACTGGAGAAGATCATCAGGGAGGGCCGGGATTGTTACCTGACTGATTAAGTCGTCAACCTCAAAGCGGAAGAGGCTGGCGACCAGCCGGGTATGGTTACTGAAATTATGTTCAAAAACAAGTTCCCAGGTTTTAATCTCTTCCGGCTGCAAGCTAGGGTTGCCGGTCATGGCGTAGCCGTCTTCATAGAAACTTTCAAAGTTGTTCGGGGCGCGAAAGGCTTTACCGTAAAGTAATTTCAGGGTGGTTGCCAGGCGGGGTGAGTAAAGCAGGGCGATCCTGGGGCTTAATTGTTCGCCAAAGGTCGAGTAGTCGTCCACTCTGAGCCCGGCGATCAGCTGTAGATTGTCGAGGATGCTGTATTCTCCCTGTCCATAATAGGCACTGGTATGGTATGCGCCGGCATCGCCGGTATCAAGAGCCAATGAATAATTAGGGGCGTCATCATAGTTCTTCTGAATTATCTCACAGCTCTTCATGTATTCAAGGCCGATGGTAACGGCGAGCTCCGGCCGGGGATCCAGGCCGTAACGAATCTCGCCTCCCCATTGTTTTGACGAGCCTTGGTCTTTGTTGACGATATAGCTGCCGAGCCAGCCCCCGTCTGCAAAATAGGGGTAATCGCCGTAATACTCAAAGGTGTTATGGTAAATCCTGGTAAAGAGCCGACCATTCATGCCGTCGGCAATATTTTTTTGATGGTTTATCTCAAGGTTTGACACTTCATCCACAGTGTAGCCGGCGGGGTTGTTGAAGGCCCCGTCCCATGCCGCCGGCGGCACGGTTTTGGTTCGCCGGCTTTTATTGAACAGCAGACCGAAGTCTTTATAGGATATGGTCAGATAGCCTTTATATGCCTCTTCGGCGTCGACTCCTTCAGCCAGGCCGTTGTTGAAGCCGGGCTGATCTAGTTCCGGAAAATAAATGTGATTTTCGCCGTCTGAGCCAAGAGCGGCAATGCTGCCCGATAAGTTGAGCCCGCCCGCAAAAATCTTGCCGTACTCCAGATAAGCTTTTCGGCGCGCATGGCTGCCGGTTTCCACCATGAGGCGGCCCCCGTCAAGATCATTGCCTTTTTGGGTAATGACGTTGATCACCGCGAACAAGGCATTGCTTCCCCAAAGGGCGGAGCCGGGCCCCTTAACCACTTCAATTCTTTTGATGGACTCAACGTCGATGGGAAAAGTCGCGTCAATATATGCCTGATCGTACAAGATGGTATTGGTTCTAAGGCCGTCAACTAGGACCAGGATTCTTGAATTGTAATCGCCGGGCAGGCTGAAGCCCCGCACCCCGAGATAATCATAGTTGCGATCGGAACTTAGGTACATTCCGCTGATTCTTTGCAGGGCCTCACCTAAGGTGCGGTAGCCATAACGTTTGATGTCTTCATCGGTGATAACAAAAGCTGAGGCCGCCACGTGGGATATTTTTTGCTCTTTTTTAGCGGCGGAAACAATGGTGACATTCATTAATTCATCGAGGCTTAGTTCCGTTAGATCGTTGGTAATCGGGGTGAGCTCTTGGGCCTGGGCCGGGTGAAAGGCGAGGATAATCAAAAAAAAGACTAAAGTCAGAATGTGGTTCTTGTTAGTCAAGGCAAGCGACATCCGGTTCCCCATATGATTAAAAAATAGGCAAGTTGTCCTTACGTAAAATCAAGTTGTTAACGTGTCTTGTTTCTTTTGGGGTGATTTTAATACCCGCAATCTAAAATAATAGTCGGTTGTTCTCTTATTGTTTTAGATTGATGATATTTAAGTTGTAATAAAATTTACAAGGTCGAGCAAGCATGTTCTTGTAATGATTTTAAGATATTATACTTTGCCGAGGTGGTTGAACTTTATGATCTCGGTCATAAATTCCGGGCCGTATTTTTCAAGTTTATGGGCGCCGACTCCTTGGATCTCAAGGAAGGCGGCATCGTTGGTGGGCAGAAAAGCGGCCATTGCCGCCAGGGAGGCGTCGCTGAAAATAACGAAGGGGGGCACGCCAGCGGTGTCGGCTATTTTTTTGCGCAGAACCTTGAGTTGAGCAAACAGTTCTTGATCACAGTCGATGGCGCCTGGTGATCGGCGGCTTGAGGTGGCCGCTTTTTTTTCGGTGGCCCGGGGCATGGCCATGGTCAGGGACTGGTCGCCGCGGAGCAGCGGCTTGGCCAGGTCGGTGAGTTTGAGTACCGAATAATTACCCACATCCTGTTCCAGGTAGCCGTGGTGGATCAGGTGGCGGATCAGGGCGGACCAGTATTGCCGGTCCTGGTCGCGGCCGATGCCATAGGTGGAGAGGCGGTCGTGCCCGAGGCTGAGGATGCGCTCTTTTTTAGAGCCCTGCAGCACATCGATCACATAGCCCATGCCGAAGGATTGACCGACCCGGTAAACGCAGGAAAGGGCCTTGCGGGCGTTTTCGGTCACATCGGTTACGCTCGGCGGATTGAGGCAGATGTCGCAGTTGCCGCAGTTGGTGTCCAGTCGTTCATCAAAGTAGCCGAGCAGGACCCGGCGGCGGCAGCCGGTGGCTTCGGCAAATCCCACCATGGCGTTGAGTTTGTGCAATTCGATCCGTTTGCGCTCCTGATTGAGGGATTTTTCGATCAGCCCCCGGGCCATGGCAATATCGCCGTAGCCGAAGAGCAGCAGGGCCTCCGCCGCCAATCCGTCCCGCCCGGCCCGGCCGGTTTCCTGGTAATAGCTTTCAATGTTTTTAGGGATGTCATAATGGACGACAAAGCGGATGTTGGATTTATCGATGCCCATGCCGAAGGCCACGGTGGCGACAATGATCCTGATCTCATCGCGAAGAAAGTCGTCCTGGACCTGTTGCCGTTGGTCGGCGGAGAGGCCGGCGTGGTAAGCGGCGGCGGCCACCCCGGTTTCCGCCAGTTTGGCGGCCACCGTTTCCACCCGTTTGCGGCTGAGGCAGTAGACGATGCCCGCCTCTGTGTCCCGGCTTTTTAAAAAGGTGAGCAGCTGGGGAAAAGGGTTGTTTTTGGGTTTTACCGTGTAGCGGATATTGGGGCGGTCAAAACCGGCGATATAGCATTGGGCCCGGCCCAGATTCAGCCGCTCGATGATGTCGGCGCGGGTGTGGGGCTCGGCGGTGGCGGTGAGGGCGATCAGCGGAATCTTGGGGAAATGGCGGCGCAACAGGCCAAGCTTACAGTATTCGGGCCGGAAATCGTGGCCCCACTGTGAAACACAATGGGCCTCGTCAATGGCAAAAAGAGCAATGGGGATCTCCTTGAGCCGTTCAAGAAAATCCTCGCTTAACAGCCGTTCCGGCGCGATATAGAGCAGGTCGAGTTCATTGTCGTGCAGCTTGGCCAGGACCTGGCGGGCTTCCATGCTTTTCAGCGACGAGTTATAGAACGAGGCCTTGACCCCGCAGGCATTGAGGGCGTCCACCTGGTCCTTCATCAGCGAGATCAGGGGCGAGACCACAATCCCCACCCCCGGCCGGTGCAGGGCCGGGATCTGGTAGCAGAGCGATTTGCCGCCGCCGGTGGGCATCAGGACAAAGGCGTCCTCGCCCCGGATCAGGCCTTCGATGATTTCCTGTTGGGGCGGGCGGAAGGCTTGATAGCCGAAGATATTTTTCAGGCTGTTCAGGGGGGTTGTCTTCATCAATAATCGGTCCTGTGCTATGTTGCTCGTCAATCGCCGGTTCGCAAGCTGTTGGCCATAATCAGCAGAAGTTGCCCATTGGTTCGGGCAGCTCTTTGATCCGCTCAAGTTGTTCGGTCAGGTCGCGGATCTCCCGTTGCCAGTAGTCCCGGCTTCCGAAATCGGGGGCCACCCGGGAGAGGCCGTCCTCGGCAAACTGGTGGGCGCACCATGCGGTATAATGGATATAGCGCATGGCCCGCAGGGGTTCGATCAGGCGCAGGCTGCGGTGATCAAAGTCGCGGAAGGTTTCGTAGCCCTCAAGGAACATGTCGATTTCGGCCAGGGAATCGTTCAGGTAGCCGGGCAGCAGCATCCAGAAATCCTGAACCGGGGGGCCGACGGCCATGTCGTCGAGATCGATGAGGTAGAATGATTCGTCCGGCCGGTAGATCAGGTTTGAGAAATGGCAGTCGCCGTGGATTCGGATCATCTCGATATTGTCAAACAGGGGGGTGATCACCGTGAGCAGTTCCCTGGTGATCGACTCAAATTGCCGGGCCGGATCAGGGTCCATGAAATCACCGTGCAGGATATAATCGATCTGGGCCCGGGTTGAGCGATCAGGGGCCATGCTGAGACGATCCCTGGGGGTCCGTTGGGCGCCGATCCCATGGGCCCGGCCCAGCAGGCGGCCGAGCTGCAGCCACTGCTCGTCGCTGTACTCATCAAAGCTGCGGCCCCCTTTTTTAGGGAACACGGCAAAGAACATGCCCTGGTGACAGCCCAGGGTTTCCCCGTTTATTTGTCTTAAGGGGGCAACCACCGGGATCTCATGTGTTGCAAGATCCATGAGGAAATCATGCTCGTCTTGCAGAGCCTCGTGGGACCAGCGGCCCGGCCGGTAGAACTTGGCGACCAGACCGAGGCCGTCGGCCTGTTCCAGTTCATAGACCCGGTTGATATAGCTGTTCAGAGGGCGGCAGATGTTGGTGCAGCGGGTGGCCAGGGCGTTCTCGACCAGATTGAGGACCAGGTCCGGGGGCAGGTTGCCGAAGCCTGTCCGCATGTTTTGCTCGGATTGTTTCTTCATTTGCTTAAGGGATGTCCCTGATCCGGTTATTTCCAGAATTGCCACCATCGTTTTTCGAGGTAAAAGTTGCGGTCGGTATTGAGCTTGCCCACATAATTGAGGATATCAAGCTCCCAGAAGGTGCAGAGTTTGATCCTGGGCGGGTCTTTTTTTTTGTTCAGGGTTATTTTGGTAAGTTCTTTGTCATGCCATAACCGTGAAGTAACGATCAGTTCCGCCTGTTTGGGGTTGGCGGCCTCAATGAAGAAGTTTTGGTAAAATCCATGTTTCCGCGGCTTACCATCGCTTTCAATAAGAAAATTTTGACCATTGATAAGTAATCTGTATTTTTTCATCTTTTTATATCGAATGTTGGCGGCCGGCCAACTGTTTATTTTTTTTGTCGGCGGTGGTTAACTTGTTGCTTTTCTGGTCTTTTCGAGTTCTTTGATTCGCTTGTCAAGCTCCTCGCTCACCGTAACCCTGCCTTCGAGAACACAACCACGTCGGCCCGGAATGCATTCGCATTTTAATTTTCGGCAGCAATCATTGCTGAAATCATAATTTTTACAGGAAAAGGTCATTTCTTTGTTCTCGTTAGGGCTAAGGTGAAGCCCATGCCGCCGTCCTCAAGGCAATGGGTCACGTTTTTTTTAAAAAAAAGTTTACGGCTTGAAAATAACTTATTCGGCCCGATTCGTCACAGTTTTTACCGGCATTTTATAACCCATGTTGTTTTTATCTATAAGCTATAGGCGTCATGCCTGTTTTCCGTGGTGAATAGTGCGGATGGCGCATGGCGTCTGCTGAAGATGAGTACCTGGTTTTGCCGCGGCCTAATTTTCCGGGTTGGTTTTGCTGGCCCGGGCGGAGCCGGATGGATACATTTTAGCGTGGATCTCCGGGTGATGGCGGTGCATACATTCCGGACAGATGCCGTGGCTGAATTGAGCCGTTGTGTGCTGAGTCACGTATGCCTCGATCTGGCTCCAGGAGCCTTGGTCGCTGCGGATTTTTTTGCAGTGTGAGCAGATGGGCAGAATGCCCTGTAGGGTCTTAACCTGGTTCAGCGCCTCTTGTAGTTTGTCGATCAGCTTTTCTTTCTCGTGGTCGGCTTTTTTGCGGTCGGTGATATCCGTGGCGATTTCAAGCCTGACCGTGCGGCCGTCGATCCATTTAATGGCCCGATCCCGGATGTCATACCAATGATTATTTACCGTGTTTTTAAATTCCCATAGATACATGCCCTTCGGTTCACCGGATTCGGTGAGCAGCTTGTCGTTGCTGCAGAAATCGCAGGGGCCGGTTTGGCCGGTCTGTAAGGTTTCCCAGCATTTTTTGCCGATGGTGTCGCCGAAGATATCCCGGGAGTATTTATTGAGGAATAACAATTCATAGGTTTTGATATCCGCCACATAGACGATGGCGTCCAGGCTGTCCAGCACGGAAAGGAGCATGTTATGCATGGTTTCGTGGCTGGTTTTGCTTTTTGCAAGTTGGGCGATCTGGGAGTTTAACGGTTTGAAGATCAGGAAATAAAGGGCCGGATAGAGCAGGGTGATCAGGAGTGAGGCCTCGAGTAATATTTTGACGGAGGAGGAGATGTTTAAGGCATGAATCGTGAAGGAGAATAAGATCTCAGCGATAAAAATTGCGAGTAAACTCACCGTAAGAATACGAAATGACGGGGTTGGTATTTTTTCCATATGGAGCGGATTGCCATCCGTATTATTTTTTAGGTTGCGCATGTTTTTCATGCGGACAAAACGCCGGATTGTCTGGTCACAGGTTATCTAACCAAAAAGGGATGGCCACCGGAATCGGCATTATTATAACATGGAAACTTTAATCCCGACAGTAAATCTATGGATTTAATCCTGGCGGGGGGATGAGCCGGTCCCGGCCGATAACTCATTGCATGGTTTTTCGACGGGCCTTATCCGAATACATGTTCTCGTCGGCTTTCTTGATGGTCTCGGCAATATCTTTGTTTTTGGTAAGGATGGCATAGCCGAAACTAAGGGAGAGGGCCGGCACGTTTTTGCCCTTACATGAATTTCTATGGGCGAGATATTCTTCAATCCGCTTAATAAGCACGCTCGGATGGTTTTGATTCTGTTGGTTTTCATGCAGGGCGATGATAAATTCATCGCCGCCGTAACGGGCGACCATGTCCGATTGTCTGGTTGCCTTGAGCAGGATCTGGGCGCATTCTTTTAAGACCTGGTCGCCCATGCCGTGGCCATAGGAGTCGTTTATCTCCTTGAAGAAATCAACGTCGATCATCATGATGGCGAGGGAGGTGTCGTTACGTTTAATTTTTTCATATTCATGGGAGAGGTATGAGTCAAAAAAACGCCGATTATGGATTTCCGTTAGAAAATCGGTGGTGGCTATTTCCTTTAATTCCTGCTGGCGTTGCCTGAGGCTGTGGACCAGCACGAACAGGTGCTCTTCGATTTCGGTGATGGGATCACGGCAAACGGCATCCTGATAAACTTCACAGGTTTTGCAGGATTCATATTTCTGGGCGAAATCACAATGAATCGCGCCCGGCAGCATGGTGCCGGCGATGATCCAGCATCGGCCGCATGAATTTTTGTAGGCCGGGCAGTTGATGTTTTTGCAGTTTTTTCTTTCCCAGCACTTGGTTTCGATTTTGGTGGTGATGGAGGCGATCCAGTCAAGCCAGGATTTTTCATCCTCCTGCTGGGAGAGATCGATAAAATGGCTAAGGTCGTTTCTGATTTTTTCAAAGGATTGCTTTAAATCGATATTCGCCTTGTTCTTGGCCATGGTGCGCTCCCCTTGCCTGGAGTTTGCCGGCATTTAGGCACCTCGGGAGTCTTGCGGGAACTTATTTCACCCTTGATGCCGGGCTGCTGAAATGATCATCATTTCATTGCCGCCTTTTTGAAACTCGTAAGGTACTTTTTTTCTTTTTACCCGATAATCAAGATTTTGTAATTTGTTAAAAACAGTATCGAGATGTCTGGATGGTTTCGCCCCTAATTCCAGCAGGGGGAAAATTCTTACCTGTCGGGCAACCCGGCAAAGCTCTTTGATCGATTCCAGGTGGAAGGTTGCGGATAGCTGTGCGCTGTAGAGAAAGAGCAGGTGGGAGCATAGGGCGAGATCGAATTGATGATCAGCAAAGGGCAGCTGGGGCAGGCCGCCTGCAAGGTATCGGCCCGCAAGCCTGCCCGGGGCGTAATCCTTTAAAAAATCGGCCATTGCCCTAAGCCGCAATCGACCCAGCTCCTCGACCGAGGTTATGGTCTGCCAGGTAAATTCATCGCGGTTCTTTCGGGTTTGCGCCATAACCGTCGCGTAGGTTTCGTCGATGCGCCGGCTGATCTCGCCGGCGGTAAAGGCATAGAGCGGATCGATGGAGACGACCCGGCCGCCCCTGGCGGTGAGGCCGCTGTTGAACGAGGCCGGGCCGTCACCGCAACCGAGAATTTTTAAGGCGAGATCATCCGGGCTCATGGCGAACATGGCTAGGTATTCGTCGAAGGTTCTGCCCCAGGGCACCACTTCGGATAAGGTGAAAGCCATGGCGGACCGGCTCTTTACTGGAGACCGGTGTTGGAGAAGATGATGCAGGTGTCGCCGATAAAGTTAACGGTGATGTTTTTGTTCTCATCGCCCCAGATGCAGCTTTTGCTGCCCAGGGCTTCGTTGCAGTTATCCGCCTTGCCGAGCAGGGCGACCACCTCGGCGTATTTCATGCCGACCTTGAGTTTATGGTAGTTTTCCTGGTTGACCTTGCTGCAACCGATGAGCAGCAGCAGGGTGGCGGCCACGAGGACGATTGTTATAGAGTTGCGCATACTTTTTCCTTGGTTATTTTTTGGTGGTGCGGATGGCCGCCGACCGGGCATGGGCCGTCAGTCCCTCCAGGTTGGCCAGCTTCTGAATGTGGTGGCTGTCGGCGATCAGCGCCTCCTGCGAATAGGCAATGAGACTTGATTTCTTGATAAAGGTTTCCACCCCGAGGGCGGACGAGAAACGGGCGGTGCCCATGGTGGGCAGCACATGATTGGGGCCGGCCAGATAATCGCCGGCCGACTCCGGGGTGTGCCTGCCCAGGAAGATGGCGCCGGCGTGCCTGATCCGGGTGAGCCACTCGAAAGGGTTGTCAATCATCAATTCCAGATGTTCGGCGGCAATTTTGTTGGCATGCCAGATCGCCTCCTCCAGATCCTCGGCCACCAGAATGACGCCCCGTTCGCGCAGGGATCTTTCGGCAATCTCGGCCCGGCTCAACTCGAGCAACTGTTTGTCCAGTTCAATAACGATCTGCTCGGCCATGGCCTGGTCGGTGGTGATGCACATGGCCAGGGCCTGGGGATCGTGCTCGGCCTGGGCCAGCATGTCGGCGGCGATGTATGCCGGCACCCCGGTCTGGTCGGCGATGATCAGCACCTCGCTGGGGCCGGCGATCATGTCGATCCGCACCCGGCCCGAGACCTGGCGTTTGGCCTCGGTGACATACTGGTTGCCCGGCCCGACGATGACGTCGACCTTGGGGATGGTTTCGGTGCCGTAGGCCAGGGCGGCGATGGCCCAGGCGCTGCCCGCCTTGTAAATCTCGGTGATCCCGATCTCCTGGGCCGCGACCAGCAGGGCCGGGTTGATTTTGCCGTTTTCATCGGGCGGGGTGACCATGATCCTCTCTTCCACCCCGGCAATGGCGGCGGGAATGCCGTTCATCAGCACCGAGGACACCAGCGGGGTTTTACCGCCCTGGCCGCCCGGCACATAGAGGCCGGCGGAGTCCACCGGGTTGACGAGCCGGCCGGTGATGGTGCCGTCTTCCCGGGTCACCATCCATGATTGCTCTTTTTCGTGTTCGTGGAAGGCATAGATCCGTTCGATGGCCAGTTCCAGGGTATCGAGGAATTCTTCATCGACCAGGGTAAGCGCTTCGTGGAGTTCCTCCTCGCTTACCCGCAGTTTATCGGCGGTAATGGTCGGCGCGTCAAATTTACGGATATATTCGATCAGGGCCTCGTCGCCCCGTTGCCTGATGTCGGCGATGATCTCGGTAACGCCCTGTCGGCATTGGGTATCCGCCAGCTGGAAACGGTCGGCAAGTTGGCCGAGGATCTTTTTGCCCTCTGCGGATGAAGTGGCAACCGGAGTTATGATCATGGTGTAACCCTCGTTGGTGTGCGGTAATGGGTGGCTGTTGGTCTTTATCTTTATAAAAAGTTTGTATTTATGTAATCAAGCTTATTCCCGGTAAAATTTCAAGGGGAGTTATGCCGGAAATGATCGGGAGGTGCAATGAAAATTTACTTAGCCCTTGGCCCCGCAAGCAAGCGGGCGGGGAGAGGCCGTTATGAAACGGACAATCAAGGGCGGCGCGCTTCTCCGGGGCGGGGGTTATTTTTTGCCGTCGAGAATTTGTCTGATTTTATGGGCGAGCTGAATCGGTACCAGCGGTTTGTTGATAAAGGTGGTGCCCGGGGTGAGTACTCCCTTGTGGGTAATGATGTTATCGGTATAACCGGACATGAAGATAGTGCTCATGGCTGGGAACATGATTTCAAGTTTGTCGGCCAGCACTTTGCCGTTGATGCCCGGCATTACCACATCGGTTAACAGCAGGTCAATGGGGCGGTCGGCGGCCTGGGCCTTAGTCAAGGCCGCTTCTCCTGATTCGGCGATGATGACATCGTAACCCAAAGGGGCAAGGATGTCATGGGCAAGCATGCGAATGGTGGGTTCGTCGTCAACCACCAGGATGGTCTCGGTTCCCTGTTGCAGGGTCGGCGGTTTTTCCTCGACGATGGTCTCTTTTTCTTCCATAACCTCAGGGAAGTATATTTTAAAAGTCGTGCCGTTGCCCGGTTCGCTGTAGACGATGATATGGCCGCCGAGCTGTTTGATGACCCCATATACCATTGACAGGCCGAGCCCGGTTCCCTCGCCCTTTTTTTTGGTGGTGAAAAATGGTTCGAAAATCTTATCCTGGATTTCCGGATCGATTCCGCAGCCGGTGTCGGTTACCGCAAAGACGACATAGGCGCCGGGGGTGATATTGTCATGGGTCCGGCAGTAGTTTTCATCCAGATTAATCGAGTCGGTTTCCAGGAAGATGGTGCCCCCATCGGGCATGGCGTCCCGGGCATTTACCAACAGATTCATAATGATCTGGCCGACTTGGCCCGGGTCGGCCTTGATATTGCCGATGTTCTCTTTAAGCTTTTGTTGGATTTCGATATGTTCACCAACCAGTCGTTTGAGCATTTTTACCATGTTGGCGATGAGTTCATTGAGGCTGATCACCTTGATCTCCATCACCTGTTTTCGGCTGAAGGCCAGGAGCTGCTTGGTCAGGATCGTCGCTTTTTCGCCTGCCTGGAAGATGGCTTGAAGGCGGCGACGCAAGGGGGTGTCTTCGCTAAGCTCGGTGAGGGCAAGTTGGCTGTAGCCGATGATGGTGGAGAGAAAATTGTTGAAATCATGGGCCACCCCGCCGGTGAGACTGCCGATCGCCTCAAGTTTCTGGGATTGGATGAGTTGGGCTTCAAGGCTTTTTTTCTCGGTGACATCAATATTATATTCAATTACCTGACTGATTTCGCCATGTTCGTCAAAAATGGGGTAGCCATAAACTTCAAAGGTGGAGATTTCATTCTTTTGGTTTAGGTGCCGGTGCTCGACCATCACCGGCCCCTTGGTTCTTTGCACCTCTTTGATCACGCAGGGATGGTCTTTGTCTTCGCAGGGGGTGTCGGTCTTGTGGGTGAGTCGGTAGCAGGTGTCGGTCGGTTTGAGCTCGCCGAAGTTTGCCGCTGAGTTGGCGAGCTTAATAGTGTAATCCTTAACATTAATAACGTAAAACGGTTGGGTCAGCGATTCAATGGTGTTGCGGATAAAATCTTTCTCCCGTTTCAGGTCGGAGATGGTCGAGGAAAGCCGGGTGAGCATGAAGTTAAAGGATTCAGCCAGTTCGCCGAGCTCATCTTTTCTGTCCGTTGCGGCTTTCTGATTAAGATCGCCTTGGCTGACCTTGCGGGCGGTGCCGGCCAGGGCTTCAATCGGCCGAATGATCTGTTTGATCAGGATTACCCCCAGGGCCAGGGCGCCCAGGAATATGAAAAACAGAAAAATCACGGAAATGGTTATGGCCCTGGTTATATGCTGCAAGGCCTCGGCGGCCGGCAATTCGGTGATGAAAAAGAGCTTCTGGTTGCCGTAAGTGATCTGCTCCGCGGCAATAACCGCTTTTTTGTGCAGGAGGCCGGGCATGATGGTGGTTGTTGCCGGGGGCGGAAAAACGGTGTTTTTGAGAACAATGGAACGGTTCGGATGGGCAATTACCCGGTCATGGTCGTCGACGATGAAGGCGGCGCCTTGTTTACCGATCCGCAAGGCATTGATCAGGTGCCACATCAGCCGCAGGTTGATCTCGGTTACCAACGCCCCTTTGATCTCCGCGGAGGAGAGCTCAAGCAGCGGCAGGCTTAACTTGATAAGCGGGTCGCCGGTTTCCGGGTCAAAGTAGATCGGGCTGTAGTAGGCATTGCCGGTGGTGGTCGGGACAATAAATTCTTCGGCATAGGCCCAGTCGGTGAGGTCGCTTTCCCGGATCAGCTGGGAGCGGGAAATCCTGATTGTTTCCCGGCCGTCCCGGTCAAGCATGCTGGTTTTGTTGAAAACCGGGCCGTGTTTGACATCTTTGATCGAGCGTAAAAATTTGGCAAGAATTATTTCCCGCTCTTTTTTTTCCATGCCGGGCAGGTAATTGGTGTTGAGCATGGATTGGATGATTAGTCTCTGTTCGTGCAGAAAGAGTGAGATATTGTCGGCGGCCAGCGCGGTAAAATTCTGTTGTTGTTGCAAGATCATTTTTTTTTCGGAAAGATAGTTCTGCCAGGCGAGAAAAGATCCCAGCAGCAGGCAGGTGACGACAAAGGCCAGCAGCGGGGTTATCAACCATTTTCGGATACTGTCTTTCATTACTGAGCCTGGTTGTGGATGAGGTAATCTGTTTGGATCAGGATGTCGTTGCTGATCTTCATCCCGATCTTTTGGGCGGTATCCATGTTTATTCCGAGAAAATAATTGGCCTTTTCCGTTGGAATGTTGGCCGGCGCTTCCCCTTGTAAAACCATCATGGCCAAGCGACCGGCCTGTCTGCCGATATCGTTAAGCCTTGGGCTGTAAGAGAAAAGAATTCCTTGGTCGCTTTTGCCGATGGCGGCGCCGGTCGGGATCTTTTTGGCAATTGCCGCGGCGGCGATTTTGTCGGCGTGGGTCGAGATTAAAATTGAATGCATTACGAAAATGGCGTCGACATCGCTAGGGATATCGGCAAGGGTTGCGCTTAGTTCCTGTTCACTGTCGACCTCGGCAACCGTGATTTTGATGCCGACCGCGGCTGCGGTTTTGCTGAGAATCGCCAGGCTTTGATGCGCCGCCTCGGTGTCGAATTTGATGGGCACGAAAATATGTTTCGTGGCCGGGGCCAAGCTCAAAAGCCAGTCAAGGGCCTTGGGCACGCTCCCGCTGATCTGAACGCCGGTGAGGTTATCCTCCGGCCGGGCAAGGTTTTTGATGACTCCGGATTTTATCGGGTTGTAGAGGGCGAAGATGCCGGGCACCTTGTTGCTCCTGGTCATTTCTTTCATTTTAATGGTGGCGGGTGAGGTGACGGTGAAGATCAGATCGACCTTTTTCGCGAGCATCTGCTGCAGGGCCGGGGTTACCTCATTGGCTGCTTCGCATTGTTGAAAGGAGATTTCCCAGCCCTGCTCTCGGCCGGCTTTTTTCAGATAGTTGATAAAGCCTTGCTGGATGGCTTGGGTGCCGTGATTGGGATTGACCACGCCGATGGTGAATTGTTTTGGTTGGTCCGAGGCTGGGGAAAAGGTGAAGAATGATGCCGTCAGCAGTGCTGCGATAAGTACCAAGACGGAAATCGTTCTTTTCATTTGTAGCCCCTATTAATAAGGTTCGGTTGAAAGTGCGAAATATCAGTGAGTTGTTGCGCGAGTATTTATTATATCATCAGAAGCAATAATCTGGAAAGGCAAAAGGTTTTATTGGCCAGGCCTAACGATCTGTTGCGGCCCGGCCGGTGCGTGGGTGGGGGTGAAAAACAGCGGCCAGGCAGGCGGTCGCTGTCTAAGGGAGTCATGCGCTCTATTTTATGGCAACGTTGTTTTCTTCGTCAAAGACCGGACATTTTTTGGCACGGTCATATTTTTTATAGATCTTATCGGCATAATCTTGATGGCAGTCCAGGCAGAGTCCCACCCGCAGGATGCCGGCGAGTTCTTCGCGGTTAAAGGGACGCAGATCGGGGCGAGCGCTGTTTTGCAGCGGCTGGCCCTCGATGTCCACGTAACCGTCCAGGGGAGGCGTCCGGCCGGCTGCGGTGTTGATCCCCTGGTCAAGCGGGGCAAAGCGCCATTGGCCGTTTTCTTTCCAGACCGTGCCTTCTCCCAGGCCCAAGGTTTTGGTCGAGGTGTGGCAACCGGCGCAGTCGCGCCCCTTGGTCTGGGTGGTATGCGGATTGAGGGCGGCCATGGTCAGGCGGGTAAAGCCGCCGGCCGTTTGGCCGTCTTCATCAATCAGGGTGACGATGTCCTGGCAGCCGGGGGTGACGGTGACGATTTCATCCCCCCACACCGCCAGCATCGGTCTTTCGTAGCGCAGATATGAGCGGCCTTCCTCCCACCAGCCCGGGGTCTCCTCGCCGCTGAGCTTGTCCAGGTGTTTTTCCCGCATGTCCCGTTTGGCGTGACAGCCATAGCATTGCGGGATCCAGCTTGAGTGGCATGATTCGCAGTTGATCCGTTTGTGGCCCGGGTAGTCACAGACATCTTTTTTGGGTGGGCGTAATGGATGCTTGGTGCCGGTCAGCTTGCCGACCAGGACATGGCTGCCATCAGCGTTGGTTTGCAGGTTGTTGATTTTTTTGCCTTTGCCGGTGACCCCCGGCGTGCTGCTGGTGTGGCACATTTTACATGAGATTTCCAGGGCCTGTTCGTAATGGGCGTAGCGTTCACCGTCCCCCATGATCTCGTCCCGGGTGTGGCAGTCGATGCAGGCCATCCCTTTCTGGTGGTGGATGTCGCTTGGTAATTCCTGATAGAAGCGGTCGCCGGGCAGTCTTTTTTGGGAGGGGCCGCCCTGCTCATAGGGGGTGCCGTAGTTTTCCCCTTCATAGATGCCGATATAGGAGGTGCCGACCCGGCCGCTGCGGTTGTGGCAACGGATGCAGCTTTCCATGGGCACCTTGCGGGTGATAAGGGGGTGGGGGTTTTTCTTCTGGGAGCCGAAGCGGAAGAAGCTTTCCCAGGGTTTAATCGCGGTGGGGGCCTGGGGGCGGATGTAATGGCAGGCCGTACAGCCGCCGCCCTTTTCATTGAAAAACCCGTATTCCGGCTTGTCCGGCAGATCGCCCCGCTGTTTCCAGAGATGACAGGTGGCGCAGAGTTTGCGGAAATAGTCGAGGGCCAGGGAGTTTTCCTGGCTGTTGAGGAGCTGCTCCACCGAGAAGTCGCCGTTCTGGGTATCGGCCTCGCCCCAGTAAAAGCGCAGGGTGGCCAGGATGCCGCGGTTGGTGGCCATCAGCGAGTTTTTCACCTTCTTGACGTCCGGGGCGTGGCAGCCTTCGCTGCCGCAGGTTTGTTCCACCACCCGCAGGTCGCCGGGGTTGAGGACCATGCCCTGGTGCGCCTTTTCTTGGTCAATGGCCAAGGCGTTCCCCAGATGGCAGGCGGCGCAGCCCAACACCTCGCGGCCATGGGCCGGGTCCGGCTGTTCATCCTTATGGCAGCTCAGGCACATCTCCACCTTGCCGCTTGCCAGCTGGTAAAGGCGATCCGGTCGCTTGGTCATGTTTTCGCGGATGACCAGGGCCAGCACAATGAGAAGCAGCAGTAGAATTGTCCAGCGCGGCGCCAGGGGCTTCATGGTCATAACCCTTCCCGGTATCGTTCGGCGGTGGGGTAGCGGCGGCCATAGCCAAAGGCCTTGGTCGTTACCTTGAGGCCCATCGGCGCTTGTTTGCGCTTGTATTCATTGATGCGAATCCGGCGCAGGACATCCTCCACCACTTGCCGGTCAAAGCCCATGGCGATGATTTCCCGGCTGGAAAGATTATCTTCCAGGTAGGCGGCCAGAATCTGATCGAGGATCGGATAGGGGGGCAGATCATCCTCATCCTTCTGGTTCGGGGCCAGCTCGGCGCTGGGCGGTTTGTCGATGGTGGACCAGGGGATGATTTCGTGCTTATGGTTGATGTAGCGGCACAGCTCGTAAACCAGCTGCTTGGGCACATCGGAGATCACGGCCAAGCCGCCGCTCATGTCGCCGTACAGGGTGCAGTAGCCCACCGCCATTTCCGATTTATTGCCGGTGGAGAGCACCAGGCGGCCCTGGCGGTTGGCGATGGCCATCAGCAGGTTGCCGCGGATGCGGGCCTGGATATTCTGTTCGGTGACATCCGGCTCCTGGCCGGCGAAGATCGGGGCCAGGGTGTCCAGGTATTTGTTGAAGATGTCGGCGATCGGGATGATCCGGAACTCGATTCCCAGGTTCTTGGCCAGCTGTTCCGCGTCCTCAATGCTGCCGGGGGAGGAGTAGGGTGAGGGCATGGCGACACCCAGGACATTTTGCTGGCCCAGGGCATGGGTGGCAATGGTCGCGGTCAGGGCCGAGTCCACGCCGCCGGACAGGCCGATAATCACCTTGCTGAATCCGCATTTGCGCAGATAATCACTGGTGCCCAGCCGCAGGGCCCGGTAAACGTCGGCGGTTTCCTGGTTGTCCTGTTTCGGGTTGCTGTGGTCGTCGCCCTGCCAGGTATCGGTGTCGATCACCACCAGATCTTCTTTAAACCTGGCGGCTCTGGCCACCACCTTGCCGGTCTGGTCCATGGCCAGGCTGGCGCCGTCGAAAATCAGAGAATCCTGGCCGCCCACCTGATTGACATAGATAAGGGGCAGGCCATACTTGTTGCAGATATTGGCAAAGATTTCCCGTTTGATTTCAGCCTTGCCCAGATTGAAAGGGGAGGCGGCAATGTTGATCAACAGATCGACATGCTCTTTCGCGCCGGCCAGCAGGGCGCCGACCGGGTCCACCTGGTAGAGGCGGCGGGAAAAGATATTCTTGTCGTTCCAGATATCCTCGCAGATGGTCAGCCCGAGGTTGAGTCCCTTGAATTGCACGGTATTGCTCTGCTGGCCGGGTTCAAAGTAGCGGGACTCGTCGAAAACATCGTAGGTGGGCAGCAGCCGCTTGCTGCTGGTGGCAATAATTTCTTGGTCGCAAAAGAGCACCGCGCTGTTGCACAGCGGTTTGCCGATGTGCTCCAAGTTGCGGGTGACCAGGCCGCAGAGCACGCCGATGCCGCTGGTCTGTTTCACCAGATTGTCGAAAGCCCGATCATGGTCGTCGAGGAAGGCGGGCCGCTCGAGCAGGTCTTGGGGGGGATAGCCGCTGATTGCCAGCTCCGGCAAAATGGCCAGGGCGCAGCCCTTTTCCTTGGCCTTGTCGAGCCGGCGGCTGATGGTTTCAATGTTACCGGCAAAGTCGCCGATAACGGGATTGGTTTGGATCAGAGCGATTTTCATGGGTGGTTAATATAGCACAGTCAATTGTTAATTGGCATGGAAAAAGCAAGTGCTGGCGCTCATCTGTTTGGCCGGTATCATTTTTCTTGCAATAAGAGTCATAAAACGGCTAATTTGGAGGCAATGCGATTCCTTTTATTTCCTTATATTATCATTCCCGGCAGGCGGC
Organism: Deltaproteobacteria bacterium; assembly: GCA_013349285.1. Lineage (GTDB taxonomy): Bacteria > Desulfobacterota > Desulfobulbia > Desulfobulbales > Desulfurivibrionaceae > DUZU01. The sequence goes on along the minus strand of DUZU01000008.1, from coordinate 22,804 downwards.
TGACAGTTTGTGGTTGCCCGGTCCAACCAGGAGCATAAAGTGAAAAAATATTTTGTTCTGGACACCAATGTCTTGCTGCATAATGCCGATTCGATCAATTCCTTTTCCGATAACGTCGTGGTGTTGCCCATGTCGGTTATCGAGGAGCTTGATAAATTCAAATCCCATAACGACGAGTTGGGCCGAAACGCCCGCCAGGTTATCCGAGAGCTCGATTCGTTGCGCACCAAGGGTAATTTGGCCAAGGGGGTTGATATGGAGGGCGGCGGCGTTCTGCGGATCTTTACCGAAGGCGGCGGCAAATGCGTTGATCCCGGTCTGAACATGCATGTCGCCGACAACCGGATCCTGGCCGTGGCCTATACCCTGCTCCAGCAAGGGGAAAAGGTTATTTTCGTGTCCAAGGATATCAATGCCCGGCTCAAGGCCGATGCGTTGGGCATCGGGGTAATGGACTTTGAAAAGCAAAAGGTCAACTTTGACGAGCTGTTCACCGGACAGCGACAGGTGACGGTTGCCGGTGAGCTTATTGATAAGTTCTATCAGGAGAAAAGCCTGGTCTATCCTGGGCTTGATCTGATGCCCAATGAGTTTGTGCTGCTGATCGACGAGGGCAACGAGAAGCATACCGCCTTGACCCGGGCCCGTGACGGAGAAATGTTGGTTCCTCTTCAGGAGCAGGCTGACGCGGTGTGGAATATCCGCTCCCGCAGCAAGGAACAGCGCATGGCCTTTGAGCTGCTGATGGATCCGGCGATCGAGCTGGTGACCATGGTCGGCCAGGCCGGCACCGGCAAGACCCTGTTGGCCCTGGCCGCAGCCCTGGAGTGCACCATTAATTTCAAGCGCTATGACCGGATTCTCGTTTCCCGGCCCATTATTCCGCTGGGCAAGGATCTTGGTTACATGCCCGGTGACAAGGATGAGAAATTGGCCCATTGGATGCAGCCGATTTTTGATAACCTCACCTTTTTGATGGCTGACGGCGCCAAAAAGAAGGAGCATGACAAGGATCTGGATAAGGATGAGTCGGCCAAGCAGAAGGTTGATCATCTGCTCCACAGCCATGTGGTGGAACTGGAGGCGCTCACCTATATCCGCGGCCGTTCCATCGCCCGCCAGTTCGTGATCGTGGATGAGGCCCAGAACCTGACCCCCCATGAGGTAAAGACTATTGTCAGTCGGGCCGGCGAGGGTACCAAGATGGTGCTTACCGGCGACCCCTATCAGATCGACAATCCCTATCTCGATTCCAGCAGTAACGGGTTGACCTATGCGGTGGAGCGCCTGAAAGGCCAGGCTTTCCATGGTCATATCACCCTGGTCAAGAGTGAACGGAGCAGCATGGCCGCCGCCGCCGCCGATCTTCTGTAAATGGCGGTTGTCCTTTTGTCAGTGATTGGTATAATGGTAGCTTGTGCCGAATGGTAAGTGAACGCTTATCTGACTGTAATATGGTAGATACCCCCTAAGGAGTTATCGTGGATTTTGAGCCGAAATGGATCGCCTGGGAAATAACCCGGCGTTGTAATTTGAAATGTGTGCATTGTCGTTCGTCCTCCGAGCTTGAGGCGGCCGGCCACCCTGATTTTGATTTTGCCGAGGCGAAAAGGGTGCTTGACGATATCGCCTCCTATGCCAAACCGGTGGTGGTGCTCTCCGGCGGCGAGCCCCTGTTGCGGCCGGATGTCTTTGATATTGCCAAATACGGCGGCGGCAAGGGGCTGCGCATGTGTCTGGCCACCAACGGCACCCTGGTCACCGAGGAGATCTGTGCGAAGATTAAAGAGGCTGAGATCAAGATGGTCTCTCTGAGTCTCGACGGTTCCACCGCTGCGGTGCATGATGATTTCCGATCCCAGGTCGGCGCCTTCGACGGGACCATTAATGCCGCCCGTCTGTTCAAAAAGCATGGCATCTCTTTTCTGATCAACTCCTCCTTTACCAAGCGCAACCAGGATGAGATCCCCAAGATCTATCAACTGGCCAAGGAGATCGGCGCCACGGCCTGGTATATGTTCATGATCGTACCCACCGGTCGCGGCGAGGATATCATGGACGAGCTCATTGCCCCGGATGATTATGAAAAGCTGCTGGAATGGCATTATGAGATGGAAAAAGGCGAGAGCGATATCCTGGTCCGCCCCACCTGCGCCCCCAACTACTACCGGGTCGTGTTGCAGAAGGCCAAGGAGCAGGGGGATGATTTCAAGCGGCGCACCCTGCAGTTTTCCACCGGCGGCGCCAAGGGCTGCCTGGCCGGCCAGCTCATCTCCCTGATCGATGTGGACGGCAATGTCCTGCCCTGCAGTTATTTCCCGATGGCGGCCGGTAATGTCCGGGAGCAGTCGTTCAAGGATATCTGGGAAAATTCTGAGCTGTTCCATGACCTGCGCGATTTCAAGAGTTACAAGGGCCGGTGCGGCTCCTGTGAATATGTCAATGTCTGCGGCGGTTGCCGGGCCCGGGCCTATGCGGTTTCCGGCGACTACATGGCGGAAGAGCCGTTCTGTACCTATGTCCCGCCCAAGATGAGAAAATAGGCCGGAAGGATCTGGTTATCCCCTAATAAAACGGAGTATTAAATGAACGATACCTTTTTGAAAGCATGCCGCGGTGAAGCGGTTGATCATACCCCGGTCTGGCTCATGCGCCAGGCAGGCCGCTACCTGCCCGAGTACCACGCGGTCCGCAAAAATTACACCTTTCTGGAGATGTGCAAAACTCCGGAGGCCGCGGCCGAGGTCACCATCCAGCCCATTGATATTTTAGGGGTGGACGCGGCCATTCTTTTTTCGGACATCCTGGTTCCCCTGGAAAAGATGGGCGCGCCCCTGGAGTTTCAGGAAGCAAGGGGGCCGGTTTTTCTGGAGCCGATCCGGAGCCGGGCCGCCGTTGATAAACTGGTTATCCCCGATCCCGAGGCTGATCTGGGCTATGTTATGGATACGATTCGGATCCTGCGTAAGGAACTGACCGGTCGGGTGCCGCTCATCGGCTTTTCCGGGGCGCCCTTTACCCTGGCCACCTATCTGATTGAAGGGGGCTCCTCCAAGAATTATTTCCAGACCAAGAAGATGATGTACACCGACCCGCAGCTCTATGCGGACCTGCTGAACAAGATTACCGACTGCACCATTGAATATCTTAAGGCCCAGGCCGCGGCAGGCGCCCAGGCCCTGCAGATTTTCGACTCCTGGGCCGGGGTGCTCGCCCCCCGTGATTTTGCCGAGTTCGCCATCGGCTATGTCAAGCGGATCATTGCCGCCCTTAAAGAGAGCGGGGTTACCGTGCCGATCATCTATTTTGCCAACAACGGCGCCACCCTGCTGCCCCAGTCCCTGGAGAGCGGCGCCGATGTCCTCGGTCTTGACTGGCGGATCAATATTAACGATGCGGTGAAGGTGGTCGGCTCCAGGGTTTCCCTGCAGGGCAACATGGACCCCATCGCTCTGCTGCTGCCGGAAGAGAAGATGGAAGAGCGAATTGCCAATATTCTCAATCAGGCCAAGGGCGCCCGGGGGCACATCTTTAATCTGGGCCACGGTATTGTTCCCGAAATTCCGCCGGCCAAGGCCAAGTTCTTTGTCGAGACCGTGCATCGGCTCAGCCGCAAAGGGTAGTCGATGATTCCAGCCGTGGCCGAATGTTTCCAGCTCATGGATCTCTACGAGATGCTCCCCAACATCAGGGAGCATTCGGTTATGGTGGGCCGGGTCGCCGGCTTGATCGCCAAGGGGGCGATTGAAGCCGGGCTGCCGCTTTCCCTGGAGTTGACGGTGAGCGGCGCCCTGCTCCATGACATTGCCAAAACCCCCACCCTGAATTCCGATCTGCGTCATGACGAGGTGGGGCGTCAGATCTGCCTGCGGCATGGCTTTGATGAGCTGGCCGATATCGTGGCCGAGCATGTGGTCTTGAAAAACGGGGTGGAATCCGGCTGCTGCACCGAAAAAGAGATTGTGTATTATGCCGACAAGCGGGTGTTGCACCATGAGATTGTCGCATTAGGGGCGCGGCTGGAATATATCATCGAGCGCTACGGCAATGGCGATGAGTTGATGGGCGAGCGGATCCGCCGCAACTTTCAACACGCTCATCAGATTGAGGAGCAGCTGTTCAGCTCTCTTCACTTTGCGCCCCATGAGGTTGTCGATTTGGTAAACGGTCATGCCCTTGATCTGGGTGGCTTTCGCCTGTGATTTTTTTTAAGAGTAGCAATAGGGCGGGACAGAGGAGAAAAATTGATGTCTGAAACAATTGGTGTTGTTCTTCTCAATTTAGGCGGACCAGACACCCTTGATGATGTAGAGCCTTTTCTCTTTAATCTTTTTTCCGATCGCCAGATTATCAGGTTAAGCCCTTTTCCCTTTCTGCAGAAATTCATTGCCAAAAAAATTGCGGCAAAACGCGCCCCGAAAAGCCGGGAATCCTATCGGCTCATCGGCGGTGGCTCTCCCCTGGCCCGGATAACCAGCGCCCAGGGGCAGGCCATGGAACAGCTGCTTGCCGAGCATGGTGCCTTTAAGGTGCGGATGGCCATGCGCTACTGGCATCCCTCGGCCCGGGAGACCTTGGCCATGTTTGCCCAGGCCGGCATTTCCCGGATCGTCGCGCTGACCCTCTATCCCCATTACTCCAAAGCCACCACCGGTTCTTCCCTGGATGATTTGCGGCAGGCGGCGTCAACGCTGAACAGCTCCTTTGAGATCGTTGAGGTGAGCCAGTGGCCGACCCAGCCGGATTACATCGGGGAGTTGGCCGCCACCATCAACGAGGGGCTGGCTAAGTTAACAGGCCGGGAGGTTGAGGTTGTTTACAGCGCCCATAGTCTGCCGGTGCAATTTATCAAGGATGGCGACCCCTATCTTGACCAGATTAAAGAAACTATTTCAGCGGTGGAGCGGATTACCGGCAAGAAGGGGAATCTCTGTTTTCAGAGCAGGAGCGGCCCGGTCGAGTGGCTGTCGCCCTCAGCTCCCGATATGCTGGCAAAGCTTGCGGCGGGCGGCGTCAAAGATGTGCTGCTGGTGCCCATCAGTTTTATCTCCGATCATGTTGAAACTCTCTATGAGATCGATATTCAATACCGGGAACTTGCTGAGTCATTAGGGCTTGGTCTGACCCGGGTCGAATCCTTGAATACCCGGCCACGCTTTATCAAGGGGCTGGCCTCCCTGGTTTTGGCTGCGATCGAATCCGGGAAAACGGGTTGAGGCGGCGAGCTTTTTTTAGCCAGGTGATGGCGCGCCCCGGAAAAATGGTGGCCGATCATGGGCGATGTTGGCTCGGTTAACTCGCTTAAATCAAGACGTTGCATGTTCTTGTTGATCTGGGGTATTTATGGCAATGAATAACTGCTCGGCCAAGGGAGGGTTGCGGTTTTTTGTTTTGCAGGCTAGTCTTTTGTCTACCGGGACCTCTTGCTTTTAAAGTTCATGGTGTTTGTGGTGACAACCTGGATAAGGAGGTGTGAATACTGTGCAGAATAAAGCTAATGAACGGCGATCCGTGGTTCGTATGCCTTTTACGCTCAAGTTCCGCCTGCGGGATGATGAGAGCGCCAGCCATACCTATCCGGCCAGGAGTTATAATATCCATTCGTCCGGCATTCTGGTCGAGACCAATGCGCCGGTGACGGTCGATATGGATGTGGAGTTGTGGCCGGATGATTACTCGATGGATGTGCAGTATGTCCATGGCCGCATCTGTTGGGTCAAGCCGATCAACGGCGGGTCTGATTTCAGGTGCGGAATCACCTTTGAGCGTAAAATCGACTGGCCCATTCCTCTGCCGGTTCTTACCAAAACCTATGTTTCCCAACCGGTAACCGGGGAAACCACTCCTTCCGACTTTGTGCTCGACAGTATCCTCGACGGGGTTTTTTCCGTTGACCAGAAGTGGAGAATTACATCCTTTAACCGGGCAGCCGAGGAGTTGACCGGCTGGCGCCGCGAGGATGCCATCGGCAAGACCTGTCAGGAAGTGTTCAAGTCGAACTGCTGCGGCAAAGATGAGTGTGTCATGGCCGAAAGCCTGCGTACCGGCAAGCCCGTTGAAAACCGCTATATCGAAATTACCCACGCCAACGGCAATAAAATCGGGACCAGTATCAGTGCTTCTCCCTTGCTTGACAGCGGGGGGAGGGTGTTGGGTGGCGTTCAGGTTTTTCGCAGGTCCGCCGGCTGACCCGTCCGCGTTTTTTTAAGACGGCAGGCGGCGTTGTGCTATCTCCGCCGGAATCATGATGGTGAATACCGCGCCGCCCCTGTTGCTGTTTTCCGCCGTTACCCTGCCACCATGGTAGTCCACGATTTTTCTGACATTGGCCAGCCCCAGGCCGATACCATCCCTGCGGGTGGTGAAAAAGGGTTGGAAGAGGCGCTGTTTCTTTTCCTCGTTTATTCCCTGGCCGTGGTCTCTAACCTCAAAGATTAACTGCTCCGATTGGTGGCAGGGGTTGTCGGCGGCAGAGATCAAGACCTGCACTTTGCTTTCCGGCGGCGACCATTGGATGGCATTTAATACCAGGTTGGACAGCGCTCTGGTGAAAAGCTCCTTGTCCAGATGCAGGATTCGTTCGCCTAGTTCATTGCTGATTTCCACCCCTATTTTTCTCTCGTTTTTTTCTTGGGCCACCGAGTTCAGGGTGGCGCTGATCAGTTCTTCGGCCGTGATCGGGCTTATTTGAAGGGATAAGGGTTTCCCGTAGCTCAACAGGTCATTGAGCATGTTTTCCAGCCGAAGGGATTGCTGGATGGTTATTGCCGCAAGTTCGGCAAAAACGTCATCCGTTGCCACTAATTTTTGGTGGATGGCCTTGGTGTTCATCTTGATCGACGAGAGGGGATTGCGCATCTCGTGAACGATGCTGGAGGTCAACTCGCCGATGGCTGCCAGGGTGGCGGTTTTGGCCAGTGCCTGTTCTATCTCGATTTTGCGCAGCATTTCTTCCGCTTTTTTGTGGGCGGTAATGTCGTTGGCAACGCAGATCACCGCTTCGGGTAAGTTAAGATTGTTAAACATAACAGAGCCCGAAAATAAAACCGAGATTGTCGTGTGGTCTTTTTTAAGGAAAAATATTTCCAGATTAATGACGTCCTCCCCTAAGGCCAGGGTTTGGAGCCCCTGTTCTGCAAACAACTCAAGCGACTCCTCCGCCACAAAATCGGTAATCGGGCGGCCCAACATCTCTTTTTCAGAAAAACCAAGCAGTTTTGCCGAGTTGTCGTTGGTTTTTATCACCGAGTGATTTGGGGACAGCACCATGAGGGGGCCGGTCATCCGTTTGATAATGTTGTCGACGTAGTTTTTGGAAACCATGGTCTGCTTGAGTTCTTCGGTCATGTTCCAGAAGGAGGTGGCCAGCTTATGGATTTCATCATTGCGGTTGCCATGGGGCGGCGGTGGCGCGACCGTCTTGTTCCGGGCAAAGCGGGAAACCATTTCCTGGATGCGGGCAAGGGGGGTGATCAACTGTTGGTTTGCAAACCAGCGACTGGACAGGGCGGCAACGATTAAGACCAAAACGAAAAAGATGCCGAGAAAGATGTTGTTGGCTTGAGAAAAGCGCTTTTCATTTTGAATGGCCTGTTCGGTAACTTTGGAAAAATGGTGGGCAAGATCGTTAAAGTCGCTAAGCAGCGTGTTCTGCATGTTGACTAAGGTCAGTCTTTTTTGTTGCAGATCCGCGGCGGTGTTTGGTTTGCGTCTCGGCGAGATCTTGGCGGCAAGTTTATAAAAATCGCGGTATCTATTTCTTAATTCAGGAATCTGTATCCGTTCATGGCTAAGAGTCGGGTCGTGGGCCACCACTTTTTCCAGGTGGTCGAATAACTGAGATACGGTATTGCTGATAAGCTCCGCCTCAATTATTTTTCCGGTCTCTCCGGAAATAAATGCATCATTATATAGATCCGTTTGTTTTTTAAACGAGGAAACCAGGTCGTCGGCCATCATCGCCAGGGGAAAATAAACGTTCTGCAGCCGGGTGAGCCGGGTGATCTGGGTGCTGCTCGCGTAGAAGCTGGAAAGGGTGGCGATAAAGTATCCGGCAAGGGCGATAAAAACACAGATAAAGACCTTGGTCTTTATGCTGGACGTCCGTGAGAATAGATGGGGGAATTTATATGTGATCACCTTTAATGTGATTACATATAGGAGGCAACAACGCAAGATGAAATTTTTAATAACATCCTTTTGGGTGAAAACTTGTAATTGCCGCCGGCCCTGTTTGTTTTTTACAGAGTTGGCCGGCACGGCCTTATGTTCAAACTATCTGCCGACAATCAGGTCCAATGGCTTTTCTTGGGTTAATCGTTGTCTTTGAAAAATATTGAAGAGTCGTCTTGAGGCGCGGGTCCGATTTCCTCGGGGCTCCCTTCCGTTTCTTCTTTCAGCTTGTTTTCGGCTTTATTAGCGTCATAAAAAAGAGGAAAGCTCATGTCGAAAGACGGTTTCATGATCTGGATCCGGTGATTGAATAGATCGGACACAATTATTCGTCCAAGACGGTCGGTGGTGACCGAGGTGGGGAAATTAAACCATAAGGGGCCGGTGCCGCGCCCGCCGAATTCAAAGATAAACTTGCCGCCCATGTCAAAAACCAGGATGGTCTGGCGCATATAATCGACGACATAAATGCATTTTTTGTTGTCATCGACGGCGATTCCCCGGGGGCGACTCATTTTGCCGCCGGAGCCTCCTTTTTCGCCGAAAGAGAAGAGCAGGGTTTCGGAGGGGCTGTAGACATAAACTTTGCTGGTGTCTTCGCTCAGCAGGAAGAGATGGCCATCCTGGTCGGAAGTTACATTAACGATTTGTACCGGCGCCATCTCGCGACCGTCTTTCCTGGGGGGGGCCATGGAGCTTGATTTCGGGCGAAGATTTTCAGGCAGGCCAAAGCCTTCGTCGGCCTCTTTTGCCTCAGGAGAGGGTTCGGTTAGATTCAATTCATTTTGCGAAACTTCGGTTAGACCATTTGGTTCCTGGGCGGTTTCGTCGGTTTTTGCGGTTGGGGCGCGGACCAGGTCGAGCGGTTTCAGCCAGCGGAGATAGTTGCCGTCCTTGTCAAGAACAAGAACGCCTTTGGTGTTGTTGCCGGCGAGATAGATGTTGCCGTTTTTGCCGATCGTTCCGCATTTGGGGCTGAAGTTGCCGCCATCGGGCATTTGTTTAAAGGTTATCTCTTTACGCAGAAAAAACGCGCTGTTGACGATGGTCAGCCGGGGCGGTTTTGGTGGCGCCAAATCTTGGCAGATATAAATATCTCCGCTTTGCCCATCGAAAAAAATACCGGTCGGGGCGGTGATCCCTCTTCCCTTGCCCAATGCGATGTATGGGAAAAAGTCATTATCATAGACGATAATGCCGTCCTTGCTGTTGCTGATCAGGTACAGCTCTTCCTGGTCCTTGTCAAAGGCCACCGCCGAGGGAAAGCGGAGGGGTTTGCCCTCCATGTCCTGGGTAAGGATGGTGGCAATGCTGACCATCTGCTGGCCCGGTTCGTTTTCCGCTGCCTGGGCGGGCCAAGGATTATGGAGAGACGGAACCGGCAAAAAGGTAAGCGCCAAGATCAGCAGTCCATACCACCGAGGAGCTTTGCGGGGCCGCGGCGTTATGGTGGCGGTTGCTGTTTGCTGCTGGTCGGAGTTCGGCATCAAACGTATTTCCTTAGTTATGGCATTGACTGCACACATGTCCGCCTAAGATATCACCAATGAGTAGAAACTTGAAGTCCGAGCCATGGGGATTGTGGCAGCTGGTGCAGGCCAGCATTCTTTCCGGCCGCCGCGGGTCTTTTACCCCGGTGTTCGGATGGCCGCCCACCGGGTGGCCCTTGGTGACCCCCTTTAATGCGGTGTGGCAACTGGTGCAGAGTTCGTTGATCGGTTTGTAAAGCTGGAACCGAATATCAGTGGCATGGGGGCTGTGGCAGATGGTGCAGCCTGCGCCTTTGAGAATGCCGTGGATGTAATAGATCGGGCTATCATCTTCGATTAATGTTTTCTTGTCGGTGTGGCAGGCGACACAGAGTTCCGCCTTGCCGTCGGCCCAGAGTTGGGAATAGTAATTGTCGCCGTGGGGATTATGGCACACCGTGCAGTCGCCGGTTCCCACCGGGCCATGGATATGGTTCTTGGCCAGCCATGACTTTTTGTTGGTATGGCATTTAAAGCAGGTTGATTCCACTTTGCCTTCCGGAATGGAGATCGTCAGCGGTGACTCGGATTTCTGGTGGCAGGCGAGGCACTGCATGTTGACCGCCGGCGAATGTTTCCATACTGCTTGGTCCAGGATGTTTTTATGGCAGGAATAGCACAGCGGTTGAGCCTGGCCGCTGATGCCTTCGAGCGGTTTGATCTTATCCGGGTTGTGACATTGGCTGCAGGAGGCCGGGATTGCTTCGGTGCGGTGGAAGAGGTAGACATTCTTGGCATTGAACTTGGCATTTAACAATGAGCGCAGCGGTCGATATTTGACGGAAAGTTCTTTGCCGGAGGGCGTAATTTCAAAAAGGTTTTTGCCGGGGATCAGCGGCACCTCGAAATGGATGTATGAGTAATCTTTTCCAGGTTGGATTCTTACCGGTGCGATCAGGGTGTCGTCGCTTGTTCTGATTCGCACCTGATTGGCGGTGCGGGTGTCTTTTTGCCGGACTATGACGTGGGTGAGCGGTCCCCTGGCATAGATGATGGCATCGGCGGGCGGAGATAGAATTTCCGGTTCTTCGGCAAGTGCGGGCCGGGGTGACAGGAGAGTCGCGCTAAAAAAAAGGCAAACCAGCAGGCCGATGGCCATGCCGGTTTGCGCGAATTGGTTACCAACAGTGGGTATAACCGGAATTTTCATTGTCAACCTTTGTCTGTCTTTATTCTGCTCTTGCCTTGGACCGGTTTTTGTTATTCGTGGTTAATGTTCAAAATTTTTCTGTTTGTTCAGCAGTTCATAGGCCTTGCTTAGTTCGGCGGCCGCTTTGTCGAAAGCGCCTTTTTGGACCAATAAGGTGCCGAGAACATAATGAAGGTCGGGGTTGCGGCCATTGCGGAAGGAAAGGGCCTGGAGATCGCCGATCGCTTCATCCACCTTGCCCTGCTTGGCCTGAATCTGGGCATAACAGATCTCCCCTTCCAGGGAGCCTGGTTCCATCTCAAGTCCAAGGTCAAGGGCCTTCTGTGCTTCGGTCAGGTTGTCCAATTGGACATAGAGGCAGCCCAATTCAATCTGGGCGGCGCCGAGTTTGGGATTTTTTTCAATGGCTGATTTGAATTCCCGGACCGCTGGTTCCAGCTGGCCGCGCATGGTCATGATTTTTCCCATGTTAAGGTGCCGGTTGGCGTCCTTTTCTTCTTCGCTTTTGTCGACCATGGTGGGGTGGAGATCTTTTTCAAGTTGTTCCCTGGTTTTTTCGCCGAGTAATATTTCTATTTCTCCTTGGAGTCTGGGGATCATGTTGTGGCTGTACCCCATCCCGGTTACGATCTTACCCTTCGGGTCGACCAGCATGATTGCCGGCATTACGAAAATCCCCAGGCTGCCGTATGTCTTTTGATCCTGGTCGACGTAGGTTTCACCGCTGATTCCGGCGGCCGAGGTTACTTCGGTGATGGTCGCCGAAGTGTCACCCAGGGCATTAATGATTTCCATGTCAACTTTTTTTTCTTTCAAAAACGGAGCAAGTTCATGGAGCTGGGTGAGTGCGGTGATGGCCCGTTGTTTTTTGGTGGGCAGATCTCCGCCCCAAAACACGAGGACGGTGGGCCGCCCCGTGTGCTGACCGATCGTCATTTCTTTACCGGAATTAATGCTGGTCACGGTGGTCGCGGGCAAGGTGTCCCCAGGGCTCACCGAGCGGAAGGGAAAAGATTCGGCCGAACCGGTGGTAATGAATGCGCAGAAAGTAAATAAAAAACAGAAAATGACAGTGTGAAAGCTATATTTAATTTTCAATTGTAACCTCGTTTTCTTGTGGGTGACAAAGCGCAATTTCCCCTAATGCCGTGAAATAAAAGGTAAAGTTTGAGCATGGGAGGTGATTGTTTAAAAGTGTTCTGGCTGGGAAGAGTTAGGGGATTATTGCCAGATTTCAATATTTTATACATTTAATTTAATGAATGATCAATAGCTTATTGTAAAAAAAAGGATAATGATACCGTCGTTGCAGCTGGTTGTTAACTTTGGCTTGGCTGGGGGTTGCTTGGGGGCTGTTTGTTTTGCTGATTGCTGACTTCTGTTGTAAAATTAAATAGATAGATGTGGGTCGCGGTGTTGGTCGCGAAGAAATCCGCTCTCGTGAAAAAATGTTAAACTCAAGCTTGGGGTTTCGGGCAGGGGCGAGATTGATACTGATAAGAGGTAAACTGCATGGGGCTCAACTTGATTAGTTAGCCGCGAAGTATATCGGCTGTTTTTATTTTTTTTCCTGGCCTTCGTGGGGTATAACCCATATTTGCTTTATGGTAATTTCTTCAAGTGTTTTTATGTTGGCTGTATCTTTATATATACTCTCTACTTGAATTTTTTCGGAAGGGGTGTGGCTGGGAGGTTTGCGGTAATGAAAATACTTATTGTTGACGATGATCAGGCGCTTTGTCGCTCCTTGCAGCTGCAGTTAGGGCTTAAGCGCCATGAGGTGCGGTGCTCTTTTGATGTTCATTCCGGGTTCGCCCAGGTTGAGGGCTTTGTGCCCGAGTTAGTTCTGCTTGATCTCAATCTGCCGGATCAGAGCGGCTTGAAGGCCTTACCTCAATTTTTGACCGGCTCCTCCTTGCCCACCGTGGTCATAATGACCGGCGAGGCAGATAATAACGCGGCGGTTGAGGCCATGCGGAACGGTGCTTTTGATTATCTGCGCAAGCCCCTTGATTTCGATGATATCTCCGCGTTGATCGAGCGGGTGGCGCGGCATCGCGCCCAGGGCGGGGGGGCGAGCAAGGAGCCGGTGGGCATGGGGGCGGAGCAGGGGCAGGTCGAGATGATCGGCGGCCATCCCTTGATTGTTGAGGTGCATAAGGCCATCGGCCTGCTTTCCCGCAGCAAGGTGACGGTGCTAATCGGCGGCGAATCAGGAACCGGTAAGGAGTTGGCCGCTCGGATTCTGCATGGGGCCAGTTCGCCGGACGAGCCTTTTGTGGCGGTAAATTGCTCGGCGGTGGTTTCGACCCTGCTCGAGAGCGAGTTCTTCGGCCATGAAAAAGGCGCCTTTACCGGAGCTGACCGGCTCAAGATCGGCAAGCTGGAATATGCCAAGGCGGGCACGGTTTTTCTCGATGAGATTGGCGATATGCCCATGGATCTACAGGGTAAGCTGTTAAGGGTTCTGCAGGAAGAGGAGTTTGTGCGGGTGGGTGGGCTTGAGGTTATACCCTTTAAGGCGAGGGTGGTGGCTGCTACCAATTGTGACCTTGAGGAGCTCGTCCGCCAGGGCCGTTTTCGGCGGGATCTTTATTATCGCTTGAGTGTTTCGGCGCTTGTTCTGCCGGCCCTGCGTGAGCGGCGGCAGGATATTCCGCTGCTGGTTGAAGTGTTGCTGGCCAGGATTGCCTCAAGGTTTCAGCGCGGCAAGCCTGTTCTCGGCCAAGGGGCAATGGCAAAGTTGATGGCCTATGACTGGCCCGGCAATGTGCGGGAGTTGGAAAATGTTTTGACCCGCTCGGTGGTGTTGTCCACCGATGCGATGCTGGCGGCTGATGACCTGCGGATGGTGACCCCGGAGGCCGGGGGGGGTGAGTCCCTTGAGCCGGTTACCCTTGCCGAGGCGGAGCGGGCGCATGTTGTAAAAACTCTTGCCGACTTGCAGTGGAATATCAGCCAAGCCGCAAAGCGTCTGGCTATTTCGCCGACCACCCTGCGCAAAAAAATAGCGGATTATAATATTGTTAATCCCTTTGTTTGATTGTGAGGGGCGGTGGTCTGGGTGGTCAGAAACTGGTCGCGAGGTGGCCAGCTTCTGGCGTTGTGGGTGGCTGCTGTTTGGGCGGGGAGGAGGGGCGCCGTGTTGCAGTTAGTTCTATCTTGTTGTTTGTGCGTGGTTTGCTTGTAATCGTAATTGGGGTATGTTGTTTGGTATGGTAATTGCAATTTTAAATTATGGTTGTCAGGTAAACGTGAAATAGATAAGGTTATGATTTGGTTATGCTTCGAAAAATGAGGCAATGAAAACAGGGGGTTGCAAGTTGAGTTTTTTTTAAAGAATTCTTGCACTCCAGCTTAAAGAGTATTATATTAGTTATGGGATTAATTTTTTAATCCTGTAAAAAGGGCACCTCACCACCCCCGGTGACAGATGACAACTACCCTCCAGTCGCTGTCACCGGGGTCCCACCCCAATAATTAGGGTTGGTGGGGCAGGGAAGGTTGTTGGGAAAGAGTTACCGAGTGATTTTTTAAAAGCTGAATTGAGGGGAGGAGTTAGGGGAAGAAATAAGTTGGCATGCCGATTGGCGGCCTTCGGTGATCTTGGGAAGAAGAAAACGAGGGAAAAAGTGAGGAGGAGTTAATGATGAAAAAGCTTATTAGTACAAAATCAATAGTTGTTGCAGCTAGCGTCGTGGGGGCGATCTGGATGCTGCCGGCCGTTGCCGGAGCCAGGGTTTCCGGGGTTTGTTCAGGTTGTCATACCATGCATAACAGCCAAGACGGTGTCGACGTTGTTGCCGCCGGGGTGAGCAGGGCCTTGACCAAGGGCGGTTGTGTCGGTTGTCATACCGGAACCAATGATGGCCTTAACGATATTCCCTATGTCATTAGTACAACTGCGGCTTATGGCACCAACACCCTTGCCGGAGGTAACTTCAAGTGGGTTGCCGATGGCAGTGATGCTGCCGGCCATAACGTCCAGGGTATTGCCACACGCGATGGTGCCCTTGGGATCACCCCTCCGGGTAACGGTGGCACCGCTTTGGCCACCCAGATCACCTGCGCCGGTACCGCCGGATGCCATGGGAAAAAGACTGAATTAGATCAGTTTACCGCGATGTCCGGCGCCCATCATGGCAATGACTCGACTGTTAACGGCCTATCTCTGGCCGGCAGTTATCGTTTCCTGAGCGGGATTCTGGGTAAGGAAGACACCAACTGGGAGTATACCAATGGGGCTGGCGATCATAACCAGTATTACGGGGTTGATCGGGGTACTGATAATGGTACCGCTGATGATGCTGGGACCATCAGTGCTCTCTGTGCCCAGTGTCACGGCACCTTTCATACCGGTGCCGGCGAGATCAGCTATGCCGGCGCCATGGATTCACCATGGGTAAGGCATCCAACCGATTTCGATCTTTCTTCAATCGTGGACAAGGCCAATAAGGAATATCAGTATTACACCACCTATTCGGTTGAGGCTCCGGTGGCTACTTCCGTTCTTACCAGTGGCGTGGTTACTACTTTGGTGAACACCAACGTGCAAACCGCCGGTAACGGTATTGTGGTCTGTGTTTCTTGTCATCGGGCCCATGGTTCGCCATACGCCGATCTGTTGCGCTGGAACTACAGCACCATGGATGCGCATAACGGCGTCACTGGTAATACCGGTTGTTTCACCTGTCATACTACCAAGGATAATAGTTAATCGTTTGACTTAATCTTGATAGTGTAATAAATATAAACCGCGTCGGCTTAGTTGTCGGCGCGGTTTTTTAACGAAATCAGCATGTTTTTTGAGGGGTGGAAGGCGATGGTCAGCCAAGCCTCGGTGTTTTTTTAGTGGGAGGATAGGTTTTGGCAAAGGAAGTGGCGCAGGGTGGTTTTGGTTCAGGACACGGCATTCGGCTGATTGATTTAGTCATCGTTATCTTGATGATACTGCTCGGCTCAGTCTCTTTTCCATCGCGCCTGTTGGCCGCGCCTCCGCAAGCAATCCCTCAGTTGGTCGTAGTCTCGCCCCCGGATATGGTCTGGGTTTCTGAAAAGGATTTATTTTTAGCCGGGCGCCTGATTGACAGCGAAGCGACCAAGGTAACGATCAAAGGGGTCGGCAATAAGAACCCCAACGGTATTATCGAGGTTGACAGCGGTTCCTTCGGCTCGTTGATTCACTTGAAAGATGGTGAGAACGTTATCGAGCTAGCCGCCGGCAAGTTACAGAAGAGTGTCAAGGTTTATTATCTCTCCTCCAAAGATGCGGCCAAAGGTGGCAAGGCCCCCAAAGGCTTTAAGAGGTTTTTTGTTCATGCCTCCCCCGCGTCGCTTGACTGTAAAGAATGTCACAAGTTTCGGCGGGGCAAATTTGATTACCAGCGGATAATTCCCGTTCGGGCCAACTGTACCACCGGCGGGTGTCACAGCAAGATGGGCAAGGCCGCCCATGTTCATGGCCCGGTTGGCGCCGGGATCTGTATTTCCTGCCACAGCCCCCATGGCTCCTTCGAGCCGATGGCCATTGAGCGCACCGGCCAGGAGTTGTGTTTGGTCTGCCACCAGGCCAAGCGGGAAGAGTTCAAAAACGAGGTTGTGCACGCCCCGGTTGAGGAGGGCTGTATCGATTGCCATAATCCCCATGAATCCGCGATGCGTTTTCAGCTGCGCGGCAACGGGACCAGTGTCAGCAGTCTCTGTTTCACCTGTCATGAGGCCGCCATTTTTACCAAGAAATTCCGGCACGGCCCGGTAGGCGCCGGTGATTGTATTGCCTGTCATCAACCCCATGCCAGCAAAAATGCCAGTCTGCTCATAGCGCCCTCCGCGAAAGGCGAGGTCTGTTTTCAGTGTCATAAGGATCGGCAGGATGAATTCACCATGAAGCATGTTCATAAACCGGTTGGTCAAGATTGTAACCTTTGTCATGACCCGCACAGTTCCGATACCCGTTTTCAACTTCATAAAAAAGCGGATGCCCTCTGTGCCGGCTGTCATAAAAAGTTGAGCCCCAAGGTTTTTGACGATATCGAGACCGCGGTGTACAAACATGAGCCGGTCGCCCAGGGCAAGTGTACCTCGTGCCATCGGCCCCATTCCTCCAATGAGCGGTCATTGTTGGCCGCCTCCACCGAAAAACTCTGTTTCTCCTGCCATGATGAGTTGAGTGATAATGTTGCCGGCAGTAAATTTCGCCATGGACCGGTGCAGACCGGTGATTGCATGGCCTGTCATAAGGTGCATGGCTCAAAAAATAGTCGGATTTTAGTGCGATACTTTCCCGAGGAGTTTTATAAGGATTACGACTCGGACAATTATGATCTTTGCTTCGGCTGTCATAATAAAGATATAGCAAAAAAGAAATTCACCAAGACCCTCACCAACTTTCGCGATGGTGAGTACAACCTTCATTTTTTCCATGTGAACCGCAAGAAAGGCAGAAACTGCGTTGCCTGTCATGATCCCCATGCCAGCAACCAGGCCAAGCATATCCGTTATGACGTCCCCTTTGGCGCTTGGTCCTATCCGATTTCAATTACCAAAACCACAACCGGCGGCACCTGTGTTGTGGGTTGTCATGCCCCCAAATCATACGACCGGAGCAGTCCCAAGATAAAGCCGAGCAGGTAGTATTTAAGGCTTGCGCTTTTATCTTTTTGCTGATGGATAATTAACGGTTTGTTGTTGGAGTTGACCTTATCTCTCAAGGGAGACCTGATAATTATGGTTATGGCCAGGGGAATAGAGTTCGAGTAGTAAGGTTTATTAAAGGGGAAGGTTGGAAAAATGGGACAATATGTTAATTCTCTTTTTTTCGGCCTGCTCTTGCTGCTGATCTTGCTCGTGGTTGGCCCCGGAGAGATTTTTGCTTCGCAGAATCTCTCCGGCCAATGGCTCCATAATAAGAGCAAAGGGCAGGAGGCCACTGATCAGCAACGGGTTAATTATTCATTCAGCCTCTCCCAGGGACTTACTGAACTCATGAAGCTCTCTGAGTCTTTTCGATATTCCCAGGGGCGCAATGAGGGGGTGATTACCGAGAGTTATGATCCCTCCCTGGGTTTGACTCTGGACAATTACCTTTTTTCCTTTGACCTTGATGGCCGGGTCAGTCAACGTAAGAATTCCTCCTCCGCCAATACCCAATCCAGTGCATGGCAATCATCGTGGAGCAGTAAATGGAATAAACCTTTTTGGCCCACCTTGAGATTGTCCTACAGTGAAGATTACAGGAAGGATGACAGGTCGCCGAGCGTGGTTGACACCGAATCTTATGATGAGAGCGCCAATATCGGTTGGGATTTAAAGTA
Source organism: Deltaproteobacteria bacterium (assembly GCA_013349285.1). GTDB lineage: Bacteria > Desulfobacterota > Desulfobulbia > Desulfobulbales > Desulfurivibrionaceae > DUZU01. The sequence continues at coordinate 4,640 of DUZU01000008.1, read as the reverse complement.
TTGTCAGTTCAATTATAATTTTGATTTGTCCGATACAACCAATAATGTGCGGCAAACCAATCAGCAAAACACCAACCACATGGCCAGGTTGGTTACGGATCAAACATTTCTGGATAATAAGCTCAGATTGGGGGCATCCCAGCAGTTTGGCCTGAATACAAGCGCGTCTTCCGCAGCGGTTGGCTCAGGCGGTACGGCCGACATAAAACAGGTTATTTCCCAGGTGTTGGCCGGCACCGACGACACCCCCCTTATCTCCTCGGTCGGGGAACTTACTTCCAAGAGCTTTCTGCGCGACGGCAATACAGAGACGCCGGGGGATGTTTTTACCGATGGCTCTGAGCCGCCGCCTCTTAATATCGCCTTTGCCGTTGACTATAATGAAGTTGATCTGATCTATCTCTATACCGATGAGGATGAAGCCGCCAACGTTGCCGCTTTTACCTTTGATCTTTACACCAGCGTCAATGGTACCGATTGGGTGCTTAATACCGCTAATCTCACCGTGCTCTCCCCATCCTGTTTGTATAATTCCGCTGAGCGTCGCTTTGAGTTTACGGTGTCCAGCCTGCAGACCCGCTGGTTGAAGTTTGTCGTCACCAGTAGTTCCGCCGCTGTTCAGGTTGATTTTACCGAAATTGAGATCTATGACGAGGTTTTAAGTTCCGCTTCAACCGTGACCCTGGATAAGAAACAGACCTCTATGGGTACTGATATTAATTTAGGCTACACCTTCTCTCCGGCCATGTCGGTGAGCTATGCTTTTTCCATGAACAGTAGCGACCTTTATTCCGGCTTGACCAGCGAGCAGAGTTCACACTCAGGGCAATTGCGGTGGCAGCCTTTTGATTTTTTGAACTCCTCTTTGGCGCTAAGTCAGAGCCAGGATAAATCAGGAAACTCCCCTGAGTCTGTTGGGCGAAACTATAGTTTGAATATCGGGTCGGTATTGTTACCAACTCTGAATATGGATTTCGGTCTGACCCGAACCGAGAATTATGATGACGGGGTGTTGCAGAATGTCAGCCAGGGGGTTGGCATATCGACATCCGCCCAGCTTTATCCCGATCTAGGTGGGCGTCTGGCTTTGAATTATAGCGATAGTAAGAATGAGAATGACTCATCCTCAAGTAAGAGTTATGATACAACTCTGAATTTGACGGCCCGGCTGGTTCCGAGGATGACGGCAAGTTTTAACGGGTCATATAGGCAAGCACATGCGACAACAACCTCTGATAGTATGGATGCAACCTTCAGTGTAAACTGGCGCAAGTCAGACATGCTTTCTCTCAATGCCGGGGTTGGTCAAAGTTGGGCCGATTCGGTCATGGTTAATCGAACTTTGAGTCTCTCCGCCTTTTTGGCCGCCACCAGCAAAATTCAAACAAGTTTGGGCTATAATTACGGTAAGACCAGCGATCAAATAACTCAGGGCTATAATTTTTTTATGAGTTGGAAGTTAAGTAACCATTTTGATTTTCAAGGGAACGCATCATTCTCCGACACCGGCATCGAGAAGACCTGGCAGATGGCGGGCCGTGTTTTTGCCCGTTTTTCTACCCAGTGACAAGGTCGTCGTTTAAGTTGTTTGGGTGATGTGCTGAGGATTAGGGATTGTGTCTGGTGCGGAAGTTTAAGAAGGAAAAAACGATGTTAAAAAAAATGATTATTGCCGGTAGATTTAGTGTTTTGTTTTTGATGCTGTTTGCTAATGGATGCATTTTGCAAACAGCTGGGGGAGCGCAGCCTTTTTTTCGCGAAAATGTTGATTTCGGGTTTATAAAAAAAATTGCGGTGTTGCCGTTTTCCAACAACAGCAAAGATCAATATGTGTCTGAAATGGTGCGTGATATAACCATAACCCAGATGTTGTCGTCCAGGGTTTTCGATGTGGCGGATAAGGGAGTGGTCGACAGCATTCTGCGGGAGGAAAATGTTCAACCCGGTGAACCTTTAGACCCGCAGGCCTTGCGTCGTCTTGGTCAGCGGCTGAGTGTCCAGGCAATTTTTTTGGGAGTGGTTGATCAGGTCGGCGAAAGCGGTAAGGGTTCGTCCGGTGCCTCGGAAATGACTTTGACCCTTCGTTTACTTGATACCCAGAGTGGTTTGGTTGTCTGGCAGGCCACTGGAAACGGTAGCGGTGATTCTCTCGGCCGCCGTCTTTTCGGGGTGGGAGCCAAGGGTACTTTTGAGGTTATTCTCGATTTGGTGGATGATCTGTTGGATACCATTCCTCGAGGGGGGGCTTAATAAAGTTTACGAATGGTTTTGAAAGCCGGACATAGCAGGCTCTTTCTTGCGCTCTGTATTGCATTGTTGATGACCCCAGGGGTTGTTTTTGCAAAAAAGATAACATTGGCGGTTATGCCGATCGAGGATCTCAGTCAGGGGGTTAACGGCTATAATCAGTCACTGACCGTAAGTCTGATTACGGCTCTGCGGCAGGGGGGGCATACCGTTCTTTCCGAAGATGCGGTTATTGACTTCATGGTGCGCAATAGAATCCGCTGGCTCGGTTATCTCGATTCGACCAATGTGGTTAAACTGAGGGAAGAGCTGGGGGTCGATTTTATTTTGTTCGGCTCGGTGAATCAGCTGCGCCAGAAAGCCCCATCGGCTATCGGGCTGTCCGCCATGTTGATTAGAACGGCGGATGTGCGGATGATATGGGCCGGCAGCGGCGAGTTGTGCACGGTTGACGTTCAGCACCTGCTGGGGCTGGCAGAGCCCCAGACCTTTGCGGATATCGAGGCCATGGCGCTCCAGCGGTTGCTGGCGGCCATGCCTAAAAGTTTTACAACCATAACCAGCGAACAGGTACAACGGTTGGTTGATAATGTCAGCTTGGCCCCGGCGGTGTTGAGGCCCGGCGGGCTGGTGACATGCCGGGTTAAGCTGTTTGGCAGCCCGGCTGTTTTCGGCAAAAGGAAAGTTATGTTGTCGGTCGGAACCCGGGAGGTTGAGGCCGTATTTCGTGAAGATGCAGAGCTCTATGAGGCTGTGTGGCGGGCGCCGGATAATGATGGCCGTTATTCGGTGACCCTGAATGTTTCAGGCGCCGGAGCGGATGGTGAAAATATTTTTGTCGGCAGCTATCTTGTTGACGGAACCGTGCCCCAGCTTTCACTGCAGGTTCTGGGGCCGAAGTTTAAAGACAGGGTCGTGTTGCGGGACAAGGTCTATATCGTACCCATCCTGCTCGACAGTGAGCTTATCTCTCATTGGAAGATGACCATTTTAGACAAGGATGGAGTTGTCCTGATGGCCGACCACGGCAATGGAATGCCTGAGCGGTTGGTTTGGCATGGGAAACTGGCTGATGGTCATTTTGTGCCGGACGGCGATTATACTATTGAGCTCAGCGCCTGGGATCGGGCTGAAAATGAAGTGACCGTCCCCGCTCAGGTTCAGGTTTTCAGACGGGCGCCTGAACTGGAGATAGCCGTTGAATTGCAGGATAAAGATTTTGTTATTGATTTGCGTCACGGCAATGATGTGCCCTTGTCTTACTGGCGGGCGGAGATTCTCAGTCAAGATGGAGTTGTGATTCGCGAGGCCACTGGGGATCGTCTGCCTTATAGTTTTATCTTATCTTCCACCTCCGGGCAAAACCAGGGGAAATTAAGGTTGGTGCTCGTCGCGCAGGATATTTTCGGGGGCAAGATTACCAGGAAATTTGAGGATTTGCTGGGGATGATTCCCCAGGATTCTTCAGATCAGGTGGAGGAAGAGGTTATTGCTCCGGAAGTTGGCGGGATAGATGATTTTTAAAAGGGTTACAGCAGCAGTAGCTTTTAGTGGCTTGCCCCGGTTTCTGAAACGGGTCGGCTTGGTGTTTTCTTTGTTGTTGATGGGGCAGGGCATTGTCGCCTGTGTCGGTCTTGATCTGGTAAAGGACAAGAGACCTTATTTGCAGGAGTTTTCTCCTGCCCCCTATGGCGTGGTTTGTAGCGTGGCTGTTCTTCCTTTTTCCAGTAAAACTGGTTACAATCAGGCAGGAAGGCTCTTTTATCGAATTTTTATGGGGCAGCTTGTCCAGGCGGGATCATGGCAGGTTACGCTTGAGGGTGATATTCGCAAGATTTACCGGCAAATGCACTTGGCGCCATGGGTGAAACCAACCCCGGAGCAGATCAAGATTATTGCCTCCCGGCTCGGGGTGGAACGGGTTATCGGGGGGGAGATTTTGTCCATGGAAGAGAAGGTAAGGGGCAAGGCGGTTGAACCGAAAGTCGAGGTAAGGGTGTGTATCTATGATGGTTCCACCGGCAAATTGTTGGTGGCCACTATTCATAGACGCGAAGGTGAGGAGTATCGGAAAATGCTCCATTTTGGACTGGTTAACAGTATAACCGGTTTGTCGAAAATAGTAGTTCAGGAGATATTGACGTTATGGGAAAAAAAGGGTCTGGTCCCTTGTTTGGATGTTTTATAGCTGCTATCTGTTTCACCCTGAGTGCAGGTTTTTTCTGTCTGCCTACTCCTGCGCATGCTTGGTTTTGGGGGGAGAAGCCGCTGGTAACTCTGAACGGCGTCGAATTTACCGCCAATGATTATAAGGCCTGGTGGAAAAACTGGCAAGAGGAGGGAGATAAACTTCCCGCTACGCCGGACCAGTTTATCGAGTGGCAACTCATGGC